>NZ_JBNWCH010000006.1:0-313854 GCF_053522485.1 Agrobacterium sp. 22-209-1
CCGTCACCATACGCACGGCACGGGCGCGGACTTCAGGGGAGAATTTGTTCGTCGTCTTGCTTGTCATAGACCCTACTTCTCACGAGTTGGGGTCTCCGGCAAGTCCGGCGCAGTTCATTGGGAGCGATTGCCTAGTTCACCGACAAGTGGCTTTAGAGCCGTGGATCAAACAACGTGACATCGCCCGTCTATCCGCTTTTCGAGCAAGTCTCGAATCACAGAGGCCATCAACCTAATTTTGATCCATTCCCTAGAAGCAAATACAGTCCAATCGTTGATGTCTTCGGGAAGATGTGCCACCTCGGACATGAAATCCTCAATCATGCGAGATAGAAGATCGCCAATTAATGGCTCTTTGGTGGTGCGCCAGCTATCCAAATCAAGATCTTCTACCCAACAACACATTTCAGCAGGGGACGAAACCTCCGGCCCAATTCCAAACCAGCTCCTTCTTTGCAAGTCTTCATTAGCAAAGTCTTTGAAGAGCTGAACTATCTTTTCATCCCAATCTACTATCATCTCAGAACCTGAAATCTGGAAGCGGAATATGAGCTGCTGGGTCATTGCTCGCAACGGGGTTACCGTTCACATCTACAATGCGCCCATTTTGTGATCTGATCACATATGGCTGCTGTTGCGCAGGATTCGGACTATCCGGATTGCCTGGCATTACCCTTACAAAATCATGCGGGTTGTCGGGGTTGCTGTATCGTGTGCCACCACCTTTGTTTGTTGGCTTGGAAAGCCATGTATCCGGAATACCAACTGGCTTGGTTGTGCTTTCTGGGGCTTTCGGGAGAGTTTGGGCGGCCTTGACGACATCGTCAGTCAACTGCCCCCTTTCCGAGGCATAGGCCAGCTTGGCATAGACTGCGGCATAGAGACCGTCGCTGATATCGGCGAGAAGGCTACCGATCAGCTTACAACTGTCACCGGGGTTGCGTTCGCAATAACCAGCGCCCCTGAGATTGATGTCCGCCTCGATGCTCGCTGCATCCGGCGAAAAGAAGCCGGCGCTCAATTGCCGGGCGGCGGTGCGATTGGCCGCATTCAGCGAATACGCTGCCAGATCGACCAGATCCTGACCGAGATACTGCTTCGCTTCCTCGATCTCCGCTATGATCTTATTCACGCATTCCGCAGTCTGGCACTCGAACAGTGCAAGATCCTGCTTGTTGTCGATCACGAGATAATTTTGCTCGACCTGCCTGATGCAGGTGGCGTTCCCTTCGCACTTCGCCATCTCGTTGATCTGATCGCGCAGCTGTTGATGCGTAAGGTAGTTGTACCTGACCTCTGCCCCCGCGTAGGCGGCCGCGTCGCCGCCGCCTATAGCGGAAGTAAGTCCCATTACCAGCGCGCCGGAGACGATGTTGGCAAGGGACTGACCTGCGGCCGTGCCGGCAAGATCGGTTCCGTCAACCATGCCCTTGACCAGTTGATCGACGTAGGGAGCAATCAGCACCGAAGCGGCGCCGCCGAAGGCACCCTTGATCATGCCCGAGACATCGTTAACGCCGCCTAGGATGCCGCCGCCGACGGCATGTAGTGCCGCCCGGCCAATACCGCCAGCGCCCCAGAACTGCGCCGCCTTCAGGTCGCCGCGGGCCAGCGCCTCCCGTGCAAGTCTGTCGGAGATGTCGCCGACCAGCCCGGCCATGGTCGCTGAGGCTTCCTGATAGGCGGCCTGCGTTTTGTATTGCTGACGCAGAATGTGTTCGAGATCTGGCAGACCGGGTAGCGCGATGTTGGTATTGGCGGTATCGCGGCGGATTGTACCAATATCCTGTGTCTGGTTGGCCGGATCGGTAATGGTGATCGGGATGTTGCCGCCGATGGCCGAATAGGCCTTGCCGGTCTCGCTCTCGCCAGCCTTGACCGGCGGTGCGATGGAGAGGCCGTCAGTACCGATCGAGCCGCCATAGGTTTCTGCCTTCCAGCTTGAATGCGTATCTATATCGGTGGCCTCAAGGGTGCCAGTGGAGAGGTTGTTGCGTCCCGCGCCAGCCTCGCTGGTAATCACGCCAGCGATAAGCGAGGTGTGTTGCTCAATGTTGAGATCGATGCCACCCGTTCCGGCATGGATGCCGGATTGCTCGGTAACGACCGCCGCATCGCCTTTGGCCTTCTGCGTGGAGCCGGAGACACCAGTGTTTCCAAAACCAAGCTGGCCAGACACATTGAGTTGGTCCGCCTTTGCTGTGGCCGTATCCACTTGGCTTTCGATCGTCAGGTTTCTGACATCGGCCACGACCGAGTTGCCAGTGACGGTGGCACCCTTCAGCGCCAGATCATTGGTGACAATGGTCACATCGCCAGTGCCGTTGACATGCGTATTCGTATGGCTGGTTCCGGAGGTGGTGGAACTGCCCTTGCCGTAGGAGCCGTTGACACCGAGGCTGGCATTGCAGCCGCCTGACGTCGTGCAGCCTATATTGATGCCCGCGCCTGCACTCCAGGACTTGTTTGAACTTGCCGCATCGAACGTGCCTGTGGCGGCATTGAGATTGATGTCGCCATTCTCTGCGGAGAGGAAGATGTCACCGGTCAGCGCATCGGACGAGATGACCGGCAGGCCGTCCTTCCCGTAACCGGCGAGAATCTGTGCTCCCTCGCTTGTTATATTACCGTTTTCTGCCTCGATGTTGATGGAGCGACCAGCACGAATGTCGGTGACGACAGGCGTGGAGAACGAGGAAGAGGCGTGGCTCTCCTGATGGCTGACGCCGGCATTGATACCCACGTTGAAGGACAGACCCTTGCCCGCGGAAAGGTCCGACGAGACGCCCTGCAAATCCTTGTAGGCCTGATAGAAGCCAAGCCCGGCAATAGCTGTATTTGTGATGGCGTTGACACCGCCGCCATCCGACAGCCGCTCAGCCGAATTAATGATACTCTGAGCAGCCTTGCCAATCTGGCTGGTCACGGAAACGGTAACACCGGCAAAGGTTTTCTCGTGCATCTCCTGATAATTGGTGCGGTCTTTGGCCGAGAGGAGATTAATGTCATTCCCGGAAAAGAGGTCGACGTCACGTCCGGCGGAGGCGGTTGCCGCCTGCAGATTGACGTTGTTTCCTGCGGAAACAAGGAGATCACGACCGGCAGTAAGAACAGAGACCGCGTTCGTATTGGCCTGCTGCTCCTTGCTGTCTTTGGTCTTCTGTAGTCCGAGACCCACCGAGAAGCCGCCATTGCCGGAGGAGACGCTGATGCCAAAGCCCGAGCGTTTTTCCTTCTCCTGCGATGCGCTGCTTTCGGCGCCAGGGGTAATGTTGACGTCGCGGGCGGCGTCGAGCGTTATGTCACGACCGGCTGCGATGGAGGAACCGATGACATTGACGTCGTTTTCGCGCGCCGTGAGCGTGACATCGGTCCCGGCTGTCAGCGCGGAGCCGACGTTAAGGGTAGACGACTGGCTCTTTTCTTTCTGTTCCTTGCCCCAGAGGGAGAGGAAGCCGCCGCCGGAGCCGGCGAACAGGCCTGATTTCTTGCTCGAGCTTTCCAGCGCATGCTGCTCCTCGGCCCCGATGATGGCGACGCTATCGCCCGCGACGCTGATCGCATCGCCTGCCGTTATGTTCGAGCCGGCGATGACAGTGTTGCCGCCAGCATCCAGCTTGATGTTGCCGGAGGCGGAAAGCTCGGAGCCGACTGTCGCTTCGTCGTAGTTGTACTGCGTTGAGCTCTTTTTCGAGAGAAAGCCCTTGGATGAGGAACTCTGCTCGAACTCCGCGGTATTCTTGCCCGACGCAATCAGCAAATCGCCGCCTGCGCTGACATTGATATCGGCTTTGTTGGTCTCATCACCAGCCGTTACGTCGGAGGCGGAGACGACGGTATCTCGACCTGAGATGATGGACACGCCCTTCCCACTGCTAACCGATGATCCGACGACGGTCTGCGTTTCCGTGTGGCTCGTCGTTTGTTTGCTTCCGCCGAACAGACCGCCCTTTTTCCTGTAGGTGTAATCTATCGTGGTGGTGTCGATGGCCTCAGCGATTGTCACATCGCCGGTCGCTTTCAGACCGACCGTTCCATCAGCGGCAATCGTGCTGCCGATGACGTTGAGGTTGCCGCCTGCATTGGCGGAGATCGATCCGCCCGCGGTGATCTCGGAACCCTGGCTTGTGGTTCTCACAACGGTCGTCGAGCTACGCTTGTCGCGCAAGGTGCTGGTTGTCGACCTTTCGGTAACGGAGATGTTGATGTCTCCATTCGACGTCAGGCCGAGATTGCCGCCGGCATTTACCTTGGCATTGGCGAGCAGAATGCCCTCGTCACCTTTGATTGACGCATTGCCGCCGGCATTAAACGTGCCGCCGATTGCTGCAATCGATGAGCCGGAGACGGTCAAATCACCAGCCGACGCAATCATCCCTGACGTTGCAAGCAGACCAGTATCGATCGTCACCTGATTACCCGCGATCAGCGCGCCAGCGGAATTCAATCTCTCCCTGTCATTGGCGGCGAGATGCAGCACCGGTGCAAGAACATCCAAGCCGTTCACCGTCTGCCATTCATAGACCACGACGGATTCGGTGAGGCTGGCGATCTCCTCAGCCGTCAAAGGTTGGCCGAGCGGGCGTTGCTGCGCTCCGAGATAGGCGGCTCCATTGTCGAGAAGCTGCTTGATCTGGGTAATTGAATCCTGCCCGGTAAAACCTGAGCCCGTGGCCAGTCTGATCTGTTGCTCAATATATTGGTTCTCGAAATAGGCGTCCCCAAGGAACTGGATCTGCCGGTCCGGCTGGTAGCCGATGCGGCCAAGGAAATAGCTGGAACCATAGAATTTCGAGACATCGAGGAAGGCGGCGCGGGTTTCATAGAGAAAGCTGTGGCCGGGAATGGTGCCGCCAAAGCCGCCGGACTGTGGGGTGGCGACGCCGCCAAGCGTGAACAGCGCACCGCCTGCCGTCATACTGGACAGTAATGCGGTCGGATTGTTCGAAGGCGCAGGCGCTGCAACGGCAACACGGTCGGCGATCGTTCCGGCCGAAGCAGTATTGTTGACGGCAGCAAAGCCGGTGATACCAAGTGCTCCGCCCGAGCGGATTGCCGCTAGAACCCCACCGATCGCCTCTACGCTTTCCACGGTTCGTCCGGGGCCGATATCCTTTGACGCATCCCGCGTTCCAAACGGGCTGGGGCCAGGCATGGAAACCTGATATGAGTATTCATGGCCTCCTGTATCGCCACTATCCCGCCTTTCTTCCCACTGGAAGATGACATCAGGATAATATTGGCAACCCGAACTTTGATTGCAGTTGACCGACGTCGTGCGCTGCAGCTGCAAGCCCAGATTTGTCAGCGTGCCGGAGCCAACAAGTGTCATGCCGGAGCCAGCTTCGATGTTGCTGTAGGCATTGGTAAGATCGACGGTATCGACAAAAAGCGTATTACCCGCCTTGATAGTCGCTGCGGGGCTACCAGCCGATGTGAGGCGGTCCTCGGTCACATCACGATAGACATGGCGAATGGGGGCACCAATGACGAACTGCTTATCAGCAAAAGAGACGGAAGATGAACAATCTCCACACAGGTGTGCATAATAGGTGTCATAAGCCGACACGTGTGCGTTTGAGATTTGCTGGCTCGTATAGGTTGGAGCCACACTTTTCTCGTTACGCAGATTTGCCGTCAGGATCGAAATATTGCGACCAGAGGAAATCAGACCTGAACTGTTGACCGTAGCAGCATTGCGCGCGCCAGAAGCACTTCCAGCAATTGTGAGGTCACGGCCTGCGACAATCGCCCCCTGATCATTGGCAAGCACGCCGCCCACGAACAGTGCGGCGTCGCTACCGGCATAGATCAGCCCCGTGGCGGTGTTGGTCAGGTTGCCGGCGATATTGAGGGTAAGATCATTGCCAGCAGCCAGCTGACCGGAGTTGGCAAGTTGCGAAAGCGAGAGCGTCAGATTATGGGCAGCCAGAATGTTGGTAGCGCCATTCGCAGCAAGGCTACCCGCTTGGATCGCGATGTCACCTGCCCCCTGAACGGAACGAGCTGTGCTGCTCGCAGTGACAGCATTGAGCCGCGCACCCGTCAGATCTGTCGTTCCAGATGAGGTGAGATCAATGCCACCTGACGTTAGCGTGCTGTTGGTGAGATTAATATTATTGGCATCGATGTAGAGCGTGCCGGATGTAGCAAGTCTGCTCCTGTTATTGGAAAGGTCGGCATTTTGCTGCCTGATCCTGATGCCGCCCCCGGCGGCCGTGCGTTTATCGAAGCTGATGACACCATTTGTCGAAGACAGCAAAACGTCTCCGTTTGCCTCCAGACTGTCATAGCGGATGTCGGTGCCAGCCGAAGCCTGCAAATTCCCTTCTGCAAGCACGAGCCCGGAAATCCCGAGATCAAGGCCGGAAAGCAGCGCCAGATCGCCTTTCGAAAGCAGCGAGCCCGCTGTGATCGCGCCTGAGGTCGCCGTAAGCGACATCGCCGCGCCAGACTGGGCCGTGCCGCTGATGGCAATGGAACCAGCCCCCGACCATAGCGAAACAGGTCCGGCAGCCGACGCGTCGGCCAAGGCAATACGCCCATCTGCCAGAAGGTTGAGTGCACCACTGGCCCCGAGAGTACCAGCGACATCGACGAAGCCGGCCCCACCATTAATCAGGATATCCTCTTCTGTACCGATAGAAGCGACCCTGGCGTCCTTACCCGCCTTGACCGACACCGATTTCTTCGAGGTCAGACGACCGGCCGAAGCACTTCCCTTAGAGGAGATGCTGACGCCGTTATTGCCAGAGGCATTGCCGATCGAAATCTTGCCGTCTGCCGATAGCGAAAGCTCGCCGGCATTGGCGGCCATGTCGCCGCGCATGCGAACACCGGCGCCCTTTTCCGTGACGACCATCTTGATGCGGCCGGCCTGCATGGCCCCGAGCGCGGAACCATCAATTGCATATTCGGGTGTTCCAGAGGTCGCATCGAGCGCCGTCGCATCGCCAGTAGAATAATCGAACTTGCTCTTGCCGGCCGTGAGGCGCAAATCCTCTCCATAAATCGTGCCGTCAATCTGGATGGTGCGGGATACGATATCGAATAGATCGACCCTCCCGTCTCCCGTCGCAAAATTCGCACCCTTCGGACCAAATGTGACGTCTCCGCTATTGACCGTGAAGCCATTGAGACGTCCGTCAGTGCCAACGTCGGGCACACCCGTCGTCAGCATGGCGCGCGGCGTGTTGATAAAACCGCAACCGTCGCAGGTGATACCGTTTGGATTGGCGATGATGACGTCGGCGCGGCCGCCGAACACTTCGGTAGGCCCGAGAAGCGAACTGCGGTTTTGCGACGTGACCTCATTGAGGATGACGGTGGCAGAACCTTTGCCTTGAAGGTTTGGATTGCCCGGTGTCACGCCACCCAGTTTCGACGTGCCCACCTCACCATTGAAGTTATTGAGAATGACGCCGGGTGTGCCGACGTTGAAATCGTTGTATTTGTTGTGGGACAGGCCCTGGTTGTTGGGCCCAACGATATCGATGAGCGGAACCCCGTTCGGGGCAGCCCCTATCTGAGGGCGATTGTTTGGGTCCGCCCCCAGATCGGGGGCGATTTCCTGCGCACGCAGCAACACAGGCTGAAAGATCAGAACCGAACTCAGAATGCCGACGAGACCCTGTCGACCAAGCACAGCAAGGCGGCGGTGCGCCAGCCTCATCTGCGCAGATTGGCCATTCGGCTTTTTTGCGTTTCTGCTCATCGGTGTCCTCATTGGTCAGTAAAACAGGGCAGCCGCATCACCGGCTTGGCGGCGGTGATGCGGGCGGCTTAGCGATCTTTCCTGCTCGTGTCGGCTTGGGAGGGCTTGGTGTCGAGTTTCTTGTAGACATCCGCCAGCTTCGATTGCGGGGCCGGGCATTTCTTGCTTTTGGCGATCTCGGCAAGAACCTGATTGCGGTTACGCAATGCGTCGATTTCCAATTTCTCTGGCGATTTCGGATCCATGAAGAAAAGGGCCGGCCAAAACAGAAGAACACCGGTCGCGCCCAGGATCACATTTTTTCCCTGCGCATCGGATCGCTCTTTCACCGTCGCCAGCACTTGCCGCTCATTGGTCTCGAATTCGCGCTTTATGCCGGCGCAATCGAAAGCGCTGTCGGCAGGGTTTGTCGAAGCTACCGGATGCGCTGCCCGGCCACCGCAACCGGAAACGACAATGACTATGGCCACCAGTGCGGATACGAAAGATAATTTGGAGGTGTGAAAAGAAGATCTGATCATAATATTCTCTTTTGAAGCCTACCAGCGTGCCGTCACACTGGCGAAAATAAGATTGCCGCGTCCGTGACTGACGCTGCTGGAAAATGCCTGGGAATAGCCGAAATCGGCGCTGATGTTTCCGCCCACGAGTTTCGCGCCAACGGTCCAGCTTGCGAGGTGGCCGTCGGAGATATCGAAGCGATCCTGTGAAAACACGCGGCCGTAATCGAGACCAAGGTAGGGGCGTAATTCGCCCAGAACGGGCGCCACACTTGTGCCCTCCCATGGCATTGTCCGCCACGTCAGTTCGTTACGACTGAAAAATCCGTTGTTGCCGAATATGACACTTTCCCTTGAGCCCCGTACGTTGCTGGAGCCACCAAGTCCGATCTGTTCTGCGCCAAACATGTTGTCGGGCGAATATTGGGCATTGAGGAGCGTCGTTAACTCGAACCGCTGGCCAGCCGCCTCGAACGGCCGCGTCGCGCTGACGGTCGTGTTGAATTTCAGAAACCGAGGATCAGCCGTGCCCGCCCCCGGCTCTCCGGCCTCCACGGCATCAAAGAGATCAAGCCCCTTATCGAGGGCAAAATCCAGAGCGACGACGCCACCCAGAATTCTCTGTGAACGCGACAGGCCCAGACTGCCAATCGTGTATCGACGGCTTCCCACCTCAATTCGATTGCCGAGAAGAAAATTGTCGGTCTGCTTGTAGGTGAGACCGCCTCTGAGGGTCGTGATGGAATCCTTGTCGCGCAGAATGACGCGGTCTATGCCAAATCCAACCTGACCGGAATTTCCCGATGTTTCGATCGGTCCAAAATTGCCGGGAATGGTGCTCTCATATTCGTACCAGGACCCATTCGTTGAAAAAGTCCAGTAGCCATAAGCTACGCTCGTATTGAGCGAATAGCTGTTGCTGTGCCCGCGACCATCGTCGTCCCAAGGGTAGTCCGGGCCGCTGCGCCCATAGGAAAACCCCAACTGATCATTGATGCCCAGCAGGTCGTCTAAGCCGACAAAAACATTGGTCTGGGAGTAACCGGTACTTTCTTGACCGAGGTTGTTGTTGGAAATGCTCGCGTACCAGCGCTTGCGCGGCTTGTTCTCGACGTTGAGGATGGACGTGCCGTCCTCTTTGCCCGGCAACATCGAGGTTTTCGCGTCGTTCGATGACAGCCGGTTGATCTGGTCCAGCCCCTGTTCAATATCGCGGATATTGGCGACCTCACCCTTCACGCCGGGAAAAGCCGTAGCGAATGAACCGTTTCGCCCAGCCGGTTGACCGTTAAGATAGATATCCGAGATCGTGCCCTCGACGACGACCAGCCGCAGCAACCCTGTTCCGGCTATGTCCTGAGGGGGAACATAGGCGCGTGACGTCACAAATCCCTTGTCCAGATAGAGGTCGGTGATGGCCTTCAGCAGAGTGGTGATATCCGCAACACCGATGCAGCGATTGTCGTAACGCTGCGTAATTTTTCTGAATTCAGCGGCGGACAGCCTTGTCGCACCTTCGATCTCTACACGTGAGATATCGAAGCAAGGACCAGCGGATTTCGCGCCGTCTCCTGGCGCTCGGCTCTCACGACCAGCGACGCCATCAGGCGTGACCTGTTTCAGGTTTTCCAGCCGCTGCAACTGTTCTTGTTGTTCTTGCCGCCGGGAAAAATCATCGGCGGGCGACTGTGCAATTGCCTGCCCTGACGCGATCAGGGTTGCAAAAAGCGCAATGAAAAAGGTCCGCTTGAAACTGTTTCGCGCGCTCCTCGGAGAATTGGCTGAGATTCGAGCAACCGGCACAATTGCGAGACAAAAGTCAGGAGGGACTAGCCGTCGGAAACCAGGAATGAAAGCAGCAAGTGACATATTTCGGAGGCCTGCATTTGAAATGAAGTTGTCGCGGCAATGCCGCCCATGCTTCACTCTGCAGCTGTCCTTGCTGTCGATCCCCTACCGGGTGCATAGATCAGTTCATCTGATCCAAGAAGCGTTAAAGTAGTATCTTTCTTTACGAGACGATAGTCCCGATCATTTGCTCAAAGAACTGTACACATTAAAAATTCGCGTAATAATCAATCATACCAACACCATGGCATGCATATCATTTTTCATCCGTGAATTTTAATCGCGGTCCGCCAATTTCAAGCCATTCGGCTCTTCGAGTCAAACAACAACCAGAAGTTATTGCAACAAGCGTTGGTCTGCAAGAACGGATGAAAACCAAAGTTAAGGGGAAACTAAAATTGTTTCTCAGATGGGATATGAACGGTGGCGAGACAACGCAATTCAATGGCTAGAACCGATAGGTCAGACCGACCACCGGCCCGCTCAGCCTCGAATCAAAAACATAACCGTCATCCGAATAATCGACATCGAGAACCTTGTAGCCCGCCGAAACGGACAATGTATCGGTAAAGATGTAGTTCACCGTCGCGAGCGCTGACCAGGTGAGATCGGATCCCGCGCCGAAACCGCCAATATCCACCTGCCCCTGGACGGACAGCTTGTCCGTAAGGCTGAAAAAGGCGCGCGCGCCGATGACGGGATCAACCCAACCGAAACTTTCCTTATGCCTGGCTGATACGCTGCCGATCAGGGGATGGCTGGCAGTGACCGCCACCTCGTTGGAGATATGCCAGAAGCGGGCTCCCGCCAAGGCGTCGAGCGAAAATCCGTCTGCATCCACGATCCGGTAACCGGCCTGAAGCGTCGCCATGAACTCCTGCGTATCGACGTTCGCATCGATTGCCGCGCCAGCCGGAAGGGCGGGCAAACCCGGGATTTGCAGCGCCGGCAGCGGCCCGGCCGCCTTGCTGTCCGTGGTGTCGACATACATTAGATCGCCGGACAGGACAAAGCGGTCATAACGGCCCCAGATGTTCAAGAACCCGCCGAAGTTGAGATCCTCCATAACGTCGGAGAAGGATTTTTCGACATGCAGCGTCGGCGCGCGACGGAAGGGCGAAATGTTGCCGCTCAAACCCGCCGCCCACAGATAACCCGTTGCCTGAAACGCCCAATCCGCGTCATCAACCCTCGCAGGCAGGGAGCCGAGTTGATCCGCGGCTGAGGCCGCGCTTGCAGAAAAAGCCATAACGGCCACCAAAGCTGATAATTTTAGCAATGACGTCTCCCCAACCGATCGCCTGCAGCTAAACCTATTTGACACGCGCCAACAAGTCCGATTTTCTATCATACGCTGTATTGGTACCGCGAGAACCGGAGACGTTCCCATGCGCCTGAACACCCTTCCGTTTTTTTCCGCCTGCACCGCCGCGATCTTTTCCATCGCGACGCTCACAACCTCTGTCGCGCAGGCCTGTACGCGGTTCGTCTATCTCGGCGAAAATGATCAGGTGATGACGGCCCGGTCGATGGATTGGAAAACGGATGTGGGAACCAATATCTGGGTCTTCCCCCGCGGCATGGAGCGCTCCGGCGAGGCCGGGCCGAATTCGGTCAAATGGACTTCGAAATACGGTAGCGTCATTGCATCGGGCTATGATATTTCGACGACCGACGGCATGAATGAGGCGGGGCTTGCTGCGAACGTCCTCTGGCTGGTTGAGTCGAGCTATCCCGCCTATGACGGCAAATCGCCGGGCCTGTCCATCGCGGCCTGGGCGCAATACGTGCTCGACAATTTCGCGACGGTGGAAGAGGCCGTCGCTGCGCTCGAGAAAAACCCCTTCACAATCGTGACCGACAATGTGCCCGGCGAAGAGCGTCTGGCAACGTTGCACCTTTCCCTTTCGGATGCGAGCGGCGACAGCGCGATCGTTGAATATATCGATGGCAAGCAAGTCATCCATCACGGGCGTCAGTATCAGGTGATGACCAATTCGCCGACCTTCGACCACCAGCTGGCACTCAACGAATATTGGCAGCAGATCGGCGGCACTGTCATGCTGCCGGGCACCAACCGGGCGTCGGACCGGTTCGCCCGCGCCTCTTTCTACGCCAACGCCATTCCCAAGAGCGAGAACCCTGTCGAAGCCATCGCCAGCGTCTTCAGCGTGATCCGCAACGTCTCCGTTCCCTACGGCATCACCACACCGGACCAGCCGAATATTTCCTCAACCCGCTGGCGCACGGTGATTGATCACAAACGCAAACTCTATTTCTTTGAATCGGCTCTGACGCCGAATATCTTCTGGATCGACATGACGAAACTCGATCTCTCGAAAGAAACCGGTGCGGTCAAGAAACTCGATCTCGGCCCCAATCAGATCCATATTTATTCGGGTATGGCGAATGAGAGCCTGAAGGACACCAAACCTTTCAAGTTCCTCGGGCTTTGAGGGCGCCGATCGTGCCGCAAGGCATATGAGCGATTGATTGAGAAGGCATGACGCGCCGGACAGAGATCAGAATCTGTCGGTCAGAATTGTGTTTATCCCAATCTGAGCGACCGTTCTCCTCGGAAAGCCCATGTCGAAACAGCGCGGCCATCGATCCGGCATCAACCCTGGCGCGAGAGAAATCACTCACCTTCCAGTCATATCCGTGCGGGGCACAAATATCATCAGCTCCGAGCGGGTTCCCACAATTCCACCGGATTACCTTCCGGATCATGTATCCTTGCGAAGCGCCCCACCTCCGAATCCCATTCGGCGCGGGTTTCAACCTCGACGCCGTCTGCCGTCAGCTTCGCGATAAGAGCATCGAGATCATCCACCCGGAAATTGATCATCCATTGCTGTTCAGCACGACCAAAATATTCGCTATTTCTGGCGAAAGGCCCAAAAATCGTCATCCCAGCCTCCTGATGCCACACGGATTTATGTAGATCGTCGATGCCGAGATGTTTTTCATACCATTCGGCCAGACCGGCAGCATCTGCTGCTCTGAAGAATACGCCACCAATTCCAACGGCTCTGGCCAAGACTTTCTCCCTCTCATCGACAACGGAAGGCATGCTGCGCAGTCGCCCCCAAAATATCAAGCAGAACGGCAGTCGTAGAGGCCATTAAGACCGGTGGAGCATAGTGGCTCTGCTCTGCCGAAGCCGCTCTACCGGATCCAAAAGCGCTTTCTTCCCGCTTGCGCGTCAGCGTCGCATGGCCTTTCAAAAAACCTCTTGACCTGAACCATGGTTGAGGTCCTAGAAGTACTGTCACCTTGTTTTCGCAAGGCTTTTTACATGCTCTTGAGCAAACAGTGACAAAGGAACACCCATGGCTTTCCAGCTTCCCGACCTCCCCTACGCCCATGATGCGCTTGCCCACGCGGGCATGTCCGAGGAGACGCTGAAGTTCCATCACGATCTTCACCACAAGGCTTATGTCGATAATCTCAACAAGGCGATATCAGGCACCGAATGGGAAAACAGCAGCCTCGAAGAGATCGTCCGTGGCACCTATGAGAAGGGTGCGGTGGCGCAATCCGGCATTTTCAACAATGCCTCCCAGCACTGGAACCACAATCTCTTCTGGGAAATCATGGGCCCGGAAAATCATGCGATCCCCAAGGAACTGGAAGAGGCCTTGACGCAGTCCTTCGGCTCGGTCGCGCTGTTCAAGCAGAATTTCGCCCTTGCCGGCGCCTCGCAATTCGGTTCGGGCTGGGCGTGGCTGGTGGTGGATACCGACGGTTCGCTGAAGATCACCCGTAGCGAAAACGGGGTCAATCCGCTCTGCTTCGGGCAAAAGGCCCTTCTTGGCTGCGATGTGTGGGAACACAGCTATTATATCGATTTCCGCAACAAACGCCCCGCTTACCTTGAAAACTTCCTCGACAAACTGGTGAACTGGCAGGCGGTCGCGGCCCGCCTTTGATTTGAGCCCCACCGATCCGGCCGGTCCCGCTGCCCTTGAGCGGCCCGCCGGATCAGGCGCAGCCGGACAGCCGCCGTCCGGCTGCAACTCTCTTCGAGCATTCCCATGCCCTATGTCGTCACCGAAAACTGCATCGCCTGCAAATACATGGACTGCGTGGAAGTCTGTCCTGTCGAATGTTTCTATGAAGGCGAGAACATGCTCGTCATTCACCCGGACCAATGTATCGACTGCGGGATATGTGAGCGCGAATGTCCCGCCGCAGCGATCCGGCCGGATACCGAAGCCGGACTGCATGCATGGCTCGACCTCAATCGCCATTATTCCGGCATCTGGCCAAGAGTACACCAGAAAAAGTCACCGCCAGACAATGCCGACATCATGAATGGCGCAGCCGCGAAAATGTCCATCTTTTCGAAAAATCCAGGAGCGGGCGGGTAGCCCGGCACATCATGTCTCACAATCTCAGGCTGATCGATGGCGGTGCGGTTAATCATGCGCATATTCCGCTGAAGTCGTGCTCTTCTCCCACGATCTCCCCGCGTGAATTCAAGGATGTAATGGCCGGCCTCGCCTTCACCGTGGCGGTGGCTGCGGCTTCCCACGCTGGCGAACGGGTCGGGCGCACAATCACATCCTTCATGCCGCTCAGCGCAGAACCGCCGCTTTTGATCATCTCCATCGACGCCAGCAGCCGCATGGTCGATCTCATCGCAGCGAGCCGACGCTTCTCCGTTGCGGCGCTCGCCAGAGGGCAGGAGGAGATTGCCGACGTGTTTGCGGGCAAGGGAAATCACCCGGACCGGTTCAGCATCGGAGACTGGGATGTCTGGCCGTCAGGAAGCCCCAGGCTTGCCGATGCGCTTCTGTCAATGGATTGCGAACTTGTCGGTTCCATTGATGCCGCAGACCACATCCTGTTCGTGGGCGCCATAACCGAAGCAATGTCCGGTCCCTTGCGCAAATCCCTGCTCTGGAGCGAACGCGCCTATACCGGCACGGCCGCTCCTCGCGCACGCCAAACTTGAATGTAAATCGTTTGTTCGGAATCAATTAAGTTGGCGCAACTATTGCTCTTTCTTGTCTCCAAGGTGATAGTTCAGTTTGGATGCATAAACTATAGGCAGACATTCTGAAGAGCAGCATTGGAGCCGTTGTCCTTGCACATTGACCGGACAATTATCGACGCGATCTTCTGCGGTCGGTTGCAACCTGAAATGCGGCTCGGCGAACAGAAACCGACGACCTTGTTTAATGTGTCACGCACGGTCGTCCGGCAATCTCTGACACGACTGCAGTCCCGCGGCCTGGTTACGGAGCGACGCGGCTCGCGCGTGCGTCATGATCACCCACATAAGCGATATCGAAACCCAGATGACGGCGCGCATCAAGCACACGCCGCAACTCCATCTGCGGGAGGCACTCCAGATACGCCCCCGAAAACCTGACGTCATCGGCCGGACGAAAGCGACGGCCAAGGCATCGCAGACAACTTTAGTGCAACCGCGAAAACAGGAGAGACTGGCATGACGTCGATCATAGGATTTCTCAATACGTTTTTTTGGGGCTATGTTCTCATCTACGGATTGCTGGCTGTAGGCGTGTTCTTCACATTTCGCCTGGGCTGCCTGCAGATACGTCATTTTCCGGAGTTTATCCGCGTCGTCATGCGTGCGCCTGAGACGGATTCAGCTGGCATCACGCCGTTCCAGGCGCTTTGCACCAGCCTCGCCTCGCGGGTCGGCACAGGTAATCTGGCGGGCGTTGCGGTTGCAATGACGCTGGGCGGGCCAGGCGCTCTTTTCTGGATGTGGTTGGTGGCAGCACTGGGCATGGCAACAGCCTACGCAGAAAGCACGCTGGCGCAATTGTTCAAGGTTCGCGGGCAAAGCGGCGAGTATCGCGGCGGCCCAGCATTTTATATCGCTCGCGGCCTGAACGCCCCCTGGGCAGCGACAATCTTCGCGGTATGCCTGCTCCTGGTTTTTGGCCTCGTGTTCAACGCGGTGCAGGCAAATTCGATCGCCGAGGCGATGAATGGCGCATTTGGGGTACCCAAGCTTGCCGTTGGTGTCGTGATTGCCATCATTTCCGGTGTGGTCATTTTTGGCGGGATCAAGCAGATCGCACGTTGCGCAGAATATGTAGTCCCCTTCATGGCGGTCGCCTATCTCGGCGTTGCTTTGTACGTTCTGATCGTCAACATCGCGGATGTGCCCGCGGCATTCATGCTTATCATTAAGAGCGCGTTCGGCTTCGAACAGGCAGTTGGCGGCATTGCCGGCGCAATGCTGAACGGCGTCAAGCGTGGCCTCTTCTCAAACGAGGCCGGCATGGGCTCGGCGCCGAACATTGCCGCAGCTGCGACGCCCAATCCACATCACCCCTCCTCGCAAGGCATGGTGCAGGCGCTTGGCGTCTTCATCGATACGCTATTGATCTGCACCGCAACAGGGCTGATGATCGTGTTGTCCGGGGTGCTTGTGCCGGGCGGTGAGTTGACCGGTACGCCACTAACGCAGGCTGCCTTGACTGCCCATATCGGCGGTGCAGGGCATTACTTCATTGCGATCGCGATCTTCTTCTTCGCCTGGACTTCGGTGCTCGGCAACTATTCCTATGCCGAGAATGCTCTGGTCTATCTTGGATTGGACAACAAGATCGGTTTGACGTCAGCGCGTATCGGCCTGCTGTTGATGGTACTCTGGGGGTCTTACGAGAGCGCCATCACGGTCTTTGACGCTGCCGACGCATCGATGGGCCTGATGGCATCCATCAACCTCGTCGCGATTTGCCTGCTGTCGCCACTGGTCGTCAAATTGACACGCGACTACTTCGAACAGAAACAGTCCAAGAACCCGGTCTTTGATCCACATAAGTATCCGGAACTCTCCGGGAAGATCGATGCCGAAATCTGGCACGAGGTCTCCTCATCCCCGATTGCAGAGGTAGGGGTGACCCCGGCCAAAGCTTGATAGCTTCGCGTTCGGGCGATCCGTCCGCAATTTGGAACCGCTCTGCAGCCGCTCCGGGTTTGCTATTTCCTGTAGGGCGGCCAATTAGCCTACGGCACGTAAAGTCAAGAGCGAGCGGCGCGGCTGCGCATGCCGCGCCCAACCATATTTTGCGTAGGCTTATTCGACCACCACCGACAGTGCCGAGCCGGTATAAACTGGCCGCACCTTCACATTGCCCGCATCTATCGTGGCGAATGTCCCGGTCAGACCGTTGGCGGAGATCACGTCAAGCCGCGTGCCCGTGACTGGCGCGCCGCCATCGAAAACGAGCCTCAGCGTTGCGCCATCCAGCACCGCATTGCCCTTGATCCGAAGCTTAGTCTTCTGTGGGTCGATCGCCAGCGTGCCGCCAGACTGGTGATAGTCACCGCCGATGACGACCTGCTTCTCTCCCCCGAGCGAAAGCCTGCCGCCGCTCACCAGCACGCCGCCGGCTCCCAGCGCATTGGCGGAGGACGCCACCAGCGTTCCCTCCCGGACGATCGTGCCGCCGCCATAGCTGTTATGGCCGCCAAGCGTCAGCGCTCCACTGCCGGATTTGACGAGACGCCCTGCCCCGGCAATATCGTTCGCCCATGTGTCCGCCGCATTGAACCCGCCGGCGGCAGCATCCATCGTCACCTCGACATCGCCGTTAAACGCGCCGTAGCCACCGGCGGCGGCCACAAGATTGATCCGGCCCCAGCCATTGCTGTCATCCAGCAGCGGATAACCGGCCTCAATGCCGGTGGAAAACAGCACGGCGCGGCGCTGGGCGGCATCGAGATAGGGCAGACGTGTCTCCAGCAGAACCTCCGCCCCCTTCGGCACCACCATCGGCGCATCGCCTGCGGCCTTGTCGCGGCTGAAGGAATAGGTCATGCGCCGGCGATAATCCGCCCCGTTCTTCGCCGCATCGCCAAATTGGTCGACATCCGGCTTTGCGCCATGGGCGAAATCGATGAGCGACTGACCCTGCGGCAGGCGCTTAGTGAAATAGGCCTGCAAGGCCGCATGCGCGGCTTTCTTCACCTCGGCATTTTTCGGGTCCTGCAACATGGCGGCGGCCATGGCGGTTGCGGTGATGCGGCCGCCGATCACGTCGAGCGGCGAATGCATGCCGGCGACGATGCGGCTCTCGCCGAGTTCGGAGGCCGCTGTCAGCAATTCGGAAAAGCGCTCCGGCACCGCATAGGCGTAAGCGATGGCGGCCAGATAGGCGGCATTGGTGTGCCCGCTCGGAAAACCGCCATCCTTGCCGCGACCGCGGGTTTCACGCACGTATTTCAGCGCCGGCACGATGACGCCACGATCGCTTTCATAGCCTTCAAAGCTGCGGTCACCAATCGTTTCCTTGCCGGTCTCGATCACCTCGCCTTTGTCGTTCATGCGCCAGGGCCGTGGCGAGGAATAGAAATATTTTGCCGGCGAGGTCGTGCCCTCCGGGCCGCGGATCACCTTCATGAAGGCGACGAAATCCTTCAGTTCGCTATCGGCAGCACCCGCCTCGGTGCCCTTGTCGTCTTCCTTGAGAGCGATGACCTCGTTCGGATCGAAATCCGCCAGCGTATGATTGATCGTCGTCGTTGCGCCCGCCCCTTCCCGATACCAGGCGGCAAGCGGCCCCATGCCGTCGATGACGCTGTAACCCTGCGAACGCCGGTCGTTCATATAGGCTTCGAAAGCGGCGGCGCGCGTGCGGTTCTCGCCGGTGACGGACAGCACGTAACGCATGTTTTCCTGCCAGATAGCGGGATCGACGATCTTCACATGGCTGAAATCCGCCGGGCCATCGCCATTGGCACCGCCATCCGCCCATTTTTCATCGCCAAGCGTCCAGATGCGGTTGAAACCGGAGAGGATTTCGATGATCGGATTGTCCCGGTCGTCATAGGCGCGAACCGCCTCGCCCTTCTCATTCTTGCCGGTCTGGTTGCGGTAATTGTCGGCAAGCGGCAGCGGATAGGGGGCGACCGGCTCAGGCACCGCGATGGCATAACCCTGACCTGCCAGTGCATTGCTATCGAATGCTTCGGCGCTCGAAACGAGTACCAGCAATGCAACGGAGGCAAGCAGGGCCGAGCGTGCGGAGGGAATGGACGACATCTTCAGTTTGGCCATGACGGAGGATCCTGTGATTTGACGCGTGACGAAAGCAGGCGCGCGCAAAGGTTCGGCGCACCGCGCCGTCAGCTTTAAGCCGGGCATATTGCAGTTTTTTTTCGATATGCTGATCAAGATAGATCGCATGTAAGAGAACGGCCGGCAGATGGCGGCGCGATCTGCCCGAAGCTCGCTCCGGGCAGATCGACGTTTTATCTCGAAGCGACGCTCTTATTTCTTGACCGCAACCGCCTCGTTGATCTTTGCGACGTCGTCTTCCAGAACCTTGTAGGTCTGGTCGAGCGTCAATTCGCCGACGATGAGCTGGCTCATGCGCTGCACGATCTGCTGATAAATGGCGCTGCCGCCCTTGACGCGTTCGAAATCGCGGGCCGCCTGCGGCACGTTCTTCTTGTTGTCGAGGAACACCTTCATCGCCGCCTTGGCGTCTTCGCTCTTCAGCTTGTATTGCGGATCGACGATCTCTGCGCCAGTCAGGATGACGTAGTTCTCGGCGATTTCCCGCTGCACCTTTTCGGAGCCGAGAAATTCGATGAAGTGCGCCACATCTTCCGGATATTTGGTGCGCTTGAAGCCGACAATGGCGGTGCCGCCGGGCATGGCGTAGCATCCGGCATCGCCGCAGGGCGCATTGATCGCCGTCCATTCGAAATTGTCGCCGATCTTGTTCTGGAACGGATTGACCATCCAGTTACCGGCCAGATAGGTCACGACATTGCCGTTGACGAATTCGTCGCCCATGTTCTTGTACTGCGAACCGCCAGCCGCACCCCACATTTCCTTGGGGAAGCTGCCATTCTGCGTCCATGAATAGATATCGGCGATGTATTTCCTGGCCGCCTCATCCGGGAAGCTGAACTTGCCGTCCTTCACATAGGTCGAACCGTAAGAAAAGGCGCCGCCAGAGAAACGGTGGCCGGACCGATCCATGGTGAAGGGGATTTGCACGCCGGTTGCCTTGGCGACCCGGGCGGAAGCCTCGACGATCTCGCTGAATTTGGCGGTCGGGCCCGGCAAGGGTTCGCCCGCCTGCTCGAACAGCGTCTTGTTGACGAAGGGCAGGTTCAGCGTCTGCGACGCCATATAACCATTGATCGACTGCGGATCGTTGACATTCGGCAGACGAAGCTGATCGAGGCTCGAACCGTGCAGCTTGGCGAAGGCATCCGCATCCCTCATGTAAGGGCGCATGTCGAGATAATAGGGTGCAAGCTGCCAGTCGGTGATCTTGGCGATATCAGGACCTTCGCCGACCGCAAGCTGCACCGGCAGCTGCTTGGAAACCGCATCATAACCCGAAGACACGAAATTGATCTTCACACCTGGATTGGCAGCCTCGAACTCCTTGCTGAGATCGGCCATGCGCTGCACGTACCCCTGGTCGTCATCCGTAAAAAGGAAAGTAATCGTTCGGGTCTCGGCTTGGGCCGTCGCAAGACCGGCGACTGAGGCCACTACGAGGGCGCTGACGCCCGAAAACAATTTCATCATGCTCATCCTCCCAATGAAAATATTTTCATAAATCGAACGGAAGCTCCTCTGCTTAATTCGATTTATAATGTTTTGCGGCTTGACAGAATAAACGTCAAGCTGTTTGTTTTGGCGAAATCGCACAAATCGAAGCGAAAGAGCGAAAACAGGTTTGTGAAAATAATTTCATAAAGATCGACGGGAGGCGATCCATTATGACGGATGGACCATTTGCGGCGAACGCGTCGCAGCCGACATATACCGTCGCAAACGGCGAAACGGTGACCGCATGGATCGTCTCCGATCTGGTAGAGACGTCTTTTCCCGGAACCGCGGCCCCCGCCGAAGACCGCGTGAACTATCGCTTCATCAACGGTTTCGTGGATGTGGGCGACCTGCCCTGCCGCAAGGCCTTCCAGCAGACCATGATCGACCGCGATATCGCACCCGAGAATGGCTTTACGGTTTCGCACCTCAACCTGCCAGGCTCCAACCGCCGCGTCGAATTCACCGGCTTCTGGCATGTTCCCACCCACGTGCAGCGCTGGCTGAAGGGCACATTCCGCAGCGAAGCTGCAAGACAGGCGCATTTTCGGCTGCGCACATGCGGTGGCGTCCGCATCTGGGTCGGCGGCGTCGAACAGGTCCGTTTCCAACCCTTCATCCGCAATGTCGAAAGCTGCCGTGACATCACGCTCGATCTTTCGGCCGGCGATAACGAGGTGCTGCTGCTCTGCGAGGATCTGGCGGAGCGCGACATCATCTGGTTCTTCGAGCTTGAGGTCGTCGACGCCGTGCCGCTGACCGTCGTGCTGCCCGTGCCGCTCGACCGCGAGGAGACGAAGCGCCTTGCTGCGCTGGTGCGCGATGTTCACCCTGCGCGGGACGTGTTTTCCGGCTCGGCCCTCGAACTGGTCTTCGGGGCGCCGCCTTCGCACGATCTGCCGGTGCATATCGCCGTCAAAAGCCATGGCCATGAGCGCGCCACGCTTGCGGAGGTGAATACGGTGCTGAAGGCGGGGCAAGCCTCGCTGACGATCCCCGAAACGACAGGCATTTCGGATGGGTATCACGGTGTCAAAATCACCATGGGTTCGGAAACGGGAACGGTAACGCGCGTCATCGACGCCGCGTTCATGCATGATATCGCGCCGGAAGCATCCAAGGCCGATATCATCGAGCGAAAAAAGGCAGCGCTTTCCTTCAGCGCCTGCTTCGGCACCTGGCGCATCGGCCGCGCGCTGGCGATGGTCGCCACCGGCAGCGATGACATCGAGAAGATCGGCGGCATCGTCGATGCGACGCTGCATTCCATTGATCGGCGGGAAGACTGCTCCGATTTCGTCATGATCCCGCTTCTGTGGCTGGTGCGCGCCTATGGTGATCGCCTGCCGGCAGAGATGCGGGCGCGGATCGATGCCTCGATCCTCGGCTATCGCTACTGGGTGGACGAACCGGGCAATGACGTCATGTGGTTCTGGAGCGAGAACCATGTTCTGTGCTTCCACACCAGCCAGTTGCTGGCCGGCGAATATCTGCCGGATGCCGTCTTCGCCGCGTCGGGCCGCACCGGCAAAGAACAGGCGGCGCTGGCGGCCGACCGGCTGGAGCGCTGGTTCGACAGCGTCGAGGCCCATGGGCTGGCCGAATGGAACTCCGCTGCCTATTATCCGGTAGATTTCATCGGCCTTCTGGCCATCGAACATTGGGCAGGACCGGAGCTTGCCGCCCGCGCGCGCTATCAGATCGATCTCATTTTCGAAATGATCGCGCTGCACACGCTTGGCGGCGTTCCCTCCGGTTCGCAAGGGCGGGCTTATGACAAGGAGCTGCGCGCCGGGCCGCTGACGGAACTGGCGCCGTTTGCGCAGGTCGCCTTCGGTCAGGGCTGGCTTAACAATGGCGTCGCCTCGCTACCGATGTTCTGCTGCGGCAACTACCTGCCGCCAGCGCATCTTGCCGCCCTCTCCCAGCTGGAAGGCGGCCGTGCGGTCGAAGCGCGTTATGCGCAGGGGCTGGAGCCCGGCAAGCTCGTACTGTTCAAGAACGAGGCCGCCCAGCTTTCCACCGTTGTCGATCACAAGACCGGCCGCAAGGGTCACCAGCAGCACGTCATGGACATCAAGCTTTCCGGCCACCCCATGGCGCGGCTGTGGGTCAATCATCCCGGTGAGGACGATCCGTGGGGCAGCCAGCGCCCCTCCTATTGGGCGGGAAGCGGCATCCTGCCGCGCGTGGCGCAACATCGCGATCTGGCGATGCTGATCTTCGACACTGAGGATCACCGCAACGACTGGACCCACGCCTATCTCGGCCGCGACGGGCTGGAGGAGGTGCTTGTGGAAGGCAACTGGCTCATCACCCGTTCCGGCCGCGGCTTTGCCGCCCTTTACGCCACGAACGGCCTTGAACCCGTCACCTCTGGCGCCACCGCCAACCGCGAGATCAGATCACCCGGCCGCCGCGCCGGCTGGGTCGGTGTCATCGGCTGCGGCGACACGCAAGCTTTCGCCCGTTTCCGCGAGAAAATTCTCGCCACGAAGATCACCTTCGATGCCGAAAGCAGGCTCCTCTCAGTCACGCCACCCGGCGGACCGGAACTCACTCTCAACTGGGACGGCGCATTCACCATCGGCGGACAGGCCATGGCCTTCGACCATGACCAGCCACAACCGAAAATCACCTTCGACAGTGCCGACCCAGCTTCGGGCAGCGCTGCAAAACCCTTCTACTCCTAAGCGGAATTGACAGATGAACCAGCCAAGCATGGAAAAAGACACTCTCAGGACGACCATCGACAATGTCGCCGCCGCCTTCAGCCGCCTCAAAGGCATTCAGGAAGGTCTGGTCAGCGGCAGTTCCGACGGCAAGATCCAGTTCGATGAATGGGACTGGGAAGTGGGTGTCGGTCTTTACGGCTTCCTGCGGCGGGCGCTCGCCGCCAACGACCGGAAGGCACTGGACGACCTCGTGACATGGTATGGCTGGCAGATCGACCGTGGCCTGCCGCCGCGCCAGATCAACAGTTCCGCGCCGATGCTGCCGCTCGTCATTCTGACCGAACATGTCGACCGGCCGGATTTCCGGGCGCTGGTGGAGGACTGGGCCGACTGGCTGGTGCATCAATTGCCAAAAACCGAAGATGGCGGCTTCCAGCATGTCGTGAAGGAACGGCTGAATGAAGGTGAGCTCTGGGACGACACACTGTTCATGGCCTGTCTGTTTCTCGCCCGCGCCGGTGTGGTCTGTAAACGTCAGGACTGGATTGACGAAGCCGTCTACCAGTTCATGATCCATGCGCGGTATCTCTCCGACCCCATCACCGGGCTCTGGTATCACGGCTGGACCTTCAACGGGCGCCATAATTTCGCGGACGCCTTCTGGGCGCGCGGCAATTCATGGATCACTGTCGCCATTCCCGAACTCTTCGAACTGGTGCCGACGCTTGCGGGGAAAGACAAACGTTTCCTCGCCAATGTGCTGGCAAGCCAGGTACGGTCGCTAAGAAAATATCAGCGCGAAGACGGCATGTTCCATACGCTGCTCGATGACCCGACCTCACCGGTCGAGACATCGGCGACGGCCGGCATCGCCTATGGCATTTTGCGCGGCATCGAGGCCGGCATTCTTGGTGAAGAGAACCGTCCCCATGCGGAACGTGCGCTGAAAGCCGTGCTCGGCAATATCGATGACGAAGGCGTCGTTCACGGTGTCTCCGACGGCACGCCGATGGGCCATGATCTCGATTTCTACCGCCGCATTCCCAACCTGCCCACGCCCTATGGGCAGGCACTGACCATGCTGCTTCTTATCGACGTTTTTCTGAAAAGGCCAAAGGCATCGTGAGCATCATGAACATCAGTCAGGACATCACAGTTGCGGCCAGTGGCCTCGATGCCACGGCGACCATCCAGCACGCTATCAATGCCGCGTCATCAGCAGGCGGCGGGCGCGTTTCTCTCTCGGCGGGACGGCACGTCAGCGCCGGTCTCCAGCTCAAAAGTGGCGTAGAACTGCACCTTGCCGAAGATGCGGTACTCGTGCCGGTTTCAGACTACGACGCTTACGCGCTGACCCGTGTTTCGGTGATTGCCGAAGACTCCGATCGCGGCATGATCATCGCGAACGGCGCCCATGACATCGCCGTCACCGGTCCCGGCCGCATCGAGGCCGGCGGTGAAAACTTCATCATCGGCGACGACAAGGCCATGGGCACCTATATCCCGGCGAAAAAGCGCCCGCGCGTCATGGTGCTTGAAAGCTGCCGCAACGTCCGTCTTGAAAACCTGAACGTTAGTGGCTCCCCCATGTGGACGCTGCATATGGTCGATTGCGAAGACCTTCATTTCCGCAATCTGCGCATCGAAAACGACCGCCGGCTGCCCAATACGGACGGCATCGTGCTTGACGCCTGCCGGCGCGCGCTGATCGAGGATTGCTTCATCTCGACCGCCGATGACGGCATCTGCTTGAAGACCAGCGCCGGGCCGGATGGCAAGGCAGTGGGCATGTGCGCCGATATTACCGTTCGCCGCTGCACCGTTTCCAGCATGAGCTGCGCACTGAAGCTCGGCACGGAATCCTTCGGCGATTTTACCGATGTGGTGTTCGAGGATTGCAAGGTCGTGCAGTCAAACCGCGGCATGGGTCTTTTCTCCCGTGATGGCGGCGCGATGCGGAACATCCGCTTTTCAAGGATCGAGGCCGAGTGCCATGAAACGCCGGGCGGTTTCTGGGGTTCTGGCGAAGCGGTCACCGTCACCGTTGTCGACCGCCGCCCGGAGCGTCAGGCTGGCAGAGTCGACAATCTGATCGTGGAAGACTTAAGCGGTTCGATGGAAGGAGCAATCAATCTTGTCTCCACCTCGGCGGCCGGCATTCACAATGTCAGGCTCGAGCGCATCACACTTGCGCAGCAGCCAGGCATGCTCGGCACCGGCCTGCAATACGATCTGCGCCCCACCAATGCCGATATAGCGCCAAGCGCCGATGCGGCCGGTCGCGCCAATGCTTGGACGCAGGATGCTGAGGGCCGGATTGTCGGCATGGAGGATTATCCGGGCGGCATGCCCGCGATCTATCTGGAAGGCGTTCACGACTTTTCGGCTGATGATGTCGCCATCAAGAGAGCGATGCCCTTGCCCGAGGGATGGAACGGTCAGGAGATCGTCGCGACGGCGAGCTCGGTTGAAGGGAGCATATGATGGGAAGTCTGCAACTCGAAAACCTCAACAAGGCGTTCGGCGCCGTTCATGTACTGCATGATATCGATCTTCAGATCGAAAACGGCGAATTCGTCGTTTTCGTCGGACCCTCGGGCTGCGGAAAATCGACGCTGCTGCGCATCATCGCCGGTTTGGAAGACGTGACGTCGGGCAGCATCGCCATCGGAAATCGCGATGTCAGCGCGCTGTCGCCGGCCGAGCGCAAGATCGCCATGGTCTTCCAGTCCTATGCGCTTTATCCACATATGAGCGTGCGCAAGAACCTTGCATTCGGGCTGGAGAACCTGCGTTTCAAGCGGGCGGAGATCGAAAGCCGCATTAGCGAGGCGGCGCGCATGCTCGCCATCGAGCCCTATCTCGACCGCAAGCCGAAACAGCTTTCCGGCGGCCAGCGCCAGCGCGTCGCCATCGGCCGCGCCATCGTGCGCGAGCCTGACATCTTCCTGTTCGACGAACCTCTTTCCAACCTCGATGCGGCGCTGCGCGTGCAGACGCGCGCCGAAATCACCCGGCTGCACCGTGATATCAAAACGACGATGATCTATGTCACCCACGATCAGGTGGAAGCCATGACCATGGCCGACAAGATCGTGGTGCTGCGCGCCGGGCGCATCGAGCAGGTGGGCAGCCCGCTTGAGCTTTTCGACAATCCGCGCAATCTCTTCGTCGCCGGTTTCCTCGGCTCGCCGCGCATGAACATGCTGAAGGGCACCATCACCAAGGGCGAAGACGGCGGCATCGCCATCGATGCCGGTTACGGCGTGTCCCTGCCCTGCCTTGTCGATCCGGCGGCCGTCAGTCCAGGGCAGGCGGTTCTTGCGGGCATCCGCCCCTCGCATTTCACCATCGCGGATACCGGCCTGCCGTTCGAGGTTCAGTATCATGAAAGCCTCGGCACCGAGACCTATCTCTACGGCAATATCAAGGGCGAGAAAGAACAGATCATCGTGCACCAGGCAGGCCATTTCGCCCCCGCTTCCGGCTCGGTGCTGAAGATCATGCCAGCGCAGGAAAAGGTGCACGTCTTCGATCCGGCCACCGAACTGGCACTTCCGCGCATCGCGAGCGAAGGGAGAGGTTAAGCATGGCCAATCCGAAGCTTGCGAGACTGTCCGACCGCGCGCTCGATGCCGTGATGGCGATTGCCGAAGTGCCGCTCAATCTCATCGAGCGGCTGGTCGGCAAAAGGCGCATGCCCTATATCTTCCTGATGCCGAACCTCGTTCTTTTCGGCATCTTCACCTTCCTGCCGATTGCCATTGCCGTCGGTTACGCCTTCACCGGCGGCACCGAACTATTGATCACCGACCGCCCCTTCGTCGGTTTGGAGAATTTCGGCAAGCTGCTGGATTGCCAGAGCTATATGGACCCCGGCAGCTGCCGGGAATCGCTGTTCTGGACCGCAATCTGGAACACGCTGTGGTTCGTCGGCTTCAACGTCATCGCCACGTTGCTGGTCGCGCTCATCACCGCTCTCATCCTCAACAGGGCGATTGCCGCGCGCGGTTTCTTTCGCGCCATGTTCTTTTACCCGGTCCTGCTGTCGCCCGTCGTAATCGGCCTCATCTGGAAATGGTTTCTGGACCGCAACGGCCTCCTCAACGCCTTCTTCCAGATGCTGGGCGTGCCGCCGGAAATCTTCCTACTGGATGTCGGCTGGTCGCGGTTCTTCGTCGTTGTGGTCTCGGTCTGGTTCCACATGGGCTTTTATACGCTGATCCTGCTCGCCGGCCTTCAGGCCATCCCGAAGGACCTCTATGAAGCCGCCGCCATCGACGCCGCCTCACCCCGGCGCACCCTCCTGCGCATCACCCTCCCGCTTCTCGGCCCCAACCTGCTCGTCGTGCTCATCCTCTTGATGATCCGCTCCGTGCAGATCTTTGATGAAGCATGGGTTCTGACCAATGGCGGCGGACCGGGCACGGCCAATACATTCGTGGTGCAATATATCTACCAGATGGCCTTCGGCAGCGATCTGAGGCTCTTCGGCCTGGCATCCGCCGCATCGGTTCTGATGGGCCTTGTGCTTCTTGCACTCACCCTCGTGCAGTTGCGCCTCGGCAAAAAGATGGAGTCCTGACCATGTCCAACGCCGTCTCTTTCCTCACACGCACCCGCCGCCCCGGCCGGATCGGCCTCACCGATATCCTCTCTTGGGTCTGGCTCATCGGCGGCACGCTTGCCGTCCTCATCCCGGTCGTCTGGGCCGCCATGTCATCGCTGAAACCGGAAGCCGAAATCACCCGGTTTCCGCCGAGCCTTCTGCCGCGCGCCGCCGTGCAGGTGGAAGTCCAGGGTTACGACAAACCGCTCAGCCTGTGGAAAGCCCCCATCGACGGTATGGAGCGGGAAATGGCCATGATCCGCCGCATCGGCTTGAAAGCCCAGATGGTCGACCCTGCCAATCCCGGCCCGCCCGTCAGCGTCGATACCCGCGAAATAACGCCCGTCCAGAAACTGACTGTTGCGACGGAGAACTTTACCGATCCGCTCACCCGGTTCAGCTTTTTGACCTTCCTCAAGAACTCGGTCTTCGTCACCTTCGTCGCAACCGTCCTGACGCTGATCGTCAACGCCATGGCCGCCTTTGCGCTGTCGAAATACCGTTTCCGCGGTGAGAAGGCGATCTTCGTGCTGATTATCTCGACGCTCATGATCCCGCTCACCGTCGTCATGGTGCCGGCCTATCTCGTGATCGTCGGCGTCGGCCTCGTCGACAATCTCTGGGGCGTCATCATCCCGACGGTCGCGACGCCGACCGGCGTGTTCCTGCTCAGGCAATATATGCTGACCATTCCCGACGAACTGATCGAGGCGGCTCGCGTCGATGCGGCAAGCGAATTCCGCATATTCTGGCGCATCATCCTGCCGCTGACGGCCCCGGCGCTTGCGGTCCTCGCCATCTTCTCGGTGCTCTGGCGCTGGAACGACTTCCTCTGGCCGCTGATCGTTCTCAGCAGCCGTGAAAACTTCACGCTGCAGGTGGGGCTGAACGCCTTCCAGGGGGAGTTCTCGGTGCAATGGCACTATATCCTCGCCATGACCTTCCTCAGCCTCGCACCCGTCACCGTCGTATTCCTGTTCCTGCAGCGCTACATCACGACAGGCATTGCCGGCACGGGCATGAAATAAAACGACAAATCATTTGGGGGGCGGCGCAATGCTGCCCCTCAACACCAGCCGACAGCCGAGTTCCAGCCGGTGCGCTGGACGTGTCGGATCGGCCGCCATAAGGCGCTGCTCCAGCAGCGAAAGCGCCGCACCGCCCAACCGGTCGGCGGGCAACTGGATGGTGCTGAGCGGCGGCGCACTGAAGGCCGCCGGCATGATATCGTCAAACCCCAGCACCGAAACATCGTCCGGCACCCGGATTCCTGCCTCCGTCAGGGCCTTCAGACAGCCGAGCGCCAGATTGTCGGCGGCGCAGAAAATCGCGGTGGCGTTTCTGAGCGGCTTGTCATCGGCCAGCAGACGACGGATGGCAGCCTCGCCCCATTCGGGCTCATAGCTCTCCACCTCGATGACCATATCGGCGGGAACAGCGAGACCTGCCGCTAGATACGCGTCGCTATAGCCATCGTAACGGCGGCGGATCGTTGTGCGGCCCTTCCAGGTGATGTGAAGAATATTGCGATGCCCGAGAGACAGCAGATGTTCGATGCCGAGCCGCGCACCAAAACGGTTCTCGGCCGTTACCGTATCGACGATCATGGCCGGGTCCTCGCCATTGATCAGCACCACCGGCCGCGCACGCGCAGACAGCGCCTCGACCAGTTGCGGCCTGTCATCGTTCAGGATGACGATACCGTCGACCTTTTCAGCATCCGCCGCCGCCGCCACCGCAACCGGGTCGAGCCGGCTCGTTGCGCTGACATAGGGAACGATGCGAATGCCGCGCCGCTCGCATTCACGCCGGAAACCGTTCAGCATGGTCCAGCTGACCATGTTGAGATCGCTCTGCGGTGCGGCATCATTGGTCATGGCCAGAAGCACCACGCGCAGGGTGGCGATCGTCGCCTTCTGTCTGCGGTTCTCGAGATAACCGAGCGCCCGGGCCGCCTCCAGCACCCGGTCGCGAACCTGCGTGGTCAAGGGTGCGGTGCCGTTGATGGCGTGCGAAGCCGTACTCAGCGAAACATTCGCCTCCCGCGCCACGTCCTTAAGCGTCGTTTTCCTATCCGCTTTCATATAGGGAAAATTCAACCACTCTTCTTCAGACGGTGCGGGCAGAAAGCCTGCCTCACGCAGTTTATATATAGCCTATCTTTGCCATCTCTGTAGAGAAAAACTACAGCATCATCCTGAAATTCGGAATTGATTTCTTTGGATTTTTTGTGAACGGCTACATATTGGATCAGGCAGATTTCGAAATCATCGCTCTTTCATCGCTTCGGACGTAACCTCCGCTAGCGGCGAAAACAGATACTCCAAAATTCGTCGCTGCCCTGTTTTGATTTCTACAGTTACACTCATGCCAGGCGTAACCGGGACAAACCGGCCACTGATTTGCATCGCACTATCCTGAAGAGCGACGGTAACGGGAAAAACAAGATTTTGTACTCTTTGTGCGTTTCCCGTGGGAACAACGGATTGGGTAGTTTGCGCTGTTGTTGACTCGAGATTTTGAGCATCCGGTTCAGGAATGGCATCCGCGGAGATATGCTTTACCTCTCCTTTCAAAACGCCAAAACGGGTGTGCGGATAGGCGTCGACTTTCACAATTGCGGACTGCCGCGCTTCAACGAAACCAATATCTTTGTTTGGAAGATATGCTTCAATCTCCAGAACCGAATCGAATGGCACGATACGCATTAGCTCAGTATTCGCCATCACCACTTGCCCTACGGAGGTGATGGATGAAAGTTGAACGACGCCGTCAATTGGCGATCGTATCTGGAGGCGCTGCCTTCGACTTTTTATCTTGATCAACTCTTGCTCCAATTCATCCTTGGCTCGCAATGCTTCCAACCAACGGTTTGAATTGTCGGCGGATGCCGATTCTATAATTTTTTCACTCTCTGCTATGACAACATTCACCTCCGCTTTTGACACCATGAGCTGTGCCAACTTGTCGGCTAATACCGACTTCGCCTCCTGATATTCCTGCGTTGCATCAAAGACTTCGACTTGTGAGCCTGCGCGAGACAGAAAAATTTGCGTCCGCATATCGACCCGTTGCTCCAGCGTCTGGATAAGTTCGCGTTGGGACGCGATCGCCTCCGTCAACCCGACAATCTGCTCTTCTTTTTGCCGCCGTTGGGCGGCAAGACTAACTATACTGGCCCACAGGCTCCGAAGATCTGCCTCAAATACAGTTTGTTCACGTTGACGGATGGAAACAGGGATCTCACTGGCAAAAATAAGGACTGGATATCCCGACTCGTCAGGTTGTTGCCACGTGCTTTTCTTGAGCCCGGCCAGCACCTCCCTAAACGCACTGCGCCGCAGAGTTTCGGCCTGAAGAGTATGAAAGCTGCTCGATTTCGCGGCCTCGTCTGCTCTCGTTTCAGTGTCCTCCAGTTCAGCAACAATCTCGCCCGCCTCGACGCGATCTCCGTTACCGACGACAACTGAACTGGTCGTTCCATGTTCAAGGGATTCAATGATTTTTACGCGCCCGACCGGTTGAATCTTGCCCTGCGCCGTTGCGACAATGTCAAATTTGCCAAACCATCCCCAAGCAAGCAGCGAGGTTGCCAGAACGCAGATGAACCATAAAAAAGCAATCCGGACGGGAGACTGCGGGGTCTCCAATATCTCGAGAGCGGCCGGGAGAAACTCCATATCCCGGCGAGAGACTGCCTCATTATTTTTGCCGGCAAGCTTCGCGTGCCGGGTAAGACGAGCGTGGACTTTCACGCGAAAACACTTCCACTTTGAAGGTTCCAGAGATGAGCATAGGTTCCACTGGCGCGAGCAAGTAGCTCCTCATGGGTCCCTTGCTCAGTGATGGCGCCGTCCTTCATGCCGATAATGCGGTTACAATAACGAACAGTGGCCAGCCTGTGAGCGATGATGATGACTGTACGGCCGCGTACGATATCGCGCATGTTCTGGAGAATGATGCGTTCGCTTTCATAATCGAGCGCACTGGTCGCCTCGTCGAGAATGAGTAAAGGGGGATTGGTTGCCAGCGCACGCGCCAAAGCTATTCTTTGCCGCTGTCCACCAGAAAGATTTGCCCCACGCTCCTCAATCATTGTATCGTAACCGCGAGAAAGCTTGGTAATAAACTCGTTCGCACCGGACATTCGTGCCATCCGGATTACCATTTCGCGAGACATTGCGGGATTACTGAATGCAATATTCTCATGAACAGTGCGATTAAACAGCATGTTTTCCTGCAGCACCACGCCGATATGACTTCTCAGCCACGCGGGATCGGCTTTTGATATGTCCTGGCCATCCAGAAATACCTGACCGCTATCGGGTAAATAGAACCGCTGAATAAGCTTCGTAAGAGTAGACTTCCCGGAACCGGAAGCTCCGACGATTCCCACCACTTCACCCGGCCGAATGGTAACATTAATATCGTTCAGGACATTTGGTGTATCAGGCCGATACCGAAAGTTGACCCGCCTGAACTCCAAGGCACCTCTTGGCGGCGGCAGATTGATGGGTGTTCTTGGCCGTGGTTCCGCAGGGGCATTCAAGATATCCGCCAACCTCGAAACCGATATCTGGACCTGCTGAAAATCCTGCCACAATTGAGAGAGCCGTAAAATCGGCTGCGACACCTGACTGGCAATCATATTAAACGCAACAAGTGCCCCGACACTCAATTCACCATTGATAACGGATTGCGCTCCAAACAGTAGCAGCGCCGCACTCGTAATCTTGTTGATGTACTGAATGGCGTTTTGCCCCTTGGAAGCAAGCATTGTCGCAGCGAAAGAAGACCGCACATAGGCCGCCAGCCGCTCTTCCCATTGCGCGGAAACGACAGGCTCGACTGCTGACGCCTTCAGCGTCTGAATGCCAACAACGGTTTCCACCAGTAACTGCTGGCTGTAGGCACCCCGATCAAACTTCTCATCGATACGCTCTTTAAGAAATGGCCGGATCAGAATTCCAATCCCAATATAAAATGGGATTGAGGCAACAACGATCCATGCCAAGGTCGTCGAATAACAAAACAGAACGAATATGAAAACGCCTGTAAAAAGCAGATCGAGACCTGAGAACAGTCCCTGCCCCGTCAGAAAATCCCGAATGGTCTCCAGCTCCCTAATGCGGGCAACGGTTTGACCTGCAGCCCGCGTTTCGAAATAGCTCAAAGGCAGGTTCATCATATGCCGAAAGAGCCTCTGGCCGAGTTCGACATCGATACGGTTGGTGGTATGGGATAGAGCATATGTTCTGAGATATTGGAGAATGACATCAAAGAGGCCGAGTGCGACAAGCCCGACAACCAGAACGATAAGAGTTGAATAGCTTCTGTGAGCAAGCACCTTATCGACCACTACCTGAAAGAACAGGGGCGTTACGAGTGCAAAAATCTGTACAAAAAGCGAAGCGATTAAGACGTGGCCGAATGCCTTGCGGTATCGGAACAGGGATGGAAGAAACCATCGAAAACCGAAAGTTTCCTTGGAAGCGCCCGGCCCTGCAAATCGCCTTTGCACGAGAATGAACGCGCCGTTGCCAGCCTCCAGCAAACCGGCAATATCCATCTGCCGTACAGCCAGATTTTCAGGATCGGCGACCTTGCACATGCCCTCGCCTGCCGCTCCAAGATACAGGCCATAGGTGCCGTCATTAAAGCAGAGCACAGCGGGAACCGGTAACGACATGATGCGCTTTTCCGATTTCGCCTGTATAAGTCTTGCTTTCAGACCGATATTCTTTGCGGCCCTCAAAATATCGTGAGAATGCGCTTTACCTGAAATAGCAAGCTCATATCTGATTTTTTTCGGCGCCGCCGCTATCCGATAGTGAGCGGCGATAGCACACAGGGCGGCGAGACCGCTATCATGTTCAACCTCAGAGGTTTGTGCATCATCGGTTTTTCGTTCGTTATAGGAATCAACGAGACCTGGCATGGCTCTATTCTGTTTCATCGATATTTGTGTGATGACACAGCCACATGGACGTGGCTAACGCCTGAACTGCACGCGATGGCTAGCCTGAGAGTCGGCTGGCGCGTGAGACAAACACGCCAGCCGACATTTCCGAGAACCTGACAACGCGTTATGGCTGAGGCCTGTAAGCGAGCGCTACGTCTCCGACCAGAATAGACGTTCCGTCTATCCTCTTGGCGGAACTCGTTCCCGTGATCATGGAACCGTCCGGGAACAATTTTACGCCTTCTCCTCTCGGCATAAGGTCGATGAAAGCGATACCTTCGGCCTCCAATGTACTCAGTTCGCCCTCGTCCGAGGAACCGTTCTGGTTAAAATCCTGCCAGATGCGGAACTCACTCCACCGAGCATCGCGATTATCGAGAATATCGTCCTGGTTTGTGTCGAACGCGAAACGCAGGCCTTCAAGATCGGTGACAGGGCGGCCGGTGTCATCTATGCCCTGAGCTTTGAGTTCGGCTACTCGCTCTTCTTCGGATTTCCACATTGAGAAAGCTATTTCCTCCGGTCTGCTGATTATGCCATCAGGCCCGGTCGCTTCGCTCTTTCCAAGATCAATTGCAAGTATCCCGTCGTTTGGGCCTATCCAGGCTGTATTGTCTAAAATACCATTCCCGTCTGAATCGAAGTGTGCTGTCGAACCATGTCTGACACCTGCGACGGTGTAAATATCTCTGTCCACGCCATCTGAAAGAAGCAGCATCTCCAGCAGCGCATCACCATTAAGATCGAAAGCCACTGGACGTATTCTGCTCCCGCCATAATACCATCGCTCATTACCGGTTATGCCGATCTTTGGATTGTAAGGGACGTTGATTTCAAGACGACCTGGCGGTCTGAAAATTGTGGGGCTGGACGGCAAGTTAGAGAATGTCTGCTGCCTTCTCAAATTCTCGAAAACTCTTTGCTCCGCCTCCCGGTTCAAGCGCTCGCGCTCAGCATCCCGGCGCGCTTGATCGGCTGCGGCCTGTTGGCGACGCTGTTCCGCTTCACGCTGCTGTTGCAAGTTCCATTGGCGCTGCCGCTCGTCCCTCTCCCGTCGGCTTTGTTCTTCTTGCCTCATGCGTTCATTATATCGCTGAAGCTGTAACTCCTGAGCCTTCCGGGCTTCCTCCGAAGCGATCCTGGCACGTTCCGCTTCGGCCTTTGCCGCCGCCTGTCGCTCCGCCTCAACCTTCACAGCCGCCTGTCGCTCCGCCTCAGCCTTCGCAGCTGCCTGTCGCTCTGCCTCAGCCTTTGCAGCTGCCTGCCGCTCTGCCTCAGCCTTTGCAGCCGCCTGCCGCTCCGCCTCAGCCTTCGCAGCCGCCTGTCGCTCTGCCTCAGCCTTCACAGCCGCCTGTCGCTCCGCCTCAGCCTTCGCAGCCGCCTGTCGCTCTGCCTCAGCCTTCACAGCCGCCTGCCGCTCCGCCTCAGCCTTCACAACCGCCTGCCGCTCCGCCTCAGCCTTCGCAGCCGCCTGTCGCTCCGCCTCAGCCTTCGCAGCTGCCTGTCGCTCCGCCTCAGCCTTTGCAGCTGCCTGCCGTTCTGCCTCAGCCTTCGCAGCCGCCTGTCGCTCTGCCTCAGCTTTCACAGCCGCCTGTCGCTCTGCCTCAGCTTTCACAGCCGCCTGTCGCTCTGCCTCAGCCTTCGCAGCTGCCTGTCGCTCTGCCTCAACCTTCACAGCTGCCTGCCGCTCTGCCTCAGCCTTTGCCGCCGCCGCTTTGGCTGCAGCGGTTTGACTGTCAGTATCCGTCTGCGCCCTAGCTATTTTTTCCGTCAAAGCTGAAGTAAAGGCGTCTATGTCGCTGGAGAGATTGTCGTTAGCGTCATTGAGAGCCTGCAAATCTTGAAGAAACGTCGTTATATCTAAATCTGCTTCCGCACTCCCAACATCCCGTTCACCGGGAGCTGCTGCACGTTCACGTCCAGCTTGCGCCATCTCCCTTCTTAATTCAGCAAGGTCTCTACTCCAATCGTCCGTTGCCTTGACGTTATTCGATCTAGTATCGCCCAAGGCTGCGGGTCCGGGCATCTGTTGTGGGACATTGGCCGAACCAACCATCGGAAGCTGAAAGTTTTCCTCCCTCTTCAGCTCCGCTTCCGCGTATTTTAGCTTTTCATCAGCCTCGTTCATCAAGTTGGTTGCTTGCTGAAACGTCTGGTCAGCCAGGCTATATTGTGATTGCAATCGGTCCCGCTCAGCTCTCGCCCCAGCCGTAATCGAACGCAGTCGCTCAAGATTAAACTTATCTTCTACAGTGGCAATTCGGGTTCTGTAGGTGTATTTGCCGTTGGCGTCCCTTACCCGTATAATAAGAGAACTCATTTCGCGTTCACTCACCTGCAGAGCCTGTTGAGTGCGATCGAAATATTCGGTTGCCGCCTGTAAACGTTGTGACGCGGTTCTTTGGTTTGCCTCAGCTTTAGCAAACTGTTGGCGGGCACGTGCCTGATTTGCCAGCCTGATCAAAACCTCCTTCTTTTGGCTGACGATTTGAGAATCCAATGTCAGATTCATAGAAGCAATATAAAACTGCTCCCGTACAACCTCGCCCTGTGGACTGAACGATCTTTCTATACGGTTGCCATCTGGATCATAGGATTTTTCTGTGGTCGATCCATCCGCACTAAATACAACTTCGCCCGTCTTTTTTCCGAGATTATTATGGAAGACAGAAGACACGGGCTTGCCGGTTTCGATTTCATTTATTGATTCGATTTTGCCGCTGCCGCTATTGATAATTGTGGTGGCGTAACGCCCACCCCGAATAGTGGTCACACTGGCACCCGCTTCGTTTTCAGGTTCTATCGCCTGATTTGCGCGAACGTCCCTTATGACGCTTTCTATCAAAGCCTCAGCAGAGGCATCCGGCTGCTGAAGGCGCCGTTCTTTATATTCCGAATTTAACTCGCGAATGAGTTTGTCGGCTATATCCTTGGGCATGCCACTTGCGATCAGACCGCGATAATATTTGCCGGAAGGTTGCAGCAATGGCGTCTCGACACCCGCTTCAGGCGTGCCAGCCTGCAACAGCGAAACGACATCATCAGCAGCCTTCCAAAGCGCATCGACGGCCGCATCACCTAAAATCGCGCCGCTGACTCCGCCGACAAGAGCGCCTACAACGGAAGTTGCAAGTGCGGCGGGTCCACCTGCAGCGCCTAGAGCAGCACCGACCGCCGCACCGCCCGCGGCACCTATCGCTCCCCCTTCCATGCCAAGATAGATTCTGCCTGCAAGGCGGGCCATTATATTCCCAGCGCCGGCTTTATCGCCTTTATCGACTGCATTCGCAGCTTCCGCAGTACTTGTGGTGATGTCGTAGAACAGGCCGGCAACACCGAGAATTTTCAGACCCGTTAAAACCATGGGCATTTGAATGCTTGAGACTGTGGCTTTCCCGCTGAGGATTTCTTTTAAGAGCTGGGCTTCCCAAGTGCCATCGAGCTTCTGTGCGAAAGTCGGTGACACAACCAGACGACCGGATTGCCGCGCTTTCGCTACAGCCAGTCCCAATTCTAATTTGGCTACCTCCGCCGCGCCTTTAGCGCCTTTATAGCCGGTCTGCTCAATTGCTTCGAGAGCCGACTTAAGCTTAGCCTCAGATGCCGTGGCTGCATCCCAACCATTGAATTGCCCTTTATCAAACCTATCAATCTCGACGGGATGCTTACTTGCGTAGGATTTTGGGTCTTTATAGAACCTGTCGTTTATCGCACGCGTCACTTCCGCCAGATTCTCATCAGGAAAGTTAGTAAACAGGTCGCCGTTGATTATCGCTGACCGCATCGTATTGCGCAACGAACTCACTTCTCCAGCAACACGCAAGGCGGCCGATTTGTCACCTTTCATCGCCAATTGGCCATCGGGCGATTTTTCCAACTCCGCTAATTGAAACGCTAACCCATTGGAGTACTCTTTAATAGGCCCGCCTAGATGCGGAGACACGCCCATCTTAATTGCCACTGTACGTTCGCGCGGCAAGTTTATGAGGTTGGCCTGATCGCCCACCTTAAAAAGTCCTAGTTCAATTAGCGCTTCCAACAAAGCGCTCTTGCCCACCGCTTGTTGCTCTATAATATGGTGACTTTGAAACGCAGGAATATCGACCACTAAAATAGCTCCAGCTGAAGTAAATTTTTAATAAAAAATCATTCTAAAGATTTAATGCGTCTAAAAAACAAATACCATTAATGTTTTTTACAGCTTTAAAAGCAACATATAATGCATCGTCACAAATTGGATCTGCCGCAAGTCGTGGCTGAACAAAAACATGAGCGTCGCCAACTACATCTTCGCGGAAATAAATGCTCGCGCCGCCTGCGACGCTGTAAATCTCTTCATCTTCACCAGTCTGATGGTTTCGATAAATTTTAATGCGCATGTCTGAAGCTTCTTTGTCCAATGCATCAATTGATCTGACAACATCACACAAGAAGTGCTTCGGCCCAATCGATCCGTCAGCAAGCGTGTAGTCGCATTCTGCGAAAGCAAACGCCGCTGCGTCGATGGATTCAAAAATGTTCTTCAGTCGCTCGGACACGAACCAGTATCCGCTTAGCGTCCCCTCCAGATCACGTGGGGGTCTCCCCTTCTTCTTGTCGTAGGAAATGTGCGGCCTCTCATTTAATTTTGGGAAGCCGCCGCCGTCAGGACGAAGGATCAGGCGGGGTGGCGTCAACAGTTTCTCTTTGTTGACAAAAACAAGACCATGACCTGGACCTCCACCGGTTATGTCCGGGCCAAATACATAAAATTTTCTCTCGCCGCTGTGGCGGTGGGGTGCTCTCGCGTCGTTCACAATCAACTCCGGAATTATATCGTCTATAATATCTACGTCGCCATACGAGCCTCGGTCCAACAAATTAATCAAGCGCCGTGGGCCGCCCTCGTGTGAAGGACAAACCAACCTCCAGATGACTCGCAGAGAACGCGCCAAGCTTACAAATCATGCTTTTGAGCCAAACACATCAGGCGTCGCCACTCCAGCTCCAAGCTCAAGCGGCCTCCTTTCAGACTCCAATGGCATGTCAAACACCACTTCCTTACAGTCTAACACCCAAATCAACTTGGATACCATTTCAAGCGCTAAGCAATAAATTTGTCAACTACAAAACAGTTTAAATGCAGTTTTAAATATTAACAATATCAAGCCGTACATAATATTTGTTATGAACGAGCTATATTAAAATTTATTAAGAAAACATATAACCATTCACAAAATCACGCTGGAATTTCTAGAGCATGGCGAACACGCGATCATTATGTAACAATCGCGGCGACGAAACACGCAAAAGTCAATATCAGTTCGGCAATGTCTTTTATGGGATCTTTACGGAGATGCGTCGAACGTTCCTCTCCGCTCCTCACATTTTACCATCGAGCGCACCGCCCGCGGCAAACCGCGGGCGGCAAGGCGTTCAGAGCGCCTGGCAGATATGGTCGATGCTGTCCTTCACGGCAGCGCCAGGATCCTTCAACTCGTGCACCTCGGTTGCGAAGGGTTCGAAACTGTAAGGTCCCTTGTAACCGGCCGCCTCCAGCCTCCTGATCTGGGCAATATTTTCCAGCCTGTCGCCGCCATCCACCAGTACACGGTGGGCGTCCAGCATGTCGGCGACGGAGACGCCGGGGTCGATCACGCCGGAAATATGCACGAGGCCGGTACGTTCGGGGAAGAACTCCGTCTCGCCTGCGAGATGGTGGTGGAAGGTGTCGTGCACCAGCCTGTAGACATCGCCGCCGCCTGCCGCATCGATGGCCCTGATGGCTTCGGCCTTGGTGCGCATCGAAGAGATCGGGAAACCGAGCGGCTCGACGAAACCAATCAGGTCACGTTCCTCGAGGATCGGTTTCATGGCCTTCAACGCCGCCACGAGATCGTCGAAGGAAACCACTGTACCGTCGTTAAGCGGGCACATGACCAGCGCTTTCGCGCCGCTTGCCGCCGCATAATCGGCCATGGCGACGGCCCGCGCAGGCAGGTCGCCCGACCAGACGTTGAAGGGATAAAGCGCATTGATCGAGATGATCGTCACGCCGGCCTTTTCGGCCGCCGCCTTCACGGCCGCCGGCTCCACCGTGCCGACGATATCAGGCAGGTCGTTGCGGATTTCGACTTCGGTAAGGCCGAGTTCGCGGGCCGTCGCAAAGAACGCCTCAAGGGAGAGCTTCGGCGCGGTGATGTGGTTGATGGCAAAACGCATGTAGACCTCTTGGCACAGGATTTTGCGACCCTATGGCCGATCCCGCTGCCAGTCCAGCGCCAGCTTGTCCGCGCATATATGTTCTGTGCTCGCGGCAAAACGCGAGCACAGGGAAGATCAAAACGGACCTCAGCTGAAGCGAAAGGTCACACCCGCTCCAGCGCCACGGCGATGCCCTGCCCGACACCGATGCACATGGTGGCGAGCGCAAGACGCTTGCCGGTCAGCGAAAGCTGCAGCGCCGCCGTGCCGGCAATGCGGGCACCCGACATGCCGAGCGGATGGCCGAGCGCGATGGCGCCGCCATTCACATTCACCCGGGCATCATCATCGGCAATGCCGAGCTGGCGCAGCGTGGCGAGGCCCTGGCTGGCGAAGGCCTCGTTCAGCTCGATCACGTCGAGCTGTTCCTGCTTCAGGCCGAGCCGTGCCAGAAGCTTGGCTGAGGCAGGCGCAGGGCCGATGCCCATGACGCGCGGCGGAACGCCGGCGGCGGCACCGCCGAGAATGCGGGCAATCGGCGTCAGCCCGTATTTTTTCACAGCTTCCGCCGATGCGACGATGAGTGCGGCAGCACCGTCATTGACGCCAGACGCATTGCCTGCCGTCACGGTCGCACCATCGCGTTTGTTAACCGGCTTCAGCTTCGCCAGCGCTTCAAGGCTTGTGGCCCGAGGATGCTCATCCTTCGATACCACCAGCGGATCGCCCTTGCGCTGCGGGATGGTGACGGACACGATTTCTCTGTCAAGACGACCATTGGCCTGCGCATCCGCCGCCTTCTGCTGGCTGCGAACGGCGAAGGCGTCCTGATCCTCTCGGGAGACCTGATAGTCAATGGCGACGTTATCGCCAGTCTCCGGCATGGAATCGACGCCATATTGCGCCTTCATCAACGGGTTGATGAAACGCCAGCCAATGGTGGTGTCGTAGATTTCGGCATTGCGCGAAAAGGCGCTCTCCGCCTTGGGCAGCACGAACGGCGCGCGGCTCATGCTTTCCACGCCGCCGGCGATCATCAATTCCGCCTCGCCCGATTTCACGGCGCGGGCGGCTGTGATGAGCGCATCCATGCCCGAGCCGCACAGCCGGTTAATCGTCGTTCCGGTCACCGACACCGGAAGGCCGGCGAGCAGCAGCGACATGCGTGCGACGTTGCGGTTATCCTCTCCCGCCTGGTTGGCGCAGCCGAAGATCACATCTTCGACCGCTTCCCAGTCGACGGACGGGTTGCGCTCGACAAGCGCCTTAAGTGGCACCGCGCCGAGATCGTCGGCCCGCACCGAAGAAAGCGCGCCGCCGAAGCGGCCGATGGGCGTGCGGATATAGTCGCAGATGAATGCATCGGTCATCAGTTCTTCCTCAAAGTTCCGGGGCGACGAGATCGGCGACCTCGCCATCGACCGCCAAAGGCGCGCCGGTCATGGCCTGCAATTCATCGAAGGTCATCGCCGGCAGTTTTTCACGCAGCACGAAACGGCCGTCCACCACATCGATCACCGCATGGCTGGTATAAATGCGGGTGATGCAGCCGACGCCAGTCAGCGGGAAGCTGCATTTTTCAACGAGCTTCGGCTCGCCGTTCTTGGTCACATGTTCGGTGATGACGAAGACCTGCTTGGCGCCATGCACCAGATCCATCGCGCCGCCGACGGCCGGCACGCCCTTGGAGCCGACGCGCCAATTGGCGAGATCACCATTCTGCGCCACCTGATAGGCCCCGAGGATAGCCACATCCAGATGCCCGCCGCGCACCATGGCGAAGCTGTCGGCATGGTGGAAGAATGCCGCGCCCGGCTTCAGCGTCACGGCTTTCTTGCCGGCATTGATGAGGTTCCAGTCCTCTTCGCCTTCCGGCGGCGCCTCGCCGAAATTCAGGATGCCGTTTTCGGTATGGAAAATCGCCTGACGACCGGGCGGCTGGTAACGCGCCACCATTTCGGGAAAGCCAATACCGAGATTGACATAAGCGCCGTCCTCGATGTCCTGCGCCGCGCGCCAGGCGATCTGGGCGTTGGAAAGCTTGATGTCTTCGCGGGTGTCGATGGTCGTGGTCATGCGTAGGCTACTCCGGCGCGAATGAGGACTTCTTCCTGTTGCGGATCGGGGATTTCGACGATGCCGTTCACGAAAATGCCTGGTGTGACGACATGCTCCGGATCGATCTCGCCGGCTTTGACGATCTTCGAGACCTGCGCGATGGTGGTCTTTGCCGCCATGCACATTAGCGGGTTAAAATTGCGGCCCGCCTTATTGTAGGTGAGGTTGCCATAGGTATCGCCAAGCTCCGCCTTAACGATGGCGAAATCCGCCTTCAGCCATCGCTCCTGCACGTATGAGCGACCGTCGAATTCCGCGATGACCTTGCCTTGCGCCAGTTCCGTGCCAAAGCCGGTCGGGGTGTAGAACGCCGGAATGCCAGCGCCGCCAGCGCGAATGCGCTCGGCAAGCGTGCCCTGCGGCACCAGTTCCAGCTCGATTTCGCCAGCCAGATACCGGTCGGTGAAAGCGCGCGGATCGGACGAGCGCGGGAAGGAGCAGATCATCTTTTTGACCATGCCGGCATCGATCATTGCGGCGATGCCGATGCGGCCATTGCCGGCATTGTTGTTGATGACCGTCAGGTTCTTTGGGCCCTTGTCGATCAGCGCGTGGATCAGTTCGATAGGCGCGCCGGAGCCGCCGAAACCGCCGATCATGATCGTCGCACCATCGCCGATGCCGGCAAGCGCCTCTTTAGCGCTCTTAATTGTCTTGTCCATTCTCAAAACCTCCATCCAGCCGAGCGGATGGAACCCGCAAGGCTGCCTGACCGTGAGGTAAATCCGAAACCACCTCGACGGCAAGGATTTTGTGCGTTATATGATTTTTGTTCGTATATCGCACAAACGGAGCTGGGACATGGCCGTCAGCGAAAGAGACATGATGGGTGGTCTTGCCAAGGGATTGCGGGTGATCGAGGCCTTCAGCGCCGAACGGCCGCGCCTGTCGATCTCTGACGCCGCCGAGATCGCCGGGCTGGACCGAGCCACGACGCGGCGTTGTTTGCTGACTCTTTCGGAGCTTGGCTATGCGGCCTATGACGGCAAGTTCTTCACCGTGACGCCGAAAGTTCTGCGGCTCGGCACCGGCTGTTTGGCCACCATGCCGCTTCCGAAGATCGTCCAGCCGCTGCTCGACCGATTGTCGGAGGAGATCGGCCAGAGCACCTCCGTTTCCATCCTGGACGAGACCGAAATCGTTTATGTGGCGCGTGCCGCTCAGCAGCGGGTGATGTCGATCGCGCTGATGCCGGGGTCGCGCCTGCCGGCCTATTGCACCTCCATGGGCCGGGTTCTGCTTTCGGCGCAGATGGCCGAGCGGCAGCGCGCCATTCTCGAGGCCTCCAGGCGGGTGGCACGCACGGAAAAGACGATCACCAGGTTGGACGCACTGCTCGCGGAAATCGAGGTCACCGGCCATCGCGGCTATGCGCTGATCGATCAGGAGGTCGAGATCGGCCTTCGCTCCATCGCCGTTCCGCTGAAAAGCGTGCGCGGCCAGACGGTTGCCGCCCTTAATGTCGGGCTTGCCGCCTCGGTCGCCTCGATGGAGGATCTGGTGGAGCGATATCTACCCGCCCTACTTGCCGTTCAGCGCGAACTGGCAAGAATGCTGGTCTGAAGCGGCACCTGCCGCGCGCCGGAATCCCCCATTTTCCGCTTCTCCGCCAGCCGCCAGGCACGCGGGGTCATGCCGGTCTCGCGCTTGAAGAACCGGTTGAAATAGGCCGGATCGGCAAAACCCAGCCCCTCGGCGATCATCTGCACGCTCGAAACGGTAAAAATCAGTTCCTGCTGGGCGATCTCGATCTGGCGTTTGGCGATCAGCCGCTGCAGGCTGAGGCCGGAAACGGAACGGACGAGGCGATTGAGATGCGTCTCGGAAAGACCGAGCTTTTGCGCATAAAACTCCGCTTTCTGCGGATCGCGAATATGGCGTGCAATCAGTGACAGCAAAAGTTCGAAACGCTGTTCCGCCAGACCTTCGCCGGTTCCCTCAAGCAGAGGCCGCGCCGCCCGCGCCAGAAGCCCCGTCACGATGGCCAACTGACCTTCGATAATGGCATCCCGGCCCGTTTCACGGGTTTCATATTCGACGGAAATCTGTTCGAACCCGCTGCGCAGGCGTTCGCCATCGGCGAAATCCCGCAACGGCAACAGGACAGGCCGGTGGAAATTCCGCAGCAACAGCGCCTGCACCGATGCCGGCAGGGCGCCCGGCAGCACGGTAACGATCACCCCGCCGATATCGCGCGAAAACCGGAAGCCGTGTTCGAAACCCGGTGGCACGACAATGGCGACCGGCGGGCGGATCGCTTCGGTGCGACCATCCAGCAGGGCATCGCCCTCACCGCCCCAAATGTACAAGATTTGTTGAAAGGCCGCGTGGCGGTGCAGGCCGATTTCGAAGCGGTGCAGGCTGCTTCTGGAAAAAAGCGTCTCGCAATGGAAGCGGAAATCAGTGCCTTGCACCGCCTCTTCGCCATACAAACCTTCGCTTGCAGCAAGCCGCATGTTCCTTCGCTCCTCCTCACAATGGTCGGATTGTGCAATTTGCCGATCAGAAAGTCCATTGAGCTTGCAGCATCCCTTGGTCAATTTCTTGATAGGAGACAAGTTCGGGAGGAAACAATGCGCACCCAGGTCGTCATCATCGGCTCCGGCCCCTCGGGGCTTCTGCTTGGCCAGCTTCTGGCCAGAGAAGGCGTCGAGACCGTCATTCTCGACCGGGTCAGCAAGGAGTACATTCTCGGCCGTGTCCGCGCCGGCGTGCTGGAAGAAGGCACGGTGCAACTCATGGAAAAGGTCGGCGCGGATAAGCGCCTGCACCGGGAAGGCCTCCCGCATGACGGTTTTTCGCTGACCTTCGGCGGCCGCGACCACCGCATCGATCTCTTCGACCTGACCGGCGGCAAACGCGTCATGGTTTATGGCCAGACCGAGGTGACCCATGACCTGATGGATAGACGCGAAGCGGCAAATCTTGTGACCATCTACGACGCCGGCAATGTCGAACCGCATGATTTCGATGGCGCAAGCCCCTATGTCACCTATCAGAAGGACGGCGTAACCCACCGTATCGATTGCGATTTCATCGCCGGTTGCGACGGCTTTCACGGGGTGAGCCGCAAATCGGTGCCGCAGGGGGCGATCAAGGAATTCGAGAAGGTCTATCCTTTTGGCTGGCTCGGCATTCTCGCTGACGTGCCGCCGGTCAATCACGAACTCATCTATGCCAACCATCCGCGTGGTTTTGCGCTCTGTTCCATGCGCTCAAACACGCGCAGCCGTTATTACATTCAATGTTCGCTGGAGGACCGGCCGGAAGACTGGAGCGACCAGCGCTTCTTCGACGAAATCCGCCGCCGCCTGCCGGAAAACCATGCGGATGCCATGGTCACCGGCCCGTCCTTTGAAAAATCCATCGCGCCGCTCCGGTCATTCGTCTGTGAACCGATGCGGTTCGGAAGGATGTTTCTGGCCGGAGACGCCGCCCATATCGTGCCGCCGACGGGCGCCAAGGGCCTTAACCTTGCCGCCAGCGATGTTCATTATCTGAGCGAGGCGCTGATCGAATTTTATCGCGAGAAGTCCGAGGCCGGCATCGACGGCTATTCGCAGAAAGCGCTTTCCCGCGTCTGGAAGGCGGTGCGCTTTTCCTGGTGGATGACAACGATGATGCACCGCTTCCCCGATACCGGAGATTTTGGCCAGCGCATACAGGAGGCGGAGCTGGATTACCTGGTGCAATCGCGCGCCGCTTCCACCGCGCTTGCGGAGAATTATGTGGGGCTTCCTTACTGAGAGACAGCCTCCGGCCGACCATCCAGCAACTCGCCCGCCGCCTCGCGGATGGCCTGCATCAGCAACGACAGCGGCAGCGTGGGCTGCGTATCGGCCCTCACCGTCAGCCCCACCGGGCCACTGGTATCGCCGGTCTCGACGGGCAGGATTGCGAGAATACCATCCGCCACATCGGCCGCCACCACGCCTTCCGAGATGATCCAGATCGCATCGCTGGTGCGCAGGAAGGCGCGGCCGAAGGCGTCGGACACGGTTTCGATGCGGATCGGCAGGGCCGGCACGCCGTTGGCGATCAGGAACTGCTCGACGACTGGGCCGATGACTGATTGGCGTGTCGGCATCAACACCGGATATTCATGCAGGTGATCGAACACGGAAAGGCCGGGTAAGAGCAGCGGATGGCCGGCGCGCACCACGAAGCGCACTTTTTCCGAATAGAGATGCTCGAAGGAAAAACCGGCCATTTTCTGCGGCGCGGCGAGACGCCCGACGACGAGATCGAGATCGCCGACACGCAGCTGCTCCAGCAGAACCGCATTTTCTCCCGTTACGATCTTCACCGGGCTGCCGGTCTTTTCCGCCAGAAATCCGGCCATCGCTTTCGGCATGATGCGAACAGACACCGTGGGCAGAGCGCCGACCCGCACCGGCGGACCGGCGCGCGCCGCCTCCTGCGATACCGAATCGACCGCCTGGCGCAACGCCGTCATCGTCGCGCCCGCGTGGCGCAGGAACACCTCGCCATAACGGCTGATGCGGATGCCGCGCCCCTCCCGGTCGAACAGCGAGACGCCGAGAATCTCTTCCAGTTCACGGATCGTCTTCGTTACCGCCGGCTGGCTGACATGCAGGATCTCCGCGGCCCGGATGACGCTTTTTTGCCGCGCCACCTCCACGAAAGTCTGCAGGTGGCGGAACTTGATACGCTGATCGACCATCGCTCATATAATCCAGTGGTTATGATTTTCATCGATAATGTCATTTTACTTAACCGGAACCCGCTTGCAATATCCCCGGCAGGAGGAGCACATCATGCATTTTCTGCGCTGCGGCGAGACGGTGATCCATTATCACGTCAAGGGATTGGACACAGGCAAGCCGGTCGTCGCCTTCATCAATTCGCTCGGCACGGATTTCCGCATCTGGGATGCGGTGATTGAAGCGCTTGGCGATGATTATGCCTATGTGCTGCACGACAAGCGCGGCCATGGGCTTTCCGATGTCGGGCAGCCGCCCTATTCCATCGACGATCACGCCGGCGATCTGATCGCACTCCTCGATCATCTTGGCGTGAAGAGCGCGATCATCTGGGGCCTGTCGGTCGGCGGCCTGATTGCGCAGGGGATTTATGCCCGCCGTCCCGATCTGGTGCGCGCGCTCATACTCAGCAACACCGCACACAGGATCGGCACGGCCGAGATGTGGAACGCCCGCATCGACAAGATCGCCGCAGACGGCCTCGTCTCGCTGGTCGATCCCGTCATGGAGCGTTGGTTTACACCCGCCTTCCGTCAGCCTGACAACGCCGTCTATGCAGGCGCGCGCAATATGCTTTCGCAACAGCCGGAGGCCGGTTACAGCGGCACGTGTGCGGCCATCCGCGATGCGGATTTTACCGAAGAGGCCGGGCGCATCGCCGTGCCGACGCTTTGTGTCGCGGGCGATCAGGATGGCTCTACCCCGCCGGCACTGGTGCAATCGCTGGCCGGTCTCATTCCCGCAAGCCGCTTCGTCACCATTGCCGGCTGCGGCCATATTCCCTGCCTCGAACAGCCGCTCGTTTACGCACAGGCGGCAGGCATTTTTCTCAATACCTTGCCGGAGCATTGACCGATGGCGGACCATATCGACAAGAACGCAAGATTTGAACAGGGCATGAAGACCCGCCGCTCCGTACTCGGCGACGCCCATGTGGACCGGGCGCAGACCATGACGTCCGGTTTCGACCAGCCTTTCCAGCAGCTCATCACCGAAGCCGCCTGGGGAACGGTCTGGTCCGGCAACCACTGGACGAAGCGGGAGCGCTCGATGGTGACCATCGCCCTGCTCGCCGCCCTCGGGCAGGACGAGGAGCTGGCCATGCACGTGCGCGCCACCGCCAATACCGGCGCCACCGAAGCGGATATTCGCGAGGCACTGCTGCATGTGGCGATCTATGCCGGCGTGCCCGCCGCCAACCACGCCTTCAAGATCGCCAAGCTTGCCCTGGCCGGTATGAAGGCCGATAGTTCCGCTGATAATTCTGGCGATGGGGAGGAGACGAAATGAGCAACCAACCGCCCGAAACCGGGCCCTTCTTCGCGCGCAACCGCGATATTCATCCGCTCGCCTATGCGCCCGGCTACAAAACCTCGATCCTGCGCTCGCCGCAGCGCGCCCTGATTTCGCTTGAGGGCACCAAAAGCGAGATCACCGGCCCCGTTTTCGGCCATGGCATGCTCAACCCGCTGGATAACGACCTCATCCTCAACTATGCCCGCCCCGGCGAAATGCCTGTTGGCCCGCGCATTCTGGTCCACGGCCGGGTGCTGGACGAACGCGGCCGCGGCGTGGACGGCGCACTGGTGGAATTCTGGCAGGCCAATGCCGGCGGCCGTTACCGCCACAAAAAGGAAAGTTACCTCGCCGCCATCGATCCGAATTTTGGCGGCGTCGGCCGCACGATCACGGATGAAAACGGCTATTACTGGTTCAAGACCATCCAGCCCGGGGCTTATCCCTGGCCGAACGGCGTCAATGACTGGCGGCCGGCCCATATTCACTTCTCAGTCTTCGGCCACGGCTTTGCCCAGCGGCTGATTACCCAGATGTATTTCGAAGGCGATCCGCTGATCTGGAAATGTCCGATCGTGAAGACCATCCCCGATGAGGACGCGATCAAACGCCTGATCGCACCGCTGGACATGAATGTGACGCTGCCGATGGACATGCTCGCCTACAAGTTCGATATCGTCCTGCGCGGCCGCCGCTCGACCCTTTTCGAAAACCGCATGGAGGGAAACTGACCATGGTTCAGCCGCTCAGCTATCTCAAGGAAACCGCCTCGCAGACGGCAGGCCCTTACGTGCATATCGGCTGCACGCCGAATTTCGTCGGCATCGAGGGCGTGTTCGAGCGGGATCTCGGTTCAGGTCCGCTTTATAACGACAAGGCCCGCGGCGAACGCATCAGCGTGCGCGGCACTGTCTATGACGGTGCGGGAATGGCGCTGAAGGACGCGCTGATCGAAATCTGGCAGGCCGATTGCGACGGTTATTACAACAGCCCCAGCGAAACGCGGGGCAAGGCCGATCCGAATTTCATCGGCTGGGGCCGTTCGCCCGGCGACATGGATACGGGCGAATTCGTCTTCGAGACGATCAAGCCTGGTACCGTGCCCTTCCGCGATGGCCGGCCGATGGCGCCGCACATCACCTTCTGGATCGTCGCCCGCGGCATCAATATAGGCCTGCAGACCCGCATGTATTTCCCGGAAGAACAGGAGGCAAATGCCGCCGACCCGGTTCTTGCCCGCATCGAGCAAAAAAGCCGCATCGCCACGCTTGTCGCCAAAAAGGAAGAAGGCAACGTTTATCGCTTCGATATCCGTCTTCAGGGCGAAGGCGAAACCGTGTTTTTCGATATCTGACGCATATCGCGCTAAGGTGTGCAGCGGTTTTGCGACGACGATATGCGCAAAAGAAAGCGAGACGGAAGATGAGCCTTTCCCCCTTCGAGCATCCGTTTCTGTCAGGCCTCTTCGGCGACAGTGAAATCGTCGAGCTGTTTTCGGCAAGAGCGGATATCGACGCCATGGTCCGTTTCGAGACGGGGCTGGCGCAGGCGGAAGCACAGGCCGGCATTATCCCTGAGGAGGCGGCAGAAGAAATCGTTTCGCGGCTTTCGGACTTTGCCGCCGATATGACCGCGCTTCGCCATGGCGTCGCGAAGGACGGCGTCGTGGTTCCCGAACTCATCCGGCAGATGCGCGCGTCAGTCGGCGGCAAGGCGGCCGACAGGGTGCATTTCGGCGCCACCAGCCAGGATGTCATCGACACCAGCCTGATGCTGCGGCTGAAGGCTGCGGCGGAAATCATCACGGCCCGCCTCGGCCACCTCATCGATGCGCTGGGAGACCTTGCCTCCCGCGACGGCCGCAACCCGCTGACGGGCTATACCCGTATGCAGGCCGCCATCGGCATCACCGTCGCCGCCCGGGCGGCGAGCTGGACTGCGCCGCTTGAACGCCATCTGCTGCGGCTCGAAACATTCGCACAGAGCGGCTTCGTCCTGCAATTCGGCGGGGCTGCCGGAACGCTGGAAAAGCTTGGCGACAATGCCGCAGCGGTGCGTGCCGATCTCGCAAAACGGCTCGGCCTTGCCGACAGGCCGCAATGGCAGAGCCAGCGCGACGGCATCGTCGAATTCGCCAATCTGCTCTCGCTGATCACCGGCGCGCTCGGCAAGTTCGGGCAGGATATCGCGCTGATGGCCGAGCTCGGTGCGGAGATCCGCCTTTCCGGCGGCGGCGGCTCCTCGGCCATGCCGCACAAACAGAACCCGGTCAATGCCGAAACGCTGGTGGCACTGGCCCGCTTCAATGCCGTGCAAATCTCGGCGTTGCACCAGTCGCTTGTCCATGAACAGGAAAGGTCGGGCGCGGGCTGGATGCTGGAATGGATGACACTGCCACAAATGGTGACGGCAACAGGGGCGTCCCTGCTGATCGCCGAACGCCTCGCAGGACAGATAGACAGGCTGGGCGCGAAAGACGGCTAACCGGAAGACCGTCGAGTTCTTGATTAAATCAGCTTTCCCGGCACCTCCCGCCACCTCATTGGCGGCAGGATTTTCGCGCGTTGAAATCGCTTGGACCCTTGCGTATTAGCCATTGATAACAAAAGATTTTCTTAAAAATATCGAATGTAGAAAAAACAGCTTTTTAGCTGCTTTTTGACCGGGTGTAACGCTTGACATAAAAATGAACTAACTGGTACAAACAATCATGTTGAAGTCATGCCGCAGGTGAGGAAAAGAACCTTCTGGACATGGTCAGACGAATGGAGGGCTTTGGCGCCGTAAGGTTCCCAAAGCGATAAGGACACGGCGAAACGCCTGTCCGGACCCGAACGGGTTGGGAGGAAGAATGTCTTACAGTCTCGATTTTTCGGCGGTCATAGACCGCCTGCCCGAGCTGCTTTTAGCCTGTCTGGCGACGATCGGCCTTGCGATTGCCGGCATGTCGCTCGCCACCGTCATCGGCGTTCTGGGCGTCGTCGCCCGCCGCTCGCGCTTCAAGCTGCTGCGCGGCCTCGTCATCGGCTTTGTGGAAGCCATTCGCAACACACCGTTTCTGGTGCAGATATTCTTCATCTTCTTCGCCCTGCCGCAGATTGGTATCAAGCTCAACCCGACGGTGACGGCCATCATCGCGCTGGCTCTCAACGGCGGCGCCTATGCGATAGAAATCATTCGTGGCGGCGTGGATTCCATTCCCAAGGGGCAGGTGGAGGCGGGGCTTGCGCTCGGCCTTCACCGCGCGCAGATCTTCCGGCACATCATCCTGAAGCCGGCGCTGCGGGCGGTCTATCCCTCGCTTACCAGCCAGTTCATCATGTTGACGCTGACCACCTCGGTCTGCACCTCGATCGCCGCTTACGAGCTGACCTCGGTGGCGCAGAAGATCGAGGCCGATACCTTCCGGTCCTTCGAGGTCTATTTCTCGATCACGCTGCTTTATCTCATCATTTCCTCGCTGATGATGGGCATTTTCTCGCTCATCTCCCGCACATCCTTCAGCTATCCGGTCAAGTGAGGAGAAGACAATGGCATCCATCGGTCCCAACGAATTCTTCTTCCTGCTGCAAGGCCTGAAATGGACGCTTGCGCTGACCATAATCGGTTTTATCGGCGGCGGCATCTTCGGCCTTTGTGTGGCGCTTGCCCGCGTCGCGGACAGCACGGCGATCCAGAGGGCGAGCACGGCATTCATCGCCGTTTTCCAGGGCACGCCGCTCCTGATGCAGCTTTTTGTGGTCTATTACGGCGTGGCGCTTGCGGGCCTCAATGTCGATGCCTGGGTCGCGGTCGCCATTGCTTTTACGCTGCATGCCAGCGCCTTCCTTGGCGAAATATGGCGCGGCGGCATCCAGGCGGTGCCGAAAGGCCAGACGGAGGCCGCCAATGCGCTCGGCCTGCACTATATCTCGCGCATGAAGGACGTAGTTCTGCCGCAGGCCTTCAAGATTTCGCTGCCCGCCACCATCGGTTTCCTCGTGCAGCTCATCAAGGGCACTTCGCTTGCGGCCATTGTTGGCTTCGTCGAGCTATCGCGCGCCGGCCAGATCGTCTCCAACCAGACGTTCCGCCCGCTCACCGTCTTCGCCATCGTCGGCATCATGTATTTCCTGATCTGCTGGCCGCTTTCCCTGTGGGGCGCCAGCGTTGAAAAGCGGCTGCAGACCGCAACCCGCTAAGTCTCGAAAACTCATCAGCTTTGTAAGGAGGAGCAAAAGATGAAAACCACCAGCATGAAATTCTCTCGTCGCGCCCTGCTCGCGCTTGCCGCGGCAACGGTTGCCCTGCCCTTCGTCGCACCGGTCGATGCTTTCGCCGGTACGGTGGAAGAGGCCAAGGCCAAGGGCAAGGTCGTCATCGGCATTCAGGGCGACAACTCACCGTGGGGCTTCGTTAATTCCAGCGGCGTGCAGGACGGCCTCGATGCCGATATCGGCAAGGCCTTTGCCGATTATCTCGGGGTCAAGGTTGAGTTCGTACCGCTCGCCGTGGCGAACCGCATTCCGGCCCTTCTGACCGGCAAGGTCGACCTGCTATTCGCAACCATGGGCATGACGGCCGAACGCGCCAAGACCATTCAATATTCTAAGCCCTATGCCGGCAACGTGCTCTCGGTCTATGGCCCGAAGGACAAGAAGATCACCGGCTATGACGATCTGACGGGCATCGCCGTCGGCGTGCCGAAGTCGAGCGCCATGGACACCTCGATCACCGCAGGCGCCGGCTCCAAGGCCAATATCCTGCGCTTCGACGATGACGCCGCCAATATTCAGGCGCTGATTTCCGGCCAGGTCGAGGCCGTCGGCGGCAACCAGTTCTACGGCGACCGCCTGAACAAGGCTGCCGAAGGCAAATACGAACCGAAATTCGACCTGACGACGCTCTACAACGGCGCCGGCACCCGGCCCGGCGAAAAGGACTGGAACGAAACCGTCAACGCCTTCCTCGACAAGATCAAGTCCGACGGCCAGCTCGCCAAGATCTATGACAAGTGGATGAAGCGCGAAGTCCCGGCCTTCCCGGACAGCCTGCCCGACATCCCCTTCACCGTGAAGTAAGCAGGAGATTTCCATGCCGCAATCCGCCGCCGCACAGGTTCCGCTGATAGCCCTCGAAGGGGTTGGAAAGTGGTATGGAGCCTTTCATGCGCTTAAAGACGTCAACATGACGGTTCGCAAGGGCGAAAAAATCGTTCTTTGCGGGCCGTCCGGTTCGGGCAAATCCACGCTCATCCGTTGCATCAACCATCTGGAAGAAATCCAGGAGGGCAAGATCACGGTCGAGGGAACGATGCTGTCCGATTCCAGCCGGGCCATCGATGCGGTTCGCCGCGAAGTGGGCATGGTGTTTCAGAGCTTCAATCTCTTCCCGCACAAGACCATCATGGAAAACTGCACGCTCGCGCCCATGCGGGTGAAGGGCCTGTCGAAAGCCGATGCGGAGGCGACGGCGCGCAAATATCTGGAGCGCGTGCGCATTCTCAACCAGGCAGACAAGTACCCGGCCCAGCTTTCCGGCGGCCAGCAACAGCGCGCGGCGATTGCCCGGGCGCTGTGCATGGAGCCAAAGGCGATGCTGTTCGATGAGCCGACCTCGGCTCTCGACCCTGAAATGGTGAAGGAAGTGCTCGACACCATGATCGGCCTTGCCCGTGACGGCATGACGATGATCTGCGTGACCCATGAAATGGGTTTCGCACGGCAGGTGGCCGACCGGGTGATCTTCATGTCGGAAGGCGAGATCATCGAGGAAGGCCCGCCGGAGGAATTCTTCCGCGATCCCAAGCAACAGCGCACGCGCACGTTCCTCGGTGAAATTCTCGCCCATCACTGAGGTTCGCGCGCTCTTAAGGCGGGCGGGGATAATCCCGCCTCTCCCACACCGTCCGATGAGCGACACCCGATCATGACAGAACAAACATCCTTCAAGGTCGGCCTGATAGGCGCCGACATACAGCTTTCCAAATCGCCCGCGCTGCACATGCGCGAAGGGGCGGCTCACGGCCTCGATTATTCCTACGAGCTAGTGGACGTTACCGCCCGCAAGCTGCCACCGGGCGCCCTTCCCGACCTGCTGGACGAGCTGGAAGCGCGCGGTTTTTCCGGCACCAACATCACCCATCCCTTCAAGCAGGCCGTTATTCCGCATCTGCACGAACTGTCTGACGATGCCCGCATGCTGGGCGCGGTCAATACGGTCGTCTTCCGGGACGGACGCCGCATCGGCCACAACACCGACTGGTACGGCTTTTACGAAAGCTTCGTGCGCGGCCTGCCGGATTCGCGGCGTGACCGGGCGCTTCTGGTCGGCGCGGGTGGCGCGGGCGTTGCGGTGGCCCATGCCGCATTGAAGCTCGACTTCGCCCGTCTCGACATTTTCGACCGGGATTTCCCAAGGGCGGAGCAACTGGCCCGGGAACTCAATGCCCGCTTCGGCGAAGGCCGCGCGCTTGCAGTCAAAGACCCCGCCGCCGCCCTGCCCTTTGCCGATGGCCTGATCCATGCAACGCCGATGGGCATGCCGGCCCATCCCGGCATGCCGGTTCCGGCCGATCTCATCGAACGGCGGCACTGGGTGGCCGATATCGTCTACATGCCGCTTGTCACAGAATTGCTGGCGACGGCAGCGAAAAAGGGCTGTCGAACCCTGCCCGGCGGCGGCATGACGGTGTTTCAGGCCGTCGGCGCATTCCGCCTCTTCTGCGGCCGCGAGCCGGATGCCGGGCGCATGACGGCGCATTTTACCGAGCTTTGCATGGCGGAGGGCGTCGCATGAGCCTTTTCACGGTTCTGAACGGTCCCAACCTCAACCTGCTCGGCCAGCGCCAGCCGGAAATCTATGGTTATGAAACGCTCGCCGATATCGAAGCCAATTGCCGTGCTATCGCTGATGCCACTGGCCACGAGCTGTTTTTTGCCCAGAGCAACCGGGAATATGAGCTGATCGACTGGATTCACGAAGCCCGCGGCAAGTCTTCGGGAATTGTCATCAATCCCGGCGCCTTTACCCACACCTCGGTGGCAATCCTCGATGCGCTCAATGCCTTCGAGGCGCCTGTGATCGAGGTTCACATTTCCAACATCCACAAACGCGAGGTTTTCCGGCACCATTCTTACGTCTCGACCCGCGCCGAAGGCGTGATCGCCGGTCTCGGCATCGAAGGTTATGAAGTGGCGCTGCGCCACCTCATCAACCGTCTTTCGCGCCCGTCGTGATATGGGCGGGCGTCAGCACATAACGCAGCACCATGTCGCTGACATGCCGCGACAATGTCTCCTGGCCCTTGTCCGTATAAAGGCTGTCGCCGAAGATGAACGAGAAGGTTGCAACATTCGAGACATTGAAAAAGGACAGCGCGCTGATCTGCCAGTGCAGTTCCAGTGCATCGATGCCCTCGCGAAAGACGCCGCTTTTCTGGCCGCGCAGCAGCACGCTTTCGAGCGCGTCGATCGCCGGGCGGTTGAGCTGACGGATCGTTTCGGACGACTGCATATGCCGGCCATGGTGGATGTTCTCAATCATCACCATGCGGATGAAAGCCGGATTGCGCCTGTGGTGATCGAAGGTGAACCGACAGAGCTTGTCGAGCGCCGCCGCCGGCTCCAGATCGTCCAGCTCCAGATCGCTTTCGCCGCCGCGCACCTTGGCATAGGCCTCTTCAAGCACACGCTGATAAAGGCTCTGTTTGTCGATGAAATAATAATAAATCATGCGCTTGGAGGTTCGCGTGCGCGCCGCGATCTCATCGATACGCGCGCCGGAAAGTCCGTTTTGCGAAAACTCCTCCATCGCGACCGAAAGAATGTCGCGGCGCACCCCTTCCGGGTCGCGTTTCGCCTGCCGGGTATCGCGGGCGCCGCTCAAGGTCGTGCTTTTGCTCATGCTTCATTCCCTGGACGGGGCTGCCATCCGGCGGCGGCCCCTTTATTAACCAATCAGTACATAATGCTGAAAAGGAAGGCAATATGGCGAGCTATGACACAATAAGACACGGCATGCCAATGCGCACATCCATTGCAACCGTATCGATCAGCGGCGAATTCCCCGAAAAGCTGGCGGCCATCGCCAAGGCGGGCTTTTCCGGCGTTGAGATTTTCGAAAACGATTTCCTGACTTACGACGCCTCGCCGCGCGAGGTGAAGGCCTTGGCCGCCGATCACGGGCTGGATATCACCCTTTTCCAGCCATTCCGCGATTTCGAGGGCATGCCGGAACCGCACCGCGCACGGGCCTTCGAGAGGGCTGAGCGCAAATTCGACATCATGGGCGAACTCGGCACCGATCTGATGCTGATCTGCTCGAATGTCTCGCCGGTCTCGCTCGGCGGCATCGACCGCGCCGCCGCCGATTTCCATCAGCTCGGTGAATTGGCAGCAAAACATGGCGTGCGCGTCGGTTACGAGGCCCTGGCCTGGGGCCGCCATATCAGCGATCACCGCGATGCCTGGGAGGTGGTGCGCCGCGCCGATCACGCCAATGTCGGCATCATTCTCGATAGTTTCCACACGCTGTCGCGCAAGATCGACCCCAATTCGATCCGCTCCATTCCCGGCGACAAGATTTTCATCGTGCAGCTTGCCGATGCGCCGCTGATCGACATGGACCTGCTCTACTGGAGCCGCCACTTCCGCAACATGCCGGGCGAAGGCGATCTGCCGGTGGTGGATTTCATGCGCGCCGTCGCCGCAACCGGTTATAGCGGCCCGCTGTCGCTCGAAATCTTCAACGACCAGTTCCGCGGCGGCTCGGCCCGGCTGCTTGCCGAAGACGGCCACCGCTCGCTCATCAATCTCATGGACCAGGTCCGGCGTCTCGAACCCGACATCCGCATCGATGTGCCATCAATGCCGGAACGAGTGGAGACGGACGGCGTGGAATTCGTCGAATTCACCACGGCACCGGAAGAAAAACCCAATCTGGAAGCCCTTCTCGCCACGCTCGGCTTTGAAAACACCGCCCGGCACCGCAACCGCGATGTCGATCTTTATACGCAGGGCGATATTCGCATTGTCATCAATACCAGCGATGGCGGCGACAGTTTCGCGGGCGCGTCCTATTCCATCCACGGCACCAATGCCTATGCCTTCGGGCTGAAGGTGGATGATGCCGCAGCAGCCCTTGCCCGGGCAGAAGCGCTCGGCGCGCCCACCTTCGCCGAGCCGCGCAATTCAGGCGAAGTCGCCGTTCCCGCCATTCAGGGCGTGGGCAACGGCGTCATCTATTTCCTCGACGGCTCACCAGAGCTTTCCTCCATCTGGGACAAGGAATTTGCGCCCACCGACAACCAAGAACCGGCGGGCGACGCAGGACTGAAGCGGATCGATCACCTCGCGCAAACAACGCATTACGATGAAATGCTGACCTGGCTTCTGTTTTACACCTCGCTGTTTTCCACCCGGCGCACGCCGATGGTCGATGTGGTGGATCCCGGCGGACTGGTGCGCAGCCAGGCGATTGAAAGCGTGCCCTCGCCGCATTTCCGCCTGACCATGAACGGTGCCGACAATCGCAAGACCTTCGCCGGCAAATTTCTGGCCGAGGGCTTCGGCACCAGCATCCAGCACATCGCATTTGCCACCGACGATATCTTCGCCACAGCAAAAGCACTGCAGGCGCGCGGGTTCCACGCCCTGCCGATCTCGCGCAATTATTACGACGATCTGGAAGCCCGTTTCGGGCTGGAACCGGAATTTTCCGATGCGCTCAGGGCGGCAAGCATTCTTTATGACCGCGACGACAATGGCGAATATTTCCAGATATACAGCCGCACCTTCGGGGAAGGTTTCTTCTTCGAAATCATCGAAAGGCGCGGAGCCTATGGCGGTTATGGCGCGATGAACGCCCCCTTCCGCATCGCCGCGCAAAGACGGCTTGCGCCACCGGTCGGTATGCCGAAGGAATAAATCCCGGCACCGAAATACGATCGGGGAAATCCGGACAGGTCGCGGACAGCAGGAATGCCGCTGCGGCCTGTTTTCATTCACGCCAATGTCGTTATCTCATAGTCGCGCGGAATGGCGGAGGTCGCCCTGAACCACTCGGACGCCCGCGTCCGCTCCTGAGGAAAATCGAAGGCAGCACGGTCGGCAAAAAGCTCCTCCACCTGCCAGATCAGGGGATCGTCCGTCTCGGACACTTCGAAGGAAAGACAGCCGGGTTCCTCTCTGGTCAGGCGAAGATGTTCGGGAAGACGGCGCCGGACCAGTTCGACATCGTCCTTCGACAAGCACCGTAAAAATCCGCTCAGCCTGACTGCGCCCGCCTGGTCGTTCATGGCCGGGACTCCATTCCTCATCATTCGTCTCAAAGGTTCTATCGACGATCATTTCGAAATACGCGCATCATTGCGAAGCATTCTTCCAGAACCCGCGCTCAAAATCGGTGCAGCTGCGTATTTGTAGAGCAGTACATAAAAATTGTTCAACACTCTGGACATGATTGTTCGGTTTTGTTAGCTTTTTCGGCAAAACAAGGGTGGGGAATTAGAGTTACATGCGCATCGTCGAATCTGCGTCCTACGCAAATCGTCCGGCCAGCGCCGCTGAGGTTGCCTGCGGCGCTTTGGGGGCATCGAATGTGCCGTTTCAGCGGGCGGCGGCCAACCGGCATTTTGCCGGCAAAACGGCCTGAAACATGCGACTTTTCGTTGCCTTCTCTGCCTTCAGTGCGGTGTCGCCCAGCAGGCGTGCCCGAGACATTTCCCCTTGCTCATTTTCATATGGCCACGCCAGCCTTGCCGCGTGCGCCACGCCGGAGACGCTGACATGACTGCCGCACACGCAAACGCCCTCCTCTCGGTCGAAGGCCTGAGCGTCGAATTTGGCAACAGCCGCGTCGTGGACGATATCTCCTTCCGCGTCGAGCCCGGCCGCACGGTCGCGGTCGTCGGCGAATCCGGATCAGGAAAATCGGTCACCTCGCTTTCCACCATGCGACTTGCGGACATGATGGGCGCGACCTACCCCACCGGCAAAATCCTGTTTGAAGGCAAGGACTTGCTGAAGGCGTCGCAGAAAGAAATGCGCTCGATCCGCGGCAAGGAGATCGCCATGATCTTCCAGGAGCCGATGACCTCGCTCAACCCTGTCTTCACCATCGGCGACCAGATATGCGAAGTGCTTGTGCTGCATGAGAAAATGGGCAAGCAGGCGGCGATGGCGCGGGCGCAGGAGCTTCTCGAAATGGTGCGCCTGCCCGATGCGGCAGAACTTCTGAAACGGTATCCACACCAGCTTTCCGGCGGCATGCGCCAGCGCGTGATGATCGCCATGGCGCTCGCCTGCCGGCCGAAGCTTTTGATCGCCGACGAGCCGACGACAGCGCTTGACGTCACCATTCAGGCGCAGATCCTCAACATCATGCGCGACCTGCAAAAGAAGCTCGGCATGGGCATGGTCTTCATCACCCACGATATGGGCGTGGTGGCGGAAATGGCCGATGACGTGGTCGTCATGTGGAAGGGCAAGAAGGTGGAGGAAGGTCCGGTCAAGGATATATTCGCCAATCCGCAGCACCCTTACACGCGCGCCCTGCTTTCCGCCGTTCCGCGTCTCGGCAGCATGGAAGGCGAAGAGTTTCCCAAGCGCCTGCCCCTCACGGTGTTGCAAGATGGCCAGCCGGTCGTGGTTGGTGAAGAGCGCGTGCAAAACACTGCGAAATATGACGCGAAGCCGCTGCTGTCGGTGAAGGACCTGTTCGTGCGTTTCGATATCCGCAAGAACCTGTTCGGCAAGGCGACCCATCGCCTCAGCGCCGTGCAGAAGGTCAGCTTCGATATTCACGCCGGCGAAACGCTGGCACTGGTGGGCGAATCCGGTTCCGGCAAATCCACCATCGGCCGCACCATCCAGCAGCTGCAGACGGCGGTATCGGGCGAAATTGCCTTCAATGGCCGCAGCTATTCTGAAATGTCGGCGGCGGAGCGCTTTCGCATGCGCCAGGAAGTGCAATATATCTTCCAGGATCCCTTCGCCTCGCTCGATCCGCGCAAGACGGTCGGTTTCTCGATTGCCGAACCGATCAACACCCATGGCTTGATCAACGATCAGAAGGCCGTAAAGCGGCGGGTGGATGAATTGCTGGAGCGTGTGGGCCTCTCCTCCGAACATGCCGCGCGTTATCCGCACGAGTTTTCCGGCGGCCAGCGCCAGCGCGTCTGCATTGCCCGCGCACTGGCTTCCGATCCCAAGCTCATCATTGCAGACGAAGCGCTGTCGGCGCTCGACGTCTCCATTCAGGCGCAGATCATCAATTTGTTCATGGATTTGCAGGCCGAGCGTGGTCTCGCCTATCTCTTCATCAGCCATGACATGGCTGTCGTGGAAAAGATGAGCCACCGCGTCGCGGTGCTTTATCTCGGCCAGATCATGGAAATGGGCAGCCGCCGTCAGGTGTTCGAAACGCCGACGCATGATTATACGCGCCGCCTGCTTTCGGCCGTGCCGGTCGCCGATCCGACCATCGAGCGCCGCATCGCCATGATCGAGGGCGAAATCCCCAATCCCGTGCGCCGTGTCGGCGATGAGCCGGCCATTCTCGCCCATGAGGAAATCAATCCGGGCCACTTCATCGCGAAGAGCGCCTGAATAACAACCAGAACCGCAACCATCTGAAGAGGAACAGGTAGATGACAATAATCAAGAAGGGGATGACGACAACGTTCGTCGCGCTTGCCATGGCCGCATCGGCCTTGACCGCCGCACCGGCTCTTGCCGCCGGCAAGATGACCATTTCCAGCCCGCAGGACCCGGGCAGCTGGGATCCGATCGACACTTTCCTCGTGCAATGGGCTGCCGTCGCCACCAACATCTTCGACGGCCTGACCTATCGCGGCCCGGACCTGAAACTCGTGCCCGGCCTTGCCGAATCCTGGGAAGAGCTGGATGAGGGCAAGCGCATCCGCTTCAAGCTGCGCCAGAACGTCAAGTTCCACAATGGCGAGCCCTTCAACGCCGCCGCGGTCAAGTTCACCTTCGAGCGCCTTCTCGGCGAACAGGGTGCCAAGGGCCCGCAGCGCTCCAACTATGTCGCCATCGAAAGCGTCGATGTCATCGATGACTACACGGTGGACATGAAGCTGAAGGCGCCGGATCCGGTGCTGCTGACCAAGCTTGCCGGTTATGGCGGCATGATCGTTCCGCCGAAGTACATTCAGGAAAAGGGCGAGGACAACTTCAACCTCAACCCGGTTGGCACCGGCGCGTTCAAATTCGTTTCCTACGCACCGAAGACCAACATCAAGCTGGAGGCCAACGCCGACTACTGGGGCGGTGCGCCAAAACTTTCCGAACTGGAATATCGCTTCATTTCCGAGCCGGCGACCGCCGTTGCCGAATTGCAGGCCGGCCGCGTCGATCTCGTCATTCCGCCCACCATCCCGATCGGCATGATCCCGGTTATCCAGGGCGATTCCAAGCTGGAGATTGTCAGCGTGCCCGGCCCGACGGTCGATGCGCTGCGTTTCAACACCCGTGATGGCATCACCGCCGATCCGAAGGTGCGCAAGGCCATCATCATGGCCGTCGACCGTGGCACCATCGTCAAGTCGATCCTCGCCGGTCAGGCCTCCGAGATTGCAAGCTTCCAGAGCGCGCTGTCCTTCGGTTACGATCCGGAGCTGAAGCCGCTGCCCTACGATCCGGAAGGTGCAAAGAAGCTTCTTGCGGAAGCCGGCGTCAAGCCCGGTGCGGCGCTCCAGATCGATATCCGTGGCAATGACGCGACGATGAACGAGGTGGCGCAGGTCATTTCCAGCTATCTGTCCATGGTCGGCATCACCGCCACCATCAAGCCCTATGAGACCAACGTTCTCCTGAACGACATCATCCCGCAGGGCAAGACCGGCGCGATGTTCCAGCAGAAATGGGGCGGCTGGACCTTCGATTACGACAACACGGCCTATTCCATGTATCACTCCGGTGAAAAGTGGAACCCTTACGACAAGGACGAGAAGCTGGACAAAATGCTGGAATCCCAGCGTCCGCTGACCGACCGTGCCGAGCGCGAAAAAATCCTCAAGGAAATCGGCAGCTACACCGCCGAACGCGCGCTCGAAATCCCGCTTTACAACACCAATGCCATTTACGGCATCAACAAGCGGGTCAAGGGTTTCGTGGCACCGCCGGATAACCGCCTGAAGCTGACCGACGTCACCGTCGAATAATCAGGCTGGTTTTTCTGATCAACACACCTTGCCCGCCGCAATGCGGGCAAGGTCGGGTCTCTCTTCAAGGTAAAAAACGTGGCCGGTTTCCTCATCAAGCGATTGCTGCAGGCGATTTTTGTCGTCATCGCCATCACCCTTCTCGTTTCCTTCGCCATCCGCCTCACCGGTGACCCCGCCGTCACCATGTTCCAGGGCGGTGGCAGCATGACGGAAGACGATCTGGCGCGCATCCGCGCAGCGCTCGGCACCGACCGGCCATTCTTCGTGCAATATTTCAGCTTCCTGAAGGGTCTCGTGACGCTCGATTTCGGCCGCAGCTTCACCGGCAGCACGCCCGTCTCGCGCCTGATCGCGGATGCCCTACCCGCAACGCTTCTCCTCGCCTTCATCTCCATGGCGGTCTCGATTGCGCTGTCGATCCCGCTCGGCATCAAGGCCGCAACCTCGCGCGGCAAGACGGCCGATCAGGTGATCCGCATCTTCTCGCTCGTCGGCCTTTCCTTCCCGAATTTCTGGCTGGCCACCATGCTGGTGCTCTTGTTCTCCATCACGCTCGGCTGGCTGCCGCCAAGCGGTATGGGCGGTTTTGCCAGCTACATCATGCCCGCCGTCACCATGGGCGTCATCCTGACGGCTACCAATGTGCGGCTGGTGCGCACGGCCATGCTGGATACGCTGCGCTCGCAATATGTCATGGTGGCGCGCGCAAAGGGGCTGAGCGAAAATAAGGTTCTCTACAAGCACGCGCTGCGCAATTGCGCCATTCCGCTCATCACCTATTTTGGCCTGCAATTCGGCGGGCTGCTCGGCGGCATCGTCGTCATTGAGCGCGTCTTCAACTGGCCGGGCCTCGGCACGCTGGCCTTCGACGCCGTCGGCGCGCGTGATTATCCCGTGCTTCAGGCCGTCATCACCGTGCTGTCGCTGATGATCGTCGGCATCAACCTTCTGGTCGATATCGCCTATGGCCTTGTCGATCCGCGCATCCGCACGGAGTAAGTGACGATGGCTGCCAAAACCTCGCGTCTTTCGCGCTTCACCAATCTCGAATTCGTCCTCGGCGCGTCGCTGACGACAATCATCTGCCTTGCCGTCATCTTTTCCGACGTGCTGTTTCCGGGCGGGGCCGACAAGATCGACCTCATGGCGCGCCTTGCCAAGCCGTTTGCCAATGCCGCCCATCCGCTCGGCACCGATCCGCTGGGGCGTGACGTGCTCGCGCGCGTCGTCGCCGGCGGCAAGATCTCGCTGCTGGTCGGCTTCACCTCCGTCATCGGCGCTGTCATCTTCGGCGTCGCGGTCGGACTGGTGGCCGGTTATTATCGCGGCTTCTGGGACATGCTGGTCATGCGCTTTGCCGATATCCAGCTCGCCATGCCCTTCATCCTGCTCGCCATCACCTTCATCGCCATTGTCGGCGGCAGCCTCACCAACACCATCATCCTCCTGATCGTCTCGCAATGGGTGCAATATGCCCGCCTCGTGCGCGGCTCGGTGCTGACGCTTCGGGAGCGGGAATTTATCCTTTCCGCCCGCGCTATCGGCGTGAAGGACTGGCGCATCATTCTCCAGCACCTGCTGCCGAACCTCATCGGCCCTGTCATCGTGCTGATGACGCTCAATGTCGCCAACAACATCCTGCTCGAAAGCAGCCTCACCTTCCTCGGTCTCGGCGTCGATCCGACCATTCCGAGCTGGGGCGGCATGCTGGCGGATGGACGGACCTATCTGCAAACCGCATGGTGGGTCAGCGTCTTCCCGGGTCTTGCTATCCTTCTGACGGTGCTTGGCCTCAACCTTCTCGGTGACTGGCTGCGCGACAGTCTCGACCCCACCGGCAGAACCTCGAGGTAACAGCGATGAGCCAGATTTTCGACCAGACTTTCGAACGCACGCTGGATACGCTTCTTGCCAATGCCGAACCCGGCCAGTCCTTCGAGGCATGGAGCTTCGATGACGCCAAAAGCCGTCGCGAAGCCGAAAACCGGCTGAAGAAAAAAGGGGTCAGCGCCCGCATCCGCAGCGCCTACAAGCCGCTTCTCTTCACCTTTCTGGAAGAGATCAGCCTCGATGGCGTCGACACCATCGAGGTGCGTTACCCGGTGCACGCCAGCGCGCCGGCCAACCGTTTCCGGTTGGAGGCCTATCCCCTGGCGGCGCTGGTGGGCGATACGAAGATCGACTTCATCGCCCGAAAAGACGACGAGTTCCATTATGATGTTACCCTGAGCCGCAACGGCAAGACGGAAACCCTGAAGGTTCTGGCGCCGAACCGGGTTCACACCGATATCGTCGGCGAAACCAACGTCTCTCCCACCGGCTGGTTCCGGCCTGCCGGCAACGCTTCAGGTGAGCGGCTGGAGACGGATTTCGAACGGCTTTTCGAAGCGGCGATCCAAGCCGTCGCCGACCATGGCTGGGGTGACAACGAGCCCTATTTCGAAGAACTGAACATTCGCGTCACGCATCCAGCCGAAGATCTGCCGCTGGCGGTTGGCGACGAAGTCGTCAGCCTGCGCGAAGCCCTGCATGAAGATTTCTATTTCTCGCTCTTGGAGTTCTTCCAGAAAAAATCCGGCCGCCCGCTTGGCGACCGGGGACTGAAGCCCGGCCAGATCGTACCGGAAATCGTCAAAAGCGAGGGCGAAGTCTCCGTCCGCATCGAGGCTCGCAGGCTCACCACCGTCTTTCTCGATGGTCGCGAACAGGAGATCGATACAGCCAGCGAACCGGTTGCGGCAGGCCAGCTCACGAAGCTGCTTGAAGAAATCGGCGGCGAGGGATTCGAGGCGCGCTCTCGTTCCGGCCGTATTCTTGCCGCCCGGTATGTCACCGGCAGCGATGCCGCCGTGATGATCAGCGGCGGTCAGCACCCTAACGAGACCACAGGCATCGTCGGCGCCATCCGGGCCGCCCGCAGGCTCGCCGGACGCAAGGGCGCGCATTTCACCATTTCGCCGCTGGAAAATCCGGATGGTTACGCCCTGCATCAACGGCTGAGAGCCGACAATCCGCGCCACATGCATCACGCAGCGCGTTACACGGCGCTCGGCGACGATCTCGAATACCGCACGCTGGAAAATTCAGGCAGCCATATCAACGAGAAGGAAATCCGCTTCAAGGCGCAGGACATCAGCGGTGCCAGCCTGCATGTGAACCTGCACGGTTATCCATCTCACGAATGGACCCGACCGCTTTCCGGTTATGTACCGCGCAATTTCGCCATGTGGACGCTACCGAAGGGTTTCTTCCTCATCATCCGCCACCATGCGGACTGGGAAAGGCAGGCCGAGGCCCTGCTCGACCGGGTGACCCGCCATCTTGGCGCCATTCCCGGCCTGCTCGACTACAACAACCGACAGATCGCACTTTATGAAATCCACGCCGGTGAAACCGGTTTTCGCATCATCAACGGCTTCCCGTGCCTGTCGTCCGTCGATGACCGCCACACCGTACCGATGACGCTGATCACCGAATATCCAGACGAGACAATCTACGGCAATGATTTCATCACCGGCCATACCGCGCAAATGGAAACGGTTCTCTCGGCCTATGACGCCTGGCAGGAAATCCTGTCACCACAGGTCGCCTGATAGAGCCAGTCGGAGGCGGCGGGAGCAAAAGCGGCGGGAAAAGACGATAACAAGTCAAACCCGATCAAGCAGGAAGCGGAGCGGTTTTGCATGGTAAGGGCGTGAACCACAGGAGACCCCATGCCCGCTCTCGACAAGCTCATCTGGCAGATCGAAACCGATCTGCACAAGGACCTGACATTGACGGTCCTGTCCGATCGCTGCGCAATCAGTACACATCACATGTGCCGGTTGTTCCAGCTTTCCACCGGCCTGTCGATCATGTCCTACGTCCGGGCACGCCGCCTTTCCAGGGCAGCGGAAACCATCGCGCTGTGCGATGGCGACATCCTCACCGCAGCACTTGATGCGGGATACGGGTCCCATGAGGCGTTCACGCGAGCCTTTGCGAATTATTTCAATGCATTACCGAGCACTGTTCGCAAGGCCCGATCAACCTCGTCCCTTGATCTCATGGAGCCATTAAAAATGAAAACCGACATGTTCGTCGAAGTCCAGCCGCCGGAAATGCGCCGTGCCGACGCCTTTATGGTTGTGGGTCTCAGTACCCCGTGCTCACTGGAGAATAACAGCACCATTCCCGCCCTCTGGCAGCGCTTCAATCTGCGCGAAAGCGAGGTCGAGGAGGTGGTATCCGGGGCCGCCTACGGAGTGTGCAGCGCCGCCGATGAAGCCGGCAACTGCACCTATCTCGCCGGCGTCCAGGCGCTGAAAACAACACCGGGCATGGATCATATAGAGTTGCCCGCACAATCCTACGCGGTCTTCACCCATAACGGACACATCTCGGATCTTCCACGAACGGTCTACACGATCTGGAACAAGGCGTTGCCCGATGCCGGACTGAAAACCGCCGACTCTCCCGATTTCGAACGTTATGACCGGCGCTTCAATCCTGAGACCGGGCGGGGAAGCGTGGAAATCTGGATACCCGTCATCGCCTGAAACAATGGCCTGTAAAGACCATATGCTCCAGCCAGCGTTGGGGCATATGCGCATGGGCCGCCGCCCAACCGGAGACGGTCCGCCTATTTTGCCGACGCGGCGGTGGCGAGCTTCTGGTCCCGCTGCTTCTGCAGCAGCTTCTTGCCCTTGCTGAGAATATGCAAGTTGGCGGCATCCAGCTTGTTATAGGCAGCCTGGATGATATCGAGATCGGAGACATGCCCGACCGCTGCGAGTTTGTACATGACGTCTCCGACGGCGACGTCGATGGTCGGCGCAGGCATGGTGGCGGCGTCCCGCGCGGCGGCCTGAACACCCTCCGCCGTTCCGCCCATGCCGAGATAGAGCGTGAGCGCCTTGCGAAGAAACGCCTCGCGGCGTTCGATCTTGTTGTTGAGTATACTTTCGCCGACGCGATTACGCATCAGCTCAACGGCTCTGTTTTGATATTCGCTCATCAGACACCAAATAAAGTTCAGAAATATTCTTCGCGAGGCTACGAACAATCCCCTTAAAACTGGTTAAGGCGTGGCGTTCGCCTTCGCGTGAACACCATTGCGCACCGAGTTTACCCGAAGCTGTTTTCCCGCGTCTGAAACGACCGGCGACAGAACCGGTTTGAAAATCGTTCAGGCGGCGTTATTGTCCTTTCCGGTTTGGGGCGGGGCGCAACAAAGCCGTTATTGATAACCGTCAGGTTATTTATAACCCCCCTTATTTCATTTTACTTTGGCCGCCGCACTCATCAATCTGACAGCCTGGATCGGTGGACGGGAGCCACGGATCAATTGGGAGGAAGTCATGAAAATGCGGATCACCGCCGCCATCGCGGCCATTTGTTTTAGTTCCGTTGCCTATGCCGATACGATCAAGGTGGGTGTAGTCGGTCCGTTCTCCGGCCCCTTCGCGTTGCAGGGCAAGAACTTCAAGGCCGGCATCGACGCCTGGTTCGCCCTTCACGGCAACAAGGTCGGCGACGATACGGTTGAAATCGTCTATCGCGATGTTCCGCAGGCCGATCCGGCGCAGTCCAAGGCGCTGGCGCAGGAGCTGGTGGTCAAGGAAGGCGTGCAATATCTCGCCGGCTTTTATTTCACCCCCGACGCCATGGCGGTTACGCCGCTTCTGAAGCAGGGCAATGTGCCGATGGTCATCATGAATGCCGCCACTTCGGCCATCGTGACCAAGAGCCCCTATGTGGTGCGCACCTCGTTCACCACCTGGCAGACCTCCACCCCCATCGCCAAGGTGGCCTTTGACGGCGGCGTGACGAAGGTCATTTCGCTGGTCAGCGATTACGGCCCGGGCGTCGACGCCGAAAACGCCTTCAAGGCAGCCTTCACCGCCGCCGGCGGCGAAGTGGTGGAAACCATCCGCATGCCGCTTTCCACCAATGATTTCAGCCCGATCATGCAGCGCGTGAAGGATTCCGGCGCTCAAGGCGTCTTCGCCTTCCTGCCGTCGGGCCCGACCACGCTCGGCTTCGTCAAGGCCTTCAACGATAACGGCCTGAAATCTTCAGGCGTCAAACTTTTCGCACCGGGTGATCTGACACAGGAATCCGATCTGCCGGCGCTCGGCGAGGCAGCACTCGGCATGCAGACGACCTTCCATTACGCTGTCTCGCATGATTCCGCTGAGAACAAGACCTTCGTGGAAGCCGCCACCAAGGCGATCGGCAATCCGAAGGAACTGTCCTTCCCTTCCGTTGGCGCCTTTGACGGCATGTACGTCATCAGCAAGATGATCGAGGCCACCGGCGGCAAGCAGGATGCGGAAAAGGCGGTGGACGCGGTAAAGGGTCTTTCCTGGACAAGCCCGCGTGGCCCGGTCAGCATCGATCCGGAAAGCCGCCACATCACGCAGAACATCTATCTGCGCGAAGTGGCCAAGGGCGATGACGGCAATTATTACAACAAGGAAGTCCAGACCTTCGAAAAACAGGGTGATCCGGGCCTCGCCGCCGCGAAGTAAAGAGCAGTTTTGACGACGTTGTCGGGTCGCCAATAGCGGCCCGTCTCCGGCCCGGATGGGCATTGCAGCACCGGGAGGAGCTTTTCAGCATGCAGACGGTCTTCAGCATCCTTGTCGATGCGCTTGCCTATGGCATGGTCCTGTTCATCATCTCCATCGGCCTTTCGGTTACGATGGGGCTGATGCGGGTGGTCAATCTGGCGCATGGCGCTTTCGCCATGATCGGCGGTTACCTCGCCTCCTATGCCGCCCACGGCCTCGGTCTCGGTTACGCCGTGGCGATCCTCGTCGCCATCGTCGGCACCATCGTCATCGCCATTCCGCTCGAACGTTTCCTCTATCGCCGCATCTATGGCGCGCCGGAGCTGACGCAGGTGCTAATGACCATCGGCATCACGTTTTGCATCATCGGCATCGCCAATTTCGTCTTTGGCCCAACGCTGAAGACCATTCCCTTGCCGCAGCAACTAGCCGGCCCCACCGATCTCGGCTTCCGCACCATTGCCACGCACCGCATCTTCGCCATTGCCTGTGGGCTGGCCGTGGCCGGCGCATTGTGGTTCACCTTCGAAAAGACGGCCTTCGGCATCAAGCTGCGCGCAGCCGTCGATAATGCCGCCATGGCGGCCGCACTCGGCGTGCGCACCGAAATCATCTACGCCGTCAGCTTTGCCATCGCCGTCGGCCTTGCCGCCATGGGCGGCGTCATCGGCGCGGAACTTTTGCCGGTCGAACCCTATTATGCGCTGCGCTACATGGTGACCTTCCTGGTGGTGGTCTCGGTTGGTGGCGCAGGCTCCATTCCCGGCGCGCTGATCGCCTGTCTTCTGCTCGGCGCGATCGACACGACCGGGCGGTATCTTGCTCCTGAATATGGCGAATTCTTCTTTTACCTGGCGGTCATCGTGATCATCACGCTGTTCCCGCGCGGCCTTCTTGGAAGGGCGAAATGAGATGGCGGTGCTCATGAACGACGTGACTGAAACGGCAGAGATCCCGAAGGCGCGCTCACCGCTGCGCACGCTTGCGGGACCGCTCCTCATCATTATGGCCGCGATTGCCGGTTATTATCTGTTTCCGGATAATCTGGCGCTTCTGACCCGCATCATCGCCATCGCGCTGCTGGTGCTGTCGATTGATCTTGTTACCGGCTATTGCGGCGTCGCGACACTTGGCCATGCCGCGCTCTTCGGCGCGGGCGCCTATGCCGCCGGCATTGCCGCGGCCCATTTCGAGATCACCGATCCGCTACTGATGACCTTGATCGGCGCAGGCGCGGGCGGCGTGGCCGGGTTGGTCTCCGGTACCGTTCTCTTGCGCGCCCACGGCCTGCCGCAGCTCGTTCTTTCCATCGCCGTCATTCACCTGTTCCACGAGGCCGCCAACAAAGCCTCTGGCTGGACCGGCGGCAGCGACGGGCTATCGGGCGTCTCTCCCGACGCCCTGTTCGGTACTTTCGAATTCGATCTTTTCGGCCGCACCGCCTATATCTATGGCGTCTGTCTGCTGCTCCTCGTGTTCCTCGCCCTCAAGGTTGTGGTCAATTCGCCCTTCGGCATGTTGTGCCGCGGCGTCAAGCAGGACAGCATCCGCATCCAGGCCATGGGCGGTTCGGTCAATGGCACTATTTTGAAGATGTTCGTCATATCGGGCATCGTCGCCGGCATTGGCGGCGCGCTGAACGCCATCTCCACCCAGGTCGTCGGTCTCGACAGCCTCAGCTTCACGCTTTCAGCCGAAGGGCTGGTCATGCTGGTGCTCGGTGGCGCAGGTTCGCTTTACGGGGCGCTGATCGGCACCGTCACATTCATGTGGTTCGAGGATGTGGTTTCCGCCGCCAACCCGTTCCACTGGCTCACCATTGTCGGCCTGCTGCTGATTGCCGTCGTGCTGTTTGCGCCGCGCGGGCTTTATGGCGCGGGTGAAGACATCATTGCGCGCATTCGTGGAGGTCGCAAATGAGCGCCATTTTCGAAGTCTCCGGCCTCAAGAAAAATTTCGGCGGCCTCGTCGTTACCAATAATGTGTCGATGTCGCTTTCGCCGGGAGACCGCACGGTGCTGATCGGCCCCAATGGCGCCGGCAAGACCACCTTCGTCAATCTTGTCACCGGCAATATCAAGCCCTCGGCCGGAACGGTGCGCATCGCCGGCGAGGATGTGACCGGCCTCAGCGCCAGCCAGCGGGTGAAGCGCGGCCTCGTCCGTTCGTTCCAGGTCACAAGGTTGTTTCAGGACATGACGCCGGAGGAACATGTGGCGCTTGCCATTCTCCAGCGCGAAGGCAAGACGGGCCGGATTTTCGGCCGATACCGCGCCATGCCCTCGGTCATGAGCGAAGCCCGCGACATTCTCGGCACGCTCGGCCTTCTGGCGCTTGCCGAAACTCGGGTGCGCGAAATCGCCTATGGCCAGCAGCGTCTGATCGAGATCGCGCTGGCCATGGCGCTTCGCCCGAAAATCCTGCTGCTCGACGAACCCGCCGCCGGCGTGCCTTCCACGGAAACGGCGCGCATCGAACAGGCGCTCGACCGGCTGCCGGCTGATCTCGCCATATTGATGATCGAACACGACATGGATCTGGTTTTCCGGTTTGCCAAACGTGTGGTGGTGCTCGCCGCAGGCGCCGTCATCTTCGACGGCTCGCCGGAAGACGTCACCAGCAATGCGGAAGTCCGCCAAGCCTATCTGGGAAGTTACGCCGATGCCCGCAGCGCCGCTTGAAATCACCAACCTCACCGCCGGTTACGGCCCGACAAGGGTCATCGAGGGCCTGTCGCTTTCCGTGCCGTCGGGCTCGCGTTTTGCCGTGCTCGGCCGCAATGGCGTCGGCAAGACCAGCCTCTTCGCCACACTGGCCGGCCAGACGAAACGCTTCGCCGGCGATATCCGCATCGGTGGGCAGGACATCGCCGCTTTGCCGAGTGCCGCCCGCGCCAAAGCCGGCCTCGGTTACGTGCCGCAGACGCGGGATGTATTCCCGACGCTTACCGTCGAGGAGAACCTGTTTGTCGGCCTCAAGGCTCGGCCAAAATCGGCCATCGAGGAAGCCTACACGCTGTTTCCGCGCCTCAAAGAGCGCCGCCGCAATCTCGGCTCGCAGCTCTCCGGCGGCGAACAGCAGATGCTTTCCACGGCCCGCAGCATTCTTGGCCAGCCGCGCGTGCTGCTGCTCGACGAACCGCTCGAAGGTCTCGCTCCCGTCATCTGCGAGGAGCTGATGGCAGCCTTCTCCAAGCTCGCCCAATCCGGCGAAATGACCATCCTCCTCGTCGAACAGCGCATCCAGATGGCCATCGACTTCGCCGACCACGCCATCATCATGGAACGCGGCCGCATCGTCTGGGAAGGGCCATCCAGCGATCTTGCGGAAAACCCTGATATTATCGATACGCATCTCGGAGTTGGCGGGCTGCACTAATTTGAAACGCAATTCACCCTCAGCCCGTCATTCCGGCTTTGCGTCGGAATGACGGAAGCAATGCCACGCGAGCACCACCCGGCCTCATTTACCGTTTCCTAAAAAACCCAATGGAATAAAAATTCCACTGCAGTTAAAGTGCACACGATTTCAGTCCGCACGAAGGAACGACAATGACGGCAATCGAGGCGCCAGAATCCGTAAAGGCTTTTGAGGAGCGGCTGCTCCAGGTCGCGGAGGGTTTGCCGAAACGATTGCGGCAATGCGCCGATTATGTCGCCTCCAATCAGGATCGCATCGCCGTTTCCACCGTCGCCGAAATGGCGGAAGGGGCGGGCGTACAGCCTTCTGCCTTCATGCGTTTTTGCCAGATCATGGGCTTTTCCGGCTTTTCTGAAATGCAACGGCTGTTCCGTGATTCCTATGTCGGCGGTTGGCCGGATTACGCCACGCGGCTCGACCATCTGCGTGAAAAGGGCGATGAAAGCGCTTCCGGCCTGCTTGCGGAATTCGTGGAGGCCGGCCGTTCCTCGCTGGAAATGCTGCTCAAATCGGTCGACACGAAGCAGCTTGATGAGGCGGTTTCAGCGCTCTCCCAGGCGCGCACCGTGCATATCATCGGTTTGCGCCGCTCCTTCCCCATCGCCAGCTATCTGGCCTATGCGTTCGAGAAGATGAAGGTGCCGGCGGTTCTGCACAGTGCGGTTGGCGGGCTCGGCAACATCAGCGCCATTTCCCGCGACGACGCGCTGATCGCCATCACCTTCTCGCCCTATTCCACTGAGACGCTGGAGCTTGCGGAAAACGCCCGCGCCAACGGTATTCCGGTCGTGGCGCTTTCCGATTCCGCGGTCAATCCGCTCCGGAAATCCGGTGCAACACTTCTGACGGTGACGGAAATCGATTTCGGCGCATTCCGATCGCTTTCGGCCACGCTCTGTCTCGCCATCACGCTGGCGGTTGCTGTGGGAACACGCAGGACCGCCTGAATATTTTTATTGAAAATGGAAAAAATAGAATTTATGATCCAAATCCATGAAACGGGCATTCCACGACTGTCCGTCTCGTGACGGGACAAGTGAGCGGAGGAGGCTCACCCGAGCGGGATGGCGACAACTGGCGGCATGGTTGCCTGATCCGCTCGACACATATGAGGCAGACCGCGCCAGCGTGCGGTGCTAAGGAGGAACCTTTTGAAAAAACTTGATCTTATCACGATCGGGCGCTCGTCTGTCGACCTTTACGGTTCGCAGGTCGGCGGCCGTCTGGAGGACATGGCCTCCTTTGCCAAATATATCGGCGGCTCTCCCACCAACATCGCCGCCGGTGCTGCACGCCTTGGATTGAACAGCGCGGTCATTACGCGTGTGGGTGACGAACATATGGGCCGTTTCATCCGCGAACAGCTGGTGCGCGAAGGCGTCGATGTGCGCGGCGTGAAGACGGACCCGGAGCGGCTGACGGCGCTCGTGCTGCTCGGCATTCGCGACCAGAACCAGTTTCCGCTGATTTTCTATCGTGAGAACTGTGCCGACATGGCGCTCAGCGAAGACGACATCGATCCCGCCTTCATTGCCGAGGCTGGCTGCATCTGCGCCACCGGCACGCATCTGTCGCATCCGAAGACGGAAGCAGCCGTGCTGAAGGCGCTGAAACTCGCCCGCGAAAATGGCGCGAAGACCGCGCTCGATATCGATTACCGGCCCAACCTCTGGGGTGTCGCCGGCCATGGCGATGGCGAAAGCCGCTTTGTGGAATCGCAGAAGGTCACCGCCAAGCTGCAATCCACCCTGCATCTCTTCGATCTGATCGTCGGCACCGAGGAAGAATTCCACATTGCCGGCGGTTCCACCGATACGCTGACCGCACTGAACGCCGTGCGCAAGGTTTCGAATGCGACGCTGGTGTGCAAGCGCGGCCCGATGGGCGCCGTGGTCTTCACCGGCGATATTCCCGCAAGCCTGGACGATGGCGAGACGGGCGAAGGTTTTCCGATCGAGGTCTTTAACGTTCTCGGCGCGGGCGATGGTTTCATGGCCGGGCTGTTCCGCGGCTGGCTGCGCGGCGAGGATTGGCCGACGACGCTGAAATACGCCAATGCCTGCGGCGCCTTTGCCGTTTCCCGCCACGGCTGCACGCCCGCCTATCCGAGCTGGGAAGAGCTGCAATATTTCTTCAAGGCCGGCATTCGCAACAAGGCGCTGCGCAAGGACGAGGCGCTGGAGCAGGTGCACTGGTCGACCAACCGCAAGGGCGACTGGGACACGATGCGCGTCTTCGCCTTCGATCACCGCATGCAACTGGAAGCCATCGCCGACGAGCTTGGCGTGAAGCACGAGCAGATCGGCGCTTTCAAGAAGCTATGCCTTCAGTCCGCGCAGCAGGTTGCCGGCGACAGGCCGGGTTACGGCATTCTCTGCGACGGACGTCTTGGCCGCGACGCCCTGTTTGCCGCCAGCGGCTCCGGCCTGTGGATCGGTCGCCCGGTGGAATGGCCGGGTTCGCGCCCGCTGACGCTGGAACCCGAACTCGGCAAGGATTTCGGCGGTCTTTCCGAATGGCCGCTGGAAAATGTCGTCAAGGTTCTGTGCTTCTATCATCCGGATGATACCGACGAGATGCGTGCCGCGCAGGAGGAGACGGTAATGCGTCTGTTCCAGGCGACCCGCCGCAACCGGTTGGAAATGCTGCTCGAGGTCATTCCCTCCAAGGTCGGCCAGACAGATGATCTGACCGCCGCGCGCATCATCGAACGCTTCTACGAGATCGGCGTTTATCCCGACTGGTGGAAACTGGAGCCAATGAAAACCAGAGCCGCCTGGAAAAATGCCTGCGACGCCGTGCACAGCAACGATCCTTACGTGCGGGGCATCGTCGTTCTCGGCCTTGACGCACCGCAAAGCGAGTTGGAGGAGAGCTTCCGCCTTGCCGCCGGTTTCGATCTGGTCAAGGGTTTCGCCGTTGGCCGCACGATTTTCGCCGACGCCGCGCGGGGTTGGCTCGGTGGCAAGATCACCGATGAGGAAGCGGTGAAGGACATGGCGCAGCGCTATACCAGCCTGTGCCGTATATGGGATGAGGCGCGCGCCAAAAAGGGAGAGGCAGCGTGAAGACAATCAGATTGACGGCTGCGCAGGCTATGGTTCGTTACCTCGCCGCGCAGATGAATGAGCATGGCGAGACCTATATTGCCGGTGTCTGGGCCATCTTCGGCCATGGCAATGTCGCCGGCATCGGCGAGGCACTTTATGGCATCCGCGAGGAACTGCCGACCTATCGCGGCCAGAACGAGCAATCGATGGCCCATGCGGCCATCGCCTATTCCAAGCAGCTGCGCCGCCGGCGCGCCATGGCGGTCACCTCCTCCATCGGCCCCGGCGCTGCCAACATGGTAACGGCAGCAGCGCTTGCGCATGTCAACCGCCTGCCGGTTCTGCTGATCCCCGGCGATGTCTTCGCCAATCGTGGTCCCGACCCCGTTCTGCAGCAGCTGGAAGATTTCGGCGACGGCACGATGACGGTGAATGACTGCTTCCGCCCGGTCAGCCGTTATTTCGACCGTATCATGCGGCCGGAACAATTGCTGACAGCCCTGCCCCGCGCCATGCGCACCATGACGGACCCGGCCGATTGCGGCCCCGTCACGCTCGCGTTCTGCCAAGATGTGCAGGCGGAAGCCTATGATTACCCTGTCAGCTTCTTCGAAAAGCGAGTCTGGCGTCAGCGCCGCCCCGAGCCGGATATGGTGGAATTCGAAGAGGCCGTCGCCGCACTGAGGGCCGCGAAGAACCCTGTCATCGTTGCCGGCGGTGGCGTGCATTTTGCCGGTGCGACCGAAACGCTGAAACGTTTTGCCGAAACCCATTCCATCCCCGTCGTGGAAACACAGGCCGGCAAGTCGGCGCTTGCCTGGGATCACGATCTGAATTTCGGCCCGGTCGGTGTTACCGGCGCGGAAAGCGCCAATATCGTCAGCGAGAAGGCCGATCTGGTCTTTGGCGTCGGCACCCGCTTTCAGGATTTCACGACAGGTTCCTGGGCGCTGTTCAAGAACCCGAACCGCAAGATTCTCGCGCTCAACGTTCAGCCCTATGACAGCGCAAAGCATGACGCCATCAGCCTGACGGCGGATGCGAAGATCGGGCTTGAAAAGCTCTCCGCCGCTCTCGGCAGCCACCGTTACGCGGCGCCGGATGCCGGCCTCAAGGCAGCATGGTTCGCAAAGGCCGATGCCGATACCGCCGCACCGGGCGAGGAGCATGTGAACAGCCTGCCCACCGACATGCAGGTCATCGGCGCCGTGCAGCGCCAGTCGCGCGACAATACCGTCGTCATGTGCGCCGCGGGCACCATGCCGGGCGAGCTGCACCAACTGTGGAAATCCAAGCTGCCGCTTTCCTATCACATGGAATACGGCTTCTCCTGCATGGGTTACGAGGTGGCCGGCGGCCTCGGCATCAAGATGGCGGAACCGGACCGCGATGTGATCGTCATGGTCGGCGATGGCTCCTATATGATGATGAATTCCGAGCTTGCGACATCGGTTGCCATGGGCGTGAAGATCACGCTCGTCATCACCGACAACAGGGGCTACGGCTGCATCAACCGGCTACAGATGGAAACCGGGGGCGCGGAGTTCAACAACCTCTACGCCCACACCAACGTCAATCCCATCGCCATCGATTTTGCCGCCCATGCCGGCTCGATGGGAGCGGATGCGCGCAAGGTTTCCACCATCGCGGAGCTGGAAGACGCGCTCGCAGCCGCGCGCGCCTCCACCCGCACGACTGTCATCGTCATCGATACCGACCCCTATCCGACCCCGCAGGCCGGCGGTCACTGGTGGGATGTCGCGGTGCCCGAAGTCTCCGACCGCGCCGAAATCGGACCGGCGCGCGCGCGCTACGAAAACCATATCAAGGAAAGACAGTAAGATGATCCGTTACGGAACCAACCCGATTGCCTGGTCCAATGACGACGACCGGACGCTGGGTGCGCATATCAGCCTGGAGCAATGCCTCGATGAAACCGCCAAGATCGGTTTCGACGGTATCGAGAAGGGGCACAAATTCCCGACCGACCCGGAAGGCCTGAAGGGCGTGCTTTCGCCGCGCGGCCTCTCCTTCGTCTCCGGCTGGCATTCGCTGAACCTCCTGACCGACGACATCGACTCCGAAAAGAAGGCCATGCAGCCGGCGCTCGATCTCCTGAAGGCCATGGGCTCGAAGGTCATCATCGTCTGCGAAACCTCCAACGCCATCCACGGCGCCGATGACACGGCGCTGGTCGACCGTCCGCGCCTTGCGGCCGAGGACTGGGCAAAGTTCGGCGCAGGTGTCGAGGCGCTGGCCACCTTTGCCGCGGAACAGGGCATCACCCTCGTCTATCATCACCACATGGGCACGGTGGTCGAGAGCGAAGAGGAGATCGATCTCCTGATGAAGCATACCGGTCCGAAGACCCATCTGCTGCTCGATACCGGCCATTGCCTGTTCGGCGGCGGCGACCCCGTCCGCGTCGCGCAGAAATACATGGGCCGCGTCGGCCATATCCACGCCAAGAACGTGCGCCCAGTCATTGCCGAGCAGGTTCGGAACGAGCGGCTTTCCTTCCTCGAAGGCGTTCGCCGCGGCGTATTCACCGTGCCAGGTGACAGCGAGGGCGGCGTGAACTTCTCAGCCGTGCTGAAAATTGCCGCCGAGCACAATTACAGCGGCTGGCTGGTGATCGAGGCCGAACAGGACCCTGATGTGCGCAACCCGTTTGAATATCAGAGCCTTGGGCTGAAATCGCTGAAGGCTTTTGCGCGCGAAGCGGGGCTGGACAAGGCTGAGGCTGCTTGAAGCCTTTTCTCCCTCGTTCCTGTGCTCGTCACCGGGATGAGGGAAACGCGGGAATAGCCGCCCGATGAATTGAACGACTGACCAAAAAAGGAAACACCACCATGACCTCACTTCTGCGCAAGCCGGTCGCGACCAGCGGCAAGGTGCACGATATCACGCCCCAAAGCGCGGATTGGGGTTATGTCGGTTTCGGCCTTTACCGCCTGAAGCCGGGCGAAACGGCGGCGGAAAACACCGGCGATACGGAAGTCATCCTCGTGCTGGTCGAAGGCAAGGCGATGATTTCCGCAGGCGGTAAGGACTTCGGTGAACTCGGCGACCGCATGAATGTATTCGAGCGCAAGCCGCCGCACTGCGTTTATGTTCCCGCCGGCTCCGAATGGTCGCTGACCGCCACGACGGACTGCACAATCGGTGTCTGCACCGCGCCCGGCGAAAAAGGCAACCGCGAGGCGCAGCAGATTGGCCCCAATGGCGTGCAGCTGACCGAGCGCGGCAAGGGCGCCAACACGCGTTACATCTTCCCCATCGCCATGGAAGAGCGCGATGTGGCCGACAGCCTGCTGGTGACGGAAGTTTTCACCCCGTCGGGCAACTGGTCGTCCTATCCGCCGCACCGGCACGATGAGGATAACTACCCCGACATGACCTATCTGGAAGAGACCTATTATCATCGCCTCAATCCGGCCCAGGGTTTCGGCTTCCAGCGCGTCTTCACCGAAGACGGCTCGCTGGACGAGACCATGGCGGTATCGGACGGGGATGTCGTGCTGGTGCCGAAGGGTCACCACCCCTGCGGCGCGCCCTATGGGTACGAGATGTATTATCTGAACGTGATGGCGGGGCCGATGCGCAAATGGCGGTTCAAGAACCATCCCGATCATGACTGGATTTTCAAGCGCGATAATCCCTGACCGCTATTTTCACTTTAAATTTTGGGAGGAATGACCATGGCCGCTCTTGGCGTGGGCCTTATCGGCACCGGTTACATGGGCAAATGCCACGCGCTTGCGTGGAACAACGTCACCAGCGTCTTCGGCGATGTGGAACGCCCCCGCCTCGTGACGCTCGCGGAAGTCAACCCGGAGCTTGCTGCCAAAAAAGCGGCGGAGTTCGGTTTTGTCCGTTCTACGGGCAACTGGCGCGACCTGCTGTCCGATCCTGAAATCGACGTCATCTCTGTCACCACACCGAACGCCTTCCACCCGGAAATGGCGATTGCCGCACTTGAGGCCGGCAAGCACGTCTGGTGCGAAAAGCCGATGGCGCCTGCCTTTACTGACGCGGTGAAGATGCGCGATGCGGCCCGCCGATCCGGCAAGGCAGCGGCGATGGGTTACAACTACATCCAGAACCCCGTCATCCGCCATATCCGCCGCCTGATCGACGAAGGCGCCATCGGCAAGGTCTATCACGTCCGGGCCGAAATGGACGAGGACTTCATGGCCGATGCCACCCAGCCCTTCTACTGGAAGAGCGAGGCATCCTCCGGTTACGGCGCACTGGATGATTTCGCCGTGCATCCGTTGTCACTGCTCTTCGCCCTGTTCGGCCATGCGCAAAGCGCCATCACCGACATGGTCAAACCTTACGAAACCCGCCCGCTTGCCGGCGGTGGCGAACGTGCGGTCGAGACGCATGATCTTGCCAGCGTTATCCTGAAGCTGGAAGGCGGCATTTCAGCCGTGCTCATCGCCAACCGCTCCGCCTGGGGCCGCAAGGGCCGCATCGCCATCCAGATATATGGCTCCGCCGGCTCCATCCTGTTCGATCAGGAGCGAATGAACGAATTCCAGCTCTACACCACGGACGGACGCCCGGAAGAGCAGGGCTTTAGAACCATTCTCACCGCCCCCCACCACAAGCCCTACGACCGCTTCATCCCAGCCCCCGGCCACGGCCTCGGCTTCAACGATCTGAAAGTGATCGAATGCCGGGAACTGATAGCGTCCATAGAAGGCAAGAAGGCCCATATCATCGATTTCGACGAAGGGCTGAAGATCGAGCGCAGCATTCACGCCATGGCCCGGTCATTTGCAGAAGGGCGCTGGGTGGCGACGGAGGAAATTGCGGAATAGGGACAGATAGGGGGTGAGCGCCACGCTCACCTCCTTTGTCATGCTCGGGCCTGTCCCACTGCTGTCCGGTTTAAATTTTCTGTCGAGGTTCATGGTATTGATTTTTTTGGATTTTATCAAGATCGCGAGGGAATTGACACGAAATGAAGCGTAGCGTGGACTGTGGGGTGACAGATCGTGTCAAACCCTCCAACGTCATCCTCGGGCTTGTCCCGAGGATCTGCAACCGATTGATTTTCTTCGACGTGATTAGATCCTCGGCACAGGGCCGAGGATGACGCCGAGGGGGTGTCACCCGTCCCAACCGGCTTAGGCCTCAATCAAAATTTAAACCGGACGGCAGTGGGCCTGTCCCGAGCATCTGCAATCGATCGATCTAACGCGACGTGGTTAGATTTCGGGACAAGCCCGAGGATGACGGAGGAAAGGCCTCAGCCCTTGACCGGCGTCTCCGGCACCGGCGTCAGCACCTTGCGGTCCCTGAACCAGCCGAGAATATTGTCGGCCACCAGATCGGCCATGGCGTTGCGGGTGGGAACCGAGGCGGAGGCGACATGCGGCAGCAGGGAGACATTCGGCAGCGACAGGAAAGCTTCCGGCACCTTCGGCTCGGCATAGAACACGTCGAGACCGGCAGCCCCCAAAGCGCCACTTTTAAGCGCCTCAAGCAGTGCGTCCTCATCGACGCTGGAGCCGCGGCCTACATTGATGAACACGCCCTCAGGCCCGAGCGCGGTCAGCACGTCGGCATTGATCGCCTTGTGTGTCTCTGGTGTGCCCGGCACGATACAGATCAGCGTATCGACGGTCTCTGCCATTTCCTTCAGCGAGCCATAATAGGTGTAGGAGAGTTCGTCGCGCTTGCTGCGGGTGTGATAGCCGATCTCCACCTTGAAGGGTTCAAGCCGCTTGGCGATTTCCTGGCCGATGCGGCCCATGCCGAACAGGCCGACCTTGCGGCCGCGCAGCGAAAACGGCGACAGTGCGAACGGGCCTTCGCCAACCCATTTGCCATCCCGCAGCCAGGTCTCGGCCTGATAAAGACGGCGCACGGTGTTAATCAACAGCGCAATCGTCGTATCGGCCACTTCGTCATTCAGCACATCAGGCGTATTCGTCACCACGACGCCACGGGTGGCGGCGTGTTTGGCGTCGACACCATCATAACCCACGCCGAAATTGGCGATGATCTCGAGCTTCGGCAGCGCATCGATCCACTTTGCGTTGACGGCGCCAGAAACAGCAATCGCATTGACGCGTCCGGCCGCGCCCTCCGGCAAAACCGGCTCGGCACCGGCAGGCACTGCCACAATCTCGACCTTGCCTTCGAGGCGTTCGAGAACGCGAGGGTTTATCTTGCCGGGAACGAGAACGACGGCCTTTTTGTCAGACATGAGCGGATATTCCTCCAGATAACATTCCGATATCAGGAGTGGTCGTCAAGCGAACCGCTTGCCATCCCACTCCTCATGGCGGCGATCTTTTCAAACAACGACCGCCGTGAAAAGGCCAATAAGGGGATGTTGTGGGGGCAGAGGGAGGTTTCATGCCGATTTTTTGGCGGCGCCTCGCACCGTCGTGCCGGGCTGTTTCATCGCTGCAGGGTGTGACCTTCTAAAAAGAGCACACATCACGGCATTGAGCGCGATGGATACAGCTTTTCGCAACGTCACCCTTGGGCTTGTCCAAGGGTCTAACCATACCAACAAAATCAATAGGTTGCGGATCCTCGGGACAGGCCCGAGGATTGACCTCGGCGCGGCTGGCATCGCCAAGACCACTTCCTGCCGTTGGGTCAAGCTCACACCCGCGGCCGCACCGGCCCAGTCGATTGCCGGATGCGCATTTCCGGTTTGATGAGGTGAATACCATCAGGTTCATGGCTGCCCGCCAGCCTGTCCAGCAGCGCGCGGGCCGCCAAGCGCCCCACCTCGGCCTGGCCGTTGGAAACGGTGGTCAGCGCCGGGGTGGCGATGGCAGCTTCCTCCAGATCGTCGTAGCCCGTTACTGAAATATCGACACCCGGCACCAGACCGGCGCGGGAAATGCCGTTCATGAGACCGATGGCGACGAGATCGTTCCAACACACGGCGGCGGTCGGCTTCTGCGGCAGCGAGAGGAAATGCACCGCCGCCTCGAAGCCGCCCTGTTTGGAGCGCGGGCCGGGAATGCGCAGGTTCGGATCGACCTCGATGCCCGCCTTGCGCAGCGCATTGACATAACCCTGATAACGGTCACGCCCCGTCGAGGTCTGGTCGGTACCGCCAACCATGGCGATGGTGCGGTGGCCGAGACTGATGAGGTGGTTGGTGGCGAGCGAAATGCCGTAGCTGTCATCGCCGCGATAGGTTGGCATGTCAACGCCGTCCATGGAGCGGGCCACCAGAATGGCGGGCATGCCGTTTTCTTCGGCGAGCGTCATATCCTCGACCGGCGTGCCGATCGCCGGAGACATGATGATGCCGTCAGAGCCGAGCTGCAGCAGCGTTTCAATGAAGGTGCGCTGTTTTTCCACCGAATCGTAGTGGTTGGACAGGATGAACGTCTGTCGGCTGCGGTCCAGCTCGCTTTCAATGGCTTTCAGGATTTCGCCATAGAAGGGGTTCATCACATCGTGGAACACCACGCCGACAATACCGGAGCGGGAGGTGCGCAGGCTGGCGGCGCGGCGGTTATAGATATAACCCAGCGCCCGCGCCTGTTCCTTGATCTTTTCCCGCGTATCGGCGGCGACCAGCGGGCTATCGCGCAATGCAAGAGAGATGGTGGCGGTCGAAAGTCCGAGGCTTTCGGCAATCGTGGACAATTTGACCTTTTGGGCCACGGCATTCCTCCCCAAACGCACGTCGATGACGGATAGCTCCGTTTAAATTGCAATTAAACAATTTAAACAAAATCCGCAACCCGTTTAAGGAATACCCACAAAACAGATGGCTCTTTTAAAAATTTCAGCAAAAATTATTGAAGATTGGCGTCTATCGCCTTCAAGAGTTTAACGATGTTACGTACATCCTTGGCCGAAAGCCCCTCGACGGCTCTTGCGCCGCAATTGGCGATGGAAACATTGATGTGTTCGACGCTTTTCAGACCCGCTTCCGTCAGCTTCACCAGCGTCACACGGCCATCCTCGTCGTCACCGCTGCGCTCCACGAAGCCTTGGGCTTCCATGCGGCCGATCGTGCGCGTCATGGTGGGCGCCTTGACGCCGAGTTTCTGGGCGATCTGCCCGGGTGTCAGGCTGCCTTCCTGCGCCAGCGCCAGGATAACGCCGTCCTGTCCGGCATAAAGGCCGCTTTCGGCAAGACTGTGGCTCAGCGCCGTGCGCATGGAGCGGGCGGCCTGAGTGATGGATTGCGCCAGTTCCTCGGGGTTGAAATTCTCATCCCTTTTTTTGGCGTCCTTGGCCTTCTTGCCGCCCTTTTCCTTCTTGGCGGTTTTGTCCTTGTTCCCGGATTTGTCCTTGCTCATATGCGAGTGCCTTTTACCCTGTGGCGGAACCGATATATGTTGCTGGAAATCCTTATCGAATGCACGCGCGGACTGCCAGATGCCAAACTCATACACGCATTATCACGACGAAAACGTAACAGAGCCTCATCTTCGCGCAACAGGAGCAATCTCCGTCCTGCCGCTCGGTGCGCACGAGCAGCATGGGCCGCACCTGCCCTTCGAGACCGATACGCTGATTGCCGAAGGCATCGTCACCCGCCTTGCCGCCGCCCTGCCCGCCCACCTGCCCGTCTCCTTCCTGCCCGCGGAACCGGTCGGTTATTCCATCGAACACATGGACGTGCCGGGCACGAAGACACTGCGTTACGATGAAGCCATCGAGCGCTGGCTCGGCATCGCCGAGGCGGAATATAAAAAGGGCGTGCGCAAATTCGTGATGCTGAACGCTCATGGCGGCAATTCACCGCTGATGACCGTCGTCGCCACCGAGGCCCGCGTCCGTTTCGGTATGCTGGCGGTCGCCACAAGCTGGACCCGTTTCGGCGTGCCTGCCGATATCGTGAAGCCGCAGGACAAGGCGGTCGACATCCACGGCGGCGATATCGAGACATCCGTCATGCTCGCGCTTCACCCCGAACGTGTGGCGATGGAAAAAGCCGAGAATTTCCCCTCGCGCCAAAGCGACTTCGCACAGCGCTTCAGACATCTGCGCGCCTATGGCCCCCACGCCTTCGGCTGGCTGATGAGCGACCTGAATCCCGATGGCGTTGCCGGAAACGCGGCAGTCGCCTCGGCCGAAAAGGGCGAAAGGCTGATTTCCCATGCTGTATCGGGCCTCGTCGAACTGCTTGAAGATGTCCACGCTTTTGACATAACGTTATTTCATAACAAAATTTGAAAAACTCAGCCGAAACCGGCCAGAATCCCTTTGAACTGCCGGAACGTCGCGCCTATATGGACGACGACACTTATTCCTTAAGGCCGCGACCGGCCTTGCTCCACACGAGGTTTCCATGACCGAAACAGCACCAGCCAAGCCCATTCCAGTCACCGTCCTGACGGGATATCTCGGCGCCGGCAAAACGACGCTTCTCAACCGCATTCTCTCCGAGAACCACGGCAAGAAATACGCTGTCATCGTCAATGAATTCGGCGAGATCGGCATCGACAACGATCTGATCGTCGAATCCGACGAGGAAATCTACGAAATGAACAATGGTTGCGTGTGCTGCACGGTGCGTGGCGACCTTATCCGCGTCGTGGAAGGCCTGATGCGCCGTCCGGGCCGTTTCGACGGTATCATCGTCGAGACCACAGGTCTTGCCGACCCCGTTCCTGTCGCCCAGACCTTCTTCATGGATGACGACGTGCGCGCCAAGACCGAGCTAGATGCTGTCGTTGCCCTCGTTGACGCCAAGCATCTGCCGCTGCGCCTGAAGGACAGCCGCGAGGCCGAAGACCAGATCGCCTTTGCCGACGTCGTTGTCGTCAACAAGACCGATCTCGTTTCGCCGGAGGAAGTCGCCCGCATCGAAGATATCGTGCGCGCCATCAATCCTTCCGCCCGTATCTACAAGACCACCCGTTCCGGCGTCGATCTCGCCCGGGTTCTCGATCAGGGCGCCTTCAACCTGGAACGCGCGCTGGAAAACGACCCGCATTTCCTCGAGCACGGCCATGACGACCACGTTTGCGGCCCCGATTGCGATCATCATCATCACGACCACGGCCATGATCACCATCATCATGACCACGATCACGATCACGATCATGACCATGCGCACGACCATGGCCACGATCACCACCATGGCGCGGTCTCCCCGATCCATGACGTGACGGTGCAGTCGGTATCGCTGCGCGGCGGCGAGATGAATCCGGAGCGGTTCTTCCCGTGGATCCAGAAAGTAACCCAGACAGACGGCCCGAACATCCTGCGCCTCAAGGGCATCATCGCCTTCAAGGGCGATGCGGAACGTTACGTGGTGCAGGGCGTGCACATGATCATCGAGGGCGATCACCAGCGCCCGTGGAAGGAAGACGAAAAGCGCGAAAGCCGCCTCGTCTTCATCGGCCGCGAACTGGACCGCGAGAAGCTGGAAAAGAGTTTTAACGCCTGCCTCGCGACGGCCTGAGGTTTTCAAGGGAAGGCACCGAGACGCTCATGCTCGGTGCCTCCCCACGCTCGACGTCATCCTCGGGCTTGACCCGAGGACCCATTGCCGCCAGCATGTGGATGGCCGGGTCAAGCCCGACCATGACGCAACGGGTTGAAACCGCACCAACGGGTCTTCCCGACCTTTGTCAGCGACCGAAATCCACCAAACAAAAAACACTGATACGAAAGACCGATGCCCCATGCCGACTGTTGCCCCGCTTGATATCGAAGGCCACGTGGTCTCGACCCATTTTCTCGGCGACATTCCCCTGTTTGCCACCGCCGCCGGCACCATTCACCGGCTGGATGGCGGCGAGAAGGTGACCGAGGCGCATGACGGGCTTTTGACCTGCATTCGTGACCCCTATAGCGCCACGCTGCTTTCCGGCGGCGAAGACGGGCGCGTGCTGCGCATCGGCCATGATGGCAGCATCAGCGAGATCGCCAATGTACCGCGCAAATGGGTGGGCGTCGTTGCCGGCGGCCCGCAGAAGGCGGTCGCTTATGGCGTCGGCAAATCCAGCTTCGTGCGACTGTCCGACGGCACGGTCAAGGAATTCAAGGAAGAACGCACGGTGGAGGCGATCGCCTTTGCACCGAAAGGCCTGCGCATTGCCGTTGCCCGTTACAACGGCGTGACGCTGCACTGGGTGGCGACGGCAGGCGATCCCGTCGATCTGGAATGGAAGGGTGCGCATACCGGCGTCACGTTCTCGCCCGATGGCAAGTTCCTTGTGACCACCATGCAGGAAAACGCCCTGCACGGCTGGAAGATGGAAGCCACCAAGGGCGGCATGGAAGCCCGCCACATGCGCATGACGGGTTATCCCGCCAAGGTCAAATCCGTGTCATGGTCGGCAAAGGGCAAGTGGCTCGCCTCATCGGGCGCCCCCGCCGCGATCGTCTGGCCCTTCTCCGGCAAGGATGGCCCGATGGGCAAGGCCCCGGAAGAACTCGGTAGCCGCGCTAATATCATGGCCACCAATGTCGCCTTCCATCCGGTGGAAGATGTACTCGCCATCGGCTTCATCGACGGCATGATCCTCGGCGTGCGCCTCGCCGACGGCAAGGAAGCCCTGCTGCGCCGCCCCGGCAAGGGCGCTATTACGTCCATGGACTGGAGCGCTACCGGCAAACTGCTCGCCTTTGCGTCCGAAGCGGGCGATTGCGGGATCATCGATATTTCGGCTTGATGGATGGCGTAATGGGTTGCTCCGCACTTTCGCCGGAACGCCCTATTCCGCCACCTGCCGCCGCGTCAGAAACAGTAGCAGCAGCGCCGCACCCGCCCCGACTGAAGCAAGGCGAATAGAGGTGCCGAAGCTGGCATATTGCGATACGAACCCCATTAGCGGCACCGCAAACAGCGCGGCGAGAAAAATCGAATTCATATAGAGCGCCGTCGCCCGGGCCGTGCGTCCGTGGGCAAAGCCCTGCACGAAGGTGAGGCAGGTGCCGGCAAAAAGGCCGTAATAGGCACCCTCCATCGCAGCGCCCAGCAGCATTGCGGGCAGGGTCGTGACGGAAGCGATGATGTTGAAGGCGATTATCGCCGTTATCGCCGCGCCGCTCAGCAGCAGCCGTGCGCTGATCAGGCGCATGATGCGCGGCGCAAGAAGAATGAGCAGGACTTCCATGGCGCATTTGACGCTGAGCGAAAGGCCCGGCGCATAGTCCGGCAAGCCCACCTCACGCACCAGAAACACCGGCAGGGCCGAGGCGCAAAGAGCGTGGGCGAAAGACATGCAGAAACTCGCTGCCGCCGCCATCAATAGCGGCAAGTTGCGCCCCGTATCGACCCCGCCTTCATCTCGCCGCTCCATAGGGCAGGTCTGGCCACGCGGCACGATTGTAAACGCAAGCGCCCCCCAGGTGGCCGCCATCAGCATCGCGTTCACGAAGACGGCCTTTGCACCGGCGAGATCGACGATCAGAAAGGCGGCAGCCGGCAACAACATCCATGCCAGCGATACCATCATCCTGAGGAAAGCATTATAAGAGATGGTGTCGAGCGCCTCGATCCGGCCATGATAACGGCCGTAACTGAAGACAAGTGTGGTGGCCGCGTTGGAAAGCCCCATGCCTGTCGCCGTGACCGCCACCAGCAGCGCCAGATGCCCGAAACTCGCCGCCGCCGCCGCCACGAAAGCCCCGGCGACGGAAAGCAGCAGCAACGGCCTCACCCGCACACCGGCATCCACCCGCTCGCCATAGATACGGCTGGCGATGATGGAGGCAAGCGCTGCCGTCACGCTGTAAAGGCCGAGCGTTGCCGGCGGATGGCCAAGCACCTGGATGATGTAGAAACCGATAAACGGCACAATGGCAGCATTGGTGCTGCCGGCGATGAAAACCAGCAGCGCGATCATATAGGCCTGACGATCGAAAGCGCCCGGCAAAGTGCTTTTCTGTGGCATGGGAATCGAGTGAAGGCTGGGAGGCGGCACGGGATGACGGCGACCACCATCACACCAAAATGCTCTGTGGTTCAAGCCCGTCCGAAGGAACGAATGCGGTTTCGCTTCTCGAAGAAAACAAGTCGTCTTCCCCATCCGGTACACCGGCTCGGCTTCAATGTTGTGAAGAAACCGGACAAAAAAGAGGGCCGCGAGGCCCTCTTCCAGTCATGCGATGCGCCGTTTGTTCTTGCCGGAAACGCCATGCGTCAAACACACGCAACTCGAGGATCGTTGCCGGCTTATGTGCTGCGCGCATCGTCTGCGTCGAAAATCCCTGATGATTTTCGAGCTGTTCCGTTGGAGCGGGATGGGGAAAAGCCCGATGGTTTCGCCATCCCGTTCCACGTTTCAGTTAGTGCCGGCGCTTTTTGCCGCCGCCGTTCTTGTTGTCGATGACATCGACGGACGTCTTGTTGCCGTTCAGCACACCGTTCAGAATGCCGGTCTTGTTGCCATTCAGAATCCCGTTATTGGACAGGATGCCGTTGACACCGAGATCGATGCTGGGCGAGACGACGACAAGGGCGCCGCCCTTGTTGCTGTTGCCGGACAGTATGCCTCCCAGAAGACCGCCCGCATTGGCCTGACCAACGGAAGCGACAGTAAGAATAGCGGCTACACAAGCGAACTTTGCAATCATTTCTCTCTCCTCTTTTGTTTGATCACGCCATCTGGCGTAACTGAACTGTATATTTAGAGGATTCTAATTCAAGCAAATGCTAATATTACAATGAAAAATTAACTTTAATACTGGTGATTTTAATAGAATTTTACACATCATCTTTTCGAGCCCACCATCTCTATTTCGGCATAGACGCCATGAATTTCGGCTCCGAACGTAAAATGGTGCGGGAGACTTTATTAACCATCCAAATATAAGATATTGCTTAATTAGCGACCGGAGATGCGAATGCGGCTGGGGGGATATATCGCGCTTGTTCTCGGGCTTGCCTGCGCCTGCGGCGCGCAGGCGCAGCAAAAGGCCGAGGAGCACAATGTCACCTATAAATCCGGCATTGCTTATGACAGCAATTATTTCGCCGACACCAACCAGCTGAGCGCGATATCGCTGCGCACCGGCTTCGGGCTCAATGGCAAGATAACGCTGGAGGGGGCGGAGCTGCGTTATTCGCTCGAGCAGGAAGAGGTTCGCCTACCCCGCTATCGTTTCGCCAATGAACATAACACCATCGCTACACTGGGTCTGACGAAGCGCTTTTCCGACAAGCTGGAATGGGCTGTTGAGCTGCGCGGTACCCGCAGCGATGCCGGCGATATTTTCCTGCATCTGCCGGAAGAAGACATTGGTTACCGACAGCTGGACCACAAGCTGGAGGCGTCTTCCCAGCTCGGCATCCTCGCCCTTGGCGGCAAGAACACCTTGACGGCAAGCATCGCCAGCCTGATGAAAGGCAAGGCGCGGTTCCGCCCGGCCTATTTCCTGCCCACCCGACTGGAAGCCAACGAGGCGCTTTTATCGCTGAAGGCCGAACATGCACGATCGCTCGGCGGTGGCGAGGCGGGGCTGACGCTTGTTTACGACCGTATCGCCGTGCCTGAGGGGCAGCAGGAAAAATATGAACGTTTCCCGGCCCAAACGCTGCGCGGCTCTCTGGCCTATGGTTACAGGTTCTCCGACCGTTTCGCGGTTCTGGCCGAAGCGGGTTTCACATCCATTTCCGGCGATGAGATCAGCGACAAGGTAAAGCGCACCCGCCCCTATCTGCGGGCCGAGGCCGAGGTGAAGGCCACGGATCGCATCGCCTTCGGCGTCGGCTTTTCGCAGGACTATGCGCTTTTCGATCCGGATGATCCGATTGCGGAATTCCATCGCCGCTTTCAATTCGTCATGAAAAGCAGGCTCACCGAAAAGGTGGGGCTCGATCTTGCGCTGCATCGCGTCCACAAGGACTGGATCTATTATAATTACGATACCAGCGAGCGCAGGCTGGTCGCAACGCTGTCCTTCGATACCGGCAAGAACAGCAAGCTGGAGCTGGAGTTCAACCGCCTGCTGCATGGCGAGCGCGATACCGATCTTGCCTATAGCGGCTCCAGCATCACCTCGCGCTTCAGCGGCACCTTCTGAAATTCCTTGGCGGCCCGCGCGAAGGATCAAACCCATCAGGTCGAAATTCGGTCCCAATTTCTGCTAGAGTCGGACCTTCAAGATTCGAAGGCAGGACAGACCGGATAATGAACAGACGCTTTTTGCTCCTCGCGGCCGGCCTCGCCTGCGTTCCCGTCGCGGCGGTTGCGCATCCGCATATCTTTGCCGAAGCCCGCATGGAAATCGTCGAGGGGCCGAACGGCACCGTTCAGGAAGTGCGCAACATCTGGCGTTTCGACGAGATGTTTTCCGCAAGCGTGGTGATGGATTACGACAAGAACAGCGATCTGAAGCTCGACAAGGACGAGCTGGCGGAAATCGGCAATACGGTCAAGGAATCGCTTGCCGAATATTCCTACTACACCTTCATCACCGCCAATGGAAAACCGGTGGAGTTTGGGAAGCCCGACGCCATTCACGTGGACTATAAGGACAACCAGATCCTGATGTTCTTCTCCGTGAAGCCAACCAAACCGCTCGCAGTCAAGGGCAAGCTGTCCTTCGGTGCCTGGGATCCGACCATGTACACGGCGATCGATTTCGCAAAGGACGGCGATATAGCAACGCAGGGCAAGGACCTGAATGCCTGCAAGCATCATGTCGTCCGACCCGATCCGGACGAGGTGATCTCGCAAAACCAGAGTTCGCTGACCGATGCCTTCTTCAACGATCCGACCGGAACCGACATGACCAAACTCTTCGCCACCAGGCTGGAGATATCATGCTGAGCCGCAGGGCAAGCCTCGTCGCTGTCGCCATCGGCCTCGTTGCCGTGGCCGGTGCGGCCCATGCGCAGTCGCCGCTCGGCATCGGTTCGGCCGAGCCTTCCTTTTCCGTTGGCGGGCCCTTCGCACCGCTGATGCAATGGATCAACGTGCACCAGCAGATGTTCTACCGTGCGCTGACCGGCGCGTTGAAGGCCATGCGCGAGGATGGCTGGGCGCTCAGCTCGCTGATCGGCCTCTCCTTTGCTTATGGCGTTTTTCATGCCGCCGGCCCCGGCCACGGCAAGGCGGTCATTTCGTCCTACATGATCGCCAATGAAACGCAGTTGAAACGCGGCATTCTCATTTCTTTCGTTTCGGCGCTCATTCAGGGTTTGATGGCCATCGGCCTTGTCGGTGCCGCCTGGCTGGTGCTGCGTGGCACCTCCATCACCATGACGAAGGCCACGCAGGCGATGGAAATCGCCAGCTTCGCCATGGTGGCGCTGTTCGGCGCCTGGCTGCTTGTGCGAAAGCTCTGGTCGCTGCGCATCCGGCGCGAACCCGTTCCCGTTTTCGCCACGGCAGGTGAAACCGCCATGCCGCGAACGACCGGCATGGGCACGGGCCTGCGCTTCCAGGGTAAGCCGGTTTTCGCAGATCATGAGCATAATGGCGCGGGCGACCTGTGCACCGCCTGCGGCAAATCCCACGCGCCCGACCCGATGTTGCTGAAGGGCAAGAACTTCAGCCTGCACGAGGCGTGGTCCGCCATTATCGCAGTCGGGCTCAGACCCTGCTCGGGCGCGATCATCGTCATGAGCTTTGCACTTCTGAACGGGCTTTATCTCGGCGGCGTGCTCTCCGTGCTCGCCATGTCGCTCGGCACGGCCATTACGGTATCGGCTCTCGCCATCATGGCCGTCTCGGCAAAGGGCCTCGCCGTGCGTTTCGCCGGCCCCGGCAGCCGCAGGGCGGCCGGCATCAGCCATGCGATAGAGATCGCCGGTGCGCTGTTCGTGCTGATCATGGGACTGCTGCTGCTCGGTGCGTCGCTTCAGCTCTAACCGTCACGGCGGCGCTGGTAACGGGCGCGCAGCCAAAATAGCAGGAAGAAACACAGCACAGCCACCGAACCGAAGGCAGCGGCGAGCCAGGGCGAATAATCGCCCAGCCACAGCATGATCTTCGGCATGGCGAAGAAGACCAGCCCGAAACCGACGATGATGAGGGCGGCGGCGAGGGCCGGAGACCAATCCTTCTTACCGTGGCTCGGCTTTTCAGGCGCCTGGTTTTCAGGCAATGGCATCGGCAAACTCCGCACGGATATCCTCAAGCTTGCGTTTCTGCGCGCCATCGGCCGCAAAATTCTCCGGCGAAAGCCAGGCTTCGAAGGCCTTGCCGATCAGCGGCCATTCGCCGTCGATCATGGAAAACCACGCCGTATCGCGGTTCTGGCCCTTCGAGACCATATGCTGGCGGAAAACGCCCTCGAAGGTGAAGCCATAACGCTTCGCCGTTATCTTGGAGGGCTCGTTTTCATTGTGGCATTTCCACTCGTAACGGCGATACCCCAGATCCTCGAAAACATGTTTCGCCATCAGGTAATGCGCCTCGGTGGAAAGAGGCGAGCGTTTCATCTTCGCGCCATGGGCGACGGAGCCGACCTCGACCACGCCATTGGCGGGATCGGGCCGCATATAGCTCGCCATGCCGACGATATCGCCGGTGGCGTTTTCAACGAAGACCAGCGTGACCCAGTTAAGCTTCTGGCCCGCGCCGACAAGCCAGTCGCCGAAAGCGCCGGCATCGGGAAAGGCGCTTTGCGGGAAATATTTGAGCAGCGCATTCACGCCCTCGCCGCCAAGGGCGGTCCAGAGTTTTTCCAGATGCTTTTCGCGGTCGAACGGCTCGGCGGTCACATAACGACCCTTCAACACCACCGGCTGCGGCGGCGGACATCCCTTGAAATCACTCAGATCGCGCATTCTCTTCCCCATTTGCTGGGAGAAGGATTAGGGCAAGCGAGGCAGGATGACAACAGGGGATGTGGGCGCGTTGCGGTGGTCTAGGGTGGGTGCTTACTACCCTTAGCGGGTGTGGTTCACCCCCCTCTGCCCTGCCGGGCATCTCCCCCTCAAGGGGGGAGATCGGCAGGAGGCACAAACACCACTTCATTCGCAAACGTCGTGATAGGCGAGACCTATCCGCGAGTCGATCTCCCCCCTTGAGGGGGAGATGCCCGGCAGGGCAGAGGGGGGTGAACCACAGCCGGCCGAGGCCAAACGCTTACCTCAAACCTTCGCCGCCACCACCGTCGCCTCGATATGATCCACCAGCGCATCCGGCAACCCAAGCCGCCCGGCAAGAAGATCGAGATAGCCCCGCTCCGCCCGCGTGTCGGCCTCGATGGCAAGCCGCGAGGCGGTGTAAAGCTCCACTTTCTGCTCTTCCGTGCGGGCGGCTGCCACCAGCGCGTCGATGTCGAGAGGATCGGCCAGTTCCTTTTCGAGGAACCGCTCGGCTTCGCTATCGAGGCCGGAGACCTGCACCTTGTCCATGATATTGGCGCGCTCCTTCTCATCGATATGACCGTCAGCCTTGGCGGCGGCGATCATCGCCTGGATGAGCTTCAGCGCAAAATCATTGGAAAGGGCGGGAGATTGCGGATGGAAGGCGGAATCGGCGGGCGGTGCGAGCAGCTCCGGCTCGGGTTTCGGCGCGACTTCAGGCGCCTGGCCGGACTTGTAATTCTTGTAGGCAAGGTACCCGAGACCGGCGATGGCGGCCACGCCGCCGATGGTGGCGACATTGCCGGCAAGCTTGCGGCCGGTCTTGGTGCCCAGAATGGCGGCGGCGAGCGCACCGGCTTTCAGGGGATTGTTCCTGGCGATATCGGCGGCCTGCCCGGCTCTGTCACGGACGCTTCCCGAAAGGCCTGGCACCTGCGAGCCGAGGAATTGTTCAAGAAGCTTCTTGGCGTCGAACATCAAAATCTCCTGTAGAGGTCAAATCTACAGGGGAGATAGGGAGCCGGGGCCCGAATACAAATGTCAAACCCGCTCACGCCTTCGTGAACGGGTTTGACAGATTGCAAATCAGGCGCGCAATGCGGCGGCTTCGGCCGCAAGCCTGGTGATACCCGCCCAGTCGCCGGTCGCCACCAGCTCGCGCGGGGCGACCCAAGAGCCGCCGACGCAAACCACGTTCGGCAGGGAAAGGTAATCATTGGCGTTCTTGAGCGACACGCTGCCCGTCGGGCAGAAGACGGTGCCGGCGAGCGGCGAGGACAGCGCCTTGAGATAGGGTGCGCCGCCGGCCTGTTCGGCGGGGAAGAACTTCAGCACCTTGTAACCCTCGTCACGCAGCGCCATGACTTCACTGGCGGTGGCAGCACCCGGAAGCAGCGGCACCTTTGAACCGCGCGCGGCTTCCAGCACGCTTTTGTTGATGCCGGGGCTGACGATGAAGGTGGAGCCGGCTTCCGCCGCCGCTTCGAAATCCTTGGCATTGAGAATGGTGCCGGCGCCGACATTGGCGCCTTCGACTTCCGCAGCAACGGCGCGGATGGCATCGAGAGCTGCCGGCGTGCGCATGGTGATCTCAATCGCCTTCAGGCCGCCTGCGACCAAAGCGCGCGCAAGCGGCACGGCGGAAGCGGCATCATCCACAATCAGCACCGGTACGACCGGCTGGAGCTTGAGGATGGAGAGCAGTTTTTCGGAGTCCTGGGCCAAGATGAGCCTCCCTTGCGCAATTGAAACGATTGAAATTCCGTCTACCGATTAGCCTGCCTCGGCATTTATGTCGAGGCGCGCCAGCCGCATTTTTATCCAGATACTTCAATCAATTCGCTTCATCATAGTGTCATATTGCGATACTCTGGCGCCCCAGTTCGCGGAGACAGCATGGCCAAGGAAATCGAACGGAAGTTTCTTGTTGCAGGCGGTGAATGGCGCAATGAGGTCACGCATAGCATGGCTTTCCGGCAGGCATATGTCGCCTCGATGGAAAACCGCTCGGTCCGGGTCAGGATCGTCGATGAGCGCGATGCGACCCTGACCATCAAGATCGGCGCAAGCGCGCTTGTCCGCGACGAATATGAATATTCCATACCCCTCAAGGACGCCGAAGAGCTGATGGCAAGCGCGCCGGGTGTGGTCATCGAAAAAACCCGCCACACCGTCGATCATGGCGGCTTCACCTGGGAAGTGGATGTTTTCGAAGGGAAATATCACGGGCTGGTGGTGGCGGAAGTGGAAATGAACGACGAAAATGCCGACCCCGATCTGCCGTCCTGGCTGGGTCGGGAAGTCACCGGAGACAAGCGCTTCTCCAACCAGTCACTCGCCATGGACTGTCCGAGCGGAGACCTGTCGGATGCCCTTCAGAATTGACCCGAAAAAGTCCTTCGACGATGAAATCCGCCGGGCCGGGCTGGAGCTGATCGACGATACAGTCACAATCCTTCGCGACCAGCCGTCCGGATCGCACGAGGCCGTGCACGACGCCCGCAAGCGGTTCAAGCGGTTGCGCGCCCTCTATCGCCTCATCCGCCAGGCGGTGCCGGATTTCGGCCGCGGGGAAAACGCCCGTATTCGCGATATCGCCCGCTCCCTCGCCTTTGCGCGGGATGCAACGGCACTTGTGGAGACGGCGGAATATCTCGAGGCCTTCGCCCGTTCCGATGCGCAGGGAGAAGCGCTGCGGTCGATCACCGCGATGCTGCGCGCGCGCCGCGACGACGCCATAGAACACGAGGCCGGTCTCGATGAGGCCATTGCCGCCGCCATTACCGGCTGCGGGGAAGCGCGCAGGGCGCTTGAGACCCTGTCGCTGCCGGATGCGTTGAAGGACACGGCGCGGCTGCTAAAAAGCGCCTGGGCGAAACAGAGAAAAAGGGCGCGCAAGGCGCTCGCCGATTGCCACGCGCAGGCCGACGTCGAGCATTTCCATGAATTGCGCAAGTCCGGGCAGGCCTATTGGATGCATCTTGGCCTGATGCGCCAGCTCTGGCCTTCCGCCATGCGCGCCAAGCGCGCCGATACCAAGCGGCTGGTGGATATTCTCGGCCACGAGCACGATCTATCGGTTCTCGCCGCCGTCGCCGACCGCGAGCCGGACCGTTTCGGCAATGGCGAGCGGCTGGCCCTGCTGCTCGACGCCATTATCGAAAGGCAGCAGGCGCTGCGTGCCGAAGCTCTTGCGCTGGCAAACGAGGTGTTTTCCGAATCCGCTCGAACCGAAAGCCGCATCGTCGGCCTGTTGTGGCGGCAGGCGGCGAAATAGGCTGGAGACGGCGTGAAAACGTCCCGCCGGGCTCGACGTCATCCTCGGGCCTGTCCCGAGTATCTGCAACGTTTCGATTTTGCGCGACGTGATTAGATCCTTGGGACAGGCCCAAGGATGACGGAAGAAAGGTCTTGCGCTTTCGCCAATGTCGGATTTGAGGCACGAAGCACCTCCCATTTGCCTCACTCCGTCAGATATTTGACGATTTGCAAAATACACGGAACCGCCGATAAATATTGCTTTGCGACCGCCGTCCCTGTATTTCAGCGCCCATGACCGACACGACCATTCTCCCCCGCCCGGAAGTCTCTGGTGATTTCCTTGTGGCCGCGCTTTATCATTTCGCCCGCCTGCCGCGGTTCGAGAGCCTGCGCGAGCCGTTGTTCGCGCTCTGCCAGGAAAACGGGGTCAAGGGCACGCTGCTTCTGGCCGCCGAAGGCATCAACGGCACCATTGCCGGGCCGGATGCAGGCATTCACGCCGTGCTCTCCTTCCTGCGCGCCCAGCCGGAATTTACCGCGCTGGAGCACAAAGAAAGCCGTGCCTCGCACATGCCTTTCGTACGCCTGAAGGTGAAGCTCAAGAAAGAGATCGTCACCATGGGCGTGCCGGATATCGACCCGAACCGCATCGTCGGCACCTATGTCGAGGCGCGCGACTGGAACGAGCTGATCTCCGATCCGGATACAATCGTCATCGACACCCGCAACGATTACGAGACGGCCATCGGCGTCTTCAAGGGTGCAGTCGATCCGCAGACGAAAACCTTCCGCGAATTTCCCGACTGGGTGAAGAACAATCCCGGCCTGCACAACAAGCCGAAGATCGCCATGTATTGCACCGGCGGCATTCGCTGCGAAAAGGCCACCGCCTTCATGAAGGAACAGGGTTTCGACGAGGTCTATCACCTCAAGGGCGGCATCCTGAAATATCTGGAAGAGGTCCCGGAAGAAGAGAGCCTGTGGGAAGGCGCCTGTTTCGTGTTCGATGAGCGCGTCTCCGTGGTGCACGGCCTTGCCGAAGGCGACCACCAACTCTGCCACGCCTGCCGCAACCCGATTACACCGGAAGTGCGCCTGTCTCCCAAATTCGAGGAAGGCGTGTCCTGCCCGAGCTGTTACGACGAGCGCAGCGAAGAGGACCGCCAACGGTTTCGCGACCGGCAGCAGCAGATCGAACTGGCAAAGAAGCGCGGCGAGCGGCATCTGGGGCGGTAATACCGGCCGGCTATCGGACTGCATAACGGTTGGTTTTTTTTGAGCGGGTGCCGCGTGTTTCTTCTCCCCGCCGGGGAGAAGTCCGCGGCAGCGGGATGAGGGGGCAAGGGCGGTGAGATACGGCAACGGTGCCCCCTCATCCGACCCTCCGGGCCACCTTCTCCCCGGCGGGGAGAAGAAATGGGCCGCACCTTCAGGTGATCAAGAATGGGTGGAAGTAATCAGCCTCACGCCCCTGCCCGCAACGCAAAAAGCGGCGCGTCCTGCCCGTCCAGCAGGGCGGTGATCTCTTCCGCCGCGACCGGTTTCGAGAACAGGTAACCCTGCAATTCATCGCAGCCGCACAGATGCAGGATGGCCGCCTGCTCTTCCGTTTCCACGCCTTCGGCCGTCACCGGAATATCGAGCGATTTCGCCAGCGCCACGGTGGCCTGCAGCATTTCCAGCGACCGGCCGCCCTTATCGAGCGCGATGATCAGCGAACGGTCGATCTTCATGCGGTCGAAACCGAAACGGCGCAGATACCCGACGCTGGCGAAACCGGCGCCGAAATCGTCGAGCGCTATGTGCAGGCCAAGCTGTTTCAGCTTGTCGATGGCCGCACTCGCCCGTTCCGGATGCTGGATGAAATAACCTTCCGTCATTTCCAGCCGCAGCCTTTCAGGCGGCGTCTGCGTCATCTCGAGAATATCCGCCACATAGCCGGAGAAGGCCGGGTTGCGGAACTGCACGGGTGAGATATTCACCGAGAGCTTGATGGACGGCCATTGCTGGGCCGTCTCGCAGGCCTTGTGCAGGACGAGAAGGCCTAGCCGGTCGATTAGGCCGCTGGTTTCGGCAGCCGCAATGAAGATATCCGGCGGCACAAAGCCATATCCCGGCCGCTGCCAGCGGGCCAGCGCCTCCACCCCGGTAATACATCGTGTGGCGGCGCTGACGATCGGCTGATAAACCACCTGTATCTCATCGTTCACGATGGCGGAGCGAAGATCGGCTTCGAGTTGCAGCTTTTCCTCGCGCAATTCATCCATCTTCAGTTCATAGGACACGTAACGCCCGCGTCCGTTTTCCTTGGCCTGATACATGGCCATATCGGCGCGCCGCAGGAGCTCCTCGCCACTGATGTCGCCGGCGCGGGAAACAGAAGTGCCGATGCTGCAACCGATGCTCGCCACCCTTTCACCGATGCTGAAAGGCTCGGTAAAGAGTTCCAGCAGCGCCAGACAGAGCTTGCGGCCTTCGGCCCATACGTCATTGCCCTGAATGGCGATAGCAAATTCGTCACCGCCGAGCCGCGCCAGAACAGCGCCTTCCGGCGCCAGCACCCGGAGCGCTGCTGCGACGCCCTTGATCAGCCGGTCGCCGGCGGCGTGGCCGTAGGAATCGTTGATTTCCTTGAAACCGTCGAGATCGAGATAGAGCAGCTTGATATCCGTCTTGTCATGGCGGCCTCTTTCGACCATGCGGTTCAGTCTGGCGAAGAGCCCGGCGCGGTTGCTGAGCCCGCTCAGACGGTCGCGCAGCGCCTCCTCCCGCGCGGCCGCCTCATCCGCCTTCAGGCGGTCGAGCGTGGCCGAACCGATGATGAGCAGCACCAGAAAAAACGTGCCGGCGATACCGAGCGCGGTGAAGACCACCGGCCGCGCCTCATGAAAGCTGACGTCTCCCGGCAGGTGCGAGCGCCAGACAAGCCGGGCCAGCACCTCCCCCATCGGATTGACGATATCCACATGGTTGGCCGCAGGCGTGTCGCCATATTGCAGCTCGAGACCATCGATGACGTAATTGCGGGCAAGCTTGTCAACCGTCGCCTGCTTGAGATGGCGGGCAAAAACCAGGTAACGCCGCTCCTCACCGACCGGCGGCAGTGCGCCGGATTTCATCCGCACGAGCGCGACACCCGCGGCGGCGATACCATCGGCGGTTTTGGCAAAACCGGTCACCTGCGAAGTGATGCCCGGGCGCATGGACCGCACGCGCTCGATCATTTCCCTGAGGCCGCCGGCAAAATAGGCCTCCGGCTTCCACTTTACAGGCTTGCCGTCTTGATAGGCCATGCGGACGTTGCCATCCTCATCGATGACCACGGCCGTATCGAAGAGATCGTTATTGACTGTCATCTCACCATAATTGCTTGCCACCCAGTCAAAACGATCAGGGGCATAAACATATTCGGCAGCGTCGTCCCAGGCGGCGTAGTCGTTCAGGGTCGCGCCAAGCTGTTCTCGAAAAGTGACAAGGGCGCCCGCCGTCGTCTCGCGCGAACGGGCGTTGTCGAGCAGGTTCGCCTTTTCGCGGACCTGGCTCAAGGCGGACAAAACCAGCGCGGTGACGATGACAAGCACCAGCGCGAAGGTGGACAAGACCACGCCCACGGCGGTTCTGCGCCCGACCGGCAAATAGTCCCCAATGTTGCGCGGCGCAATCCGCATAAAATCCCCTTCGAAAGCATCATCTTCCGCAGGAAACATTCAGAAGCCGTTAAGCCGCCTTGTGGCCTTACCCCAAAAAACCACGGGTATAAAACGACAGTCTGACAAAGGTCCTGAAAAATTCTTCCCGAAAACGCCTGGGGTTTTTCAGGAAAGGCGGATGCGCCCGCCTTCAAAACAAAAAACCTCCCCCGCGAGCGGGAGAGGTCGTTATTTTCGCCATATGGCGGTCTCTTACCAGGACGGGATGACCGTGCCGTTGTACTTTTCCAGAATGAAGGCCTTCACTTCCGGGCTCTGGTAGGATTCAACCAGCGTCTTTACCCACGGCTTGTCCTTGTCCTGCGTACGAACGGCAATGACGTTCGCGTAAGGGGATTTTTCGCTTTCGATGGCGATGGCGTCCTTCTTCGGGTTGAGGCCGGCAGCCGTCGCATAGTTGGTGTTGATGACAGACGCGTCGGTGTCGTCAAGCGAGCGCGGCAGCTGGGCGGCGTCGAGTTCGACGATCTGGATGTTCTTCGGGTTTTCGGTGATGTCGGCAGGAGTCACTTTGAGGCCGGCCTCTTCCTTGACCTTGATCACGCCCTTGGAAGCGAGAACCAGCAGCGCGCGGCCACCATTGGTCGGGTCGTTCGGAATGCCGACGGTTGCGCCGTCCTTCAGCTCGTCAAGGTTCTTCACCTTCTTCGAATAAACACCCATCGGGGTGGTGATGGTGGTGCCGACGCTGACGAGATCGAACTTGCGGTCAGCGATCTGGTTGTCGAGATAAGGCTGGTGCTGGAAGGAGTTGGCCTGCAGCTCGCCATCGGCCAGCGCCTGGTTCGGCACGACATAGTCGGAGAACTCGACGATATCGATATCAAGACCCTTGGCGGCCGCGATCTTCTTCACCTGCTCCATGATCTGCGCATGCTCGGCAGGGGTGACGCCGATCTTGATGGTCTCGGCCAGCGCCTGACCGGCGGTGAAGAGAGCGGCGAGCGAAGCCGCGAGAATGAGTTTCTTCATGGGTGTCTCCTTGGGTTGTTATTATAAAGGCAGTTAATTCTTGCGGGTCCGCTTGTCGAAGCTGCGGGCCAGCCTGTCGCCCGCGCTCTGCACCAGCTGCACCAGCACGATGAGCACCAGAACCACGGCCAGCATCACATCCGGCATGAAGCGCTGGTAACCGTAACGGATGCCGAGATCGCCCAACCCGCCGCCGCCGACCGCGCCGACCATGGCCGAATAACCGATGAGGCTGACCAGCGTGAGCGTGAGCGCCAGCGTGATGCCGGGCTTCGCCTCCGCCAGCAGAACTTTCGTGACGATCTGCAACGGCGTGGCGCCCATGGCGCGGGCAGCCTCGATCAGCCCCTTGTCCACTTCGCGGATCGCCGCTTCCACCAGCCTTGCGATGAAGGGAACGGTGGCGACCGTCAGCGGCACGATCGCCGCGCTGGTGCCGATGGAGGTGCCGGCGACGAGGCGGGTGAAGGGAATGATCGCCACCACCAGAATGATGAAGGGCGTGGAGCGCGCGGCGTTCACAACGAGGCCGAGAATGCGGTTGGTCATCGGCGCGGAAAACAGCTCGCCCTTGCCGCTGGTGGCAAGGAAAACGCCCATGGGCACGCCGATCAGCGAGCCGACGATACCGGCAACGGCGACCATGTGAAGGGTTTGCAGCAAGCCCTTCAGCAGAAGGTTGAAGATCATATCAGGCGACATAACCGAGCACCTCCGTGTGAAGACCGGTCTCAGCATAAAAGCGATTGGCGCGGGCGGTGACATCCGCAGACGCCGGATAGGAGACGACCAGCGAGCCGAAGGGCTGGCCGGAGATTTCCTCGATTGTGCCGGCAAGGATGTTCACGTCCGGGCCGATTTCAGCGACGAGACGAGCCGTCAGCGGCTGGAAGGCCGTCTCGCCGAAAAACACGAGACGCACCAGGACACGGTCGCCTTCCGCCGCCTGCGGTTTCAGGCCCGAAGTGACCCAATGCGGCAGCTTCACACCAACAGAGGATGACAGCAGGCTGCGGGTCGTCTCGTGTTTCGGCGCAGTGAAGATATCGAACGTCGTGCCTTCCTCAACGATCAGTCCCCTGTCGATGACGGCCACCTGCGAGGCGATGGTCTTCACCACTTCCATCTCATGGGTGATGAGCAGCACGGTCAGGCCCAGTTCGGCATTGATGCGCTTCAACAATTCGAGAATGGATTGCGTCGTTTCCGGATCGAGCGCCGATGTCGCCTCGTCGGAAAGGAGCAGCTTCGGCTGGGTGGCGAGCGCACGGGCAATGCCGACACGCTGCTTCTGGCCGCCGGAGAGTTCCGCCGGATAACGCTTCGCCTTGTCGGAAAGGCCGACGAGATCGAGCAGCGGCGCAACGCGGCTTTCGATCTCCTTTTTGCCCATGCCTGATATTTCGAGCGGCAGAGCCACATTGTCGAAAGCGGTGCGCGACGACAAAAGATTGAAGTGCTGGAAGATCATGCCGACGGAACGGCGTAGCGTGCGCAGGCTCTTTTCATCGAGCGCCGCGACATCGACGCCGTCGACGACCACGCGGCCGGTCGAGGGCTTTTCAAGGCCGTTGGCGAGGCGGATGAGCGTGGATTTGCCGGCGCCGGAGCGGCCGATGATGCCGGTGATGGAGCCTTTCGGCACGGCGTAGTCGATACCGGCAAGGGCTGCGAAGCCGGGCTTGCCGCCCGTGCCGCCAAAGGTCTTGGTCACGCCTTCAAACGTGACCATAGGCTCCTTTGCCGACCCTTCAGGGACCGCCTGTTCTTGGCGTGCGGGGGATGCCGCACTGGATGGAAAACTCATTGTAAACTCTGGGAATGCGTGACGGATCGGGTCTCAAAAAATCCTGTTGCGGTGCTGAACCGCTCTCTTCATGCAGCCTTCGGGCACATTCGATGACAGCTGATTTTCCGGGTCATTTCGTCAGGCTTTCACTCAGAAATGCCGGGTATCGGCAATTCGATGGCGCATACTTGCCCGCACACGCCACCTTTTAACAGGGATGTTTTTTCAATTATCTGAAAAGAGAGAAAAAATCTACCGCAAAGCCGCCACGGCGGCCCTGCGGCAGTCAAGATTTCGCGACGATATGAAAATCAGACGCGGCTGACGAATTCTTCCGCCGGACGGCGCACCTTCTTCAGGTTCACCAGCCAGTCGCCTTCCGGCTGGCGATAGCCAAGCGGCAGGATGGTGACCGAGCGTAGGCCCTTCTCGCGCAGGCCGAGGATTTCATCGAGCTTTGCCGGATCGAAACCTTCCATCGGGGTGGAATCCACGCCCTCGAAAGCGGCCTGCGCCACGGCCATGCCGAAGCCGATATAGGCCTGACGGGCGGCGTGCTCAAAATTCACCTGCTGATCGCGCTGCGGATAGGTGGAAAGCAACATCTGGCGATAGGCTTCCCAGCCTTCATTCTTGATGCCGCGTTCCTCGTTGACAAGATCGAACATGTGGTTGATCCGCTCTTCGGTGTAATTGTCCCACGCCGCAAAGACCAAAAGATGCGAGCCTTCGGTCACCTGCGCCTGGTTCCAGGCGATCTCCTGAATTTTTGCACGGACTTCAGGATCGGTGACGACGATGACTTCAAAGGGCTGAAGACCGCTGGAGGTGGGGGCAAGCCGCGCCGCCTCGACAATGCGCTCGACCTTGTCTTCGGACACCGTCTTGGAAGGGTCCATTTTCTTGGTGGCGTAACGCCAGTTGAGTTTTTCGATAAGCATGTTCGTTTTCCCTGGGAGGACCAACCCGCCCTGCCCCTTGACGGCAGAATGGGCGCTACGCTTCGTAGCCCGTCTGACATAGGGGGCGGCACAGCGGGCGCAAGCAGGCACCACGGGGTAACCGACAAAAAAGTTTGGAAAACTGATAATAAGGTGGGAGAACTTTATTGTGTGACCGCCGTGCATCCTCTCAACGTCATCCTCGGCCCTGTGCCGAGGATCTAATCACGTCGAATAAAATCAATCGGTTGCAGATCCTCGGGACAAGCCCGAGGATGACGGTGGAGAGGTATCACCCCTTCACCACACCGTGATTCCCTTTCGGAAAGCCCGACGCCAGCGCGCTGTACCATTTGCCGCTGTTCTTCAGCGTACGCACCTGCGTATCATAATCCACATGCACAAGACCGAAGCGCATGCGATAGCCCTCGGCCCATTCGAAATTATCCATCAGGCTCCAGGCGAAATAACCGCGCATCGGATAACCGTCGCGGATGAGATCGGCGACGATGCAGAGATGTTCGGCGTAATAATCGAGACGCGGCTGGTCATCCACCTCGCCGTTTTCGACGCCCATATTATAGCAGGCACCGTTTTCGGTGATGTAGCATTCCGGCAGGTCGTAACGTTTATAGAGCGTTTCCACCAGCGACTGGAGCGCCGGGGCATAGACCTCCCAGCCGATATCGGTCTTCACATCGCTGACGGCCGGGGCGGGTGCAGTGGCGGGGAATTCTGCGCCCGGTGACGCATCGTCGGCGACGCGCATCGGCGTGTAATAATTCAGGCCCCACCAGTCCAGCTTCTGGCTGATGATGGAAAGGTCTTCCGCCTCCACGACGGGCATACGATCACCCAGAGCTTCCATCATCTCGACCGGATATTCACCCTTGAAGACCGGATCGAAAAACGCGCCATTGTGGAACTGGAAGGCCCGTTCGGCGGCCTTGAGATCGGCCTTGCTGTCGGTAGCCGGGATGACGGAATGGGCATTCAGCACCAGCCCCACCGGCACCTTCGGCGCGACATGGCGGGAGGCTTCCACGCCGAAACCATGAGCGAGATTGATGTGATGCATGGCGGCAAGGGCCGCCTCCATGTTGCGCTCACCCGGCGCATGAATGCCATAGAGATGGCTGAGCCACACCGCGCACCAGGGTTCGTTGAAGGTCGCCACCGCATCCAGCCGGTCGCCGAGGCGGGCCATGACGGTCTTGGCATATCGCTGGAAGGCGTGCGCGGTGGAGCGCGAGGCCCAGCCGCCATCGCCCATCAGCGTCAGCGGCAAATCCCAGTGGTAAAGCGTCGCATAGGTCTTGATGCCGCGCGCCTTGCAGCCATCCACGAGGCGGTCGTAGAAATCCAGCCCCTTCTCGTTGATCGGCCCGAAACCATCGGGGATGATGCGCGGCCAGGCGATGGAGAAACGATAGGCTTCGACACCCATTTCCTTGATGAGATCGAGGTCCTCTTCCCAGCGATTATAGTGGTCGCAGGCAATATCGCCATTGTGCCGCCCGAAGACGTGACCCGGCATGTTGCAGAAGGCATCCCAGATGGATGGCTTGCGGCCGTCCGCCCGGGTGGCGCCTTCGATCTGGAACGAGGCGGTCGCGACGCCGAACAGGAAATCGCCGGGGAAACGGGCGGCTAACGTTTTGGGATCGGTCATCTGCGAGGCCCTTCTCTGTCCGTCGAGCTTGAAAAGATCAGCAGCGGTTTAGACCATGTCGGCCGGCAGGTATAGTCGTGGGCGGCAGGAATCTACAACGTTTCAGGACAGGCAACTTACAAGTTCAAAGCGCTTTGCATGGGGGATTGCCGCCGCAGCGGTTTGCCGGCGGCGCAAGGCATCGACCCGGCGAATGCGGGTGGGAGATTGGAGATGGCGGAGGTTGTTGCATTCACCGGGCCGTATCGTCAGGGCAGCCAGAGCAGCCCATAGGTTACAGCCTTTTCACGGCACCTATCTGATCGGTCCTTCCCGCCTCTGGCCCGGCGGAACGCCTTTCAAAAACACGGTCTGCCAGAACCATGCTTGTCGATGCCGGCCTCCGGTTCGCGAAAGGCGCCGCGCGTATCGCCCTTCCGTTCCGGTTGCGGGAGGAATGATGCGACCAAAATGCGGTGATGGGGATGAGAGAGGAAGGATTTTTTCGGAAGTGACTGAAAAAGAAGGCGGGGCGGTGCCGAATTGTCCTCGCCATTCAGGCAGATCGCGAGCAGCCCCCCTCACCCGACCCTTCGGGCCGCCTTTTCCCCGAAGGGTAGAAGACAACAAGGGGCAACCGCTCGCTCCGCATCAGCCTGAAGCCGACATTGCTCGATCAAGCCGCTTCCTGCACCAGATGCCCCGCCGAAACCTCGCGGTAACGCCGCTCAGGCGGGACATAGTCCACCGGCCGGATCGGGCTTTTGATCTCGTCCGTCGACATGTTGCGCCGGATCTGCCGGCGCGCCGGATCCGGCACCGGAACGGCGGACATGAGCTTTTTCGTATAGGGATGCTGCGGATTGTCGAAAACCGCCGCACGCGGCCCGATCTCCACGATCTCCCCGAGATACATCACCGCCACACGATGGCTGACGCGCTCCACCACCGCCATGTCATGGCTGATGAACAGGAAAGCGAGGTTGAGGCTCTGTTGCAGGTCGAGCAGCAGATTGCAGACCTGCGCCTTGATCGAAACATCGAGCGCCGAGACCGCCTCGTCGGCGACGATGACCTTGGGGTCGAGCATCAGCGAGCGGGCAATAGCGATGCGCTGGCGCTGGCCGCCGGAAAATTCATGCGGGAAGCGCCGCATCATATCCGGGCTCAAGCCCACCTTTTCCAGAAGATCGGCCGCCTTTTCACGGGCCTGCTGCTTGCTTCCAAGGCGATGCTCGATAAAGGGCTCCATGATCGCCGTGCCGATACTCATGCGCGGATCGAGCGAGGCGAAAGGGTCCTGGAAGATCATCTGCACGCTGCGGCGCATGGTGCGCAACGTTGTCTTGTCTAGCTTCAGCACCTCGTAGCCGTCGAGCATGACATTGCCGGATGTCGGCTCGATCAGCCGGGTGATGGAGCGGCCCGTGGTGGACTTGCCGCACCCCGATTCGCCCACGAGAGAAAGAGTTTCGCCCTCGGCGAGATCGAAGGATACCTTTTCCACCGCATGCACGGCGCCGGATTTGCGGCCGAAAAGGCCGGATCGAATATCGAAACGGGTGGTGAGGTCCTTTACCGAAAGAATGGGCGTGCGGCCTCCGGAGACCGTGTCCTTCACCTCGGCGACAGGCTGGCTTTCGCCGGTCTTGATATCGATGATCGGGAACCGGGCCGGCAGCACGCGCTCCTTCATCGAGCCGAGCTTCGGCACCGCCGAAAGCAGCGCCCGCGTATAAGGGTGGCGGCCGCGATGGAAGATGTCGTCGGTGGCGCCGGTTTCCACCACATCGCCGCGGAACATGACGATGGTGCGGTCCGAAACTTCCGCCACAACACCCATATCATGGGTGATGAAGAGGACGGACATGCCCTCCTCTTCCTGCAATTGCTTGATCAGGTCGAGAATCTGGCCCTGAATTGTCACATCGAGCGCCGTTGTCGGCTCGTCGGCGATCAGCAGCTTCGGTTTGGAGGCGAGCGCCATGGCGATCATCACGCGTTGCCGCATGCCGCCGGAAAACTGGTGCGGATAATCGTCGAAACGGTTCTTCGCATTGGGAATACGGACCTTCTCCAGCAGGCGGATGACCTCTGCCTTCGCAGCGGATGAGGAAATATCCTGATGCACGGTCAGCGCCTCGGCGATCTGCTTGCCGATCGGGAAGATCGGGTTGAGGCTGGTCATCGGCTCCTGGAAGATCATTGAGATGTCCTTGCCGCGAACCTTGCGCATCTCCTCTTCCGGCAGCGCCAGCAGGTCGCGCCCGCCGAGCATGACCTTGCCTTCGATACGGCTCGTCTTTTTATCGAGGAGCCGCATGATGGAGAGCGAAGTGACGCTTTTGCCCGACCCGCTCTCGCCGACGATCGCCACCGTTTCGCGCGGCGCGATCTCGAAACTCATGTTGCGAACCACCGATTTCCAGCCGCCATCGACGCGGAAGGATGTGGTGAGATTTTGAACCGATAAAACCGGGCTTACCGAACCGCCGGTCTGTTCCATGGACGTCGCCGCCAAAAGCATGCCAATCTCCTGAAAAGCAGAAGGCGGCCATGAAGGCCGCCGGGTGTCTTACGCAGCAAGCGCGGTTTCGGCCATCGAAACCCAGTAGCTGATGCCGTAAGGCAGCGCATCGTCGTTGAAATCATAGGCCGCATTGTGCAGCCCGGCGGTATCGCCGTTGCCGATGAAGATGAAGGCGCCAGGACGCGCTTCCAGCATGTAGGAAAAATCCTCCGCCCCCATATGCGGGTTGGGGTTGGTGTTGACGGCGTTCGCACCGGCCACGCCCATCGCCACGCCGGTCGCGAATTCGGTTTCGTCACTGTGATTGAAGGTGACGGGATAACCGCGATGATATTTCACTTCGACGGTCGCGCCATGTGCCATGGCGGTGGCGGTCGCCACTTCCTTCAGGCGCTTTTCGGCGAAATCGCGGGTTTCCGGCAACAGCGTGCGCACCGTACCCGTCAACGTAACGGCGCCTGGAATGACATTGACGGCCGTGCCGCCATGGGTGGTGGCGACGGTGACGACCAGCGATTTCAAAGGGTCCGTCTCCCGCGAAACGATGGATTGCAGGGCGATGATGACATGCGCCGAGGTCAAAACCGGATCGATGGAAAGATGCGGCGCGGCCGCATGGCTGCCCTTGCCGGTGATGACGATTTCGAAACTATCCGCCGCCGCCATGGTCGACCCCTTGCGGATGGCGAATTGCCCGACCGGAATGCCCGGCTCGTTATGCATGCCATAGACCTGCGAAATGCCGAATTTCTCCATCATTCCGTCGTTCAGCATGGCGAGCGCGCCCGCGCCGCCCTCTTCCGCCGGTTGGAAGATCACCGCCACGGAGCCCTTGAAATTGCGGGTCTCTGCCAGATATTGCGCCGCACCCAAAAGCATGGCGGTATGCCCGTCATGACCGCAGGAATGGGCCTTGCCGGGCGTCTTCGAAGCCCAGGGCTTGCCGCTCGTCTCGAGGATCGGCAGTGCGTCCATGTCGGAGCGGAAACCGATGGTCGGGCCATCCCCGTGCCGGCCCTTGATGATGCCGACCACGCCGGTCTGGCCGATGCCGGTCTCGACCACGTCGCAGCCGAAGGATTTCAGCTTTTCCGCCACGAATTTCGATGTTTCGAAGACATCGTAGAGGAGTTCCGGGTGTTCATGCAGATGGCGCCTCCAGCCGGCAACTTCTTCCTGCATTTCAGCCACACGGTTCAATATCGGCATTCTCTTTTTCCCTTTTTTTGTTCCCCGCCGGGTTGTCGGACGCCATATTGCGTTTGGAATTTCTCGTTTTGCAAGCATGAAATTTGCTGCATGAGCGAAAAATAGGCCCAAAACTGAATGGCTCAAAATTTGTTCACCAAAGAGACATTGGGACTTGCATTTCAAAAAAACTGACAATAGCATCGTCGGGAATGGAGGAATATTCCTTAGCAAAGTCAAATAGTTAGAAAAACAGACCTTGCGTGCGACGACGGGAAAAGCGTCAAACATTCAAACAGATAAAATCCAAAAAGGGGAAAACCACAATGAAGAAGCGCAGCGTTCTCTTTGCCAGCACGGTGGCGGCCATGGCCTTTGCAGGCTCTGTCGCCCATGCCGAGCGCGGCAGTGACGGCGAACTGAAAATCCTGTTCTGGCAGGCCGTATCGACACTTAACCCTTATCTTTCCGGTGGCACGAAGGAAGTCTACAGCTCGTCCATGGTGATTGAGCCGCTGGCGCGCTACGACGAAAAGGGCGAGCTGGTACCGATGCTGGTCACCGAAATTCCGACGATCGAAAATGGCGGCGTCGCGAAGGATCTGCTCAGCATGACCTGGAAGCTGAAGAGCGATGTGAAATGGTCGGATGGCACGCCGTTCACCGCCGAGGACGTCATTTTCACCTGGAAATATTGCACCGCACCGGATGGCGGCTGCGCGCAGGCGGCGCAATATGAGGGCGTGAAGAATGTCGAGGCCATCGACGACCACACCGTCAAGGTCAGCTTCACCGAACCGAAACCTTATCCCTACTCCGCATTCGTGGGCGCACAGTCGCCGGTCATCCAGAAAAAGCAGTTCGAAAACTGCGTCGGCGCCGCAGCCCCCGGCTGCACATCCGCCAATTTCGGCCCCATCGGCACCGGACCCTTCGTGGTCAAGGATTTCAAGCCGAATGACGTGATCAGCTTCGTCGCCAACACCAATTACCGCGACCCCGCCAAGCCCGCCTTCGCCACAGCGACCCTGAAGGGCGGCGGTGACGCCGCTTCCGCCGCACGCGCCGTGCTTGAAACCGGCGAATTCGATTATGCCTGGAACATGCAGGTGGAGCCGGAAATCCTCGCCACCATGGTTGCCGCCGGCAAGGGTAAACTGGAGACCGCCTTCGGCACCCAGGTCGAGCGTATCAATCTCAACTGGTACAATGCCGATCCTTCGCTGGGCGACAAGCGCTCCACCAAGCAGGCCGGCCCGCACCCAGCCCTTTCCGATCCCGCCGTGCGCCGTGCGCTTTCGCTCGCCATCGACCGCGATATCATCGACGAAGCGGGTTATGGCGAAGCGGGCAAGCCGACCTGCAACATCGTACCGGCTCCGGAAGCCGTCGCTTCCACCAAGAATGACAGCTGGTGCCTGAAGCAGGATGTGGAAGGCGCAAACAAGCTGCTCGACGACGCCGGCTGGGTAAAGGGCGCAGACGGCATCCGCGCCAAGGATGGCGTGAAGCTTTCTTTCCTCTACCAGACCTCCACCAACTCGGTTCGCCAGGCCACGCAGGAACTGGTGAAGGATATGTGGTCGCAGATCGGCGTCGCTGCGGAACTGCGCAATGTCAGCGCCTCGGTCTTCTTCGGCGGTGACCCGGCAAGCCCGGACACCTTCCAAAAATTTTATGCCGATGTCGAAATGTACACCAACAATTTCGACGGCACGGACCCGGAAAAATATCTGGCGGAATGGCTGTGCGACAAGATCCCGGCCCCGGAAAACGGCTGGCAGGGCCAGAATATTCCGCGTTATTGCAACCCGGAATTCGACAAGCTGGTGGGCGAACTCTCCAAGACCGCCGAGCTTGACAAGCGCGCCGAGCTTTCCAAGCAGCTGAACGACATGCTGACGGAAGAAGGCGCGCATATTCCGCTCATTCACCGCGGCAGCGTTTCCTCGCATTCTCTGACGCTGGAAGGCGTTCGCATGAATGCCTGGGACTCGGAACTCTGGAACGTCGCGGACTGGTCCCGCAAGAAGTAACACGCGGATGCGCCGGCTTCTCCCCCGGGAGAGGCCGGCCTTCTGCATGCCCCAGGACCATGATCTGAAGACACATTTGCCGCGTTCATGGCGAAAACGATCCCGGTTTTCGTCGCGCCGCGCTCTGGGTCTGGAGAGTTTCAGATGTTTACCTTTACGCTCCGGCGGCTGGCCTTTGCCGTCCCGACGCTGCTTGTCATCAGCTTCGTCATCTTCGCGCTACTCGATCTTGCGCCGAACGATCCGACCGGCGACCTGCCGCTCACCATCCCGCCGGAAGTGCGCGAACAGATCCGCGCCTCGCTCGGCCTCGATCAGCCCTTCTTCATCCGCTATCTGATGTGGCTGCAGCAATTCTTCATCAACGAACCGCTGAACCTCCTGGAAAAGCTGACCGGCTGGCAGATCGGCGATGGCAGCCGCATGCGGGTGCTCTCCTGGGCGACACGCAGCCCGGTGGTCGATCTCGTCATTCAGCGCATGCCGCAGACGCTGTGGGTGGTGGGCCTCGCCTATCTTTTCGGTGCGCTGCTGGCGATCCCGATCGGCGTCGTCTCCGCCTACAAGCAATATTCGATCTTCGACCAGATCGGCACCTTCGTTTCCATGGTCGGTTATTCGGTGCCGACCTTCTTTACCGGCGTGCTGCTGGTCGTCATCTTCAGCTCCTACCTGCAATGGTTCCCGTCGGTCTACGACACCAATCTGCAAGTCAGGGACTGGGCGAGCTTCGTGGCACAGGTGAAGCAGATGTTCCTGCCGGTGCTGGTGCTGACGCTCTATAATGTCTCGCAGATCAGCCGCTTCGTGCGCGCCTCCATGCTCGACAATCTGCATCAGGATTATGTGCGCACCGCACGCGCCAAGGGCGTGAAGGAAAAATCCGTGCTGCTCATCCACGTGCTGCGCAACAGCCTGATTCCGGTTGTGACGGTGATTGCGCTCGGTGTGCCGACCATCTTTTCGGGCGCCATCATCACCGAGCAGATATTTCGCGTGAACGGGCTTGGCCAGTTGCTGATCACCGCGGTTCAGGGCGCAGATATTCCGCTGGTGCAAACGCTGACCTTCATTTTCGCGGTGCTGATCGTGCTCTTCAACCTGATTGCCGACGTGCTGTACGGCATTCTCGACCCGAGGATCCGCTATGACTGACGCCACTATAGAAGGGCCGACGGTTGCGGCCACCCCCACACAATCCGCCCTTGCCGACATGTGGAAACAGTTCCGCGTTCACAAGGGCGGGGTGGCGGGCCTCTTCGTCTTCATCTTCATCCTGCTGGCGGTCTATGTCGGCCCCTATATCCACACCGTTGCGCCCAACGCCATCAATGTGAAGGCGCGCAACCAGTGGCCGTCGCTCGCACATCCTTTCGGCACCGATAATCTCGGCAAGGACATGCTGGCGCAGGTTCTGGCCGGCGGGCGTATCTCGCTTGCCGTCGGCATCACCGCCATGCTGCTGGCGCTATTCCTCGGCACGCTAGTGGGTGTTCTATCGGGTTACTTCCGCAGGTTGGACGGCCCCTTGATGCGGCTGACCGACCTGTTCCTGGCCCTGCCGCTTTTGCCGCTGCTGCTTGTCATCCTGATGCTGTTTCGCGATACGCTGCGCGCGGCCTTCGGGCCGGAAACAGGCATCTTCATCCTGATCGTCTTCGTGATCGGGATAACCAGCTGGATGCATACGGCCCGTATCGTGCGCGGCGATGTGCTGACGATAAAAAGCCAGGAGTTCATCATCGCGGCGAAATCGAGCGGCATGCGCGAATACCGCATCATTCTCAGGCATATATTGCCGAATGTGCTGAGTTCGATCATGGTCTCGGCCACGCTCGGCATTGCCGCCGCCATCATCACGGAATCGGCGCTGTCCTTCCTCGGCCTCGGCTTCCCCTCCGATTTCCCGACCTGGGGACGGCTGCTATTCGATGGCGCGAACTTCCTGCAATTGACGCCCTCGCGCGTGCTGTGGCCGGGCCTGGCGATTTCGCTGACTGTTCTGAGTGTCAACTATATCGGTGATGCGGTGCGCGATGCGCTCGACCCGCGCTCGCTGAAGAGCTGAGGGGAATCGTCTAACCATTACCACGTCATCCTCGGGCTTGTCCCGAGGATCTAATCACGTCGAAAAAAACGATACGTCGGCAGATCCTCGGGACAAGCCCGAGGATGACGTCGAGTGTACTGTGACCAACTAGTGATAATTCACCTGCTCCGCCTCAAGGATGCTGTCGGCATCCAGTGCCGCAATCGGAACATCTGTCCGTGCCGGAATATCGCCGGAAAGCTGAAGCGCCAGATAACGCCCGCAGCAGACCCGCAGGAACGAGGTGAAGTTGCCGAGATCGTGCCCGGCATCGATCGATTCATTATAAAGCTTGGCGATGAGCTGCACGCTGTTCATGTCGTCACGCCGCGCGATCTCGTCCAGCGTCGCCCAGAAGAAATTCTCGAGCCGCACGCTGGTGACCATGCCATCGATCCTGAGCGACCGCGTATGGCTCTCCCAAAGCGCCGGGTCTGCCTTGATGAAAAGCTTACACATGGTTTCCTCCCTCGCAACGCTTGAAAGATAGGCGGAAAACGGGACCGGAAAAAGCCCCGCCTCCCCGTTCTCATTTGCCAAGCACGGCCATGAATTGCGAAAGCCAGGCCGGATGCGCCGGCCATGCGGGCGCCGTCACCAGTTTGCCGTCGGTAACGGCCGCATCGATGGCGATATCGGCATAGGTGCCGCCCGCCAGTTCCACTTCGGGGCGGCAGGCGGGATAGGCCGAACAGGTGCGGCCCTTCAGGACGCCGGCGGCCGCGAGCAATTGCGCGCCATGGCAGACGGCGGCCACCGGCTTGTCGGCCTCGAAGAAATGTTTCACCGCCGAAAGCACATCCGCATTGAGCCGCAGATATTCCGGCGCACGGCCGCCCGGAATGACCAGCGCATCGTAATCCGCAACCTTGATATCGGCGAAGGTGGCGTTGAGCGCAAAATTATGGCCGCGTTTTTCCGAATAGGTCTGGTCGCCCTCGAAATCATGGATGGCCGTGGCGATGGTCTGGCCCGCCTTCTTGCCGGGGCAGACGGCGTGCACCGTGTGGCCGACCGCCAGCAGCGTCTGGAACGGAACCATCGTCTCATAATCCTCGGCGAAATCGCCGGCGATCATCAAAATCTTCTTCGGCATGTCTTTTCCTCCCGTTTTCGAATGCCTTTGAGCACCCTAACAGGCGGGATCGAGATGTGGGTATTATGGCAATACTACAGGACCGATAAAGCTGGGATCAGCGGACCTGCGGCGGCTGTGGCCAGCGCCGCACGCCGCCGCCCCAATTCTCGAAGGCTTTTGAAAGCTTCAGCACGAACAAATCCTCGTAACGCGGCCCGACGATCTGCAAGCCGATGGGCATGCCCGATCTGGAGAAGCCGCAATTGATCGAGGATGCCGGCTGTTCCGACATGTTCCACGGGACCGTGAAGGCGATATGTTCGAAGGGCCGTTGGGGATCGTTGGTGGGCGAGGCCCAGTCGGCCGGATAGGACACAATAGGATTGACCGGTGAAATCACCGCATCCACCTGCTGCATCAACCGCCCGCACGCCTTACGCATTTCCATGGTCTGGTTGAAACCGAAAACGGCGCGCGCGCCGGAGACATCCGCGCCCTTCTGCGCCCATTCATGAATATAGGGAAGGATAGCGGCGCGACGGTCGGCGCTCAGCGCCGCCATGTCGCCCCAGAACTTCGCCCGCCAGAAATCGTCCAGCCCGTCCAGCATCTCGCGTGTCAGCACCGGCTCGACCGGGATGACGATGGCGCCCGCCGCCTCGAACAGTTTCGCGGCGGAAAGCACGGCGTCGCGCACCTCATTTTCCAGCGGTAGGCCGCAGCCGGCATCCAGCATCAGGCCGATTTTCCGGCCCTTCACATTAATATCGAGGTTCATCCAGTCGATATCGTTGGGCGGCAGCGCCGTGCCGTCGCGCCAGTCGGGCCGCGAAAGCGTCGCCATGGCGTAGGCGGCGTCGGCAACGCTGCGGGTCATCGGCCCGGCGCAGCGGCCGGTATAAAAGGGATCGACCGGGATACGGCCCTGGCTCGGCTTGAAACCGAAGAGGCCGGTCCACCCCGCCGGCAGCCGCACCGAGCCGCCAATATCCGTGCCGATATGCAGCGTGCCGTACCCCGCAGCCCCGGCCGAGGCCGCACCGGCGCTGGAACCGCCGGGGTTCTGGGTGGGGTCCCACGGATTGCGGCTGAGCTTGTGGAAACTGGAAAGGCCGGAGGAAAGCATGCCGTAATCCGGGCAGGTCGTCTTGGCGTAAATAATCGCGCCATCCTCACGGCAGCGGGCGGCCACCGGCGCGTCCTCAACCGCCGGCACCAGTTCCACCGCTTTGGTGCCAAGCGGCACGGGATGGCCTTTCGTGGCGATCAATTCCTTGAGCGAGACCGGAATGCCATCGAGGGCCCCGAGCGTTTCGCCCTTTTGCCAGCGCTCCGTCGAGGCCAGCGCCTGCCTTCGTGCATCCTCTGGATCATAGGCGTAAAGCGCGTTCACCACCGGTTCGAAAGCATCGATACGCGCTTCCACCGCCTGCCAATATTCGGATGGCGAAAGCTTCTTATCCGAGTAAAGCGCCAGGATTTCGAGCGTGTTGAGGTCTATGAGATCGGTCATGGCATCGTCTCGTCAGAAAACAGGAAATAGGGGCGATATCGGCTTGAAACGGTCAGCTTGTATCGCGCGGGTCCAGCAGGTCGCGCAGGCCATCGCCGAGAAGATTGAGGCCGAAGACGGCGAGCGCAATCGCAAGGCCGGGCATGATGGCAAGCCAGGGTGCTGTTCCGAGATAGGTCTGGGCATCGGCCAGCATCCGCCCCCAGGTAGCGGCGGGCGGCGGCATGCCGAGACCGAGGAAAGAAAGGCCGGCTTCCGTCAATATCGCAAGACCGAGCTGGATCGTCACCTGCACGATGATCTGGTTGGAAATATTCGGCACGATATGGAAAAGCGTGATCTTGGCGCGGTTCTGGCCGATGCTGGTGGCGGCGGTGACATATTCCCGCGACCATATCTGCAACGCCGCCCCCAGCGTCAGCCGGGCAAACACAGGCACCATGAAGGTGGCGATGGCGATGATGGCGGTGAAACGGCCCGTGCCGATGAAAGCGCCGAGCATCATCGCCGACAGGATGGGCGGCACGGCGAAGATGATGTCGCAGATGCGCATGACCACGGTTTCGGTGAAACCGCGCAGCGCCGCAACCGCAACGCCGATGGTCGTGCCGATAAATGCGCCGATGGCGACGGCGGCGATGGAGGTGGACAGCGAGTTCCACGCACCGGCCATCAGCATCGACAACACGTCGCGGCCGAAATGATCCGTGCCGAGACCCCCATAAACGAAGGGCGATTTCAGCTTCTGAACGATCTGCATCTTTGTGGGGGACACCGGCGTCCAGACCAGCGACAGCAGGGCGACTGCGACCAGAAAGACCGTGACGGCGATGCCGACCGCAAAGGCGGGGCGGCGGCGGATCAATCGCATCATCGCGCACCTGCCCGCAGTCTCGGATCGATGAAGAGATAGGCGATATCGACCACGAAATTCATGACGATCACCAACGCCGAGAAGAACAGCACGACGGATTGCATGACGACGATGTCGCGCTGGGTAAGCGCCTGATAGGCAAGCCGCCCGAGGCCCGGCAGGTTGAAGACATTCTCCACCAGCACCGCGCCGGCAATGAGGAAGGTGAATTGCAGGCCGATCATGGTGACGACAGGGATCATTGCATTCGGCACCGCATGCCGCCACAGCGCCACCCGCTCGCTCAGGCCCTTGGCGCGTGCGGTGCGCACGAAATCCTCATTCATCACTTCCAGCACGGCGGAGCGGCACACGCGCGTGAGAACTCCGGCCTGCGACAGCGCCAGCGCGACCGCGGGAAGGATGAGCGCCGTCAGACCCGCTGAAAAATTCGGCGTCCAGCCGGGAAATCCGCCGGCCGGCATCCAGCCGAGCGTGGTGGAAAAGACGATGATGAGCAGCAGCCCGACCCAGAAACCGGGCACGGCAATGCCCACATGCGAAAATAGCCCGGCCGCGAAATCCAGCGCCCCGTTGCGGCTCCTCGCCGCCGCCACGCCGAGCGGAATGGCGATGGCCACCGAAAGGCAGACGGCCAGCAGCGCAAGCGGCAGGGTAACGGCCAGTCGCTCCAGGATCAGCCCCGCAACCGGCACGCCATAGGTATAGGATTGCCCGAGATCGCCATGAAACACGCCGGCCAACCAGTGGAGATAACGCAGCGGCAGCGGCTGATCGAGGCCCATCTGCTTCTGCAGCGCCGCGAGCGTATCGGGGCTCGCCGAGGTTCCGAGCATGATGGCCGCCGGATCGCCCGGCAGCAGGCCCATGACGATATAGATGATGAGGGAAACGGCAAACAGCGTGATGCCGAGGCTTAAAAGACGCCGGATGAGGACGGCTAACATCTGGCATCTTCTCCTTGCGTGGTTTTGTAGTCGGATATCGTGGAGAGATTTGCTGTCATCTCGCGCATTCCTCCCTCATCCCTGTTCCCCGGAACATGCCCGAGGATGTCACAAGGATCCAGTCGACGCGCGTCCGTGCGGCGGAAAAACTCCCCTCAGCCCAAGGACTTGGGCTGGCTGGATTCCTGTGACGAGCACAGGAGTGAGGTGGATGGGGAAACTGCGCCCTACCCCTCACAACAAACCCTATTCTTCCCAATGCACATCCGTCAGCACATTCGAGGGAATCGGCTCGTTTTCCCAAAGCCCCTTCACCTTCTTGTCCCAGACACCGAGTTTCGGCATGACGAAAAGAAAAAGAGCGGGTACATCTTCCGCGAGGATTTTCTGGGCTTCGCCATAGAGCTTCTCCTGCTCGCCGGCATCCGCCGTCTTTTCGACATTCGCCACGACCTCATTGAAGGCCGGGTTCTTGTAATTGAAGTAGTACGGGTCGCGCGCGTAGATATCGATATCCATCGGCTCCGCATGGGCAACAATGGTCATGTCGTAATCCGCGCCTTTGAGAACATCCGCAACCCATTTCGCCGGAAATTCGGTGGTCTCGATGGTCATGGTCACGCCGATTTCGGCAAACATAGCCTGCAGGATCTGCGAGGTGCGCTGGGCATAAGCCATTTGCGGCGCCTTGATGGTGAAGTTGAAGCCATCCGGATAACCGGCTTCGGCAAGCAACGCCCTGGCCTTGTCGATATCGTAGGGATGTACCCCGGTCGTATCGATATAGCCGCGATCATTCGGCGTGTAATGGCTGCCGATGGCAGTGCCGAAGCCGGACCAGGCGCCTTCGATCACAGTGCCGCGATCCACCGCCATCATCAGCGCCTGACGCACGCGCTTGTCGTCGAACGGCTTGCGGGCATTGTTCATGCCCGCCACGACCTTGAGTTCGGTATTGCCGACGAAGGTGCCAAGGCGCGCATCGCCATCGAAGGAGGTCATCAGTTCCGGTGCGCCGAATTCCGGGAAGGCATCGATATCGCCGGACTTCAGTGCCGCGGCCTGCGCCTGCGGGTCGGAAACGAAACGGAAGGTCGCTTTCTCCAGCTTCACCGCCACGGCCTTGTCCCAATAGGCGTCGTTCTTCTGCAACTCGACCTTGTCGCCCTTGGCCCAGTTCACGAATTTGAACGGGCCGGTGCCGACCGGCGTGGTGCGGTTATTCTCGGCGCTTTTCGGCGCCACCATCACGGAGGCCGGCCAGCCGAGCCAGTAGAGAAGGCTGCCGGCCGGCTGCTTCAGCTTAAGCACCAGCGTTGCGGCATCCGGCGTCTCGATACTGTCAATGGCAGCGAAGAAGCGTTTCTGCGGATTGACCGAGCTTTCGCCACGCGCCCGATCCAGTGAAAATTTCGCGACAGAGGAATCGAAAGCCTCGCCATCATGGAAGGTAACGCCCTTGCGCAGCTTGAACGTATAGGTCTTGCCATCAGGGGAAATTTCCCAGCTTTCGGCAAGCTGAGGCCTCACCTTGCCTTCGCGGTCGATCTTCACCAGACCTTCAAAGACATTCTGCCAGGTGACCTGGCCGATGGCCACGGGCGCGGCGATGGTCGGATCGAGGCCGGCCGGCTCGACGGCCATGCCAAGCGTCAGCGTGGTTTTTGGCGCGGCTTCGGCCACCGTTACCGAAAGCGGCAGCCAGAGCGCCGTGCCTAATGCGAGGGTCAGCGCGGCGCGGCGCGAAAGCGTTGCCGCCTGCGAAAGATAAGTGCGTGGCATCATTGTCCCCTGTCTGGCGGCCGGGGCATTTTTGCCCTTCCGAAGACCGCCCGTTGCAAAAAGAGTGTCATGTTGCAGGCGCACACACAATCTCGATTTTTGTGTGCTCCGTGTAGCTGAAATGGCTACACGCAAATGCGGATGGAAATCAACCTTGGTGGGCAATTCTCCATGCTGGCTAATTCCTCTCCCCGGCGGGGAGAAGAAACTACCCTGCCGTCGCCTCGCGCATGAAGCGCTCAATGAAGTCCGCAAGCTTGGAGGCGGCGAAGGACAATTGCCGGTCCGGCGCAACGCAGAGATCGATCTGGGTGTGGATACCTTTCTTGCCGGAGAGCGGAACGGCGACCATCTGTCCGCTGCGGATTTCACGCGCCACCGAAAGCGCCGGCAAAAGCGTGGCGGCGGCGTGGCCCAGCACCAGTTCCTTCAGCATTTCCAAAGAGCTGGTGATGAAGACGGGATCAAGCTCGATGCCGGCATCGGCAAACATCGTGTCGAAGGCCTGACGCGCAGCGAAACTCTTGTCCGGCAGGGCGAGCGGCAGCCCGACCAGCTCTTTGAGCGAAACTTCCGCCTGCCCGGCAAGCGCATGACCGGCGGGAAAGATCGCGTCATAGCTGATACGGGTGCGCGAGCGCACTTTCACACCGGAGACTTTCGGCGCGAACAGGCTGACGACCAGGTCCGCTTCCGCCGCCCCCAGCGCCTCCATTGCCTGGCGGGCGCTGGTAATATGCACCTCGAAACGCAGCTTCGGATATTTCAGGCTGAACTGCGCCAGCACCGGCGCCAGAAGGTTCGCCACCGTCGCACCATTGGCATAGACCGTGACCCGGCCGCGTTGCAGGCCTTTCAGATCGTCTATCAGTTGGTGCACATGGTCGAGTTCCCGCAGCGTCTTGCCGGCGCGGGCGGCGAGCAGCTCCCCCGCAGCGGTCAGCTTCACGCCACGGCTGGAACGCTCCACCAGAGGCGAGCCGAAATAATATTCGAGGTTCTCTATCTGCCGGCTCACCGCTGTCGGCGCCACATTCAGGTTTTCCGCCGCGGCGCGCATGGAATTGGTGCGGACCAGTTCGTCGAAATACATCAGTGCGCGCAATTGCATGGGGTGGGTACCTTTTTCGGGTGGGTCGGCGTTGGCGGCCAGCATACCACCGCGGCGGGGAGAGAGAATACATCGGCCGGGACGTTGACGGCGCATAAGAAGCGAGAGGTTGCAGGTCGTTTCTTCTCCCCGCCGGGGAGAAGGTGGCGCGTAGCGCCGGATGAGGGGGCGACGGCAGAGAGATGCGGAGAGCTGGCCCCCTCATCTGCCCCTTCGGGGCATCTTCTCCCCGGGCGGGGAGAAGAAAGGGAGGCAACGCCTCGCCAATCAAACGCGCTTGAAACCCTCGCTCGCCACAAGCAGCTGGCGGGTATAATCCGCGCTGAATTCCCGGCTTTCCAGCGCCTCAGCCTCCAGCATTTCCACCACCTTGCCACTTTTCATCACAGCAAGGCGATCGCACATGTGGCTGATGACGCCGAGATCGTGGCTGACCATGACGAAGGTGAGATTGCGGTCCTTGCGGGCCTGTTCCAACAGGTTAAGAATTTCCGCCTGAATGGAGGCGTCGAGCGCCGAAGTCGGCTCGTCCAAAAGCAGGATTTTCGGCTCGACGATCAGCGCACGCGCAATGGCGATGCGCTGGCGCTGGCCGCCGGAAAGCTGGTGCGAATACCGAAAGCGGAAGCCGGAACCGAGCCCCACCTCGTCCAGTGCGCGGGCAATGCGCTGTTCGCGATTGTCGAGACCGTGGATGACCAGCGGTTCGAGCAGCAGCGCATCCACCGTCTGGCGCGGGTGCAGCGAACCATAGGGGTCCTGGAATACCATCTGCACATCGCTATAAAAGCTCTTGTCGCGGTGCTTGCCGGCATAGGAGCGCCCTGCCACCATCAGCGAGCCTTCGTCGAAATGGTTTAGGCCGGCAATGGCGCGCAGCAGGGTCGACTTGCCGGAGCCGGACTCGCCGACGATGCCGAAGGATTCACCCTCGGCCACATCGATGCTGACGCTGTCGAGCGCGATGTAACCGTCGAAATCGACCACCATGTCTCTGATAGAAAGAACCGTGCTCATGCGCGCCACTCCGGCTTACGTTCCAGAACCGGCAGCGGATGCCGGTGACCGCCAATTTCCGGCAGGCAGTTCAGCAGGCCCTGCGTATAGGGATGTTTCGCTTCCTTCAGATTGGCGGAGGACAGTTCTTCCACAACCTTGCCGGCATACATGACGAGAACACGGTCGCAGAACGAAGAGACGAGGCGCAGATCGTGGCTGACGAAAATCAGTCCCATGCCGCGACCCCGCACCAGTTTGTCAAGGATATCGAGCACTTCCAGCTGCACCGTTACGTCCAGCGCCGACGTGGGTTCGTCGGCGATCAGAAGCTCCGGGCCGCAGACCAGCATCATGGCGATCATGACACGCTGGCCCATGCCGCCGGAAACCTCGTGCGGGTAAAGATCGAAGACGCGCTCGGGATCGCGTATCTGCACCGCTTCGAGCATGGCAAGCGTGCGCTGGCGCGCCTCGCTGCCGCCGATCTTTTCGTGGGTGCGCAGCGTTTCCATGATCTGGCGACCGATGGTCATGACCGGGTTCAGCGAATATTTCGGGTCTTGCAGGATCATGGCCATGCGCTTGCCGCGCATGATCCTTCGCTCTTTTGCAGAGGCCTTGAGCAGATCGATATCGCCGAAGCGAAGGGCGTCCGCCTCGATACGCGCGTTTTTCGGGGTCAAGCCCATGATGGCGCGGCCGGTCTGCGATTTGCCCGAGCCGGATTCGCCGACGATGCCGAGACGCTCGCGGCCGAGCGTGAAGGAAACCCCGCGCACAGCCTCCACCAGCCCGGTGCGGGTGGGGAAGGATACGCGCAGGTTCTCAACGGTCAGAAGCGGCGCGCTCATTGGCCCGCCTCCTTCGGATCCAGCGCATCGCGCAGGCCGTCGCCCAGAAGGTTGAAACCGAGGCTGACGATGAGGATCGCGATACCCGGCATGGCAGCAACCCACCATTGATCGAGAATGAACCGGCGGCCGGATGCGATCATCGCGCCCCATTCCGGCAACGGCGGCTGGGCACCGAGGCCAAGGAAGCCGAGACCGGCTGCGGTGAGGATGATGCCGGCCATATCCAGTGTCACGCGCACGATCAGCGACGACATGCACAGCGGCATGACATGTTTTAGCACGATACGGAACGGCGACGCGCCCATGAGTTTGACCGCCGCGATGAAATCGGAATTGCGGAAGGTCATGGTTTCGGCGCGCGCGATGCGCGCATAGGGCGGCCATGAGGTGACCGCGATGGCGAGCACCGCATTTTCAATGCCCGGCCCGAGGGCCGCGACCAGCGCCAGTGCCAGAACGAGCTTCGGGAAGGCGAGGAAAATATCGGTGATGCGCATCAGAACCGCATCCACCCACCCCCCGGCATAACCCGAAACGGTGCCGACGATCAGTCCGATAGGAGCGGCGATGATGGCAACCAAGAGCACAACGAACAGGGTCAGCCGCGAACCGTGGATGAGGCGCGAAAGAATATCACGCCCCTGATCATCGGTGCCAAGCAGATAACCGGCCGTGCCGGGTGGCAGAAGCCGGGCATTACGCAGGTCCCCCTGCACCGGGTTATGCGGGGCCAGAACATCGGCAAACAGCGCCACGAATAGCAGCGCGATGATGATGCCGAGCCCGAGCAGCGCCAGCCGGTTTTCTGAAAAGCGCCGCCAGATGACATAGGCGCGCCCAAGCCGCGCCTGCCTGCGCGAGGCCGGCCGGTCAGAGAGCAGCCATTCGCGGCTATAGGGTTTGATCGTATCGGTCGAAAGGGTCATCGGCTGCGCGTCCTTGGATCGAGCGTCCGGTAAAGCAGATCGGAGAAGAGATTGATGCCGACGAAGATGGCGCCGATCACGATCGTGCCGCCGAGAACAGCATTCATATCCGCATTCTGCAGAGAATTGGTGATGTAGAGGCCGAGCCCCGGCCAGGCGAAGATGGTTTCGGTCAGCACCGAACCTTCCAGCAGACCGGCATAGGAGAGCGCAATCACCGTCACCAGCGGAACGGCGGCATTGCGCAGCGCGTGGAACCAGATGATGCGCGTTTCCGAAAGCCCCTTGGCGCGGGCCGCGACGATATATTCCTGGGCAAGCTCGTTCAGCATGAAGGAACGCGTCATGCGGCTTATGTAGGCCAGCGAGAAATAACCGAGCAGAGAGGCCGGCAGGATGATGTGGCGGAAGAGATCCCACAACACGTCCCATTGCCGCTGCCAGATGGCGTCGATCAGGAAGAAGCCCGTGACCGGCGTGAAGGTGAATTCATAGACAATGTCCATTCGCCCGGGATAAGCCACCCATTGCAGCCGGGCGTAAAACACCAACAGCGCCAGAAGGCCAAGCCAGAAGATCGGCACGGAATAACCGATAAGGCCGATGACGCGCACCAACTGATCGGCAAAGCTGCCGCGTTTCACGGCGGCGAGAACGCCAAGCGGTATGCCGAAGACGGCGCCGATGATCGTGCCGATGGTGGCAAGCTCTATCGTCGCCGGGAACACCCGCTTGATGTCCTCCATGACAGGATTGGTGGTTAAGACAGAGGTGCCGAAATCACCGGACAACGCCTGCTTCAGATAAAGGAAGAACTGCTGCCAGAGCGGCAGGTTGAGGCCGAGCTGCTCACGCACGCGCTCGACCACATGCGCGGGAGCACGGTCGCCGACGATCGCCAGCGCGGGATCGATCGGCACCACACGGCCAATGAAAAATGTGACCGCCATCAACCCCAGGAAGGTGGTGATGACGGTGACGGCGAAGCCGAGAACGGCTTTCACGCGGGCGTTGGCACGGCGTTTGCCCTGCCTCGCCCGGCTGTTTGCTTCAACGATGCTCAAGAGCCCGATCCTTCCGGATCATTCCTTGGAGATGTTGTAGACATAGTTGGTGTCGAAGCTCGGACCGAGCTTCAGGCCTTTGAGCTTTGCGGAATAACCGGCAACTTCCGTCTGCTGGAAGATGATGACGAAGGGACCCTTCGCCAGGACTTCTTTCTGCAGGTTCTGGTAGATCGCCGCGCGTTTGGCACTGTCCTTCTCCAAAAGCGCCGATTGCGTTTCCTTGGTCAGCTCCGGAACGTCCCATGCATTACGCCAGGCAAGCGTCTTGTTCTTGCCTTCATCCGAATTGTCGTAGTTGATGGTGAAGGTTTCAGCATTCGAGTTCGGGTCGAAATAGTCCGAACCCCACTGACCGATATAGATATCATGCGTGCGGGCGCGGTATTTGGTCAGCGTCTGCTTGCCGTCGCCGGGAATGATTTCGAGCTTGATGCCGGCCTGCGCCAGCGTCTGCTGCACGCTTTCGGCAATGCCCGTCACCGGCTGGGTGTTGCGCACATCCATGGTCACGGTGAAACCATCCTTCAGGCCGGCCTTGGCGAGAAGCTCCTTTGCCTTGGCGACGTCGAGCTTGTAGGGGTTCTCGTCAAGCGCACCCAACTGCCCCTTCGGCAGGAAGGTCTGATGAATTTCGCCGATGCCCTTGATGATCGTCGCGCCGATGGCGTCGTAATCGACCAGATATTTGAAGGCTTCGATGACCTCGGGTTTCTTCAGGTTTTCGTTTTTCTGGTTGAGGCTGAAATAATAGACGGTGCCTTTGGGTGCGGAGGTGACGGCAAGCCCTTCCTTCTTGGAGACGGCTTCCATGTCGCCTGGCTCAAGGTTGCGGGCCACATCGATATCGCCGTTTTCAAGCGCCAGACGCTGGCCGGAGCTTTCCTTCATATGGCGGTAGACGACACGCTTGAGCTTCGGCTTTTCACCGTAATAATTCGGATTGGCTTCCATGATCACGGCCTCATTGGCCTTCCAGCCGAGGATCTTGTAGGGGCCGGAACCGGCATAACCGGTCTTCAGGTAGTCGTTGCCAAAATCCGTATCATATTTGTAATCGGCGCTCGGGGTTACGGATTTCGCCTTCTCCATGACCAGTTTCTTATCGACCACCGAAGCGACGGTCGCGGTCAGCACGTTCAGCACGAAGCTCGGCGCATAGGGCTTGTCGACCGTCAGAACGAAGGTATTCGCATCTGCAGCCTTCGCCTTCTCGGTGACGTTGTCACCGCTGAGGCCGAACTGCGTCAGCAGGAATGCCGGCGACTTGTCGAGCTTCACGGCGCGTTCGAAAGAGAAAGCCACATCATCGGCCGTGACCGGATTGCCGGAGGCGAATTTCAGGCCGGATTTCAGCTTGAACGTATAGGTCAGACCATCGTCGGATGTCGTCCAGCTTTCGGCCAGATCGCCGACAACCTTGGATGTGTCGTTGATATCGATGGAAACCAGCTTGCTGTAGGTATTGCCGGTGACTTCGGCGGCGGAGAGTTCGAAAGCCTCACCCGGATCGAGCGTGATGATGTCGTCGATGGCAAAACCTTCAACCAGCGTATCGGCCGGCGTGGCGGCAAAGGCATGCGGTGCAGACAGCATCATCAGCGACAAGGCGGCGCTGGTGCTGAGAATACGCATGGATTTGTTGAGCGATTTGATCATAGGATCTCCCCTTTTGTTATAAGATTGATTTGGTTCGCTTAAAACTGTTCTCAGGCCGCCTCGCGCCAGGCCTCAGACAAAACACGCAGCCAGTTTTCCCGGCATATTTTAGCAAGTTCTCCATCACCGTAGCCCGCCGATTTCAGCGCCGCAACCAGATTGTGGTTGCCGCTGGCATCCGCAATACCAACGGGTACAGTCGCGCCGTCGAAGTCCGATCCCAGCGCCACGCAGTCGATGCCCATGCGCTCCACCATGTAATCGATATGGCGCACCATGTCGGAGAGCGGCGTATCGGCAATGTCACGCCCATCGGGCCTGAGCATTGTCACGGCATAGTTGAGGCCGACCAGACCGCCGCTTTCCCTGATAGCGTCCATCTGCCTGTCGGTGAGATTGCGGGCGACGGGAGTGAGCGCATGTGCGTTGGAGTGGCTGGCGATCAAAGGCTGGTTGGTGGTCTTCGCCACATCCCAGAAGCCTTTTTCGGTGATATGCGCGAGATCGATGAGAATGCCGAGCCTGTTACATTCCTTCACCAGCGCGAAACCGGCATCGGTGAGACCGGGCGCGGTATCGGGCGACATGGGATAAGAGAAAGGAACACCGTGGCCGAATATATTGTGCCGGCTCCAGACCGGGCCGAGCGAACGCAGGCCGGCGGCGTAAAAAACCTCCAGCGCGTCGAGATCGGCCCCGATAGCCTCGCAGCCCTCCATATGCAGCACGGCAGCGAAAATATCGTCGGCAAAGGCCTTGCGGATATCAGCCGTGGAGCGACAAAGCCGCCAGGCGCCGGCGCGGTCCAGCCTCAGCGCAATCGCCGCCTTTTCCATGGCGATATCGAGTGAGGGCTGGCGCTCCAGCGGTGAAGCGAGCGGCGTGTTGTAATGGCCGCTGTCGTCCGGTTCCTGAAGAATGAGATCGCCGGAGGGAATATAGATGGCGCAGATGCCGCCGCCAAGACCGCCTGCCCTTGCACGCGGACCGTCTATATGGCCTTCGCGTGTTCCGTTCTTGAATTCGGCCACCGGATCGGCGCCGGCCTTGCTGTTGCGCCACAACCGAAGCAGCACATCATTATGACCGTCGAACACTGCATGCATGGGAAGAAATTCCAGTAACCGGCAAGAACAAAGGGAGCGGGCAGACGCCGGGATGACACCGAGCGAAAGCAAACCGACGCACCATTCGCCGACCGCTATTGTCTGTCGGCGGTAATCTTAGGCCGATCTCACAAAGCTTCGCAAGACACAAATTAGGCAGCGGTGAAATTATCACCACTTGCCTTTTGGCGGAATTTGCGTTTCGTCAGGCGCGCCAGCCGCCTTCCGCTTTGGTGAGCAGCGGCGTTGAAAAAACACCCCTCACCCGCTCCGGCCACTCCGGCCGGAAAGCGGCGATTTTTTCCCGCCAGCGATCCGATTGCAGCATGGCTGCGCCAATGACGGCAGGCCGAATGCCGGAGGCGGCGAGAAGCGAAAGACCCGATATGATGGAACTGCCGCTGGAGATCACGTCATCCACCAGCGCCACGCGCCGGTTCTCGATGAGCGGCAGCATGCGCGGATCGATATAGAGCCGTTTTTCCTGCCTTGTGGTGATGGAGGACATGGGCACCGACAGTTCCTCCAGATACCAGAATTTGCGCGAGGTGCCGAGCGGCACGTAACGGGAATGGCCAAGATGCCTGGCGACAGCGGCGGCAAGCGTCAGCCCCAGCGTCGGCAGGCCGATGACGACATCGGGCTTGAAGGGAAGAAGTTTTGCAGCCAGATCGGCCGCCAGCACCTCCAGCACCTCAAAAGAAGCCTGATTGACGATGAGCGAGGCAAGCGCATGCTCGCCATCCGCCAGCGGCCTTATCGGCAGGCAGATCTGCCGGCCGTCATCCAGCTCCGCCGGAAAGAAGGTGGAATGCGGACCGGCCGTATCGACGGTGGCGGGCGGAAGTATATCCTGCCAGAACTCATGAGGCGCGGCGGGGGATGGGACGACGGGCGATGCGGATGACGGCATCGTTCTTTTCCTTTCAGGAGCGGGGCGGCGAAAAGCGCTCACATTTTTCAGCCACGCCAACCCGGTTCTTCACATCAGGCATTTTAACAACCGCAACATGCTGCGGGTTCATTTCATTGGCTTTTTCAGCTAGAAGGAAACAAAGCAACAGGCATTCGGACGAACCCACCTATGACGCGGGTTTTTCCCATATTCAAGGACAAGCCGCCCATGAGACTGCTGGACCGCATCGGCGAGGACCTGCCATTCCTGACGGAGCTTCGCCACGACCTGCACGCGCACCCGGAACTGGGCTTCGAAGAGGAAAGAACCAGCGCCATCGTCGCCGATCTTCTCGAAAGGGCCGGGTTGAAGGTGCATCGCGGTCTTGGCGGTACCGGCGTGGTCGGCACATTGCAGGTGGGCAACGGCACCCGCAGCATCGGCCTGCGCGCCGACATGGATGCCCTTGCCATGCCGGAAGTTCCCGACCGGCCCTACAAATCGAAATTTCCCGGCAAGATGCACGCCTGCGGGCATGACGGCCACACCGCCATGCTGCTGGGTGCGGCGCGTTACCTCGCAAAGACCCGTGATTTTTCCGGCGCCGTGCATTTCATTTTCCAGCCCGCCGAAGAAGGCCGCGGCGGCGCGAAGAAGATGGTGGAGGACGGGCTTTTCACCCTGTTTCCCTGCGATGCGGTCTATGGCCTGCACAACATGCCGGGGCTGGGCGTTGACGAAATGGCCGTGGTGGAAGGCCCGCAGCTCGCCTCTTCCGATAGCTGGCGCGTCACCTTCAAGGGCATCGGCACCCACGGCGCCAAGCCGCATCTCGGCCGCGACCCGGTAACGGCGGCCGGCGCCTTCCTCGCCTCGCTGCAAACCATCGTCGGCCGCGTCGTCGATCCGCTGCAGCCGGCCGTCGTCAGCGCCTGTTCGGTGCAGGCGGGTGACCCGAAGGCGCTCAACGTCATTCCCGATCTCGTCGAAATCGGCGGCACCGCGCGTGCTTATGCGGCTGATGTGCGCGACCAGCTCGAAGCGGAAATCGGCCGGCTGGCAAAGGGCACGGCGGCAATGTTCGGCATCGAGGCGCATTACGAATTCATCCGCCGTATTCCACCCGTCATCAACGAGGCGGACGCGACGAAACGGGCGCTGCGCGCCGCAAAAACCGTCTTCGGCAACAAGACCCGCACCGCCTTCCCGCCTTCGACCGCCGGCGACGACTTCGCCTTTTTCGCGGGCGAAGCCCCTGGCTGCTACGTCTGGCTCGGCAATGGCCCGGCCGTGGACGGCGCGCTGCACCACAACACTTCCTACGACTTCAACGATGCGGCAATCGTGCCGGGCGTGGCGTTCTGGGCGACGCTGGTGGAGCAGGAACTGGCGGCGGAGTGAATAACACCGTTCCGGTCCAAACCCGGAACGGTTTGAGATGTGAGGTCTCCACACGACAAGCCTTCCCCTCACGCGCTGGGCAGCAGCAACGCCCTGTCATCGCTTATATTCAGGTGAATATACACGTGTGCGCAGTAGACTCATCGAGGCTTTCAGTATATATTCAAAAATAATCGCATTTATTACTTTACTTCCGCTCAACAATTTTTAAGCAGGCAAGCATCATGGTGAGACTTGTTGTGCCACAAAGTGCGATAACGGGGCGGCTTGCCTCGGCCAAATCGTTGAAAAACCTGCCACCTGACGATTATCGCGACCGTCTTATCAAATATATCCCGGCGGAATCGGTCGCCCTTTATGTCGCAGTCGATAAAATGGTCAATTCCCATTATGGGCTGAGCTTGCTGACGGCGGATAGTGTCGTTCCCATGCAGGCCGTGATTGTCAGCTGGCTCATTCTGGGCCTCGGCATCATCGGCACACCGATCTATCTTCACCGCCGCAAACTGCCGGGCCAGCCTTGGCTTTTGAACGCCAGCATCTCCACCATCGCCTTCGTGCTCTGGGCCTATACGCTGAGCGGTTCGGTGTTTCTCGTGCACGGCTGGTACAGCGTTTTCGCGGCCGGGCTGCTAGCGCCGATCTTCACCTTCGTTGCCGGATTTTTCGAGCCCAGACCGGAGTAAGTGGACATGCCAACCTATGAGGATTTACGCGCCTATTTCGACGCTTCTGAAGCCATGACGCAATTGGCGCGCGAAGCCTCGGAAATACCGATCGTGCACGGCTTCACCCTCGCCATTGATCCACTGTGGATGCTGCTTTACGACATGGAAGACGGTGTAGTGCCGCAAAGCGAACGCTACCTGTACGATTATTTTCTTGAGCACAGCGCCTGGCACGAGTGGTGGAGACTGCCTGCCAATTTCCCGGACTCGGCGATCCACCCCCCGTATCAGGGATACAGGCGTCGCGACCTCAAGCGCAAGATTTCGCGATGGAACAAGATACCGAGTTCCGTAAGAAGCGGCCCGGTCATAATGACTATTGTTTATGGCCCGTTGAAAACACCGATAAAAGGCGCCTTGGATCCAGGAGAGGATGGCGGCGATATCGTTTCACTTCGCCAATTGACAGCTCTCATCGACAAAAGCCACGCTCCTGCCCGAATAGAAGAACGTCCAAGGGCTAGGCTGGCCTTTGCCGCAGGCGACGAAATAACCACCAGCGCAGGCGTATCCGGCACCTATGGCGGGACGCTGACGGACCCATACAACAACGAATACGGCATGACCTGCGCTCACGTCGCAACCACCGGCGACTATATTTTCGATGCAATGGGTTACCAGATCGGCACAGTCAAACATCATACACAGCTTTGCGTATTGCCGGCACAGACAGTCTGCGATCCGGTTATATTGCCGATGCCTAAACCCTATCCCGGCAATAGCGGTTCGGTGAATATGTTCGATTTTTCACTGATCGAGCTAACCGCAACCCCGTTAACATCTTCTTTGGGCGGCGTTGCCGCCAAACTGACACCGGGGCAGAATGTTACGCTCAGGGGCAAAAGCGGCACCTATAAATGCAAACTCGGTTCGCTGGCCATCAGCTATGCCTTTACGGACGGGCATTCAACCTATTGTTTTCGCGACCAGATCGAACTCAAGCCGCAGCCGGTCATCCCGATCGGCGGCGCCCTCGGACATCTGGTTACCCCCATGCCAACGCAGGGTGATTCCGGCGGCTGGGTCCTGACGGACGATACAACGCCCCTCTGGGCCGGCGTGTTTTTCGGCGAGGATGGCAGTCGGGGTTATTGCTCACGCGCCAGCTGGGCGCATGACTGGGCCGAAAACGAGGTAGGCAACAAGCTCTCGGTATAGACCACCCAGACCTATACCTGTCTTCATTGACGGAGATAAAAGAAAAGCACGCCGAAAATACCCGGTGTTCACTCCACCACCGCAATCACCGGACTCTCCATCACCCTGCCCGTCAACACATCGGCAATGCCCATATCCGTCTGGTGCGGGCCGATATTGCAGGCGAGCGTGGCGCCGAAGCAGGCCTTGAAGACAAGATAGGGTGGCTGCCATTCCACGACCCTGCCGACGGCTTCGCGCAATAGTTCGAAAGCCTTTGCCACGTCTTCAAGCGGGGCGTCGGAAACGAGGCCTGAAAGCGGCAACGGGAGAACTGCGGTGACCTTGCCTTCGGAAGCGACAGCCATGCCGCCGCCTGCCGTTATCACCGCATTGGCGGCGAGCGCCATGTCATCGGCATTGCCGCCGAAAACGGTGAGGTTGTGGCTGTCATGCGAGACGGTGGTGGCGAAGGCACCGTTCCAGTTTCCCCAGCCGGTGAGGAAGCCGGTTCTGGTGATCGGCTCGGCCATGCCGTGGCGATGGGTGACGGAAATCATCGTCGCGCCTTCGGGCGGAACGATGAAACCGTCCTTCACTTCGGCATCCGCCTCGCCCCACTGCGTAAAGCGCGGGCGGTCGATGGTGGCGAGGCGCACCTTTGCCCCTTCCGAGGCGACCCGGAAATCATCGGCCTTGCGCAGCAGCAGCTTCATCGAACCTTTGAGGGCTGTCGCATCGCAGGCCTGGACATCGGCGAGCATGTGGCCACCTGCCGCAACTGCTTGGCCATTGGCGAGAATATGACGGGCTGAAAAGCCGCTCAAATCCTCAAAGACGGCGATATCGGCACGGCGACCGGCGGCGATGAGGCCGAGATCGGGGCGGCCGAGCCGTTGGGCGGCATTGAGGCTGGCGGCACGCAGCGCCCATTCGGGCCTCAGCCCGTAACCGACAAGGCGGCGCACCACATCATCAAGCCCGCCGCCCTTCAGCAGATCGTCAGGGAAAACATCGTCGGTGCAGAGCGTCACCGTCTGCGGAAGATGGCCGAGCGCATTCAACGCTTCCACGAATTCCGGAAGCAGGTGATCGTGCGAGCCACGCAGCTCGATGGTCAGCCCTGCCCGCAGCTTCGCCAGAAGGTCTTCAGCGGAGACAAGCTCGTGATCGGAGGAGACGCCCGCCGCCATGAAGGCGTTGAGATCCGCATCTTTCAGGCCACGCGCATGGCCGCAGAGCAGCTTTTGCGAGACAAGCCCGGCCTGCACGATGCCGCTCATGCGCGGATCGCGCTCGATGACACCGCGCATGTTCATGATTTCCGCGACACCGCCGACCTGCGGCCATGTCAGGATATCGGCAAGAATGGCAGCATCGAAATCCGCCCCGCTACATTCCAGACCGGGCGCAGACGGCACTGAAGACGGGGCAAGCAGAATGGCGCGCAGCGGCAGGTTCTCGATTGATTTCACCGCCCAGCGCACGCCATCGACACCATGCACATTGCCAAATTCATGTGGGTCCCAGACGATGGTGGTAACGCCGCGGGCGACAACCGCCGCCGCATAGGCGGTCGGCGTGATCATCGAGCTTTCGATGTGCATATGTGTGTCGATGAGGCCGGGCGAGACATAGGCGCCTGCCGCATCGATGATCCGTGCGGCGTCGCTTCGGCTTGCCCGCTCGTGCACGCTGGCAATCAGCGGGCCGACGATGCCGATATCGGCGGCGCGAAGCTCTCCCGTCACCACATCCACCAGAGTTCCACCGGTGACGAGAATGTCGAAAGGCGCATCACCGCGTGCGGCGGCGACCGCACGGGCGCGCAGCGTGTCGTCGTTGAGATCGGCAGGCTCGGTTGTCAAAGAGTTCGCACTCATCGGGCGGCCTCCCGGCGCAGCGCCTCGAGAACCGCCGTCTTCGTACCTTCGGCATCCACCGTCTCGGCGAAATGCGCGTTGAAGGCCTGAGCTTTCTGAGCGCGCGTCTCGACCACGGTTCGCCCGCGCGTCAGCGTCGCCTGAAGCTCGACATCAATCCGCGCATGACGCCAACCGATGAGACCGGAGGTAAAGCCGACGGCGGCCACGGGATCGTAAAGCGCCATGGCGGCTCTGCCACGGCTGGCGGCGATGCCGATGAAACCTTCCAGCAAATCGGCGATCAGCCCGGCATTCTTGCCGCCGGCGTTACGGATCGGCGCTACATCGGCCGCTCCCGCGGTGACTTTGCGACAGGCGTCCAGATCGACCATGCGCAACGGCAGGCCGTGCGAAAGAACGATGGCCAGCGCTTCCGGATCGGCAAAGGCGTTGAATTCGGCCGAGGCCGTGTGGTTGCCGCTCGTCACGCCGCCGCCCATCCAGGTGAGTTCGGAAATTCTGGCGGCAAGATCCGGCCGGGCAAGGCACAGGGCGGCGATATTGGTGAGCGGGCCAAGCGCGAGAATACGCTTCTCGCCTGTCCCCTCCAGCCAGCCGCAGAGCGCTGCAAAGGCATCGCTTTTCGGCAGAGCCGGCGCCTCCGGCAGGCTTTGCCCGACGGTCGGAATGCCGCTTTCGCCCAGGATCGATTGCGCTGTTTCCAGCGCACCCAGAACCGGCATGGCGCGGCCCTGATGGATCGGCATCGACCAGCCGAAGGCCGCAACCGCACCCGCGGCATTGCCGGAGACCGCTTCCAGCGTGGCATTGCCGAAGACCAGCGAGATGCCGTCGATGGCAAGACCTGCCGACTGCACCACCATGATGGCAGCGATGTCGTCAAAGCCCATATCGGTATCGATCCACACACCCATGGTCAGCTGAACACCTTGAGGCTCGCCGCCTTGTCAACCGGCAGGTCGAAGGCGAGCGTATCGCCGATGGCGTGGGCGGCCAAGGCGGCGTCCGTTTCCGCCTTGATGGGGCCGAGCGGCGTATCGAGCAGATATTCGCGGCTGTTGCCGGCAAAGGAGGTGCCGCGCACGGTTCCCTGGAAAGGACCTGAACCGAGGGTGACCATGCGCGGCCGCCAGGCCAGTCCAGATGCTGAAGGGACTGGTCCGGTAAGCGGTGTTGTGCCGTTTGCGGTTTTCAACGCGCCGCCATCAAGCGCGAAGATGTTTTCAAAGCCGACGAAATCCGCCACGAAGGACGAAACCGGCGCGTTATAAATCTCTTCCGGCGTGCCGATCTGCTCAATCTTGCCGCCCTTCATGACGACAATACGGTCGGCAAGCGCGAGCGCCTCGATCTGGTCATGGGTGACGAAGATCATCGTCACACCGGTTTCCTTCTGCACGCGCTGCAATTCGGTGCGCATTTCAAGGCGCAGGCGGGCATCGAGGTTGGAGAGCGGCTCATCGAGCAGAAGCACCTTTGGTTCCATGACCATGGAGCGCGCCAGCGCCACGCGCTGCTGCTGGCCACCGGAAAGCTCCGCCGGCTTGCGCGACGCGAAGCTGGACAAGCCCACCGATTTCAGGCCGGAGGCGACCTTGTCTTCCAGCGCCTTGCCGCTCATGCCCTTGAGTTTCAGGCCGAAGGCGACGTTTTCGTAAACCGTCAGATGCGGGAAGAGCGCATAGGACTGAAACACCAGCCCGACGGCGCGCTTATTTGCGGCAACGCGAGTGATATCGGCGCCATCGAGATCGATGCGTCCGCTTGCCACCGGCATCAGCCCGGCAATGGCGCGCATCGTCGTGGTCTTGCCGCAGCCGGAAGGTCCCAGAAGCGCGAGCAGCTCGCCCTTGCGGATATCGAGATCGAGGTCCTTGACGGCGACATTGCCGCCATAGGCGAGCGAGACTTTTTGGAGCGAAAGATAATTTGCGTCAGACATAACGGGAGAACCCCAGAAAACGTTCGGCCATGAAGACGATGCCGATGGAAAGGAAGGCGAGCAGCGAGGAGAGTGCGGCCACGGAAGGATCGAAGACGATTTCCATGTAACCCAGCATGTCGATGGGCAGCGTGCGCACACCGGGACCCGACAGGAACAGCGACACCGGCACCTGATTGAAACTCGTTACGAAACCGAGAATAAAGGCTGAGAGAATGCCGCCGCGAATATTCGGCAGCACGACGCGGAAAAACGCCCCCACCCGCGACGAGCCGAGCAGCACCGCCGCCTCTTCGATATCGGAGCGCAGATTGTTGAGGCTGGCCGATACCACCCGCACCGCATAAGGCAGGATGAGCGCTGTGTGGGCGAGAAACAGGGCAAGCGTGATGCCGATGCCGAAGGGCACGACGAAATAACGCAGCAGGGCCAGACCCACGATGATGCCGGGCACGATGATCGGCGCGGAAACGATGGTGCGCACTGTCTCGGCAAAAGGCAGCTTGTAGCGCGACATGGCGTAGGACGCCGGAATGCCGAGGATGAGCGCCGCAAAGGTGCCGCCGATGGCAAGGAACATCGACATGGCGAAACTTTCGCGGAAGCTTTCGACGGTGAAGACCTTGGCGATCCATTTCAGCGAAAAGCCCTGCGGCGGAAAGGCGAGCGTATCGCCGGCCGAAAACGAGGCCGCAACGATGATGAGAAACGGCCCGATCAGGAAACCGACGACAAGAAGGAGCGTGAGCGGAATGAAGAGCTGCCGGGTCATTTCTTGTTCCTCGCGGTGGCGATGCGCTTCAAGAGGATATTGGCGGCAAAGCTCATGACGATCAGGATGAAGGCGATGACGCTGGCGGCAACGAAATTGTTGGAGACCGTCACCTGCTGGTAAAGCAGGGTCTCCAGCATCAGCACCTTGGAGCCGCCGAGAATGGCGGGCGTGATATAGGCCGTCAGCGAACCGGTAAAGACCAGCGTACCGCCAACGACCAGCCCTTCCTTGGTGAGGGGCAGGATAACCTTCCAGAACACCTGAAACCAGTTCGCGCCGAGAACGCGGGCGGCCGCGATCGTATCCTTCGGCATATTCTCCAGCGCGCTGATGAGCGAGATGATCATCAACGGCAGGAAGAGTTGCAGAAGGCCGATGAAGACAGCCGTTTCGGAAAACAGGATGCGAATCGGCGCATCGCTCAGCCCCACCGCCTGCAGCGCCTGATTGACGATGCCGGTTCTGCCGAGAATGACGATCCAGGCATAGGTGCGGGCGACCGGCGAGATCATCAGCGGCAGCACGACGAGATTGACCACATGGCCCTTCTTGCCCGACGACAGGTTGACGATGGCAAAAGCCGCCGCATAACCCACCACCGCCGACACGACGGTGACAAGCGCGCCGAGCTTCAGCGTGCGCAGGAAAACCGTCTGGTTCAGCGGATCGGAAAAGAAGGCGGCATAGGCCGACAATGTCCAGCCGTCAGTGGTGCGAAACCCCTCCGACAGCAGGATGAAGACCGGCACGAGAAAGACCGCCGCCGCGAAAATTGCGGCGGGCAAGGCAAGCGCCAGCGCTTCGGCCCGGTTCTGAAACATTGGTTTATTCCCTGAACGGCCTCAAAGCCGGTTGTTACGGCAGCCGGACGCACCGGCCTGAGAAATTGGAAGGTGGAAAAGCGGTCAGGGGACGACCGAACCGCTTTTCCGGGAATGGAGCCGCCCTTCCGGACGATGCCCCATTCCAAACGGTGAAGGCCTTACTGACCGACCTTCGCGTTCCACTCCGACAGCCACTTGTCGCGGTTATCGAGCGTTACGTCGGAAGGAATGAGCTGCAGGCTTTTCGCGGTTTCGTCGCCATAGGTGATGTTGTTCGCCACCTCTTCGGAAACCTTGACTTCCCTGTTGGTCGGGCTGTCCACCAGCTTTTCGGCCAGCGCCTTCTGAATATCGGTCGAGAGCCAGAAATCCATGAACTGCAACGCTAAATCTTCGTTCTTCGTGCCCTTCGGCACCACGAGCACATTCATGCCGCCGGTCTGGCCTTCCTTGGGTGTTGCCCAGGCAAGCGGCAGGTCAAGCTTGGTGAAAGGCGCCCAGGAGAAGCGGCCGATGGGGGCTGCCCAGATTTCTTCCTGCTGCATCAGCTGCACGAGCTGCGACGACTTGACGTAGAAGGTGACGATATCGTCCTTCTTTTCACCCACGGCCTCGATAGCGCCGGAAAGATCGGCCGTATCCTTGCCGATGGCCTTGCCGAGCATATAGAGCGCCGGCGGGCCCTGGTTGGTGGTGACATTCGGGAAAGCGACGTGGTCGACGATACCGTCCTTCAAAAGATCGGCCCAGCTGTCGATCTTCATCTTGTCGGTGCGGTAAACGATTGACGTGGCGTAGAAATTGACGCCGACGCTCATGCCGTCGCCATTCGGATCCTTGGCGATGTCATAGAGCTTTTCGATATTCGGAACCTTGGACGCGTCGATCTTCTGGATCAGGTCCTTGCGGGCGGCCGACAGCGCATCCGCCATGGAAACGATGGCGAGATCGACCACCGGATTGGCCTTGTTGGCCTCCATCTTGGCCAGACGCTCAACGCTGTTGCCGGTCTCGACGACCAGCTTGCAGCCGCATTGCTTTTCGAACGGCGTATAGACCAGTTCCTTGAATTCGTCCTGCGCGAAGGCGTAGACGGAAATCGTCAGCGTCTTGTCCTGCGCCTGCGCGGCGCCCATCGTAAACATCAGGGCGGCGCCCGATGCAAAAATGATCTTTTTCATGGTGTGAGTTCTCCTGCTGTCGTTTTTTTGGCTTCAATCGCATCATGCTTTGCCTTGCCGGTGGAGCCGCGCATGATCAGCGCCATCGGTACTTTCGAGATGTCCGCCGCCACATCGACGGCGACGCCGTTTTCGCCCGCGCCGTCGATCGCGCGCAGCAGCGCGCCGACAGCGAGATCGGCGATGCGGCCCATATCCATGCGCATGGTCGTGAGCGGCGGGGTGACAACGGCGGAAAAGATGAGATCGTCGAAGCCGGTGACACTGGCTTCTTCCGGCACCTCGATGCCCTCGCGCTGCAATTCGGTGAGCACGCGCAGCGCATGCAGATCTGAGACGGCGGCAAAGGCCGTGAACCCTTCGGCAACCTTCTCTGCAAGACCAAGCCGGCAACCCGCACCGTCAGCCTGTTCAATAGCGTCCACCCAGAGCGTCTGCGTCACGCAAGCCTTGCCAAGACCATCGCGAATGCCGCCGAGACGGTCGTTCTGCACGTTGGAATCGCGGTTCTTGCCCACCAGCACCACCTTGCGATGGCCAAGCCCGGCCAGATAGTCGCCGACCTGCCGGCCGCCATCCCAATGGTCGGCGGCGACCGTGTTGCCGGGCGTCGAGGGGCTGTCGATCACCGCGACGGGGCAATCGACATCGGCAATGCGGGTGCCGCGGCGGGGAACGATAACCATGCCATCCACACCGCGTTCGACCAGCCGGTTGATCGCATCCGTCTGCATGGCGATTTCACCGCGCGAGTCGGCGATCAGCACACCGTAACCGGCAGTGACGGCCGCCTTTTCGATGGCCTGCGCGATCTGCGGAAAGAGAGGATTGGCAATATCCGGCAGCACCAGCCCCAGAACACCGCTTTTGCCGGTGCGAAGCGCCCTGCCCGCTGAACTCGGCACGTAGCCCAGCTCGCTTGCCGTCTTGCGAATGCGCTCCACCAACTCCGGCGAAACGCGGCCCTTGCCCGACAGCGCATTGGACACGGTTGCCGCCGACACGCCGAGTGCCGCTGCTATCGCGCTCAGATTGGTGGCAGGCCGTGACGACGCCATAATGTTCCGGAAAGGCTGATTAAACGTTTAATCAAGATAATTGAGCAAGGCCGCCCTGTCGAGTCCGGTGGAGGACGAAATCGGCGAAAACCCGGGCATAAAGTCTAACTGCCCGAAAAAAGTGCGATTATTTTTGTGGGTCGTCGCTATTCGCTGTGCGGTAAGCTTCCACCTGCCGCACCAGCCAGTCACGAAACAGCACGACCGGAACGTGATTGGCGCGCGAAAGCGGCGCCACCGCATAATAGGAGCTGGGGCTTCTGGCCTGATGATCGAAGGCTTTCACCAGTTGTTTCGATTTCAGCTCGTTATCGATCAGGAAAAGCGGCATCAGCGCCACGCCCAGTCCGGCGATACAGGCCTGCGCCACGCTGGAAAACTGTTCGAACCGCATGCCCTGCGGCAAGGCGAGTGACAGGCCGAGGCTTTCGAACCAGTGGCCCCATGCGCCCGGCCGCGAGGCCATGTGCAAAAGCGGCAGGGCGGCGATATCCTCTCCCTTTTCCACGGGATGGGCGCTGAGGAATTGAGGGCTGCACACCGGCGCGACCATTTCATGCATCAGAAAGGTGCTTTCCGCCCCCGGCCAGTCGGCCTGACCGATATGGATCGCCATATCCAGCTGCTCGCGCTCGAAGTCGAACTGGCCGATGCGTGTGGCGAAATTAATGGTGATTTCGGGGTGGCTCGTCACGAAATCCGGGATACGCGGCAAAAGCCAGCGGGTGCCGAAGGTGGGCAGCATGGCAAGATTCAGCGTATTGCCATGCGTTTTGGTCATGATGTGCAACGATGCGGAGCGTATCTCGCCAAGGGCTGCGGCAATCGATTTTGCGTAGGCGCGGCCCTCGGTCGTCAGTGCAACCCCGCGTGCGCCGCGTTCGAACAGGCGCACGCCAAGCTGTTCTTCCAGTGACATAACCTGCCGGCTGATCGCCCCTTGCGTCAGGGCAAGCTCATCGGCGGCGGCGGAAAAGCTGCCGAGGCGGGCCACGGAATCGAAGGCGGCGAGCGCGCTGGTGGAGGGCAGGAGTTTACGGCTGAGAGACGTCATGAGCCATTACTATATGTAATGCAAAAATGAGTAAACATGGCTTGTGCCGACTGGCTCGAATACCAATAATCCGGCCAGCAAATCCGGAGGCATCACGTGAGCGAACACGCAGCATTCAATTGGCAGGACCCTTTTCTGCTCGAAGACCAACTGAACGACGACGAGCGGATGATCCGCGACGCCGCGGCCGCCTTCGGCAAATCAGAACTCTTGCCGCGTGTCTCCGAAGCCTATCTTTCCGAGACCACCGAACCGGAACTGTTCCGCCTGATGGGCCGCACCGGCCTTCTCGGCGTCACCCTGCCGGAAGAATACGGCGCGGCCAATGCAAGTTACGTGGCCTATGGTCTCGTCGCCCGCGAAGTTGAGCGGATCGACAGCGGATACCGCTCTATGATGAGCGTGCAGTCCTCGCTCGTCATCCATCCGATCTTCGCCTATGGCTCGGACGAGCAGAAGAAGAAATATCTGCCCGGCCTCGTCTCCGGCGAGCTGATCGGCTGTTTCGGCCTCACCGAGCCGGATGCCGGCTCCGATCCTGGCGGCATGAAGACCCGCGCTGAAAAGATTGCCGGTGGCTATCGCCTGCGCGGTTCGAAAATGTGGATTTCCAACGCGCCAATCGCCGATGTCTTCGTCGTCTGGGCGAAATCGGAAGCCCATGACAATCAGATCAGGGGCTTCGTGCTCGAAAAGGGCATGAAGGGCCTCTCGGCGCCCAAGATCGGCGGCAAGCTGTCGCTGCGCGCCTCCATCACCGGCGAGATCGTTCTGGACGGTGTGGAAGTGGGCGAAGACGCGCTGCTGCCCAATGTTTCTGGCCTGAAAGGCCCGTTCGGCTGCCTCAACCGTGCGCGTTACGGCATTTCCTGGGGTGTCATGGGTGCGGCGGAAGATTGCTGGTTCCGCGCCCGGCAATATGGTCTCGACCGCAAGCAGTTCGGCAAGCCGCTCGCCGGCATGCAGCTTTACCAGAAGAAGCTCGCCGACATGCAGACCGAGATTGCGCTCGGCCTTCAGGCGTCGCTGCGCGTCGGCCAACTGATGGACGAACACAAGATGGCGCCGGAAATGATCTCCATCGTCAAGCGCAACAATTGCGGCAAGGCGCTGGATATCGCACGCCAGGCGCGCGACATGCATGGCGGCAACGGCATCCAGATCGAATATCACGTCATGCGCCACGCCCAGAACCTAGAGACGGTCAACACCTATGAGGGGACCCATGACGTCCACGCGCTGATCCTCGGCAGGGCGCAGACGGGCATTCAGGCGTTTTTCTAAGGCTTTCTCCGCGTCGTTCATCAAAAAAAGGCCTTCGAAGATCACTTCGAAGGCCTTTTGCTTTCAAATCCGGCAATCGCTCAGAACGTGCCGCGAATACCGACGCCGAACATGCGCGGTTCGGTCATGCTGGCCTCGATGCCGCCAATGCCGCGGTTCTGCTGCATATAGGTGGGCGCACGCTCGTCGAAGATGTTCTTGACATAGGCATAAACCTCCATCTCTTCCTGGAACCTGTAGCTCGCGCGCACATCGGCGATCGTATAGGGATCGATGGCATAGGCAGCCGTATTGGCCGTGTCGGAATAATAGCCGTCAATATGGCGCACCTGTCCAGAGACGGTGAACTTGTCTGTCACATCCCAACTCGCGCCGACGCTGAACATGAAGCCGGGCGATTTCGCGAATTCATTTCCGGCATAGCTGTTATTGCTGGAAATCTCATCAATCTCGGTCTTCAGCACGCCCGCGCTCGCCTTCAGCGTCAGATTGTCGAGAACCTGATAGTCGGCGCCGAGTTCCAGACCATAAGCATGCGCCTTCTGCGCATTGATGGTGTAGGACTGGGTGATGCCGGATGAGATGACGACCGGAATATTGTACTGGGCGTTCTTGTAGTCCATGTAGAACAGGTTGCCGTTAAGCGTCAGCCGGTCATCCAGTATTTTCGCACGTGTATAAAGCTCGTAATTCCATATGGTTTCCTTCTCGAACGGCAACCATTGTCCCGACGAGATGTTCAGCGAAATACCGCCGGGATTATAACCACGGCTGATCATGCCGCCGACGGTCCAGTCGTCATTGATCGCATAAGCGAGAGATGCCTTGGGCAGCAGTTCGGAAAAGGTCTCGTCAAAATCCACCGCACGGGCTGAATAAACCGAGCGACCCGAACGCTGGATGCGGTCGGTCTGGTAACGCAGGCCGCCGGTCAGCGTCCACTGGTCCGTAAGACGATAGCTCAGCTCGCTGAAGATGCCGAGATTGTCCTTGGTGTCGTCGAACGTCGAAAGACTATTGTTAAATCGCCCTGTAAGTCGAAGAAGCTCGTCAGCCTGACTATGCGCGTAATAAATACCCGCGACACCACTCAGCACGTCTTCCTGGTCACCGAAGGTCACGCGTGTTTCGTGAGAAGCGTTCGTCTGGTCGATATCCGCATCGCCGTTGTTCACGACACCAACCCGGCGTCTGGCGTCCGAAGCGGAGAACTGCGTCTGGTTGAAGAGTTTCACGCCGTTCTCGAAATCATAATTGATGTCGAGAATACCGGTGTGGGTGTTCTGGCTCCAGCTTGGCATGGTGGTGGTGACGTGATTGAGATCCTCGAAAGGACGCGACGCCGCTTCCTGGCTCGGTCGGTTGGCGGCATTATAGGAATAGGTAAGCTTGGTCGTCAGCCCGGGAATCTCCGGCGGTTCCCACAGAAGCTTGAAACGCGCGTTGAACTCCTTGAAGTCCTGATCCGTGCCCGCATGCGCGAATCCCGAATTGATATAGTCGATGAAAGTGTCGCGGCCGGAATAATCAACCGCCAGACGCGCCGCCAGCTGATCCTCGACTAGCGGACCCGAAAGCGCAAATGAGGCCCGCTTCTGGTGGTAATTCCCGATTTCCGCCTGATAGGAGGCTTCCGGCGTGAATGTCGGATCCTTCGTGTTGACGACGATCGCGCCGGCAATGGCGTTGGCGCCCTGCGAGGTGGTTTGTGGACCACGGAAAACTTCGATGCTTTCAACGTCCCAGATGGAAGTCGCGCCATAGATGAATTCGTTATAACCGAGATAGTGGCCGTCCACATTGATGGTGGCGCGTGGCACGGTGCCGGCGAAAAATGCCGTCGCGCCCGTATTCGGGCCCTGCGTATCCAGACCGCGAATGATCGGGGCGCTGACATTGTCGGTGTAGACGACGTTCGGAATATCCTTGATCGCTTCCGATACGGTCGGGTCGCCGGTCTTTTCTTTTCTGATTTCCTCGGCGGATTTGACAGAGACGGACGACGCCGTGTTCTTCATGTCGCGCGCCACTTTTTCACCGGTCACCACGATCGGCTTCAAGACGGTGGTGCCCGCCGCATCAGCCTGCTGATCCTGACCGAGAACCGGCGTCACAAATAATGTCGCCAGCGTCAGAGCGCTGACCCCGCTCATCAAACGACCGTTAGAGCTAAACCCCATCACAAACCCCTAATAAACATGAGTATTAAAGTCATCTTCAAGTAACGGAAGCGTTATCCGTTTCGCAATAGAGAATGCGTTCTGTATTGCGGACAAAAAGGCTTCCGTAACGGGATGTGCCATATTTACAACAAAGTTTACCCGCCGCCGCTTGTGCACCCGCAGCGTTTCGAAAGGGAACAGCATAATTCCGTCCGCAGAAATCGATTCCGATTTCCGGCCCGATGCGTTAGGCATGCTCAACAAAACGGGGGAACGGGCTTGAACGCCATGGATGACGATACGGACAACCTGCCGGAAAACGAGGGCGAAAAGCGCTCGGCCCTCATTCAGTCAGTGTCGATCGCGGCGCGTTTTCTCAATCTGCTTGCCAGATCGGATACGGCGCTTGCCCTGGGCGAACTGGCCAAACGCGCCGGCACCGGCCGCTCCACCGCGCATCGCTATATGCAGAGCCTCGTGCGGGAAGGACTAGTGATACAGGATCCCGCAAGCGGTAGTTACGATCTCGGACCCGCGGCGCTCGGAATAGGCATCAGCGCGCTCAGGCGAATCAATCCGGTCGAAACCGCCGGCCGCCAGATGAATGCGCTTGCCTCCAGGATCGGCGCCAGCTGCGGCGTGGCGATCTGGACCGAACGCGGCCCGACCGTGGTGCGATGGGCGAGAAGCGCTAGCTTTTCCATCAGCACCGTGGCGCTCGGCGATGTTCTGCCGCTCGACAACAGCGCCTGCGGGCTGGTTTTCCAGGCCTACCTGCCGCCGGACAGGATCGCCGCCGTGCGCAGGTTGCAACCGGCCGCTTTTCGCGGCTCCCGTCCCGATGCCGGCATTCTGGAAACCATCCGCGAAGCGGGTGGCGCGGAACTCAATGAACATCTGTTCTCCGCCCTGACGGGCAAGGCCGCGCCGGTTTTCGACGCACAGGGCGAACTCTGTTGTGTCGTCACCACCGTATCCTTTGTCGCAACCGCTGAGACCGAACGGCATTTTTCCCGGCTGATCGAAGCCGCCGGACAGGCGACGGCCGAATCCGGCGGCGCGTAAGCCTATTCGGCCAGATGTTCCGCAAAGGTGCGGCCGGAATAGACCGTGCGGAAAAGCCCGGCATCGGCGAGCTTCGGCAACAGCCGCTCCAGCACCAGCCGCATGGACGCCACCGAACCGCCGGGCACCGCCACGAAACCGTCGATCGCCCCGGCAGCCGCCCATTCACGGATGGCCTCAAAGGCATCTTCAACGGTGCCGATGATCTGCCAATGGCCCGACCCCATCACTTCCGGACGCCGCAATAATTCCGCAACACTCAGCGTCTCCCGCTCGATCAGCCGGCGCAGCAGGCCGGCATGGGTGCGGCTTCGCGGTGTCTCGGGCGGCGGCGGCAGGTCGGAGGCGGTAACGATCCGCGTGAGCGGCCAGTCCGTGAGATCAAGACCCGTCATATCGCGAATGGAGGCAAAGGCGCGGGAGCGGTTGGCGCGGGCGTGGGTCTCCGTAAAGAGTTCCAGCGCCTCCCTGCCGGTCTCCGCCAGATAGAGGCTGAGGCCCGGCATCATCTTCACCCCGTCGGGGTTGCGGCCGTGGCCCTCGGCACGCCGCCGCAAATCCGCCCTGAGTTCGATGGCCGCCTGCATGTCCGGTGTGGAGGCAAAGACAGCATCGGCCACCGACGAAGCGAAATCGCGGCCCTCGGGAGAGGCGCCCGCCTGCACGAGCGGAATACGGCTGGCATGGGCCGGCAGGTTGAGCGGGCCTTTGACGCTGAAATGCCTGCCCTCATGCGCCACCGGATGCACCAGCGAAGAATCGGCGAACCGCCCGCTTTCCCGGTCGAGTTTGAGAGCTTCGTTCGGAAAACTCGCCCATAGCGCTTTCACCACCTGCGTGAATTCGGCGGCGCGCTCGTAACGCTCCTGCGGCGAAGGCATCTCTGTCAGACCGAAATTTTCGTGCCCGTCAAGCGCCGTGACGATATTCCACCCCGCCCTGCCATTGCTCAGCCAGTTCAGCGACTGGATCTGGCGGGCGACCACATAGGGCGGCAGAAATGTGGTCGAAACGGTGGACAACAACCCGACATGGCTGGTTTCCCGTGCAATGGCCGCAAGAAGCATGGTCGGGTCCATGCTGGCAAATCCTCCGCCGGTCTCCAGCCCCTCGGTGCGCAGAAAAAGCGTATCTGGCCGAAACACGAAATCCACATGCGCGGCTTCAGCGCGCTGCGCCAGATCGACGAAATAATCGCTGGAAAACACCCCGCTTATATCACTGTCCGCGCGCCGCCAGGCTTCGCCGCTGAGCCATGTTGGGGCCAGCGACATGCCGACATGAAGCTTGGCTGTGACTGACATGATGCACCTCGACTGAAATAACCGGCAGGAAATCCGCGCGTTGAATCGGCAAATTTCGATTTGTGGAGAGTTTTACTATAGTTTAGTGTCGCTTCAAGACCACACCGTCGCGCCCGCTGGAAAGAAATGCTTTTTCCACGGGTTCGATATTGAAATTCAAATACTTATAACGACCGTGCGGCGTCTCGACGCATGGGCGCATGAATAACAGGAGTTGTATCCGGTGCTTGACGCCACGGACCTTCACGCCAGCTATGGACATGTTTCCGTCCTGCGGGGGCTTTCCGCCCGTTTCAGAGCAGGCCGCGTCACCGCGCTGGTCGGCCCCAATGGCTGCGGCAAGTCGACGCTGTTGAAGACCATCATGGGTTTCGTGCCTTTGTCGTCGGGGGCAATAAGACTTGGCGAGCGCTCGATCGGCGAGATCGGACGCCGGAAACTGGCGCGGCGCGTCGCCTATCTGCCGCAGGAGTGCCATTGCCCTGACTATATGACGCTCGGCGAACTGATCGAGCTTGCCGGTTACGCCCGTTACGGGCTTGCGGGCGGACCGACCGAACGCGACCGCGCGCTTTTTGCCGAGGCGCTGAAGACCGTCGGGCTGGAAGACAAGGCGAAAGCGCAGGTCAACACGCTGTCCGGCGGCCAGCGCCAGCGCGCCTTCATCGCCATGGTGCTGGCGCAGGATACGGACGTGATCCTGATGGACGAGCCGGTCAATCATCTCGACATGAAATATCAATATGCCGTTCTCGGCCTCGTGCGCGAACTTTCGGACAGGCATGGCAAGACCGTCATCGTCGTGCTGCACGATCTCAACCTCGCCGCCACTTTCGCCGACGATGTCATCATGCTGAAAGCCGGGCGGGTTGTGGCGTCGGGGCCGGTGGAAAGAACGGTCACGCCCGAAAATGTCGCCGAGGTCTTCGATCTCGAAGCCGATATCTTCTCCCGGCAGGGGCGGCTCATCTGCGTGCCCCGGCTGGAGCGGCAGGAACAGGCCATTCCGGCATGACCCCGAAAATAACGCTGATTTTCGCCGCCGCGCTGCTGCTGGCCGCCATCCTCGCCATCAATCTGCTGGTCATGTCTGGCGACATGCCGCCGGCCGAAATCGTGGCGACGCTCTGGCGCGGCGAGGCCGATACCTATGAGCAGTCGGTGCTTCTCTATCAGCAGATCCCACGCTCGTTGATTGCGATCTATGTGGGGGCGACGACGGCCGTCAGCGGCTGTGTGCTGCAGGGGCTTGCACGCAATCCCCTCGCCTCGCCCTCTACCTTGGGACTGAATGCCGGCGCGACGCTCTTTGTGATTGCCGGCGCGCTGGTGTTCGATGTCTCTCCGGAAATACAGGGCCTTGCGGCGCTCGTTGGCGCCGGCTTCGGTTTTGCCGCCTGCTTCGTCGTCGCGCGTCTCGCCGGGCGGGCAAACGATCCGCGCGGCTTGTCGCTCATACTTTCCGGCGCGCTGGTTTCCATACTGCTGATCGGCGTGACCAACGCCCTTCTTCTTTCCAACCCCACACGCCGTGCCGAATTCCTGAGCTGGGTAGGCGGCAATATCAACCACGTCTATGCCGAGCGGCTCACTGATTTCTGGTGGATCGGTGCGATTGCGCTCGTCATGTTGTGGGCGATCGCCCGGCCGCTGACGCTGGTTCTGCTGGGCACTGAAAAGGCCGCTTCCGCCGGTGTGAATGTCACGCGCATTTCCCGGGTCGCGCTCTTCGCCACCATGCTGGCCTCGGGTTCGGCGGTGGCGATCTGCGGCCCCATCGGTTTCGTCGGCCTCATCGTGCCGCATATGATCCGGCCGCTTGTCGGCGTGAATTTCACGCTTGCCCTGCCGGCCTCCGCGCTTGTCGGCGCGGGCCTCTGCGTGCTGGCCGATCTTGGCGCGCAAACCCTTTTTGCACCCTATGTGGTCAATACCGGGCTGTTCATGGACCTGCTCGGCGGCCTCGTCTTCATCGTCATCGTCAAGCGCTTCTATCTGTCGCCTTCGGCAAGGGGGCTGTCATGAAACGGCATTTCGCCACCGACGGCAAAGCCGTGCTGCGGCTGCCGAGTGGCCTGCAGATCGGCATCGGCAATCTGAAAGCCGGCCTTGCGCTGATGGTGCTGGCACTGGCGCTGGCCGCCCTGTCCGTCAGCCTCGGCAATACCGAAACGGGCCTCGCCGATCTCCTGCGCGGATTGGTGGGCGGGCATCTCGGCGACGATCAGGCCTATGCGCTGTGGACGGTGCGGCTGCCGCGGATCCTCATCGGTTTCATGGCCGGCTGGAGCGTGGCGCTGGCGGGCGCGATGCTGCAATCCGTCGCTCGCAATCCGCTCGCCGATCCCGGCCTGTTCGGTCTGAGCCAGGGGGCGATGACCACCATCATGCTGCTTCTGGTGCTGGTGCCGACGGCCCCCAAGACGCTGGTGGCGCTTGCGGCGGTCGGTGGCGGTCTGGCTGTCGCCTTCCTTCTCATCGCCCTCGTCGGGCGGGAACGCTCGAGCGGCCTTGCCATATTGCTGATGGGCATTGCAATTGAATCGGCGCTTTCCTCCGTTTCCTCCGTGCTTCTGCTCTACACGCCGGTGGAAACCTCGCTGTCGCTGGCCGACTGGATGGCGGGTTCGCTGTTTCAGGCAAGCTGGCCGACCATCACCGTTTTCGCTCCGCTCTTTGCCGCAAGCCTTGCCGGCATTTTCCTCATCGGGCGCGCACTTGCCGTCTTCGATCTCGGAAATGAAATGGCCATGGCACTCGGGGAAACGGTCAGGCATTCGCGCCCGCTCGTCATTGTTTTTGCGGTCATCCTCAGCGCTTCCTCGGTTACCGCCGTCGGCCCGCTCACTTTCCTCGGCGTTATCGCCCCACATCTCGCCACCTTCGTTTCGCCTGCCGTCGGCCGCGCCAGGCTTTTCCTGTCGGGGCTGACCGGCGGCATTCTGGTCGTCACCGCCGATACGCTGTCGCGCGGGCTTGTCGCCGATACACCGATGCCGATCGGCCTTGCGCTGACGCTGATCGGCGTGCCGCTTTTCATCCTCACGCTGCGCCTACAGGCGCTGCGCAGAACCGATAGCCACTGAAGACATCGAATAAAGGGAATGCCATGCGAATTGCCATCCTCATCGCCGCACTTCTGGCCGCCGGAACGAGTCTCGCCGCCGAGCGCAGCGTGACCGATGCCGCCGGACGCACCGTCTCCGTTCCGGAAAAGCCGCAGCGTATCGTCGTCATGCACGAGCCGCTGCTCGGCGTGCCGCTGATGGATCTCGGCGCCAATGTGGTTGGCGCCTATGGCCGCAACAGCGACGGCAAATTCGCCACCGCCGTCGATTTCGTCGACACCGTTCTCGGTGAAGGCCGCACGAAACCGAAGGGTTTCGGCGCTGTCGGCCAGATCGATCTCGAGAAGCTGCGGGCGCTGCAACCGGACCTGATCGTCGCCACGGAAATGGATGGCGGCAAGGCCGAACAGCTTTCCACCGTCGCACCCGTCTATCTGCAAAAGGCAAGCGCCGGCAAAGCCTATGGCTTCAGCGTGGAGGAGGATCTTGCGGGTCTGGTCGGGCGAAGCGATGTCTTTGCAGAGCGCCGGAAGACCTATGACACGAAGCTTGCCACGGTCAAAAAGACGCTGGGCGACGATATCAAGGGCAAGACCTATCTCGCGATCCTGCTGACCGACCAGATCAATGCGGTGGGTGACATGTCCGGCGCGGTGCAGGCGCTGGAGGATCTGGGATATACCCGCCTGAAGATCGACAACGCCGCCTCTTCGGGCGGAATGGGCTCGACCCTGATGATGCCGCTCAGCGCCGATGCCTTCGGCAAGCTCAATCCCGACCTGCTGGTGGTGATGAACAGCTATACCAGCCCCGCCCGCGGTGAGGCCGGAACGCGCGCCGCCCTCGAAAGGATCATTCCCGGCTGGGAGCGTTTCGTAAAACCCGCGCGCGAGAAAAGGATCGTTTTCCTCGATTCCACCAGGGTCACGACGCCTTCCATTCCGAGCGCCCTGCACACATTGGATGAAGTGGAAAACTGGGCCAGCCGCCGCTGAACGGCGTTATCCAAAGCCAATCCCGGCACGATTTATGTGCCGGGTATAAACTTGAGTTTTTGGAGAAAGTTATATTGCCGGGGCCGAAACCGCCTGTTATGGTTCGCGCATCTTGACGCAACGACGCCGGAATATCGCGCCGGACGAGACTCCCCAATGCGCGATCGTCCGGCACGCCGACCCGGGACAGCGATACCGCCGAACCCGTCGGCGATATCCCAGGAAAGACAACAGCATGAGCATGCCAGAAACGATAGGTTCCGCAGCACCGGACCGCACGCCAAAACGCCATCGCCACGCCGTCGCGCTGCGCGCACTCAATGTCGCGCGCGTCGAAAAGCTCAGCCGGTCCATGGTCCGCATCGTCCTGATCGGGCCGGAACTGGAGGGCTTTGTGAGCCTCGGTTTTGACGACCACGTCAAGATGTTCTTCCCCCAGCCCGGTGAAACCGAACCGAGCCTGCCGGTGATCGGCCCGAACGGCATTGAGTTCCCGCAAGGCGCGCCGCGCCCGCTGGCGCGTGACTACACGCCGCGCAGCTTCGATGCCGAAAAAGGCGAACTCGCCATCGATTTCGCCACCCATCACGACGGCCCCGCCAGCAATTGGGCGAAAGCCGCCAAAGCGGGTGACAAAGCGTGGATCGCCGGTCCGCGCGGCTCTTTCACCGTTCCCTTCACCTACGACTGGCACCTGCTGATCGCCGACGATACCGGCCTTCCGGCGCTGGCGCGGCGGCTGGAGGAAATGCCTGAAGGCACCCGCGTCGTGGCGCTGATCGAGGTCGAGACGGATGCCGCCCGGCTGGAGCTCGCGACGAAGGCGGATGCGTCTATCGTCTGGGTGACACAGAAGACGGAGAACGGAACCGACCACGACGCGCTGGTGGGCGCCCTGCGCAAGCTCGACCTGCCGAAGGGCGATTTCTTCAGCTGGGTCGCCTGCGAATCGAAGGTTGCAAAGGAGATTCGCGCCCTTCTGGTTGAAGAATTCGGCGCCAACCCAAAATGGACCCGCGCTTCCGGTTACTGGCGGCGCGGCGCCAGCGGCGTTCACGATCATTTCGATGAATGAACCGGTAATCGCGGCGGACGCCATGCCGGAGGCGGAAACGATGATGACGGAACTCAAGGCCCTTATCGCCAGCGTTCTCGACGATGAGGTGCGCGACATCGAACCGGAGGACAACCTGTTCGGTCGCGGGCTTCATTCGCTTGCCCTCATGCGGCTGATGTCGCCGCTTTCACAGCTTGCCGGAACACGGCTCGATTATGAGGATCTGACCCGGCGGCCCACGCTTGCCGCATGGCAGGCGCTCATCGAACGGTCGCGCGCGGGACGTTGATCCCACGACACAGCACGTTTCGCGCCGGAGCGCGATTCCCGTATATTCCAAGGAGAGGACCATGGCAGCAGACAATACGCGTATGCTCGCACGTCGCATCGAAGAGAGTTTCGACAGGGGGGATGCAGCCCCGCCGAGCCAATACGAAGAACGGGTCTGGTTCGAGCAGTTTCAGGATCCCGATCAGGTCTTCCGCGCCCTTCTCGCCTATCGCATCGGTGAAGAGTGCGATCTGCTGCGTCTGACCTCGGCGCTGAAGACGGTTTGCGAGGTCTGGCCCGAGCTTCGTGCACGCTTTGCCTTCGGCGAGGACGGCACTCTGGCGAAGAGCATCGAAGCCCCGTCCGCATCCATCGTGCAACTGCTGCATGTTCCATCGGCGGGCGAGGCCCTGACCTTGCTGCACGACCTGCAGGCAAGGCCCTTCGATGCCGAAACCGATCCGCCGTTTCAGGCCGTCGTGCTTTTAAGCGAGGGAGAAATCCTGCTGGCTTTTCTGGTCCACGGCCTGCTCGGCGAAGTCCTCTCGCCGCAAATCCTGCTGGAAGGTATTTCCGCCGCCTACGCCGGGGAAGCGCCTAAGCCGCTTTCGCCGCGCGCGGTCGAAAGTGACAGCGTCGACCCGCTTCCGCTCCACTGGCTGCAACGTCCGGCCTCCGGCTCGACCGTCGTGGCGCTGCGGCAAAACGGGATCGACAGGCCGGCGAGCCACAGCCACGGCGTCGATCTTCCCGCCACCCTGCTCGGCCTCAACAGCTCCACGGCGACGAACGCGCTTCTGGCCCGCGCCGGATCGCGTTTTGCCCTTTTCCTGGCAAAAACCGGCGGTCCCGAGACAGTGACCCTGCGCCTGCAGCCCGGCGTCGGCACTTCAATGCCGATGTCAGCCGAGGCTGCGGCACGGGTAGCTGTCTCGCGCGACCAAACGCCCGAACGGGCTGAAAAAGCCGTGCTGTCCGGTCTGGAGCAGCGAAACGACAATGAAGGCGGAACTGCCACCTTCACGCTGCACGCGCTTGCGACACCCGTTCAGGCCACATCGGAGCATGGGCTCCAGTTTGAGCACCTGCCCCTGCCCTCCCTGCAATCCGGTCTCGGCCTGACGCTTGCCGCCGGTCCGACAGCCGCCGGCGATATCCGCCTCGAATTGACAGGCGGCAGGGAGACGTCGCCGCATGCGACGGCCTTCCTGCTGGAGCGTTTCGTCAGCCATCTCGAAGGTGGGGCGGATTTTTCCGGCATCGTCCCTCAAAACGCCGCGGCGACACCGCAGCAGGCGACCCTTTCGCCCGCTGCTTCCGGTGAGAACGACGACGACACCGTCGCAACGATCCTTGCGGAATTCCGTGAAGCGCTCGTCTCGCCCGAGATGGGGCCGGATGACGATTTCTTCGATTTCGGCGGCCATTCGCTGATTGCGACGCGCATCATCGGACGTCTTCTGAGCAATCACGGCATCGAACTGCGCTTCAACGACCTGTTCAGCTACCCGACCGCCGCCTCTCTCGCAAGACAGGCGACCCGGCTCGAAACCGCAGCACCCGCGCAGGCGCAGGCAACGGCGAGTGGCTCGCTCACCGCACCGCTTTCGCTGGCGCAGATGTCGCTCTGGAAGGCCTATGCCGCCTTCGGTTTCGGCGAAATCTTCAACATTCCCTTCGCGCTCGATTTCCTCGATCCCGTGGATGAGAATGCCTTCGAATGCGCCTTCCTCGACATTATCGAGCGCCATCCCGGCCTGCGGACCCATTTCTACGTCGAAGAAGATACAGTTCTGCAGAAGATCGTGCCGATGCACGACCTGCCCGGTTACAAATGGTTCTGGACCAGCGAAGAAAGCCAAGGTGTGGACCGGCACGCGGAAGCCGGCTGGCGCTTCGATCTTGCGCGCGAACTGCCGATGCGGCTGCGTTTCCTGCGCGATGCGCAGACCGGCCGCCAGGTGCTTTCCTTCCTCTTCCATCACATCGTGCTCGACGAATGGTCTGTGAACCTGATGATGGACGAGCTGACCGAGGCCTACCGGGCAAGGGCGGCGGGCAAGGCTCCGGTCTTTGCCACCAAGCCGGCACCTTTCCATGAATTTGCGAGAAAACAGGTCGCGTCAGGCGTCAATGCTGGCCACCTTGCCTATTGGACCGATATGCTGCGGGATGCGCCAAAAGGCCTTACCCTCAAGGAACAGGGCGGCACGCCGCACGCGGCAACGCAGGACGAAGCACCGGCAGGCGGCTGGATCGAGTTCAAGCTGGAAAAACATGTTAGCGACGGGCTTTACGCCATTGCCAAGCAGAACAGCGCCTCGCTGTTCAACGTGGTCTATGCCGCCATCGCCGCATCGCTGCGCCATCTCGGCGGGCTGAGCGATCTCGTGGTCGGCACCTCGGCTTCGGGCCGCACCGATAGCGGCTATTTCGATACGATCGGCTATTTCACCACGGTTGTCGCCCATCGCGTGCGTTTCGGCGAGACCATGACCGTCGGCGACCTGATTTCTTCGGTGAAGAACACCATCAACGGCTCGCTGGAACATAGCGAAATCCCGATCGATCTCGTCGAGGAGGCACTGGGCATGACACCCGGCCGCGACCATCTGTTCGAGGTCTTCATCCAGATTCACGCCAAGAACAAGCTGAACGGCACCCTTGCCGGGCCGGATGGCAAGCCGGTGGAGTTCCGCCAGATCGACCCCGACAAGCATGAATCCATGCTGGGGCTGCAATTCGAGGTGATGGAAGAGACGATCGGCGGCGAGCGTTCCATTCGCGTCTTGATGAGCTACCGTTCGGACCGCTACGGCCCTGACGATGTCGAGCGGCTGCGCCACACCACCAGCCGCATCTTTGGCCGTTTCGCTGAAAACGGCGCTTCGAACCGTGTGTTGACGACACTCGCCTGAGCTGGACTTGGGGCAACGAAAACCCGGCTTTGCGTCGCAGAGCCGGGTTCAGCTTGTTGACAAAGTCCGTTGTCTGCCCTCAAACCGCCAGACGCAATGCCGTGGACACCTGAGCCGCCGCAAGCGTCAGCGCCTCCTCGCGCAGCATGGCATCGAGGAACAATGGCAACTCCTCGCGGTAGCGGGCGAAATCCTCCGCTTGCGTCAGCGCTGAATCCGCATCGATATGCAGGTTCAACTCGCTGCCGTCATCCTCGCCACGGAAGGTCAGGTTGAACCCGTCGCCGGGACCATTGGCAAGGATGTGCCTGATAACGGTAAGCCCGGCAAAGACCGGCGCACTGAAGGGCAGGACATTGATGAGCGGCGAGAAGAAGAAGCGCCGACCCTTCGGGATTTCGCGGTCGGCGGCGATCTGCTCGATGCGGTAGCGGCCATGCAGGCGCTGCTTTCGCAGATTGGCGGCGTTGCGCGTCAAAAATGCGCCGAGGCTCTCCCCCGGTTCGATGGTGAGATGGAAGGGCAAAATATTGACGAGCATGGCCGGCATATGCGCGCCGACGCTGCCCCAGCGACTCATGAAAGGCAACCACAAGGTCAGCACATCGCAGTCCGGCCGCGGCAGAACACGGTGGAGATAAAGTCCGGAAAGCAGCACCAGAAGGTCCGGCCAGCCGATCTCCATTGCGCCCGCCACCTGTTGCAACCGTGTGCTGAAACCCTGCGGCAAGGCCGCATCCGTATGCAGGCCGCCGCCGCCATAGTCCTCGCAATCCTTGTCCAGCACCGGCAGATCGGCGGGTGCGGCAAGATAGGCCGCCCAGAAATCGCGGTCCTTTTCAAAACGCCGGCTTTGCTTATAAGCTTCCTCTTCGGCAAGGAAATCGCCGAAGGGGTGGAAATCCGGACCCGCTTCGCCCTTGCCACAATAGTGCCCGTAAAGCTGGCCGCAACGCTGTTCGACCAACGTCAGGCCATAACCATCAACAACAATATGATGGGCGCGGATGTACCAGAGATAGCGGTCATCGGCGATACGGTAGAGTAGCTGCGCCGAAAGCCTGTCGGTTCTGAGATCGAGCCTTGCTTCCACATCCGCGTTCATGCGCCGCAGCGCCTCTTCCAGAGGAGCGGAATCGCCACGGAGATCGACGAGTTCCACCACCGGGGCATGGCTTGGATCGCAGCGTTGCTGTGGCGTCTCGCCATCGTCGCCGATGCGGAAACGGATCGACAGGACTTCGGATTCGCGCACGGTGCGTTTGATCGCCTGGAGGAGCGCGCTTTCATTCACCGCACCGGAAAGATCGATGTAATGGGCGACGGTGGAAACCGGCTCGTCGGGATGGAAGGAAAACTCCTCCCAGAAATCGAGTTGCGGCTGCGTCAGTGGAAGCCAGCCGCCGGCAGGATCGATATGCGCCATCTGTTTTTCCTTGCACAATTTCCGTTATCGGGCGCGAAGTGCCACCCGAAATGATTGGGTTCACACCGCCCGGGCGGCCAGGAGCGAAGTCACCTGTCTGGCGTTGCGGCACCGCAAAAGCTGCTGCGGTGTCAAGTCCACGCCGAAGGCAGTGCGGATTTCAGCCGAGACGATTTTCAGATGCGAAGGCAGAAGACCGAGCGCCAACAGGTCGCTGTTCGCATCCACATTCGCCGGTTTTTTACCCAGCACGCCGAGATAGATATCCAGCACCCGGCGGTCGCCTTGATCGACGGCAGGAGCCGCAGGGGCGGAGATTTTTGCCGGCTCCATAGCACCGTTCAGCAATTCACGGGCGAGACGGCGATCCGGCTTGCCATTGGCCGAAAGCGGCAGATCGTCGACCTTGAGAAACCGGCCGGGCACATGCGATTCCGGCAGATGGCTCCGGGCAAAATTGCGCAGATCGGCGGTCGGGAGTTCAAGGCCCGGTGCAACGACGTAAAGCACGCCGATGGCCGCCTCGCCCTTTTGTTCGACGCCGTAATCCACCACCAGAACCCGCTGGATGGAAGGATGGCGGATAAGCTCGTTTTCCACATCCGGCAACGAAACGCGCACGCCGCGCACCTTGACGTAACCATTGACGCGGCTGGCAAACATGATCTTGCCATCCGGCCGGTAACGGCCCCGGTCTCCGGTGCGGAAGGCCCGCACGGGGTTTCCTTCCGGATCGGCAACCGTCACGAAATCCGTCTGGGAAATCGCGCCATCTTCGAGATAGCCGATTGCCACATTCACGCCGGCCGTATGGATGCGGCCGACGACACCGACCGGGCAATGGCCGCCCTGATCGTTGAGGACGAAATATCGATTGGCGGGCAACGGGTGGCCATAGGGCACAGCCGCCACATCTTCCGCAACGATCTCGTGCCAGATGCTCCAGATCGTCGTTTCCGTCGGTCCACCGAGCGATATCAGCCGCAGGTCGGGCTTCAGCCCGCGGAGCTCTTCGATGATCATCGGCTTGATGTAATCGCCACCCTGCGCCACGAGCCGCAACGATGAGAGCTGGTCACCACGGCGGCAGGAGAGAAGCATTTCGAGGATGGCCGGCACCGAGCACCAGAGCGTGACGCCATGTTCGGCCACCAGCTCGTTCCAGCGCACCGCATCCTTTTCCTCGCCCGGTTCCGGCAACACCAGCGTCGCCCCTGCGACGAGCGCGCCGAAAACATCGAAGACGGACATGTCGTGATGCAGCGGCGTGACGGAGATGAACACATCGCTATCCGTCACCGCCCATTCCGCAAGCGTGCTGCCGATGACATTTGCCGTTGCGCGGTTGGAAAGCACGACGCATTTCGGTTTGCCAGTCGTGCCCGACGTGTAGAGATAATAGGCGGGCTCCTCGCTTTGGGAAAGCGCCGCCACCTCCGCCATGGTAACGGGTGCGCCAGCCGGTGCGGGCGCGGACATAAGCTCTGCCGGATCGACGGCGTCGAAACCCTGCGGAACGCTGCGGGCGACGATGATCGCCGGGCGGCAATTGGTCAGCAGATAGCGCAGGCGATCTTCCGGCGAGCCGGCATCGACAGGCACCCAGACCGCACCCATCAGCGCTGCGGCGAGCGTGATGGCCGTATGGTCCGGGCTGCGTGGCAGGCACACGGCAACGACATCGCCACGCCCGATGCCGCGCGCCTTAAGGCCCGCCATCGCCCCTGCCACCATCTGACCGAGTTCGCCATAAGCGATGCGCCGCCTGCCGCTGACGAGCGCCGTGCGCGACGGGTCACCCTCGAAAAGATGGCCGGCGAGCCGTTCCAGAAATGGCGGGCAGACGAAGTTTTCTTCGTCGCCGTTCAGCCGATAGTGAGACAGCTCGACAATGTCGCGTGCATTGACGGAGAAAGCGCCGCTATTGGCGATCCCGGCAATCGCGCGTTCGATTGCCGCGAGAATATCCGCCACCGTCGCCGCATCGATCGCCTGCTCGGCATAGTCGATATCGAGCACGAGATCGCCCTGCGGATTCTGCGAAAAGCGGAAATCCAGCGCCACCTGCGGCGTCTGCGTAAGCCCGCCGGTCCATTGCATCGTCGAACCGGATGAAAGCGTCGGCCAGGTCAGACCGTTGGTAATCACCACCGGCAAGGCGAGCCCGCCCGGATTGGCATTGAGAAGCACACGATTGAGATCGATACCCGAAAAGGCGAGATGGTTCAGCCCTTCCAGCACATCCGTCTGGAGACCCGCCGCCCGCTCCGCAAACCTGTTCCTGGCCGCATCCCATTGGACGGCGATAAAGCTGGAGCGGTTGGCGAAGGCGCCCTCCACCTGCGGTGCGACGGGAATGCCGACGACGAGCGCACCTTCGTTGAGCCAGAGCGAGAGCACATCGAGGATGACAGCCGTCAGCGCCGAATTCTTGAACAGCCGCTCTTTCGCACCGATGCGTGAAAAGGCGGTGAAGTGCTGTTTTTCCACGATCACGCTCTGGCGGCTGTAACGCGAGGTGGGAATGGTTTCGAGCGGTGCTTTCCACGGCAGTTGCGAGGGCACCTCGGCATCTTTCAACTTTTCAACCCAATAGGCGGCATCCCTGACGCGGGCCGCCGAGATATCCTCCTTCGGCGTTCCGATCGTAGCGGCGGATTCCGGCGGCACGACACCATCGAAGAGTTCCGCCGCGAGGCTCGCAATGGCCCGCCCGTCAAGGATAAGCGCGTCGAAACGCAGAAAGACCACGATCTTATGCCCCGTCGGCCCTGCATCCGGCATAAGAAACACAGTGACCTGCCATGGAGAGGCGGCGAGATCAAAATGCGCATGGGAAAAATCCCGTCGCACCGCGTCGATCCTTGCCTCGGCTTGCGGAAGAGACAGGGCCGAAAGATCGACGAGATCGAGATTGATCTTCGCTTCGTCGGAGACCACCTGCACCAGCCGTCGCTCATCAATGCGGGTGCGCAGGCTTTCATGTCTGCCGACCATTGCGGCAAGCCGCGACCGCAGCAGTTCCGGGTCGATATCGCCGCGATATTCGCGAAACTCCTGCATCGCAACGCCGCTCAGCGGCAGATGGGTGCCGCGCCCGAGCAGATAGGCCTGTTTCAGCGGAGAGAGAGGACGTTCTATGGGTTTTCCTTTTGCCTTGGCCATCGCTTCCGACTGCCGTGCGACAAATCGCTCCACGCTTTCACAAGCGAGATCGGGGGTTTCGGCGAGCCGGCGGAGAAGAGCGACATAGGTTTCGAACAAAGCGTGCAGCCAGCTTTCCGGCAACGCATCGAGCCGCACATCCCAGTTGATCAGCAAGCCGTCATCTACCGCCGCCACCTGCGCATCCAGCGCCACCCCCGGCCCCTGCGAGACGGTGTGGACCATCGGACCGAACACCCGCCCGACCCGTTCCGAAAAGAGCTCTCCCCCCGGAAGATCGACCCCCGCGGTGAAAACCACCGGCGAGGTCTGCAAACCACCGCGCTGACGGGAGAGATCGCGCATGACGCTGACGCCCGGATAGGACTGATGTGCGAGAAGCCCGTTCATCTCATCGAACAGTCTGCCAAGCAGCGCCTCGAGCGTTTCTTCAGGCTTGATATTGACGCCGAGCAAGAGCACGTTGGAAAATTCGCCGACGATCTCATCGACCCTTTCCACCAGCGGCGCGCGCCAGAAACCCGGCACGGAAAGCCGGAATTTTTCCGCCCCCGCCGCCTGCGACAGCGCCAGTGCGAAAACACCGAGCAGAAGGGTCGATGTCGTCAAGGAAAAACGCCGCGCTGTCCGCTCCAGGCTGCTACGCTCGGCCGCTGAAAGCAGCGTGGCGAGCCGGTCCGTGTGAATGGCGCGCGGGGGATCATCGGACAGAAACGGCAGCGGCGGCGCGTCCGGAACATCGGCAAGCCGTTGCCGCCACCACAGGCGGTCCCTTTCGCGCAAGCCCCTCAAGTCCGGATCGGACATGAGACGTTCCGCCCAGTCGAAAAACGACGGCCTCACTGATTCGAAAGTCCGGGTGTCGTATGCGCCTGACGCGGTCTCGTAAAAGCGGGCAAGGTCTTCCATCACGATCCGCATGCTGGCCGGATCGATGGCCAGCATGTCCGTGTCCACATGCAGACGGCAACGGCCTTCCGGCAACAGGCTGAGCGAGATCGCCGCCGGTGCGGCAACGCGAAGATCGGCCCGGCGATGGCTCCAGTCCTCGCGCTTCGCCTCAAGACGGCGTGCCAGCGCCTCCGAATCGAGCGCGGCCATGTCCTCCACATCGAGACGGAGCGGCCGGGCGGCAGGATCGACGGACTGATGGCCTTCAGCATCGATCCTGAGGCTCAGCATGGGATGACGCCGGCAGAGCCTTTCCACGGCAACGGCCAGTTTTTCCACATCCACCGCCTGCCCGTCGAATTCGAGGTAGAGATGCGGCGTAACTTTCCCGAGTATTCCATCCGCCTCGCGGCCGACCCAATAGGCCACCTGCATGGGGGTTAAATTTAGCATGTGAATTTGAACCGGTTGACAAAACATGATTAGCATACTCAAGTATAAGCCATCGTCAACCACTCGCACAGGAGGCATCCCATGAAAACGGGAGCACTCAGGACGAATGACGTCGAATCCGACGAAATTACTGAATTTAATAGAGAATTTCTGTTTACTTCCGGCAGCGGGCAATTGCGCGCCAAGGGCATTCGCGAAAAGATAGCGATTCCCGCCCGCGGCGGCGAAGACATTGCCAGCCCACTGCAGCAGGCACTGGCCGGCGCCTTTGAGCGTGCGCAGCGGGAGGGCGAGCAGAACCCCATCGCCATCGGCGCGATCCCCTTCGATGTCAGCGAACCTTCATGCCTGTATATTCCATACAACTATGAATGGAACTCCAAGGATGCGGAACCGATCGTCGCCGATTCGGCCATGCCTGCCCTTGTCGGCCAGAACAGCTTGCCGGACGAGAGCGGTTTCAAGCGCGCCGTCGAACATGCCATCGTCAATTTCCGCCATTCCGAAGTCCGCAAAGCGGTGCTTTCCGTCATGCGTGAACTGACTTTCGCCTCCGAGGTCAATGTCGAAAGATTGCTGGCGAGTCTGGCCAAACAGAACCGCGAAGGTTACCAGTTCCGCATCCCGCTGCCCGATGGCGGCGACCTGATCGGCGTCAGCCCGGAACTCCTGATCCGCAAGCAGGGCGAGAACATCATCTCGAACCCGCTGGCGGGATCGGCAAAACGCATGGTCGATCCGGCAGCGGACAAGGCCAATGCGGATCGGCTGTCGGCTTCTGAAAAGGATCATTACGAACATAGCCTCGTCATTGAGGATATCCGCTCGCTGCTTTCGCCGGTCTGCGCCGAACTCGATGTTCCAGAGAAACCCTCCCTCATCAGCACGGCGGCGCTCTGGCATCTTTCGACCCGCATCGAAGGCCGTCTCGCCGATCCGGTAACCAATGCGCTGCAGCTGGCCTGCCTGCTGCACCCGACGCCAGCCGTCTGCGGTTTCCCCACCGAGCGCGCCCATCGCCTCATCCGCTTCGTCGAGCCTTTCGAGCGCGGCCTCTTCACCGGCATGGTCGGCTGGACGGATTCTGAAGGCAATGGCGAATGGGTGGTGACCATCCGTTGCGGCACCGTGCAGCGAGAAACCGTGCGGCTCTTCGCCGGCGCCGGCATCGTGGAGGCCTCCGAGCCCGAATCAGAATGGGCCGAGGTGCAGACCAAGCTCAAGACCATGCTGAACGCCTGCGGTCTTTCTGCCTAATTTTTCCAGGGACAAACCATGACAATCGAATTTGAACGCTGGCCCGAGGATTTCGTTCGCCGATACCGCGAACGCGGCTACTGGATCGACCGGCCGCTGAGCGGCATTCTCGCTGAACAGGTGCAGCGCCGGCCGGATGCGACGGCGCTGATCTGCGGCGACCGTCGCTTCAGCTATGCCGATCTCGACAGGCAATCCTCCAATCTGGCTGGACATCTCTCCGCCGCAGGCATCGGCAGGGGGGATACGGCGCTGGTGCAATTGCCGAACATAGCCGAGTTCTATCTCGTCTTTTTCGCGCTCATCAAAATCGGCGCTGCCCCCGTCAATGCGCTTTTCAGCCATCGCCGGCTGGAAATGACCTCCTATGCGGAGCAGATCGCGCCGAAGCTGATGATCGCCTCGCGCGGCCACGAGCTTTTCGTCGATGACACATTTGTGGAGGCGCTGAAGGCGGTCTCTCCAAAGCTTGCCGTGACCCTGCTGCTCGGCGAAACCGATCCGCAGCGCAGCCTGGAGCAGAAGCTGGCCGCCCCGGCGGAAAATCCTCCGGCTTACGCCCCTTCCGCCGCCGATGAGGTGGCGCTGTTCCAGCTTTCCGGCGGCAGCACCGGAACGCCGAAACTGATCCCCCGGACGCATAACGACTATGACTACAGCGTCCGGGCCAGCGCGGAGATTTGCGAACTTTCACCGCAGACCCGTTTCCTCTGCGCCATTCCGGTGGCGCATAATTACCCGATGAGCTCGCCCGGCGCGCTCGGCGTGTTCCACGCCGGCGGTGCCGTGGTCATGGCCGCCAATCCCGAGCCGCTTGCCTGCTTCGACCTCATCGAAAAACACGGCGTCGATATCGTGCCGCTTGTGCCGCCGGCGGTGGCCCTGTGGCTGCAGGCAGCTCCCGCCCATCGCGAAAAGCTGAAGTCGCTCAAGCTTCTACAGGTCGGCGGCGCAAGCTTCGCCGAAGCGCTCGCCCGCCAGGTGCCTGAGGTCTTGGGCTGCGACCTGCAGCAGGTGTTCGGCATGGCGGAAGGTCTGGTGAACTACACTCGCTTCGGTGATCCCGACCATATCGTCTTCACCACGCAAGGCAGGCCGATCAGCCCGGACGACGAGATCCGCATCGTCGACGAGGACGGCAACGACGTGCCGGAAGGTGAAGCCGGCATGCTGGCGACCCGTGGTCCCTATACGTTCCGGGGCTATTACCGCGCGCCCGACCACAGCGCCCGGGTCTTCGATAAGGATGGCTTCTATTATTCCGGCGACGTCGTGCAGCGCACGCCCGAAGGTTATCTCAGGGTCGTTGGCCGGGTGAAGGATCAGATCAATCGCGGCGGCGAAAAAGTCGCTTCGGAGGAGGTGGAAAACCTGATCCTGCGGCATCCCGACATCACCCACGCCGCGCTGGTGGCGATGCAGGACGAGCTTCTCGGAGAAAAGAGTTGCGTCTTCGTCGTGTCGCGTAATCCCGCGCTCAAGGCGCCAGCTATCCGCCAGCATCTCGCCGGTCTCGGCGTTGCGGATTACAAACTGCCGGACCGGGTGCGCTTCATCGAGGCCATGCCGCTCACCGCCGTCGGCAAAATCGACAAGAAGCGCCTGCGCGACCTGCTGACAGCCCCCGTCGCCATCAGCGCCTGACAAGCAGCACCAATCGAAAGGGGCGTTCAAAAGAGCGTCCCCATTCCAAAGATTACGCGCCGCCCGAGCCGGCGCAGCAAGAAACCGAGGTCATCATGACGATCCCCACCATTTCCGACTATCCGATGCCGGTCGCCGCAAGCTTTCCGGCCAACAAGACAAAATGGCAGCCCGATGCGAAACGTGCCGTGCTTCTCATCCACGACATGCAGCGTTATTTCCTGCGGTTCTACGAAGCCAACGGCAAGTTGATGACCACCCTCATCGACAATCTCGCCAAGGTGAAGGCATGGGCCGTTCAGAACGGCGTGCCTGTCATCTATACCGCCCAGCCGCATAACCAGCCGCCCGGCGACCGTGCGCTGCTGAATGACATGTGGGGACCGGGACTTACGGTCGTCGATCCCGAATTGCAGAAGGTGGTGGACAAACTTGCGCCGACACCTGACGACGTGGTGCTGACCAAATGGCGTTACAGCGCCTTCCAACGTTCCGACCTTGCGGAGCGGATGAAAGGCTGGGGCCGCGACCAGCTCATCGTCGGCGGCGTTTACGCCCATATCGGCTGCATGATGACGGCGGTGGAAGCCTTCATGAAGGATATTCAACCCTTCATGATCGGTGACGGCGTCGCCGATTTTTCCGAGGCCGAGCACCGCATGGCATTGCAATATGTGGCGACGCGCTGCGGCGTGGTGATCGACACCGCAAGCCTTGTCGGCGCGGGCGAAGCCACCGGCACCCGCGAGTGGCTGAAAGCCCGTGTCCTGCAAATGGTGGAGGATGAAAGCGATATCGACCCCGACGAGAACCTCATTTTCTACGGCCTCGATTCCCTGCAGGTGATGAAGCTCGCCGGCGAGCTGAAGGAACGCGGTGTCACGGTCGGCTTCGATGAGCTTGCGCGTGTACCGACACTCTCCGCCTGGTGGGCGCTGATCGACCAGAAGCGGCTCGCAGCCTGAGCGGACGGACAAGATGACGCAACAGAGATTTACCGGGCGGCGTGCGCTGGTGACGGGCGCGGCCCGGGGCATCGGCCGCCGTATCGCCGAACGCTTCATCGAGGAAGGGGCCGAGGTCATAGGCCTCGACCTTCTGGCCGACACAGTGGAGTCCCCCTTCCGCCAGATCGCACTCGACATCACCCAAGCGGAAGCAGTGGAGACGACCTGCAAGGCAATCGAAAGCGAATGGGGCGGGCTCGATATTCTGGTCAATGCCGCCGGCATATTGCGGCTCGGTGACAGCGAAAGCCTGACGCCAGCGGACTGGAAAACCTGCATGGACGTCAACGCGGCCGGGCCGTTCTATATGCTGCGGCAATGGAGCGGCACCTTCAAACGGCAGCGGCGCGGCGCGATCGTCAACATCGGCTCCAATGCCGCCGTCGTGCCGCGCATCGGCATGATGGCCTATTGCGCTTCCAAGGCGGCGCTGGTCAGCCTCAGCCATTGCGCCGCCCTTGAGCTTGCGCCCTATGGCGTGCGCTGCAATGTCGTTTCACCGGGCTCCACCGATACGCCGATGCTTGCCGGCATGCTGAGCGACCCCGCCGGCAAGGACCGGCTGGTCGCCGGCCTGCCCGAACAGTTCAAGCTCGGCATCCCGCTCGGCAAGATCGCAAGGCCGGACGATATCGCCGATACGGTGCTGTTCCTCGCCTCCGATCAGGCCGGTCATGTGACGATGCAGCAGATCGTCGTCGATGGCGGCGCAACGCTCGCGGCTTAAATTCGAGCCGTTGGATTGAAGGTGAAAAATATGGCCGTCGCAACGACGTTTCATCGCAAAGCCTTCTCCGGCGATCCACCGGAGGCCATCTGGCCTTGGCCGGACGACAGCTGCGATTGCCATTGCCTCACCCTTCGTTACAACGCCGATGAAGGCTGCGGCGGAAAGGTCCCTCCCTTGCCGCCGCAGCTTTTGCGCGCAACGCCAAAACGCAAGGCGGAGTTCATCGCCGGGCGCAGATGCGCGGCAGAAGCCATCCGCCACCTCACCGGCCGTTCCACCTTTCCCGGTATGGGTAAGGACCGCGCGCCCCTCTGGCCCGAAAGCGTGATCGGCGCGATTTCCCACAGCCATGAACGCGCGATTGCGATTGCCGGCTCTTGCGAGCGGTTCTGCGGCATCGGCATCGATATTGAAAAGCTCCTGAGCGAGGAGGAAGCCCGCGATATCGCCACACAGGCCCTAACCGCTCGTGAACGCCACAGCCTCGGCAACACCATCGACCCCTTCATGACCGGCCTGATTTTCTCGGCAAAGGAGAGCCTGTTCAAGGCGCTTTATCCGACAGTGAAACGGTTTTTCTTTTTCGAGGCGGCGGAATTATCCGGCTTCGACGACAACGGCTCGGCCTCGCTGCGGCTGACCGCAGACATTGGCGGCAAATGGCGCAGGGGAACGGAGATTCCCTTCCGTTTCTGCCGCTTCGACGGCTTTCTCGTCACCCGCATCCTGATCGGGCGCTGACGAAAAAGCCGCCCTGGCGCAGGGAATATGACCGCCGATACTGCCCTTTCCGTCATCCGCATGAAATATTGGGACGGTAGGCACCTTGCTGGAATGATTCCAAACAAGCAACGGTGGAGACAGACTATGACCGACATCGATACGAGCAAATTGTCCTGGGACGAATGGGACGAACTGCAGAACCCGCCGCCGGCCGAAACCGATTTCGACCGCGTGGTCGAAACCGCGATTTCCCGCCGCGGCTTTCTCGGCGGCGTGCTTGCCTTCGGTTCGGCCGCGGCCGCCATGGGCACGCTCGGCAACCTGATGAGCAGCACCTCGGCCGAGGCACAGGAAGCCGCCGTCGGCCGTTTCCCCTTCAAGCCGGTTGCCGCCGCCACCGACCACACCATCCATGTCCCGGAAGGTTATAACTGGAAGCCGCTGGCGAAATGGGGCCAGCCGCTGTTCTCCAACGTTCCCGATCTCGACCCCACCAAGGGCGTCAGCGTTGAAAACTCCGACAAGGTCTTCGGCGAAAACACCGACGGCATGGAACTCTTCGTCGTCGGCAGCCACCAGCTGATCGCCGTCAACCATGAATATGTGAACCCGGAAACCAACCTGCCGCACACTGACAAGGGCAACCCGAAGACGGCCGACGATGTGAAAATCCTGCAGAACATGCAGGGCGTCACCGTCATGGAAGTCGCGGAAGATGAGGACGGCTGGAAGATCGTTCTCGACAGCCCCTTCAACCGCCGTATCCACCACAATACGCCGATGAAGCTTTCCGGCCCGGCCGCAGGCTCCGATCTCGTCAAGACCGCCGCCGACCCTGATGGTGTCGACTGTCTCGGAACCTTCAACAATTGCGGCGCCGGCCGCACGCCCTGGGGCACCTACCTCACCTGCGAAGAAAACTTCAACGGCTATTTCGGCACCACCGACGCCGCCTTCAAGCTGCCTGACGACTACAAGCGTTACGGCATCGTCGCCGAGACGCGCTATGCCTATGAGAAGTTCGACGAGCGTTTCGACGTTGCGAAGAACCCCAACGAACCGCGCCGCGCCGGTTACGTGGTCGAGATCGATCCTTCGGACGCCTCCTCCACCCCGATCAAGCGCACCGCGCTTGGCCGCGTCAAGCACGAAAACGCCGCCGTGGTCATCGCCCGCGACGGTCGTGTCGTCGTTTACATGGGTGACGACGAGCGTGGCGAGTTCCTCTACAAATTTGTCTCCAACGGCATCTATGTGCCGGGCGGCGACACCTCCAAGCTGCTTGACGAAGGCACGCTTTACGTCGCCAAGTTCTCTGACGACGGCGCCGGCGAATGGCTCGCCCTGACGCCTGAAACCACCGGCATGAAGATCGACGAAATCTGCGTCTTCACCCGGCAGGCCGCTTCCAAGGTGGGCGCGACGACCATGGACCGCCCGGAATGGGTCGCCATCAACCCGGTCGCCATCGAAGCCTATTGCGCGCTGACCAACAACAGCCGCCGCGGCGAAATGAAGGACGGCAAGCTGCGCGCAAACGCCGGCGGCGACGCCATGGCGATCAACGCCGCCAACCCGCGTGAAAAGAACGAATACGGCCAGATCGTGCGCTGGTATCCGGAAAATGACGACCATGCGGACGGCAAGTTCAAGTGGGACCTGTTCTGCATGGCCGGCAACCCCACCGTCCACAAGGACGCCTATGCGGGTTCTTCGAATATCAACGAAGGCAATATGTTCAATTCGCCTGACGGCATGATGTTCGATAGCACCGGCCTGCTCTGGATCCAGACCGACGGAGAGGACAGCAACGAAGGCGCCTTCGCCGGCCAAGGCAACAACCAGATGCTGGCGGGCGACCCGGCCACCGGCCGCATCGAGCGCTTCCTCACCGCCCCGAAGGGTTCCGAAGTCACCGGCCAGACATGGTCCGGCGATAAGCGCACCCACTTCGTCGGCATCCAGCATCCCGACGCCCCCTTCCCGGATGGCGAAGGCAAGCTGCCGCGTTCGACGATCATCGCCATCAAGCGCGATGACAATGTGAAGATCGGCTGATCTCCCGTAAAGACTCCGGGCCGCGGAAAGTCGCGGTCCGGTTCGATAAAGAAAATGCCGTGCGTGAAGACGCACGGCATTTTCTTTTGCGGTAATCGACGCGGCGTTTTTCAGGCAGTTCCGGCCCGCCGCAACAGCTGTTTCGGCCCGCCCTGAAACACAGGGCGGGCCTTGGCAACCGGCAGGCCGGAATATGAAAATCTCAAACAGCGCGGAAGGAGCGGCTGGCCTGATCCATCAGCGGTTTGAGGAAATAGGAAAGGACGCTTCGTTCTCCTGTCGTGATGAAGGCTTCCACCGGCATGCCCGGCATCAGGTGGAATTCACCCAGCCGCTTTATCTGCTCCTGCGAGGTGGCGACACGCACGAGGTAATAGCTGGCGCCCGTGCGCTGATCCACCGTCACGTCAGCCGAAATGCGCTCCACCGTGCCGGTGATTTCCGGTGTCGTTTTCTGATTGAAGGCGGAAAAACGCAGGTTTGTCGCCTGACCATAATAGATCTGGTCGATATCCTGCGGCGCGACCTTGGCCTCCACCACCAGCTTGTCCACCTCCGGCACGATCATCATGATCTGTTCGCCCGGTGCGATGACACCGCCAACAGTGTGCACGGCAAGTTGATGCACCACGCCATCCTGTGGCGCGAGAATATCGACACGTTTCAGCTGGTCTTCTGCCGCCACCCGCCGTTCGACATATTCGCCGATGCGGGCGTCCATCTCACGCAGATCGGAACCGACCTCCTCCGACCATTGTTCATCGATCTGAAGGATTTGCAGCGCGGTTTCGCTGATCTTCGCCTCGACCCCGGCAATACCCGCCATCAGCCGGCCGATATCGCCATCAATATCCGTGGCCTGACGCTCCAGCGTGCTAAGGCGGCTTTTTTCCATCAGGCCCCTTTCGTGCAGGGATCGAAAACGGATCAACTCCTCATCGACCATGCCCTGTTCGCGAAAATTCGCCGCACGCTCGGCTTCCATGCCGGCGATCTCGTCGCGAAGCTGGCGCACGCGCTGTTCGAGCTGACGCTTCTTACTTTCACGAACGGCACTGCGGGTTTCGAAAAGACGCTGTTCGGCATCCAGCATCGCGACGATATCGGTGTCGCTGCTCCGGTCGAGCAAAGCCTTCGGAAACACAACCTTGCCCGCCCGGTCACGCTCGCTCTCCAGCCGCGCCTTGCGGGCGGTGAATTGATCGAGGCTTTTGACGATGATGGCGAGGTTGGCCCGCGTCATCGTCGCATCGATGCGCATGACGATGTCGCCGGCCTTCACCCGGTCGCCATCGCGCACCATCAATTCGCTGACAACGCCGCCGACCGGATGCTGGACCTTTTTCAGGCTGGTTTCCACCACCAGCGAGCCCTGAGCGATCACCGCGCCAACGATCTCGGTGCCCACCGCCCAGCCGCCAAGCAGGCCCGTCAGCGTGAGAAAGCCGAGCCCGCCAACGAGAAGGTGGCTGCGGATCGAGCGTTTGAGTGTCTGCCATTCGTCCATCTTCATGCCTTTCCTGTTTCCACGGCCTGCACGACCTTGAGGGCGCCCGCCGCGCCGCCGACCGGCCGCAGCACCTTGGCGAGAACCTCTTCCTTCGGACCGAAAGCCTGCTGGCGGCCATCGGCGAGCATCAGCACCTTGTCCACGGCCAGAAGCGCGCTCGGGCGGTGGGCGATGATGACGGCCACCCCGCCGCGTTCGCGAACGCCGAGAATCGCCGCCGTCAGCGCATCCTCACCTTCGGAATCGAGGTTGGAATTCGGCTCGTCGAGCACGACGAGGAAGGGGTCGCCATAAAGTGCCCGCGCAAGGGCGATCCTCTGTTTTTGCCCCGCCGATAATTGCCGCCCCGTCTCGCCGACTTCGGTGGAATAACCATCCGGCAGGCTGACGACGAGATCGTGAATGCGCGCCGCGCGCGCCGCCGCGATGATCTTGTCCGAACTCGCCTGCCGGTCGAAGGAAGCGATGTTTTCGGCAATGGTGCCGTCCAGCAATTCGATCGCCTGCGGCATATAACCGATGTGGCGCGCCAGCGCCTCGGCAGGCCATTGCTCCAGCGTCGCGCCGTCCAGCCGGATGGAGCCTTTGAGCGGCCGCCACAGGCCAACAAGCAAGCGCGCCAGCGAACTCTTGCCGGAACCGCTCGCCCCGATCACGCCAAGGCCGCTGCCGGCCGAAAGCGTGAAGGCGATATCCTGCAGCACCGGCTCCGCCATCTCCGGCGGAATGGCGCTGACGCGCTCGACCGACAGGAGCGCCTGCGGCGCGGGCAGGTCCATGCGCATTCCTGTCTCGGGCAGCAGCGCCAAAGTTTTTTCAAGCCGGCGGCGGCTTTGCCGGGCCGCGATGAAACCTTTCCAGTTGGCGATGGCGAGATCGACCGGCGCAAGCGCCCGCGCTGACAAGATGGAGCCGGCGATGATGATGCCGGGCGTCGCCTGCTCGTTGATGACCAGCCAGGCCCCGACAGCCAGAATGCCGGATTGCAGAACCATGCGCAGCACCTTGCTCGCTACGCCGAAGCCGGAAGCGATATCGCTTGCGGAGCGCTGCTCGCGCACATAAGCGCGATTATCCGCCTGCCAGCGATCCCGCAGCGGCGCCCCCATGCCCATGACGGCGATGATATCGGCGTTGCGCCGGGTGGCTTCGATCAGTCTGTTGCGCCTGGAAACATGTTGCGCAGCCTCTTCGACGGGACGCTTGGAGACCAGCTCCGTCATCAGCGTGAACACGGTGAGAATGACAGCGCCGGTAAGCGCCGTGACGCCGAGCCAGAAATGAAAAGCGAAACAGATGGCAATGTAGAAAGGCAGCCAGGGCAGGTCGAACAGCGCGGTTGGCCCGCTTCCCGACAGGAAAGAACGGATCGTGTCGAGATCGCGAAGCGGCTGCGCCTGGCGACCGCTCACCGGCATGCGCAATTGCAGGCCGATCACCGCATCGTAAACCCGTGAGGACAAAAGCTGATCGAGCCGATCGGCGATGCGCACCAGCAGACGCCCGCGCACCGCATCGAACAGGCCCTGAAACGCATAAAGCACCACAACGATTGCGAACAGCGCCACAAGCGTCGGCAGGCTGCGGCTCGGCAGAACGCGGTCATAGACCTCCATCATGAACAGCGAGCCGGTGAGATATAGAATATTGACCAGAGCGCTCATCAGGCCGATGCCGATGAAAGCGCCGGCGCAGCCGGCGAAAACGCCCTTGATCTGGCGAACATTATTATTGGCGGAACGATGACGCATTTTACTATCCGTTGAGATCGTGGCGACAGCTCCCGGCGATGACATGCCGGTGACAACCGCCCGCGAACGAGAAAAGGGCGCATCCCGGAGAATGCGCCCTTTGCGGGTCAGGCGAAGCGGAAGTCGTCGATGACGAACTGCTCGGTCTTGACGCCGTCGAAGGTGATGGTCGAGCCGTCCTTGAAGGCGATCTCGGCGCCGTTCACACCGTCGGTAAAGGCGCCGGAGGCGATCAGCGTCTGGTAATCGGCAAAGACATCCTTCGAGAGCTGGACGACATCCTTGCCGTCAACGCCGGCCTGGAAATCCGTCACCACGTCCTGACCGCTGCCGGCCGCGAAGACGAAGGTATCCGCACCGCTGCCGCCGGTCAGGACATCGTTGCCTGCCCCGCCGCTCAGCGTGTCGTCACCGGAACCGCCGCTGATCTCGTCGTTACCGTCGCCGCCATAAAGCACGTCATTGCCGGCACCGCCCATCAACACGTCATTGCCGGGGCCACCGTCGACCACGTCGTTGCCCTCGCCGGCAATCACACGGTCGTTGCCGGAGCCGGCATCCGCCATGTCGTTGCCGGAGCCAGCCGACAGCCGGTCATCACCAGCGCCGCCTTCGATCATGTCCTTGTGGCTTGTCCCGATCAGCACATCGGCGCCATCGCTGCCTTCTACGATGTTGTATTCTGTATAACCATCGACAGTGACGGTGGTCGTGCCCGTCGATTCACCGCCATTGGCGTCGCGCACGGTATAGGTGAGTGTGACAGTCGCCTGCTGATCGTCTTCCAGCCTTGCAAAGGCGGAGGAGGGATCGACCACCAGCTTGCCATCGACCACCGCGAAGGCGGCAGCAGCCTGCTCGTTCGTCAGGGAGAGACCGGCAACCGCCGTCACCGCAAAACCGACCAGCGCCAGACGGTCACCCTCGATATCCGTATCGTTGGCAACGAGATCAAAGACGCCCTTGTCCTTTTCCCCGATGGCAATCAAGTCGGCAACCGCGACCGGAGCGTCGTTGACCGCCTTGATGGCGACGGTAACAGTACTCTCGGTCGCGGCTCCCTTACCGTCGGAGACGACGACGGTAAAACTGCCGGTTCCGTTGACGTTTGCATTCGGCGTATAGGTCCAGGCGCCGGTTTCCGCGTCGATCCGGGCGACGCCGTTAGTGGCATCGGCCTTCAGCGCGAAGGAGAGCGTGTCACCGTCGGCATCGGTCGCAACGATCCTGCCGCTGACGGCCGTGTCTTCGTCCGTTTCGACATTGACCGACGAGGCCACCGGCGCATCGTTGACCGGCTTGACGGTGAAGGAAGCTGTCGCTGCGCTTACGCCGCCGCGACCATCGGCAATGGTGTAGCGGAAAGCCGCCTCGCCATTAAAATCGGCCGAGAGCGTGAAGCGAATGCCGGTTTCCTCCAGCACCGCCGTGCCGCCGACCGGGGCCGAGACGCCAGTGACCTTCAGGTCGTCGAGATCGGCGTCGCGATCATTGCCAAGCAGCGTGGCGAAGGAGATGACGAAGGACGGCGCGTCTTCGTTTACCGCCGCAAGCCCGTCATCCGCCGCGACCGGGCCACGATTGACGAGACCGCTGACGATGCCGCTCCGGTTCAGCACAACGCCATCGGCAAAGGACAACCTCTCGATGCCGCCGTCAGCGAGCTGGTTGCTCAGCGTCAGCGTCTCACCGTCGGCAAGTTCGATGACGACGGACTGGCCGTATTTGCGCAGAACCGCTTCGCTGCGGGCGATGTCATGGAGAGACAGGCGGTCAACCGAACCGGTTGCCGAGGCCGTCTCCACAATGACATCCGAACCGTCGCCGCGTCCATACCGATAGCGGTCCGATCCGCCCCCGCCGATCAACAGGTCATTGCCCCGGCCGCCTTCGATGAAATCGTCGCCGAGACCGCCGACGATCATGTCGTCGCCATCATCGCCCCACAGCTCGTCATTGCCGGCGCCGCCGGAAAGGGCGTCATTGCCCTCACCGCCCGAAAGCGCATCGTCACCCGCGCCGCCATCCAGCCGGTCATCGCCGCCAAAACCCTGCAGCTCATCATTACCGTCGAGGCCAAGGATGGTGTCCGCGGCTGCAGTACCCACGAGCAAGTCCGCACCGCTGGTTCCGACGATCCGGTGCGCGTCGAGACCGGATTTGAGATCGACCACGGTCAAATTGTCGAAGGTCAGGCCGGCATTACCCCAGGAATAGAGGCCGAATGTACCGGCAGTGAGTTCGCGGTCACCGATCGGATAGGCAAACAGCGCTTCGTCATTGAGGAAGGCTGTGATCTTGTCGCCGATAACCTCGACGCGCAGCTTCATCTCCTGCCCCTGTTCATATTTGCCCGGCACCTGCGCCAGAATTTCTTCGATCCCGTTTTTCATGCGCACGAGATTAAAAATACTGCCAGCACCGTTGCCGGGGTTGCGATCGAGAATACCGTCAGCGTCGAGTTCGAGCTTGTAGTAGTTCTTGCTGTCCTTGTAACGGAACAGGAAGCCGAGACCATCCTTGTCCGGCGTCTGGAAATTCGCCTCGATGGCATAATCCGTCCACGCCAGCGCCGCCGGATCGTTGAACAGGGCATAGGTTCCGAGACGCAGCACGTTGACGCCGTCGCCCATCGGGCTCCATCCGCGCTTGTACTTGTCGGAATTGGTTGCACCGCTCCACGTCAGTTCGCGGCTCATAAGTCCCGTCGTCTGGAGAAGCTTGCCATCGGAAATCAGCCACTCCGACGACTTGCCGTCCGCACCGATGCCACCGAATTCGCCTTCATCGACGATCTTGAACCGCGCCATCGCTTCGGCTGTCGAGAAGTCCTCGGCAACGAGGATCTTCGTCTTGTCGACCACTGTCACGTCAATCCGGTCCGTCGAAACCGAGCCTTTAGCATCGGTAACCTTCAGAAGCAGCCTGTTGATGCCGACATTCAGATCGACATCAACTTTCTTGCCCGTCGCAACGACGTTGCCCTCAAGGTCTGTCCAGACGAAATCGTTCAATTGCCCTGCCGCAAACGAACTTGAGGCATCGAGCCTGACGGACGCCTTGCCATCACCGTCAAAGTCATAGACCCGCTGATCGATACCCGCTTTCGCGGTGGTGCCAACCTTCGTTACGACAATATCATCGAAAACCGATGCGCGTTGGCCGCTTGAATATAGACCGATCGTACCGCCTGAAAGCGGCGACGTCGCATCCACCACCGGTCCGCCGAAAACGTTCTTGTCTCCCACGAAAATATTGATCGCGCCACCAACGATGGCAACGGTCAACGGAATATCCATATTGTAAGGCGAACCTTCATTCACCGAGGCAAGAAGCGTCTCGACACCATTCGAAACCTTGACCAGTTGACGACGGTTAGTCTCGCCATCCATCGTAAAGCGGTAATAATTCTGCGCATCGCTATAATAGAAATAGACACCGATCGCGTCGTTATCGAGTTGCGTCAGCGTCGCCTCGAAGACGTAATCGCTCCAGCCGGAGGATTGAGCGCCGACATAAACCAGCTTGTTATTGTTTGCATCGCTCTGGTCGAAAAGGGCAGCTTCAGGCGCAGCAAGGCCGTCGCCCGTTGTAGAGCGCGAAAACACCGTGCCCTTCAGCAGGAAATTTCCGGTGTTGCCGTCGGTCGCGCCAAAGTCGGTCGCCCAACCATCCGCCTTGCCGTCGTTGAAATTTTCAACCAGCAGCGTGCGGTCGCCACGAACCAGTACATCGAGTTTATCGCTGGTCTTGACACCGTCTACGTCCGTCGTGGTCAGGGTCAGCTTATGTTTGCCAAGCGAAAGATCGGCGATCGCTTCCTTGCCTTCAGCGACGACATCACCGTTGCTGTCTGTCCAGACGAAACTCCGGATGTCCTGCGAACGCAGCGATTTTGCGGCTGAAAGAGCGACATTGGCGAATGACGCGCCGCTTTCGGCGCTGGCGACGATATCGTCACCGGCATCGGCCATAGCGCGGGCCTTCCCCTGCCCGACATAGATGTTCTCGAACACTTCCTGATGGCCGCGATAATAACCGGTGAGACCATCGCGATCGAGTTCCGGCTTGGTCCGGTAGCCGTCGAGGTAGTCGTCAAAGGCCGTGAAGTAGGTTTCAGTGGTGATGCGATTGTTGTCCGGATCGATGGTGATCAAGCGGATTGCACCGTTGCCGCCATTATTGCCACGCGACTCGACGCCGTTTCCGGTGATTTCACGCGACACGCCGTTCTGGTAGTTGACCAGAAACTGGAAGACCGGTTCGCCGTACTGGTTATAGGTGATGTCCGTTTCCGCACCGTCGCCGAAAATATGGCCGGAGAAGGTCATAACGATGTTGGGATAACGTGCAAGAAGGGCACGGGCAACATATTCGCCGTCATTTGCGCCGCGCTGGTCTGTGCGCATGCCGTAATCGTAGCCCGCACCCTCGTCATAAAGCGGCAGGGCCAGATTGTCCTGACGTGTTGCGTAGCTTATCAGCGAATGAGTGGCGAGCATGACACGATGATCGGGGAACTTCTCGATGACGTCACCCGCCCAGCGGATCACGTCGTCGCGCGGGCCGAATTCCAGCGAGATTGACAACCATTTCGTGCCATCGGGTGCCGTAAAAGTACTATAGGTGTTGCGCGCAGCCGTCTTTTCCTGGTCGTAAGCACCTCCGAAGACGCCGGCATTGGTCGCCGCCTGCTTTTCCGCCGAAAAACGAGCGTCCAGCTGGTCGGAGGAATGATTTGCGGCGTTGCCGTATGCCGCCTGGTCGTGATTGCCGGGAAGCAATGCGTAGGGAAGTTTGCCATCGAGCTTGCGGAGCGCAGCTTCGGCAATATCCCATTCGGAAGGCTGGTTGTTCTGGGTGATATCGCCCACATGGCTCATGAAGACGATGTTATGGCTCTGACGATTGTCGACCAGCCACTGCGTCATTTCGCCGAACAGATGCTTGATCCCGTCGTTCGAGGTGTAGTCCTGTGTGTCGGGGAAAACGGCGATCGTATAGGCATTCGGACCGGCCACGCGCACGCGGAAGTCATCGGCGATGCTTTTGCCGGCGGCGTCCGTTGCAGTGACACGGACATCGGAGTGCCCGAGCTCGGCGAAGTCGAGCGTCAGCTTGTTATCGACGAGCACCGCATTGACGACCTTGTTTTCGCTGTTCTGCACGGTGAAGGTAAGCTTTTCACCGGAGAAGTGCTTCGACAGATCAATCGTCACATTGTCCGCTTCGGGCGTCACCATCATGTCCTTGATGGCGGACGTCTTGACGACGGCGACCGGATCGACGACGGGTTTTTCACCAATGGCGAGAATGCCGGCCTGGGCCGGAGTCAGGAATTCGAGTGCCGTACCGTTGCCGGTGACTTTGCCGGAACCCATGACCGGCGCGGCCGAACCCTGGGCAAAGCCGACTTCGAGGACGCCGACCTTTTCGGCCGCGGACTTCATCTCGACCGGCAAGATGCCGGAGGCCTTGGCCTCGCCAAGATAGGACATTTCCTCACTTGTCAGAGCCTGTTTGAGGAACAGGAAATTGCTGAGATAGCCGGGTGAGGTTTCACCGTTCTCATCGGAAAAGATGAGGAAGCCCTTGGCCATGTCGATGGCGAAGCGGCTCGCGCCGCCATTGATCTTCTGGTTGGCGACGAATTCGCCGTTGATGTATTTATTCATCGAAACCGCGCCATTGGCGTCCGTTTCGATCGTCAGGCCGATGCGGTTCCAGGCGTCCAGCTTCGCCGCACCGCGATAATTGCCGCTGATGCCGACGCCATAGCTGTCGCCGCTCGCCTTGCCGAAAATATCGCCGTCGCTGAGGTTGGTCAGGTCGGTCTGCAAAAAGGGCATCCAGCCGGTGGAGCCGTTTTTCGGGAAATAAACGTCGTAGACGAGGCTGTAGGAGGTCGCCATGCCGGTACCGTTCGGCGCAACGAGAATGCCCTGATTTTGCGAAAGGCGCGGAATGGTCAGCAGCCAGTCGGAAGAGGTTTCGATGGGATTGGCGATCGCGTTTTGGGTGGTCGTCATCTCTTTGGCCTTTACAAAAAATTTTTACAAGAAATGGAGTGGCCGATGGGCCATGACGGCACGACTAGAGACCGGAACTAACGCCCCGATGACGAATTCCTAACAAATCGTAAACACGCCATAGCGATTTCCGATATCGCCCATCGGTTTTGTCGCAGGGTTAATGAAGTTGTCCCGCTAACGTCATGGAATTGTCAGCTTTTTCGCCGATAATCCAATCGCACCGGCGCCTTTCGTGTCGGCCGGCGGCAGAACAGGATCCCATGTCGACCACGCAGCTGAAGGCCTTCCACATCGTCGCGCAATCGGGCGGCTTTTCTCAGGCCGCGCGCGACATGGCGATCAGCCAATCGACCCTTTCGGCCCATGTGCGGGAGCTGGAAGCTGTCAGCGGCGTCAACCTTCTGGAACGAAAACCGCGCGGGGTGAGCCTCAGCCCGCAGGGTGAGCGCCTGTTCGAAATTACCGCACGCCTGTTTCAGGCCGAGAACGAGGCCAAGGCCTTCCTGCGCGGCGATACGGGTTTTGCCGGCGGGCATTTGCGGGTCGCGGCGGACGGTCCCGTCTTGCCGCTGCCGATCCTTTCGCGGCTGAAGGCCGAGCGGCCGCAACTCACCTTCTCCCTTTCTGTCGATAATTCGGCACGCGTGGTGGAACAGATCATCGACTACCGCGCTGACGTCGCCATCACCGCCCGCACTCCGGACGATCCGCGTCTTTACGGCGTCAAATTTCTCAGCATGCGGCTTGGCCTGTGCGTGCCCGCCGCCCACCCGCTGGCGGAACGTGAGGGCGTCTTCATGACCGAACTGGAGGGCTTATCCTTCGTCATGCGCGAGCGGGGATCGCGCACCCGCGAAATCTTCGAAAAGAACCTCGCCGATCACGGCATTTCTATCCAGCCGGCAATCGAGATTTCCTCCCGCGAGGGCGTGCGCGAAGCTATCGCCAACGGCGTCGGATGCGGCGTGGTGGCCGATCTGGAGTTCGGCCACGATGCGCGCCTTTCCTTCGTGCCGCTGCGCGACGCCAACGAACTCATCGACGAATATGCGATCTGCCTTGCCGAAAGACGGCATCTGCCGCTGGTGCGCCGGTTCATCGAAGAAGCGGGCCGGGTCTGATTGCAGCATTGCAGGCTGTCACCGGCCTTCGGCCAACGCAAAGACATGATGATTTCCGGCGCGAAGTCAAAAAAATGTATACATATCAAATACTTAACAGAGAATGAGGTCGTCGGTGTCCGATGTAAGGATCAAACGGATTTCTGAACCCGCCAGCGACGATGAAGGCGCGCGCATTGTGGTAGGCGCGGCATTCGCAAGCAAGCCGCACAGCTTTCCATCCGGCTGAAGGAAATCGCGCCGAGCAACGAATTGCGCACGAGTTTTTCCCATATGCCGTCGCGCTTTACGAAGTGCGCCCGCCATTATGACGCGGAGTTCTCAGCCCGTCGCGCCACCCTGCTGTCTTATGGGGCGGGATCGCTCTCACCGGCCACCAGAAGCATGGGCCAAACGCAATGGCGGGCCTGATCGGGATAAAACGGCGCGTAGGCCGGCATGGTCGATAACAGCGTCTGGGCCACAGTCACGCCGAGATCATGCAGGGACATGCGGAAACTGGTCAGCCGTGGTTCCAGAAATTGGCCGCGCGGGCCATCGCGGAAGCCGATGACGGCGAGATCGCGCCCCGGTTTCAGGCCCACTTCCGCAAGCCGGCGATAAAGACCGACCGCCATCAGTTCGTAGATCAGCACGATCGCCGTTGGCCGGGGCCGCATCTGCAGCCATTCGCTGGCGGCGTGATAACCGCCCTGCTCGCTGGATTTCGCGCGGATGACCAGTGAGGAATCGTAAGCCATGCCATTGTCTTCCAGCGCGCGCCTGTATCCTTCCAGAAAAACATAACCGAGATTGATGTCGCTGTCGGGCACCGCCACCGCAATCGAACGATGCCCGGCAGCGGCAAGGCGGTCGACCGCGTTTTTCGCGACGCCCTCGAAATCGAGGTCGATCCAGGCGTGGGTGTCGCTGGAAGCGGTCCGGCCGAGCGCCACGAAAGGCAGGCGGGTCTGCTTCAGGAAATCCACACGTTTGTCTATCCGCCGCGTCGCGGAAATGATCATCGCATCCACCATGCGGCGCGCCACCATGCGCTTTAAATATTCATCCGGATCCTCTTCCCCCGGGCAGGGCAGAACGATGAGATCGAGATTATGCCCGGAAAACACGCTTTGCAGACCGTCCGTCACGCCCAGGAAGAAGTTGTCGGAGTTCTCCACGGTCTGCGCGTCGCTGCCGGTCATGAGGCCGATGACATTGGTGGTTCCCTGCCTGAGGCTGCGGCCGGACTGGTTGGCGACATAACCCAGCTTTTCCGCCGCTTCGAGAACACGCCGCCGCGTTTCTTCGTTCACATCCGGCTTGCCGTTCAGGGCACGGGAAACAGTGCCTATCGATATCTCCAGATAATCGGCAAGCTGACGAATTCCTTTCATGCATTCCCCTCCCAGGCCCGGCGCGCAATCGACGCGCCCCTTAACGGTCTTGACACATCTAACATCATCGGCATAGTCTCGTAAACGTTTACGACGCTCTGCGCAAAGAGGAGTTTGCAAAAGAGCCCCGGGGAGATGAGATGACATTTAATGCCGTTTTATGCGGATGCGGAGCAATGGCCAAGGGCTGGTTACGCGCCATTCAATCCACGCCGGAAATCGCCGGCGCGATCAGGATCGCCGGTCTGGTCGACCTGAACGAGAACACAGCCCGCGCGCTTGCCGAAGAATTCGCCCTCACGGATGCGGTAATCGGCACCGATCTTCGCCACGTTCTGGCTGAAACGAAAGCCGACATCCTTTTTGATATCGTCATCCCGCAGGCACGCTTTGCCGTGGTTGAAGCCGGTCTCGAGGCGGGGTGCCATGTGCTGAGCGAAAAGCCGCTTGCCGCCTCGATGGAGGAAGCCGCCACGCTGGTGGAACTGGCAAAAAAAGCCGGCAAAATTCATGCCGTGGTGCAAAACCGGCGGTTTATTGCGGGTATCCGGCGGCTGCGCCGCGCGCTTGAAGACGGTATCATCGGTGACCTGACGGCCATCCATTGCGATTTTTTCCTTGGGCCCCATTTCGGCGGCTTCCGTGAAGAAATGAAGAACGTCCTGCTTCTCGACATGGCGATCCACACCTTCGACGCCGCCCGTTTCGTCGCCAATGAAAAGCCCCTCTCCGTCTTTTGCGTGGAGAAGAACCCGTCCGGCTCCTGGTATGCCCATGGGGCGAGCGCCAATGCCATTTTCGAGTTTTCGAATGATGTCGTCTTTACCTATCGTGGTTCCTGGTGCGCCGAAGGCGAGCGGACCAGCTGGGAAGCGCGCTGGCGGCTGATCGGCTCGAAGGGAATGATCCTCTGGGACGGCGAAGACAATTTCTCCGCCTCCGTGGCCGGTGACGAGCAGGGACTTTTGCGTGGATTTAAAACCGTAAACGTTTCCGATGCCGTTTCCGAGAAGGATACGCGTGGCCATGCCAGCGTCATTCTCTCGTTCCTTCATTCCATCCGCACGGGTGAGATGCCGGAAACTGCCTCCTTCGACAACATCAACAGCCTTGCCATGGTGATCGGCGCGATTGAAAGCGCCCGCCTCGGCCAGCGTGTTTCCATTGCAGCATAAGGACTGAAAGACGTGAGCAATCCGGCAACATCTATCCGCATCGGCACCATGGTCAGCGCCACCAAGGGACAGGCGGCCGAACGCATCGGCCAGATCGCCGATCTCGGCTTCGAAAGCTTCGAGCCGTTCTTCTGGCAGACCACCAACGGTCAGGACCTTGCCGAACTCGGCAAGCGCTGCCTTGACGCGATTGGCGACCGCGACATCACCGTCAGTACGCTCGGCATGTTCGGCAATCCGCTGGAGGAGACGGACATTGACCTTGAGACACTGCAAGGCTGGAAAGACTGCATCGACAATGCCCATCATTTCGGCGCGACCTGCGTTGCAGGTTTCACCGGCAGGCTTCGTGGCAGGCCGCTGCCGGAAAGCCTGCCGCGGTACAAAGAAATCTGGAGCGAGCTTGCCAAGCGCGCCGCCGACAAGGGCGTGAAGATCGCCTTTGAAAACTGCGCCATGGACGGCAACTGGCAGACCGGCGACTGGAACATCGCGCACAATCCCGATGCCTGGGAGATGATGTTCAACGAAACGCCGGATGACAATATCGGCATCGAATGGGAACCCTGCCACCAGATGGTCTATCTCATCGATCCGCTGCCGCAGATCCGCAAATGGGCGGACAAGATTTTCCACGTTCACGGCAAGGACGCGACCATCCGCTGGGATGTCATTCGCGAGCACGGCATTTTCGGCAAGGAAAAATTCGTCTTCATGCGCACGCCGGGTTTCGGCGACAGCAACTGGACGGACATTATTTCCGAACTACGCCTCGCCGGCTGGTCCGGCTCCATCGACATCGAAGGCTGGCATGACCCTGTCTACCGCGATGCGCTGGAAATGACGGGACAGGTGCATGGCCTGAATTATCTGAAAAAATGCCGCGGCGGCGATTTCGTCGTCGACCCCGCATAACGGAAGCCTTTTGGGAGAAGGTTTTTGAAAATTGCAGAGACGATAACCAAGAGGAGGAGATTATGGGTATCGCGAAATGCATGATGGCCGGCGCATTTCTGCTGGCGGGCGTGTCCGCCGGCGCTATTGCGGCGCAGGCAGAAGATGTGACGTTGACGCTGTGGTCGCTGGATCGCGATATCCAGCCGGCACCGAACCTCATCAAGGAGTTCAACGCGCTCAATAACGGCATCAAGATCGAATACCGGCAATTGCAGTTCGATGATGTGGTGAGCGAATCCATGCGCGCCTATTCCACCGGCAACGCGCCCGACATCATCGCCATCGACAACCCCAACCACGCCATGTTCGCCGCACGCGGGGCCTTTCTCGACGTGACGGACATGATTGCGAAGTCGGATGTCATCAAGACGGAGAATTATTTTCCGGGACCGCTGAAATCGGTGATGTGGGACGGCAAATATTTCGGCGTGCCGAAGGCCACGAACACGATCGCGCTTTATTACAACAAGGACCTGTTCAAGGCCGCTGGGCTGGACGCGGCAAAACCGCCGCAGACCTGGGATGAGCTGGTGGATGCTGCCCGCAAGCTGACCGACCCCTCGAAGAACATCTATGGTATCAGCTTCAGCGCCAAGGCGAATGAGGAAGGCACCTTCCAGTTCCTGCCCTGGGCGCAGATGGCGGGCGCGACCTACAAGAACATCAATACCGAGGGCGCCGTCAAAGCGCTCGAAACGTGGAAGCTGATGCTGGATGAAAAGCTGGCATCGCCCGATACGCTGACGCGCAGCCAGTGGGACTCCACCGCCACCTTCAACGCCGGCAACGCCGCCATGGTCATTTCCGGCCCTTGGGAAATCGACCGCATGCTGAAGGACGCCAAGTTCGACTGGGGTGTCGCTTTGCTGCCGGTGCCCACGCCCGACGCTCCGCGGTCTTCGGCCATGGGCGACTATAACTGGGCGATCTTCTCCAAGACGAAACATCCGGAAGAAGCCTTCAAGGCAATCGAGTTCTTCGCCTCAAAGGACAAGGACATGTTCAAGAACTTCGGCCAGTTGCCGGCGCGCTCGGATATTCCCGTTCCGCCGACCGGCAATGCGTTGAAAGATGAGGCGCTGAAGACCTTCGTGGAACAGCTGAAATATGCGCAGCCGCGCGGCCCCTCGCCCGAATGGCCGAAGATTTCCAAGGCTATTCAGGATGCCATTCAGGGCGCGCTTTCGGGTCAGATGACGCCGAAAGCCGCGCTCGACCAGGCCGCTGAAAAGATAAAGCTGGTCGAAGGCTGATCCGGGCGGGCGGCCGGCTTTCTCCGGCCTCCACCCAAGGGGTTCCTCCCGGTGGGGCTGCCTGCCGCGACAAGCGGCGGCGGCCCCGACTGGAGCTTGCGAGGATGTTTCATGAAAAAACTGTTTTCCAGCCTCAGTGACGGTCGCGGTTTCGATATCGTCCTTGTCGCCTTTCCTTTGGGCTTCCTGTTCGTCATGGCGGGGCTGCCGCTCATCTACAACATCGTCATGAGCTTTCAGGAAGTCGACATGTTCAGCCTGGGCACCTTCGTGCGCCCCTTCGTCGGCTTCAAGAATTATATCGACCTGTTCCGGCAACCGGAAACATTGCCGATCCTTTTCAACACGGTCACCTTTGTCGTGGCCTCGATTGCCGGGCAATTCGCCATCGGCTTCGGTCTGGCGCTGTTCTTCTGGGTCAATTTTCCCGGCGCAACCTGGATGCGCGGCCTTTTTCTCGTGTCCTGGGTCATGCCCGGCCTCGTGGTGGGCGCGATCTGGAACTGGATCCTCTCGGGCGATTTCGGCGTGTTGAATTTCTTCCTGCGGGAAAGCGGCCTGATATCGGGCAATATCTTCTGGCGCTCCGATGCGAATTTTTCGCTCTGGGCCGTCGTCATCGCCAATATCTGGCTCGGCACTTCCTTCAACATGATCCTGCTTTCCGTCGGCCTCGCCTCCATTCCCGGCGACCTGTACGAGGCCGCGGAACTGGACGGGGCGAACGCCTGGCAGCGCTTCTACACCATCACCCTGCCGATGATGCGCTCCACCATCGGCGCCATCGTCTCGCTCGGGCTGATTTTCACGCTGCAGCAATTCGATCTTTTCGCCGCCATTACCGATGGCGGGCCGAATAACAGCTCCAACGTGGCGCAATATTGGGCCTGGGACCTGTCCTTCCGGCAATATGATTTCGGCAAGGGCGCCACGATCTCCGTCATCATGATCGTGTTCGTCATGCTGGCTTCCATCGTCTATGTGCGTTCCACTCGGCATGAGGTGCGCGGATGAGCATCACGACCCGCAACCGCCTGATGCTGGCCATCGCCATCGTACTCGCCATCATCTACCTCTTTCCGCTGTACTGGATGTATCTGACCTCGCTCAAAAGCGGTTCGGAAATGTTCGCCAATCCGCCCTCCTTCTGGCCCAGCGATCCGCAATGGCAGACCTATGCCTATGTCTGGAACAGCCGCAATATGGGGCGCTACCTGTGGAATTCGGTGCTGATCGCCTCCAGCGCGGTGCTGCTGATCACCATTCTCGGCGTCGGCTGTGCCTATGTGCTGGCACGGTATCGCAATGTCTGGGTGGATATCGGCCTGTTCCTCATCCTTATGCTGCAGGTTCTGCCGGCATCTTTGATGATCACGCCGATCTTCGTCGGTTTCTCGCAATTTGGGCTTCTCGATTATCCGCGCTTGTCGGTCATCCTCGCCATTGCGGCGAAAAGCATGCCCTTCTTCGTGGTGCTTGTGCGCGCCACCTTCATGGCAGTGCCGCAGGAGCTGGAAGAGGCGGCACTTGTGGATGGCAATTCCCGCGTGGGCGCCTTTTTCAACATCGTGCTGCCGCTTGCCAGAAACGGCATTCTCGTCAGCGCCATCCTCATCTTCATGCAGGCCTTCGGCGAGTTCGTCTATTCGAAATCGATGATACAGGCGGCCGATTTGCAGCCGGCGAGCGTCGGCCTCAATTCCTTCATGGGCCCCAACACCAGCGAATGGAACAACATTATGGCCTATGCGACCATGTATGTGACGCCCATTCTTGCCCTTTTCATTCTCTTGCAGCGCCGCATCGTATCCGGCCTGACCTCAGGAGCGCTCAAATGACTCTTCAGATCGAACTTTCCGGCGTCAACAAATATTACGGCGCCTTTCATGCGCTGAAGAACATCAACCTTTCCATCGAGAAGGGCACTTTCGTCGCGCTTGTCGGCCCGTCGGGCTGCGGCAAATCCACACTTCTGCGCTCGCTCGCCGGGCTGGAAACCATATCGGCCGGCGACATGCGCATTGCAGGCACACTCATGAACGGTGTGCCGCCGCGCAAGCGCGACGTGGCCATGGTGTTCCAGTCCTATGCGCTCTACCCGCATATGACCGTGGAGGAGAACCTCACCTATTCGCTGCGGATGCGCGGCGTCGCCAAGGCCGAGGCCCGCAAGGCGGCGGAAGAAGTTGCCGCCACGACAGGACTTTCAAAGCTGATGAAGCGCTATCCGCGCGAACTCTCCGGCGGCCAGCGCCAGCGCGTGGCCATGAGCCGGGCGATCATCCGCAACCCGCAGGCGTTTCTGTTCGATGAGCCGCTTTCCAATCTCGATGCGGCGCTGCGCGTCCACATGCGCAAGGAAATCCGCGCGCTACACGATCGCCTGCATGCAACCTCAGTCTATGTCACCCATGACCAGATCGAAGCGATGACCATGGCCGACCATGTCGTCGTCATGCGCGATGGCGTGATTGAGCAGCAGGGCACGCCGCTGGAACTATACGACCGCCCGGTCAATCGTTTCGTTGCGGGCTTCATCGGCTCGCCGGCCATGAATTTCATTCCGGCGACCGTCAGCCCGGATGGCGCGTCCCTTCAGCTCAGCTTCGGCGAAGGCGAGCCGCAGCAATCGATTGGGAACCCGGCCTCCCTGCCGCCCGGCAAAGATGTGATTGTCGGCATCAGGCCGGAACATATCCGGCCGGTCGCAGCAGCCGGAGCGACATTGGCGCTGCCGGTTTCCGCGGTGGAAACAACCGGTTCGGCGACCTTCCTCACGACAGGAACCGCCACCGAACTGGTCATCGCGGTGCAGGGACGCAGCGCAGTCAAGGCCGGTGAAACGATCGGCCTCGACATCGACCCGTCCGATATGCATTTGTTCGATGCGGAAACAGGCGTCGGCCTCCTGACCCGCTGAGCGGCGGTTTTGCCGGCTGTTTCCTCCGCCGGCAAACACGAAGCGTGGAGTCGAATGACCATGAACGGGAAAACAGCGTTCCTTATCGGCGCGGCCATCCTCGCCGGTCTTGTCATCGTCCAACTCAAGGATGTCCGCATCGCCATCGGGGAACGCGCCATGGGAGGCTATGACGGTTCGAGCAACCCGGAAGCGGCCTCCCGCGCCGAGCGGGAAGCAAAAGAGGCCGCCGCGCGTGCCGAGGCCGCGGCAGGCGCGCTGGAACCGCAAAACTGACCGCGACCACAGCACCTGAAATATTTCGATTGGAATAGTCGCTGCAATCTGACCTGTGCTATCAGACAGGTGGATTCGCAACGGGGGATTGAATGGCGAAAGGGTTCGTAACGGCCGAAGAAGTAGCAAAAAAGGCGGGTGTCTCACGCTCCGCCGTTTCACGCACCTTCACTCCCGGCGGCAGCGTATCCAAGGCCGTCCGGCGCAAGGTACTGAAAGCGGCACAGGAACTCGGCTACCGCGTCAACCGGCTGGCGCAGGGCCTCAACAATGACCGTTCCAACCTCATCGGGGTCGTCGGCGCCAACCTCGGTTCTCCCTTCATTTCAAAGCAACTCGATCTCCTCAGCATCGGCCTTCTGCGTCGCGGCCTGCAATGCCTGCTTCTGAATGCCGCAGATGCGCGCAAGGACATTGCACCACTCATCGAGCGTCTCTTCGAATTCCGCGCGCAGGCTATCATCGTTCTTTCCGGTGAACCTCCGGCCTCTATTATCGACGAATGCATCGCCAACGGCGTGCGTCTCATCCTCATCAACCAGCATCTGGACCGCACCGATACGAATATGGTGCTGAGCGACGATTCCCACGGCGCCAACCTGGCCGCCATGCGGCTTGTGGCAGCCAGGTGCAGAAAGGTTGCGGTTGTCTCCAGCGGCAGCCGGACGCCCGCACAGTTGCGCCGCGTCAACGCTTTCACCGAGCGCATGACCATGGAGGGTATCCAGGTGGTTCCATGGTGCGGCGGTCCCACCAGCTATGACAGTGGCTATCAGGCCGGTCGAGAATTGCTCGCGGACAGGACCATTGATGGCGCCTTCTGTGTCACTGATCTGCTGGCACTTGGTTTCATGGACGCCGCCCGGCTGGAAATGGGCCGCCGGGTGCCGGAAGATATCTCGATTGTCGGTTTCGACGATATTCCGCAGGCCGGCTGGAAAAGCTACCAGCTGACGACCGTTGCCCAGTCTTTCGACGCATTGACAGAGAAGGTTTTGACCGCGCTCGATAGCGATGAGCCGGAAACCCGGCTTCAGATCGTACCCGTGTCCATGGTCGAGCGCATCACCGCGCGCTAGACCAAATGTCTTTCCGGGCAAAAATCTTCACATCAAACCGCAACGCGTTCACGCTGCGGTACAAGCCCAAGCTCCAGATCGCGCGGACTGCCTTCGGCACGCTCGAGAAACAGGCCGAGGGCTCCGAAGAAGATTTCGAGAAAGCTTTCGACCGAACCATCGTGACGATCCGGCTCCCGGCCGAAGCGCTCCGCCAGCGTTCGGTAAAGGGAAAGCCGTTGCGGCGCGATGTGCGGCAGCGCCAGGCCTGCGCCCTGGCGCAGGCAATACCAGTCGGCAATCAGCTCGAACATCGGCAGGTCCAAGGACAGGACAGTAGCATCAGACGAGGAAAGGCCTTTCCCTCCAAGCAGATCGAGAACCTCCCGAACGCTTTTATCGGCGATTGCCGTGACGACCTCGGCCGGCCATTCCCTGGGGAAATAACGGTGCCTGATCAGCGCCCGCTTGTGGCCCAGCAGAAATTCACCGTAATTGCCGGCGGCAAAAGCCGGGTCGTTCGCCTCGCCCGCCAGTGCTGTCTCCTGTGCATAACCATCGGAAATACGACCATTGACCGGCAGGGCAGCCATCTCCACCGTCTCGACAAGGATTTCCTGCCGCGACGGGTGGACGACCTTGAAGGCAGGCGGAAAGGCGACGAGCGACGGCACGGCGATATTGGTGAGCGAGTTTTCGCCTTCCCCGCGCCGGGTCACGCCTTCCACGTGCAGGTGCCCGCTGAAATGGACGGCAAGCCCGGCCTGTAACAGCGCATCCTCCACCGCCTTGCGCGGCGTGCGGCGCACGACATTGGTTTCACCGAACAGGGCGCCTTCTGCACCGCTTGCGCCATCGAAGGGATCGAGCGCCGGATAATGGGAAAAGCCGAGCAATGTCTTGCCATGCAGCTCCGCCCTGCGGCGCACATCGGCGATCCAGTCGATGAGGAAGGGCTTGCAGCGCAAAAGCGCATTCCATCCACCGGAGGTGCTGTCGATGAAAGCCGCCTCCTCGCCCGCTTCGAACGCACCATCGAGCGGCTCGAAAATATTGGCGTCGATCATCAGCAGCCACAGGCCCGGTTCCGGTTCGACCAGATAGGAGGCATCCATCAGGCGGTAGACATTGCGCCCATCGGGTGAGCGCACCGCGTACAACCGGTCCTCCGGCGCATCGGAAACACCGAAAGGGGTTTCCCAATGCAGATAATCCGGCTGGCGGAAATAACCGAAAGCCGCCATCGGGCCAAGGCCTGCAGGATAGCCTTCGCAATACATCCCGTCGCTTACGACGACGCGCTCACCGGCCCGCCGCGCATCGCTTGAAACGGAAAGGCATTTGCCGTTCTCCGTCAGAAACTCCTTGGTATGATGCCGGCCGCGCGGGCCGAAAATATCGTGGTTTCCGGGCAATGTGTAGAAGGCTGTGCCGTGGGCGTCGCTGTGGCGTTGCAGGATGTTCTTCAGCGTTTCAGTCGTCACCCGCTGGCCATCGTCGGTATAGTCGCCAAGCAGCACCACATAGCGAATGCCGCGCTGCCGCACCTCCTCCAGCGCCGCATGCAATGCATCGGCGCTCTCGTTGAAAACCCGGGTGGATTCACGGGTATCCGACCAGCTGCGCATGGTGATGCGCTGACCATCGATTTCGATGCCGGGAAATCCGAAATCGGCTGCCGTGTCATGGAAATGCGCGTCGGCGATGACGGCAACGGAGGGGAGCGTGCGTGTCAGCATGGTTGAGCGGTCTTTCTGCCCTCGACCATCTGCCCTCGACCCTGTCGATCCAGTCGGAAGCACGGCAGGGGCCGGGCATAAACGGGTCCATCCATTTCATTCCTCCACATGCATGAAGCACGAGGCCCCCTCTGCAAAAGGGCTTCTGCCTTAAATCACGCCGATACCGCCCGCGGACGATCCGACAGCTGCCGGGCGGCCAGCGCTATATTCGATGCCTGGCTGACGCCTTTGGCAACACCGGCTGCTGCGGCCAGCACCGGCCCGCCATCCCTGAGACTGCCGATCTCCAGAAAAGGGCACACATCACCGCCAGCTTCGCTGACGAGTAGCAGCCCCGCAAGACAATCCCATGAATTCATGTGCAATTCGAGATATCCATCGGAACGGCCATCAGCCACATAGGCAAGCGCCAGCGCACCGGAGCCGGCGCGGCGGACATTGGCGCCCATGTCGAGCAGGTTCCTGACGACATCGAGATAGGTCGCATTCGCGATACGGGTGGACCACCCCATCTCGATGGAAGCGGCATCGAAGCGCTCCGTTTCCGCAGTCCGGATCGTCTGACCGTTGCGCATCGCTCCCTCGCCGCGGCGGGCGAAATAAAGCTCGCCAAGGGCAGGATTATAGATCGCCCCGATTTCGGTCTGCCCGTTTTCGACATAGGCGATGGAGATGCAGAAATGCGGAATGCCACGGGCAAAATTGGCGGTGCCGTCGATGGGATCCACGACCCAGACGCAGTCACCGATCTCGCCGCCGCCCTCTTCCCCGAAAAAACTGTCTTCCGGGAAAGCGGCCGCGATCGCGCCGCGAATATGCGCTTCGGAGGCAGCATCCGTCACTGTCAGAAAATCCTGCGGCCCCTTCATCGAAAAGCTGCGCGTCGCCTCGCCCTGAAAACCTTTCAGCACCAGCTCCCCGGCGGAAAGAATGACGCTGCGGCACAATTCGGCACGCGCTGCCAATGTATCGGGATAGTGGATCGAATCCATGCGCAAGAGCCATTTCTCAAAGTTTGAACACGCGTTCATATTGCACGCGCGTTCAAACTTTTCAAGGGGCGTTGAAAAGGTGCTGATGAACATTGGGAGTGGGCGGGCCGCCCATGCCAAGTGAACAGCTTGGCAGAAACAGGCAGTTTGAAGCAAAGGACTTATTTCCAATCAAAAATCCCCCACCCGGAAACATAAAATATTGAAAACAGTGGAATGTTGCGAAGCGAAGCGCCTGCATCTTGCGGTTGATGCAATTGTCTGTCGGTTAACCCTGTGTATTTCCAATGACGTAACAGGAATTATGTTACAAATGTCGTTCTGTACTTGAAGAGCCATGAATGAAAATACTGACCACCACGCAAAAACTGCATGATTTCATGTCCGTCCGGTCCGACAATCCTGATCTGCTGAAAGCACAGTATCGCGCTTTCAGCCGACAGATGCCGATGATGTATTTCATCCTGCTTTCAAGCACATGGGCGCTTGCAGTAACGCATATGCAATTGGCGCCGCTTTGGCTCACCGTTGGAGTTCCCACCCTGTTCACGCTCGGCTGCACGCTCAGGATCGCCTTCTGGTGGAGGACGCGCGGCATGGATCCCGAACCGCGGGTGGCGCATGCAGCCCTTCGGCGCACGAACCGCCTCGCTGCCGGCATCGCCATGGCATTTACGCTCTGGTCTTTCCTTCTGGTGCCCTATGGGGATGCCTATATGCAATCCCACGTCGCCTTCTATATGGCGATTACTGTCATTTCCTGCATTTTCTGTCTGATGTATGTGCGCTCGGCCGCCTTCACGGTGACGCTCATCGTCAATGGCGCCTTCATCGCCTTCTTTCTGGCCTCGCAGCAACCGACCTTTGTTGCCATTGCCATCAATGTGCTGCTGGTCTGCACCGGCATGATGTCCATTCTGCTGACCAACTACCGCAATTTCGAGCGCATGGTCATTTCACAACAGCGCACGGAAGCGCTCAGCAACGAAAACCTGCTTCTTGCCAATATCGACAGCCTGACGGAACTGCCCAACCGCCGCGCCTTTTTCGCCCACCTTGAAGCCGAACTCGAAAAAGCCAGAGCCAACGGAACCCGGCTGGCGCTGGGTGTCATCGATCTGGACGGGTTCAAGCCGGTCAACGATCTTTACGGACACTCCGTAGGAGACAGGCTGCTGGTCAATGTCAGCAAACGCCTCACCGCCAATCTGAAAGCCAGCAGGGCCTTTCGGCTCGGCGGGGACGAATTCGCCATCGTCGCCCCGATCATACCCGATGACGCGCAACTCGTCGCGAATGCCAATGCAATCTCCGAGCAGTTGAGGGCGCCTTACCATATGCCGGAGGGCACCGTGCATGTTTCCGCATCCATGGGAATTGCCGTGTTTCCGCACCTCGCCTCAACGCTTGAACAGCTATTCGACAGGGCGGATTATGCCCTTTACCACGCCAAGAAAACCCGGCGAGGCGATGCCGTTCTGTTCGATGCGGAGCACGAAAAGCAGATCAATATCGAAGCCCGCGTCGAGCACCTGCTCAGACAGAGGGATATGGAAAACGAGCTTTCGGTCGTGTTTCAGCCGATCGTCGATATACGCGACGGAAGAACGGCAGGGTTTGAAGCGCTGGCGCGCTGGCACAGCCCGGTTCTCGGGCATGTGCCGCCTTGCCAGTTTTTCCCCATCGCGGAACGGGCCGGCATCGTCGGTTCGCTGACACGACCGCTTCTCAAGATGGCGCTAGCCTCCGCCGCCACATGGGAACCCTCCCTGCGCCTGTCGTTCAACCTTTCGGCCCAGGACCTCAATTCCCATGAGGGCGTACTTTCCCTTCTCGGCATTATCGAAAACAGCAACTTCGATGCATGCCGGCTGGACCTTGAAATTACCGAGACGGCTTTTGCCCATGATTTCGAACAGGTGAGGCAATCGGTCGAAATGCTGCGCCGCCTCGGCTGCGGCATATCGCTGGACGATTTCGGCACCGGCTATTCCAGCCTGACGCGACTGCATGCATTGCCGCTGACCAAGATCAAGATCGACCGCAGCTTCGTCACGGACCTGCACGAAAAACCGGCCAGCTACAAAATCGTGAAATCCCTTCTCACCCTCAGCCGCGACATGGAACTGGAATGCGTGGTGGAAGGGGTGGAAACACCAGCCGAGCTAACCGCACTCGAAGGCCTCGGCGCCACGCTGGTGCAGGGCTACATCTATGCGCCGCCGCTTCGGAAAGAGGATGTCGGTGCGTTTCTTTCGGGCCAGGCGACTAGAAGCGGAACTTCCGCTGGCAAACGCAGAAACAGGCTCCGCTAAATCAAACCATTGCATGAGGCAGATTGTCGTCACGGCACCCTTATTTGAGATTACTCGAACGTAATCCAGGAGGTTCCCTGCACCAATCTTCCACCATGCGCGCATGCATCACCCAGCCGCACTATCTTCTTTCCATCAATAGCGGCAAAGGACGAGCCGGCAGTAATTGTATCGGTCGTCGGAACTCCCGTGCACAAACACGTATCACCGACAGTTGCGACCGGCGTTCCTTCAACCGTAACAAAACTCTGTTGGGTGGAGATGACGGGACCACCAACATGCGGTCTTGGGCCGGGATCGACCTTGGGGCAGACATGCATGTGGCCTTTAAGGGAGACTGGGCTGGCGGTCATTGGCTCCTCCTTCTCAACTAAATCAAGCCGCATGTGCAAAAGGTAACGGTGCTATGGCGAGCACTCGATTATTCCCGCCCCGGAAGCGTAGCCCCCTGTCAAAATCCCCCCCGTTCCTCCATTGAAAAAGGCACGGGTCGGACCGCACGATGAGCGGGTTAATATCCAGAAGCACAGCTTCAAATCCGGCGATATCGCCGGGTTTTAAGTAAATATCGACGATAGCATCATCAATATGAGCGACCCCCCTGAAACGGTCCGCAAAATTGACCAGAGCTCCAGCGATGGATTTGGCATTGGCTTCTATCTCAGGAAAAAAAGCCTTATGAAAATACTGCGAAGCGCCAATGAATTCCCGGTTTTTCATGAAGAGCCTGAACTCCGACCATTTCGGAATGTCTTTCCAGGGCCGTATGAACATGCAGACGTCAAATTTATCTTGAAGTGAACTGGCAAGAAGTCCCGCCACACGGGGATTATCCCGCAATATATGAGACATGAGTTGGGCGCTGTTGAAGATCGGCCCCTTTTGGTATTGTCCGGGCTGCTTGAAACTGCATCCACCGAAGCGAAAATGGGCGCCCTCTTTGAAAACCGCGGTTTTGGCATCTATGCCTATGCGAAATTCATCCGATAGCTGGGTGAGTTCATCTATGTCGAACAGTTCCCGGAAAGCCGCAGTTCTACTTCCTATCGCCGCGCGATCCTGCTCCGAAATAAGCAACTGCTCGAAGGGCAATCCCAACTCGCACACTTCGTCCGGCCAGGATTCGATGAAGGTTGCTCGCCATTTTTCGTGCAGACCAAGCATTTAAATCTCGTCGGCCTTTTTCAGATTGTAGAAAAATTCATAAAGAGACGGGGCTGCGAGACCCAGGCCGCGCGTGTTATTTCCCGTGCCGAAGGGATCCGACGCTTGTTCCCACAGCCATACTCGGTTATCGGTCTTATCCCGACCATTCATCAACAAATACGAGTTCCCACCGTCAGCGGTGCCGAAGAATATCATTGGTAAGGTGAACTGGTCGGGCCACGTGGAGTTGCTTATGAACATGTCGTGTCGATCATAAAACCGCTTCTTGCCAGAAACCAGGACTTGGACTTCGTGCGCAGAACGCGCGCCATCCTCATACGTCACAATAAAATTTGCGTAGATATCGGGTTGTTCGAAGCCATTCCAGCCATAGCGCATGAGAACTGCAACAAGCTGCTCCGGCAATGACAATGAGGTGTAGTCCTCAAATTCGAGAATGTCTTGGGCAGACCAGAGAGAGTCTTCCTCAAAAGACCAATCGCCCGTTTCCTGCATTCTGGCGATTGCTTCATCCAAAGTAACGCTCATAATATTTTCCTCAATAGGCAGGGTCTTTTACTGCTGAAGCACCACCGGTATGTGCACCCCCGCCCGACTTTACGGCATGGATTCGTTCATCAACAAGCTGCATCGTTGATGTATCTTCATTGTGGTGCCAGGTGTAACCATCCTCCATTTTGGAGGCGTTCCAGCTGCCATACCTTTCTTTCATCGCTGTTCTCGCTTGCCCGAAATCGCCATCTCGCGCGGCGTGGTTACCCTGCATATCAGGGATCCGTGCTTCGATGGGCTTGCCGTCCGGGCCTTTTTGGCTGAAGGGCGAGAAATCGGGCTTACCATTTCGGTATTGAACGCCATCCTGTCCATATTCTTTCAGCGCCTTATCGGCCGGTGTCCCCGGTTCAGGAGACCACTTGCTGTTTCCCTGTTCTCCGGCCCACGTCCCCTTCTCCCGGGGAATGTTCTTGTATTTGCCACCATCCTTATACTCGTCGATCTTTTTCTGGCGGCATGCCTTCGTATTGCATTTTCTCAAATCTTCCTGAAGCTTCCGGTAGGCTTCGCCGCGCTTGGAAGCCCAATATTTCGATGCCGCTGCCGACTTTCGTACATGGTCTTCCAGCGCCTTGACCTTGCGCTGGGCGGCAGCAACCTGGCTCATCAGTTTTTCGGCATACCGCGCAATCTTGGTGCCTTTGGCAGCGGCCTTGGCCCCATCACCCCAGACGGGAACGAGACCGACCAGATCCAGACCGGCATCTGCCCAGTTGCCGGTCCAGGCGTTTCCAATGGCGCTCGCGACATCCACGACACCGCCCACCACGGGGATGGACGAAGCAGCCAGCCAACCCGCTTCTTTCGCGATTTCTGTATAGCGCTGGTTCAGCATGTCCAGATCACGACGGGCCAGCTCAAGCTCGCGTGTATCCGGGACATTGACGAGGTCATCGAGGTGCTGGCTCATTGAACGTCTCTCGCCCTGGCAGCACGTTCACGCTCGAACTCCTCCTCGATGTCGTCATAAGGGACGCCGAGAATGTTGTTCTTCATATATTGCGGGAACCAGAAGGCATTGTCGCTCCGCGCAATCGCGTTCCCTTCCTGGCTCATGGTCGGTTCAAGGTTACAACGCTCGATGCGCTGTTCCTCAGTCTGGTTTTGATCGGCAAGGATGGATTTATAAGGTTCGAACATAAAGAAATCCGGCCCGATCCGCCACATCAGAACAACGAAGTGAATCTGATAAATCGGGTCGGAAAAGCCGAAATGCTCCGCATAGCGTCTGCCCCAGCGTGTCATTTCGGTAGCCTGGGGCGACCCCGCCATATCAGCGAAACTGGGTAGATGCTTTGGCATCACTTCTTTGGTGAAATAATTCGTAAAATCGTCGTCATCGTGCAGCATCGCATTCATCTGACGCGGATCGAATTCAATGATCATGATAATGCCCTCTCAACTGCCGTTGCCTGACCTGTGCCTTCGGAAGGCAAAACGATCTCACGATGTACAATGCCGTTTCCAAAGCGGAACCTGAGGAATTCTCCCGCCTTCAGGTCGTTTTCACAATAAAAACACTCAATTCCGTTGAAAAAAATAGTAGCCTGCTCTGATGTTAGAACTGGCAGATATTGGCGCAACGTTCGTGGGTCGTAATAACGAAAGAAGTGAATAGTCCCCTCACTATCTTTGACCATCGTAAATTTCCTCAAATGTCGGACGATATCTTCCAATGCATGCGACGTTCGCAGAAAAATTGACCAGCGTTTGCCAAAGCCATTGTCGATGAGCCATTGCAACACGCTTTCGTCAGATGTCATCTCTGCAACCCAAGCCGTATCGTCTCCGAACTCCTCAAGCGCGTTGCCTCTGTAAAGACATGCAACTTTGTCCGTCATGGCTTGAAGTGCTGGTGGAATAATCATGGGCGCCCGGGACGCATCGACAACGGCATAAAGGCGAGTAGTTTCCCCACTCCCCTGCTCCTCCCGAAGTTTGGAAAGAACTTCCTGCCTCTTCTCGCTATTGAGTTCCACGCCAACCCCTACTTCTTCGAGCAGTCTTCAGCAAAAGGTTTGTTCGTGCTTTTGCCGGCGCTGCCCCGCTTGAAGTTCACAGCATTTGCTTTGACCTCGAACTTGGACGCCTTGATAAACACCCCGTTTTTGTTGATCTCGATGACACCGCCGGGCGCCGCAAGCACTATCTTGTCGCTGACGACCACCGTGTGATTTTCAGTTTGCGTAAAAATGGCTTTGCCAACGCTTATTTCGTAACGCTCTCCAACGGTTGTCTTCTTTGTCTTTCCGACGCTCTCCAGCGACGTCTGGCCTACATTCGTAACCTTGCTGACCCCGATCTGTTCAGCCCGCGCCACACCGACGCTATCGGATTTGAACGTGCTGACGATCGTGTTCATGATGCCCGGCAGCGGAAACAATCCCGAAGCATCGGAACCGACGCCCGAGCCGGAACCGGCGAGCGCCGTACCCGCATCCGCCCGCGGGCTTGGGCCGGAGACAACGCCCTCCCGCGATGAAAGACCGCCAGCACCAAGGAAGCCGAGTGCGGATGAGGCGAGTGTAGTGGCAAAGGCCGCGACACCCGGGCCACCGCCGCCGGCGATCTGGGCGGCCTGCGAAAGCAGCCCCGCCGTCTGCCCGGAGAGCGCCTGCACGCCGGCCATGGCCATCATCGCCATCGGCCCCGTGCCGCCGACGACGGTGTTTACCGAGCCGCCGATCTCGTGTTTCTGGTTGCCGGAAACTTCAACCGCACGGTTGCCACCGACCGATGCGACCTCGTGCCGGTCGATGCGCTTGGTCCGGTCATTCAATACCCGCGTCGTCTGGTCCTTCTGTGCGTGGAAGAACTGGTTCTCCTTGCCGGCCTCATCCTCGAAGGTGATTTCGTTGAAACCGTCGCCCTTGTGGCTGTTGGAGCGCAGCACCATACGTGTCTTGTTGGCGGGCAGGTCGTAAGGCACGGAATTGGCCGGATTGTTGACCACGCCGATAACGAGCGGTTTGTCCGGGTCGCCATCGACAAAGGCGACCATCACCTCCATGCCGATGCGCGGAATGACCTGCGCACCCCATGTGCCGCCGCCCCATGCCTGGCTGACACGCACCCAGCACGTATCCGTGCCATCCTTCTTCGCCTTGCGGTCCCACGGGAACCACAGCTTGATGCGGCCATATTGGTCAGGATGGATTTCCTCGCCTTCAGGTCCGGCGACAATCGCCACCTGCGTGCCTTCGATGCGCGGGCGTTTTGTTGACCGGTGCGGCGTCAAGGGAACGCGGGCCGGAATTGCCTCGAAGTGATTGCGATATTCCGGCTCGTTGCTGTTTGTCTCATAGGAGAGATCGACGATGCTGTGGCTTGCCCTGATGATCACATGTTCTTCGTAAGCATGCTCTGGATGGGCAACCTCGTAAGGCGTAAAACGGCGACCGGCTTCCAGAATGCGCGAGGTCGATGAACCGAACACCCGGTCATGATCGGCCTCAATGGCCTGGGTACGCAGTTTTTGCGCGCGCTCGGCCTCTTCCACCGTCCTGATGCGGGCCGGATATTCGTAGAGCTCGCGCTTCGTCGCATCCGGCATTTGCACCAGCGATGGCGTCATCGTGCCCGGCACCATGCCCGGCGTCTCGAAATTCCAGTCCGCACCCGCACGCTGGCCCGAGACATAGGAAAAACGCCGCGCCCAATCGTTGATGTGGTTGCGATCCGACGACCCCTGCGCCAGCCGCACCGTCCCCTCCCCCTGCGCGGCCGGTGATGGCCCGAGCCAGCCGCTGGCGCTATCGGCCACATGCAGCTTGTGGGAACCATCCTCATGGCTGAACCAGTAAAACAGGCCGTCCTCTTCGAAACGGCGTGTGAGATAATCGAGATCGGTCTCATTCCATTGAACACTGTAGTGCTGTACAGGCGGCGGCGAGATGATGCCTGACGTATCGGGGGCGGGAATGCCATGTTCGGAAAACAGTGTCTCAACGATCTCGACCGCCGTCTTGTCCATCCAGATACGGCAATCGGAACGACGCGACAGAAGCCACATCTGCGGGCGGATGGTCATGGCATAGGAGCGAAAGCCCCGAGTGATAGGCGGACCCTCATGCAACTCGGTAACCAGGCCGTTGAAGGGGCGGCGCACGCCGCTGCCCTCTTCGCCAGAGCCCTGTTGCACCTCGACTGAAACATCGACCAGCCGTCCGATCAGTTCCTCAGGCTTGACCGCTTCTTTCTTGGCCCGCACTGTCAGGCGAATGTCGAAGAGCTGCGACACGCCTTCCTCGACCGTCAGACGCTCCGGAAGAAGCTGGTCCTCGCCCAAAGGCGACTTGACCTTCAGAACGCGGCTCGCCTGAATGAAATCAGACGGCGAGGGCTGGTCGCTCATTGTCTATCTCCGCAATGTACAGAATGAGAAGCGGCATGCATGGGCTATCGCCTTCAACTATTGCTGATCGTGAAGCGAGGGCGCTCGGCGCCGTCACTCATCACCTGAATTCGTTCGTGCCAGAAAGAGAGCCAAGGGTCTCCATGCTCGAACTTCCGTCAGCGTCGCTCCCCAACCAGATAAGCGTATTGGAGTTTCGTTGCATAGTTGGTCGTCACATCCATCTTTGGGCCAAACATCACATCCGGGGTAAGAACGGTCCCGATCTCTTTCGCCGTGGGTGCGGTTCCGAGAAGATATATGTCTCTCGATAAGAACATCTGATTGCCGAACGAATTAGCGACGGCATAATTCACCTGCAAGGCGAACGCACTGTGCCGGTGCTGCAGCAAAGCCTGGCCAATCTTGGTTTCATTTGCTCGCAGCCACTTCCGCAACCAGACGGAAATTGCGCCCTCGTTGAGAGCGGCGGCAGCCTGGCTGAACACGGCTGCCGCCGCTCCACCGACAGCTGCGCGCTGATTGAATTGCCTCGGGCCGTCGGGAAGGCTCATATACGAAAGATCGGGTCCTCGACCCATCTTCTGAGGTGCCAGGACTTCGTCCTGCCGAACGGGACGGACGGTGAAACTGTCTGTAGAAACGGAAAAATTAGGCATTCAACACGCCTCCCTCTGGACGACATAACGAAAAATGCGGCACCGTCAGCGTTACGAGCTGTTGGTCCGCAAGCCCGGATATATGGTCCGGTGCCCGCTAAGGCACCGGACCTTTGTCATCAGGCGGCCTTCGTCGTCGCCAGATCGTAAGAGGCGATCATCGGAGACTGCGGCGAGTTGTTGTCGTCGAACGGCGTGTACTTCACTTCCATCTTGGTGAAGTTGAGCTTGATCGTTTCCACCGGACGGTCACCGCTGGAATCCACCGAGTAGCTGGCGATAAGCGTGTTCGTCAGCAGATACTCGATATAGGTGTTGCCGGGATTGCCCGTGGTCACCAGATGGATGGTTGCGAGCTTGCCAGTGCGGCCGGCGCAGGCTTCCTGAAAAAGCTTGGTGGAAGAAGAATCGCTAACCTTGGTCAGAATGACTTCCGAGATCGTCGGCTCGGATGCTTCGCGGTTTGCAGCAGAACCAGCAGAGGTGTTCATGTTGCGGGCCACGTTCCAGTGAATGGCTTCAATATCCATCCACTTGCGGTGCTCCTCATGCGTGGCGTCGCCCTGGATACCGTCAATCTGCAGATAAATTGGCATGCTGTAAGCTCCTGTAGCTGAAATGACCTCTTGCTCCGAGGCCGAGTTACCCTTCGTTTAATGCCGCATGCGTCGGGTAGCCCCATCCGACGCGGCAACTTTATCCACCCCAACCTCTTCGGTTACGGCGAATTCATCTGCTTCCCCAGCCTCTTCGGCACGAATGCCGAACCCGTTTTCACCAAAATCGACAATGATCGTCCCGACACGCTCTCCCGCGATGACCTTCTCGAGGAAAAAGCTGGAAAGAGGCGGCAGGAGATCCCTGCCGATCATGATTTCGATGGCGCGTGCGCCGATTTCACTTGCACCGGCACGCGCCACCAACGCGTCGCGCGCGGCATCGGAAAGGGTCAGGTCGGCGCCGTATATTGCGAGCACGCGTTCCCTGATCTTGCCGATCTGCATATCCACAATCCTTGCGAGTTCTTCCGCACCGAGCGGCATGAAAGGCAGGATGATCGTGCGCCCGAGGAATGCGGGCTTGAACTGTCTGGTCAGCTCCGGCATCAGCAGCGCTTCCAGCGCCTCGCCTTCCGGCATCGTATCCGGATCGGCGGAAAGCGCGGCCAGCAGTTCCGAACCGGTATTGGCCGTCATGAAGATCGTGGTGTTCTTGAAATCGACGTCGCGACCTTCGCCGTCGCGCAGCACGCCCTTGTCGAACACCTGATAGAAAATATCCTGGACGCCGGGATGAGCCTTATCGATCTCATCGAGAAGGAGAACGCCGAACGGCCGGCGGCGAACCGCTTCCGTCAACACGCCGCCTTCGCCGAAACCGACATAACCGGGCGGCGAACCGAGAAGCAGCGAAACCTTGTGCTCCTCCTTGAACTCCGACATGTTGATCGTCGTCAGATGGCTGTTGCCGCCATAGAGCAGATCGGCGAGCGACAGCGCCGTCTCGGTCTTGCCCGTTCCGGACATGCCGACGAGGAAGAACACCGCAGGCGGGCGGCGTGGATCGGACAATCCGGCACGGGCGGTGCGCATGGCATCGGCGATGCGGCCGATTGCAGCATCCTGCCCCACGACTCGCTGGCGCATGCGCGCATCCAATGTGCGCGCGCTTTCGATCTGGTCGGCCAGAAGCTTACCGAGCGGAATTCCGGTCCAGCGCGATACGACGGATGCAATCGCTTCACGATCGACCATCGTCGGCACTAGTCTTTCGGCATTTGCCGGTTTGGTCTCAGCCGCAGGCCGCAGGCGCGACACATTCGACGCGCCGGTTTCAACGGGCTGCTCTTCGCTGAGTTCAGCCATTTCCGCATCGTAACGGCCACGCAGATCGTCGATCCCGCTCTCAAGCTTCTCGACTTCGTCGCGTATCGACTGGATACGGCCCTGCATCTCGTCATCCTGCGGTTCACGCAGGAGCCAGTTGAACTCATCGGTCAGAAGACGCCGCTCGCTTTCCATGGCGCGCAGCCGTTCCGGCAGGGTCTGCCGCGCCAACGAAACGGCCGCCGCTGCCGTATCGAGAAGGCTGACGGCCTTGTCCGGCAATTGCCGCGCCGGCATGTAACGCGCCGACAATTGCACTGCCGCCACAATCGCCTCGTCACGAACGATAACGTTATGATGGCTGATGAAGCTATCGGCGACACCGCGCAACATGCGGATCGCGGTCGTTTCATCCGGCTCGCGCACATGCACGGGCTGGAAACGACGCGTCAGCGCCGCATCCTTTTCGAAATATTTCTTGTATTCGCTCCAGGTCGTAGCCGCGACGGTGCGGACTTCGCCGCGCGCGAGAGCAGGCTTGAGAATATTGGCTGCATCGCCCTGTCCGGCCGCACCACCGGCGCCGACAAGCCCGTGCGCCTCGTCGATGAACAGGATGACCGGCTCGGCCGAGCGTTTTACCGCATCGATCACGCCATGAAGACGGCGCTCGAACTCACCCTTCACGCCGGCACCGGCCTGCAGCAGCGAAATATCGAGGTTCAGCAGGCGAACGTTGCGCAATTTTTCCGGCACATTTCCGGACGCGATTTCGAGCGCCAGCGCTTCGGCGACCGCCGTTTTGCCAACCCCGGCTTCACCCACCAGAATGGGATTGTTCTGACGACGACGCGTAAGAATATCAACGAGTTGGCGCAATTCATCATCGCGCCCGATCACCGGATCGACCTTGCCGTTCCGGGCGTCGGCGGTCATGTCCTGGGTGTAAAGACGCAGAAAATCGTTCTGGCCGGCGGCCGGCGCGGCGCCCGCCGTCGCGGAAGGAACCTCTCTTCCGCTGCTGTCTTCAACCGAACTGCGAAGGCGTTCGAGAGCCGCGCGATCCATCGCCTTCAGCGACGGAAATGCCGAGCGGACAAAAGAGCGGAGCGAGGTTTCCTCGTCCATCGCCAGAAGCAGATCGCAAAGCGTCACGCGGTCGCGCCCGGCCTCCAGCGACGCGAGAACCCATGCCTCACGGCCCACCGTCAGAATGTTCTGGGAGAGCGACAATGCCTCTCCATCGCCGATAACAGCCTCTTCCAGGCTGCGGTCGATTTCCGTCTGTAATACCGGAAGTGGAATTTTTAATTCTTCGAATGTTTTCGCATAGATGCCGGCATCTACAACCGCTAGAAGCCAATGCGGGATATCCACGTACCTGTGCCCCATACGCACCGCAACAGAAGCCGCAGCTTCAAGCGAGACACGCAGGTCAGGCTCAAGCGCTTCAACGAGGCGATTGAGATCGATATGCGACATGCAATGAGCCTCCTGCCCGGGTTCATTCCACAACGTGACGTGGAATAACTATGATGATGAAACCGGGTTGTCCACCCCGAAGTTTATTTTTTATCGAGTTAGATTAGGTGGTAGGCGCCACAATTTAGACACATTTTGAATAAGTCTGTCTTAGGAATAGCCTTACGTAAGGGAAGTAACTACAAAAAATCAATTACTATTTTCTGGGGATAAACTGCTCTTGAACGCGCCGCATGTTAAAAGAGATACAGAATTTTTTGGCGATTGCGGAGAAAATATCCGGATCGATTCAAGAACGCGTGAAATATACTACAGAATTAAGGATGAAAGAAATCAGGCACGCACAGAAGAGCGTGCCACGTCCCCACAGGATAACTTAAAGATCTCCAGTAGCTGGGACAGTGTCAGCAATCTTGGATTGCAGATTATATATTCCGAAAGCAAGGACATAGAAATATTGGCGTGGCTTGCCGAAGCAAGCCTGCGGCTGCGCGGCTTTCCTGGACTGCGAGAAATCTATGAGCTTTGTGGCGATCTTTTCTACAACCATTGGGACTCATTGCGCTCCATCAGCGATGATAATGATGAGGAAAAATTTGCACCTTTTGCGGGATTGAACGGCATCGGCGCCGAGGGGACGCTTGTGCAGCCGCTTCGGCTTGCGCCGCTGATCCCCGGTAGGAAATTTGGAGAGCACAGCCTCTGGGATTTCCAGCTGGCGCAGCGACCGAACGAGAGCAAACGGCGCGAAGAACTGTATCGGCTCGCATCAGAAGCAGGCGTTGCCGCCATGTCTTCCCATCTGGCCGAGGTAAATGCCTGCCTCTCCTCTTTTGATGCCATCACGGCCGTCCTTTCCGAACGTTGCGGCCAGGCCGCCCCGCCGAGCTCCAATATACGCAACACGCTTATCGAAGCGGCTGCGGCGCTTCGCACGCTGGGTGGGCGCGACGAGGAAACGGCACCGCTCGAACGGGCTACGGCTGCGGCTACCAGTACGGATGAAAGCGGCCAGCCCGCCATGCGGACATCCGCAACTTCTCCGGAAGGCATATCTTCACGCGATGAAGCGTTTGAAACTCTTCTTTCGGTTGCGCGTTACTTTCGCCGGACCGAACCGCATTCGCCGATTTCTCTTTCCATCGAAACGCTGGTTCGCAGGGGGCGCATGGATTTTTCCGAACTGCTGGCGGAGCTTCTGCCCGAGGCACAGGCCCGCAATGCCGTTCTGACGGCCGCCGGGATCAAGCCCGGCGGAGACAACAACGGAAAATAACGATGCAAGGGACGGAGACGCCGTCCCGTAACAGTCAGCCATGCCAAGGGGCATCAAGGAGGTTGAAATGGCAAGTGTACACGAAAAGCTGGAACGGGTTCGCAAGCCCCGCGTCCACATCAAATACGAAGTCGAAACCGAAGGCGCGATGGTGGTCAAAGAACTACCCTTCGTTGTCGGCGTTCTCGGCGATTTCTCGGGCAATCCGACCCAGCCGCTGAAGCCGTTCGGCGAGCGCAAATTTGTTCAGATCGACCGCGACAATTTCGACGAGGTGATGCGCCGCATGACGCCTGGCCTCAACATTGCCGTTGCCAACACGCTGCAAAAAGACGGCACGGACATGCAGGTCAACCTGAAGTTCGAAAGCATGGACGATTTCGAACCCGGCGCCGTCGTGCAGCAAGTTCCCGCCCTCAAGGCGCTTCTGGACGCCCGCAACGAACTGCGCGACCTGTTGTCCAAGGCCGACCGCTCGGAAGATCTGGAACGGCTGCTGGAAGATATTCTGCAGAACAAGACCGACCTCGCAACGCTGGTTTCCGAACTCAAGGAAAAGAACGGCGCGAGCGAATAATCGCCTGTGCGGAGGAAAACCTCCCCGAACGGCCCCGCTCCGGGGCTTCAACTGTTCAAGCGGCATTTAAAAGCCGCATGTGGAAGGACTGAAACATGAGCGCTGAAAGCCTGCTGAAAAGCGAAGCCCAGGCAACGACCGCCGAAGATCAGGGACTGCTGTCCAAGGTGGTTGCCGCAACCCGCCAGACCGAACCGGACCGCGCGCAGAACCTCCTGCGCACGCTGACAGACCAGGCGCTGAAGGGAACGGTCAAATATGACCGCAACCTCACCGTCACCCTCAACCATGCGATTGCCGAGCTGGACCGGACCATTTCCGAACAGCTCGCCGCGATCATGCAGGCGCCGGAATTCGCGAAGCTCGAAGGCACCTGGCGCGGGCTCAACTATCTCGTCAAGAATTCCGAGACGAGCGTCAACCTGAAGATCCGCGTCATGAACGCCGGCAAGCGGGAACTGGCGCGCGATTTGGAAAAGGCCGTTGAATTCGACCAGTCCCGCCTCTTCAAGGCGATCTATGAAGACGAATTCGGCACCCCTGGCGGCGAGCCGCTCGGCGCGATCATCGGCGATTACGAATTCGACAATTCCTTCGACGACGTGCAGTTGCTGCAGGGTGTCTCGTCGATTGCGGCGGCCGCTTTTGCGCCGTTCATCGCGGCGGCCAGCCCGCACATGTTCGGCTTCGAGGATTATCGCGATCTTGCACGCCCGCGCGATCTGGAGAAGATTTTCGATACGGTGGAATACGCCAAGTGGCGCAGCTTCCGCGAAAGCGACGATTCCCGCTTCGTGACGCTCGCTCTTCCGCGTGTGCTGGCGCGCATGCCCTATGGCCCGAAGACCAACCCGATCGACGATTTCGCCTATGACGAGACCAAGGGTGCGGTGAATGGCGACCTTCAGCATGACGAATATTGCTGGATGAACGCCGCCTACGTCATGGGCACCAAGCTGACCGACGCTTTTGCAAAGAGCGGATGGTGCACGGCGATCCGCGGTGCGGAAAATGGTGGCCGGGTGGAAAATCTGCCCATGCACGTCTTCTCCAGCGATGACGGCGATCTTGATCTGAAATGCCCGACGGAAGTGGGCATTACCGACCGTCGCGATGCTGAACTGGGCAAGCTCGGCTTCCTGCCGCTCTGCCACTACAAGAACACAGACTATGCAGTGTTCTTCGGTGCCCAGACCGCGCACAAGCCCAAGCTTTACGACAAGCCGGAAGCCACGGCCAACGCCGCCGTTTCGGCCCGCCTGCCCTACATCATGGCCACGTCGCGCTTCGCGCATTATCTCAAAGTGATGGGCCGCGACAAGATCGGCTCCTTCATGGAAGCGTCCGATTGCGAAGTCTGGCTCAACCGCTGGATCGCCAACTACGTCAACGCCAATGACGAAGCGGGTGAAGAAAGCCGGGCGAAATATCCGCTGCGCGACGCCAAGGTGACCGTGCAGGAAGTGCCGGGCAAACCCGGCGCCTACAATGCGGTCGCATGGATGCGGCCCTGGTTGCAGATGGAAGAACTGACGACCTCGCTGCGCATGGTCGCGCGTATTCCGTCCAAGAACTGAACCTGGACCGGGGTGGTCCGCCACCCCGGCCCCGTTCGTCACCCGGAGCCCGCTCATGGCGCATCAGTCCTTTCCGGACGCCCGCATTTTTGCCGATCAGCTCATCGCCCTCATCGACGATGCGCTGACCGGTCAGGTTAACGCCATTCTCCATCACCCTGATTTTCAGGCGATGGAAGCGAGATGGCGCGGGCTTGCCATGGTCGTTCGTGAGGCTGGCCGCGGCGCCGACGTTAAGGTGAAGCTGCTGAACGCCAGCTGGCGCGATCTTGCCCGCAACACGGAACGGGCCACCGACTTCGACCAGAGCCATCTTTTCGAAGTCGTCTATAATCGCGAATTCGGCATGCCGGGCGGCGAGCCGGTCGGCCTGTTGATCGGCGACTACGCCTTTTCCCCCGATGATCTTCAGGGCGCCGATTCCATCACCACGCTGTCACAGATCGGCATGGTGGCTGCGGCCGCCTTCTGCCCCTTCGTCGCAGCGGCAGCACCTTCCGCCGTCGGCCTGCAGAATTTTTCCGAACTCAGCCGAGTTCACGACTTTTCCTCGCTGAAGCAGGACAAATCGCGGCTTCGCTGGCATGCGCTTCGCGCACGCGACGATTCCCGCTTTGTCGGCCTTGTTGCGCCGCGCGTTTTGATGCGCTCGCCATACAGGCCCTACGCGCGGGGGCGCGATGACGGATTTCCATTCCGCGAGCATGTGGCGGAAAGCGGCGAGACCCTGCTTTGGGGCAACGCCGCTTTCGCCTTTGCAACGGTGGTCGTGCGCAATTTCGTCGATTCCGGCTGGTTTGCGGATCTGCGCGGTGTGACGCAGGATGCCGTGGATGGCGGCATGCTCTCTTCCCGGCAATTGCCACCGCTCGATCTCGGCATCGAAAGCAACGGCCTATCCGCGCAGCCGCCCGTCGAAGTGCAGCTGACGACCGGGCAGGAGCAGCAATTTTCCGATCTCGGCATCGTGCCCGTCTCCACCACCTATCTCTCCGGCATGGCGATCTTCAACGCCAACCAGTCCCTGCATGCCCCCGGGCATTATTCCAGCGAAGCCGCAAGACAGAACGCCCGCCTCGCGGCCATGCTGCAATATGTGCTGTGCGCCTCCCGGTTCTCGCATTACCTCAAGGTCATCATGCGCGACGATATCGGCCAGCTGAGCGATGCCTCGACGATAGAGCGCAAGCTGGAAGGCTGGCTTTCCTCCTACACGCTTGGCAATGACGATGCGGAAGCGGCGCTGCGCACGCGCTACCCGCTGCGCTCCGCCGGGATCAAAGTTTTCGAGGTTCCCGGCAAGCCGGGAACATTCTCCTGCACCGTGCGCCTTCAGCCGCATTTCCAGCTCGATGACGTCTCCACGAGCTTCCACCTCATTGCCGAAACCGTGATGCCGCCCGCCGCCGCATCCCGGTCTTCAGCCGAGCCGCAAAGGATATCCGCATGACACTGCGCGACGATATTTCCCACCTCCTGGACGACAACCGGCTGCAAGACGCAATTGGGCTCGCGCGGGACCATGTGAAATCAAAGCCGACCGACAAGGATGGCCGTCATTTCTACATCGACCTGCTGGTCCTTGCCGGCGACTATGAAAAGGCCGATGCACAGTGCAATCTCGCCGCAACATTTTCGCCGCAGGACAGCGTCGGTTTTTCCCTCTTTCGCCACCAGCTGCGCGCCATGGCCGCGCGCAATGCGTGGTTCGAAACCGGCGCCGTGCCGGATTTTCCCGGCGGTCCGTCCGAACTCGACCAACTGGCCATCCGGGCGAATATCGCTGCACGCAGCGGCGATGCGGATGCCGCCAGAACCGCACTGGCTGAACTCGATGAAAAACGCGGCAACGTACCAATCAGCCGCAACGGCAAGACCGCCGGCGATATTCGCGATCTGGACGACCGGATTCCGCATGCGCTGGAAGTGCTGACCAATGGCGGTCGCTACCTGTGGATCGATTACGATCGGATAGAAAGCCTCATCATCGACCCGATGAGCCGCCCGCGCGACCTCGCTTTCCGCGGGGCTGAGCTGACATTGCGCGACGGCGCGGTCGCATCCGTGCTGCTCCCGGCGATCTATTACGGTGCGAAGGACGATGTCGGCCTCCTCCTCGGCCGGGAAACCCGATGGAGCGAAGATGACCGGCCTCTGGCAACCGGGCAAGGCCAGCGCTGCCTGCTCATTGGCGACGATGTGGTGCCGTTCCACGAGATCGGTTCCCTTTCCGCCGCCTCCGACGATGAAAGGCAGATCGCCCGTGGTTGATCCACTCGAGCAATATCGCGCGCGGCAGAGAACGCTGTCACGCTCCGTTCTGGACCGGCTTCTCGATGACGCGCCGGATGCGGAAACGGATATGCTCGTCAGCCTGAAGGATCAGGCACGCGAGATGCGCGAGGTGATCCGCCGCGATCTCGAGGCATTGCTCAATACCCGCCGCAACCCCGCCGGCCCGCCGGCAGCGCTGAAAGAGCTTACCGATGCGCTGGTGAGCTATGGCGTGGACGGCATTCTTTCGGCCAATCTGGTGACGGATGCCTCCAAGGCGCGGCTCGCACGCAGCATCGAGCGACGGATTTCCCTGTTCGAAACCCGTCTTGCCGATGTGCATGTGACGATCCTGAAAAACCGCACGGATGGCGACCGGGCGCTTCGCATGCGCATACAGGCAAGTTTCCGCCTTCAGGAAGGCATGCCGCCGATCAGCTTCGAATCCCGGATCGATCCGTCAACGCAGCTTTTTCTGGTGGAGGCGACGAATGGCTGACGGCTTTCTCGAAAAATACAATGACGAACTCTTCGCGCTGCGAAAACGCGCATCGCGTTTCGCGGCGGCGTTTCCGAAGATTGCCGGCAGGCTGCGCATGACGGGCGATGTCGCCGACGATCCCCATGTCGAACGGCTGATCCAGAGCTTCGCCTATTCCGCCGCCCGTGTGCGCCAGAAGCTGGACGACGAGTTTCCGGAACTGTCGGACAGCCTCTTGGAAACGCTCTACCCGCATTATCTTGCGCCGATCCCGTCCATGAGCGTGGTTCAATTCACCTCAAGCACGGCGCTCGCAACCGTGCAGACACTTCCCCGACACAGCGAAATCCTTGCCGAGCCGGTAGGTGGTGAAAGCTGCCGTTTTCGCACCACGCAGGCAGTGGAAATCGCGCCGCTGCAAATCGCAGCCGCAACGCTGTCCGGCCAGCCGATCGACGCGCCTTTTTCGGCCTCGTTTACCGGCGCCGCCAGCTGCCTGCGGCTTTCGCTGCGCAGCACGGCGCCGCGCGGCGGCACTTTCCCGGAAATGGGCCTGACGAAGCTTCAGGTTTTTCTGTCCGCCGCATGGCAGCAGGCCACGGCGCTTTACGAGCTTTTGACCAATCATTGCGTGGGCATGGCGCTTGCGCGGCACGCCGAGGACAAGGAAGCCATTTTCCTGCCCGCCGGCAATCTCACGCCATCGGGCTATACCCGCGATCAGGCCATGTTGCCCTATCCGGCCAACAGTTTTGACGGATACCGGCTTCTCACCGAGTTCTTCGCGCTGCCACAGAAATTTCTCTTTCTCGACATCGACGGGCTGGACAAATGGAGCGGCGGCGACTGCGAACTTTACATTTATCTGGATGCAGCGGACACACAGCTTGAACGCATGGTATCGGTCCGGGATTTCGTGCTGAACGCCTCGCCGGTCATCAACCTGTTCAAACAAAGCTGCGAACCGCTCAGCCTCGATGGCACGCGCACGGAATACCGGCTGCTGCCAGATGCACGGCGGCAGCGGACCCGCGAAATCTATGCCGTCGAAAACGTTCAACTGACAAGCCGTTCCGGACAGACGGAAAAGACCTCCCCGTTTTTCGGCCGCACCCAGCGCAACAACGGTGCAAACGTTTTCTGGCAGATACAGCGCCGTTTCGACGACGATGGTTCTTCCGATACGGACATCGCCTTCGTCGATCAGAAGCGCGGACCGCTTGGACCGCTCGACATGGTGGCGAGCATCGATACGCTGTGCATCAATCGCGAGCTGCCAAGCCAGCTTCCCTTTGGCGGAGGCCACCCCTTCCTGCAGCTTTCTACCGGTAACGAGGCTATAAAATCCATCCATGCGCTAATGCCGCCGACCGCGGCGATCCGCGTCAACGAGCGCTCGGCGCGTGAATGGCGGCTGATCTCGCATCTCCTCCTCAACCATCTCTCCCTCACCGACAGCGGCGGCGCGGCACTGAAGGACATTCTGTCGCTCTATTCCTTCAGGGACAGCCCGGAGACCCGGCAGCTCGTGGAGGCGATCAGCAATGTCGAGGCGCAGAATTCCCATGCCCGGATCGGCTCGGCCATGGTGCCGGGAACGGATATCACCGTGGAGTTCGACCCCGCGCTGATCGCGCGGCCTGCCGCATTTGTGTTCGCCAATGTCCTCAATCATTTCTTCGGGCTCTACACCTCGATCAACAGTTTCACGCGGCTGACCGCGACGATGCGCGGCCACTCCAAACCGATTGCCCGCTGGCCGGCCCGCGCGGCCGACCGGCCGCTGCTCTAGGAGACCGGGATGGAACAGCAGACGCCAACCATGAAAGACCGGCAGGCCGCGCTTCTCAGCGACGATCCCGGCCGTTTTGAGCCCGCCACCGCGTTTCGCGTCGCCCAGCTGGTTTCGGCGGATGATGGGATTGTCGTCGGCGCTCATGGCGGAACACAGCCGACCCCGCTGGCGATCAGCGGTTTCAACCGCAAACGCGGCCAGGCCGAACTGAAATCCGCCTTCGCGCCCATTGTCGGGCCGCTCGGTTCGCTGCCGCCGGTCTATGGCGAATTGCTGCAGCGGGAAGAGCGCAATCGCTCCGGCGCGCTGGCAAGCTTCTTCAATCTGTTCTCGGCAAGGTTCAGCGAACTGTTTGTATCCGCGACGGAAAAATACCGCCTCGCAAGGGGATTGCGCTGGTCGGCCGAGCAGCGGGAGAACGGTTTTCGCAAAACCCTGCTTGCACTCACCGGGTTCCGCACAGCCGGTCTGGTGGAAAAGGCAGGCGTGAGCGAAGATGCGCTCCTGCGTTTCAGCGGCCTTCTGGCCGGCCGTAACCGCAATGTTTCGGCCCTGACCTCCATGCTTTGCGAATTCACGGGACTTCCGGTGAATGTCGAGCAGTTTCGTCGGCGATGGGTGGCTTTGCCGCTTCACGAACAAAGCCAGCTCGGGCAGGCATCCGGGCTGAGGCTCGGACAAAACACGACGGCAGGAAGCGCTGTCGAAGATATGAGCGGCGGCTTCCGGATCGTGATCGGTCCCGTCGCCTATGCGGATTATCTGGCCCTGACGCCCGGATCGAAGCGGCTTACGGAGATATTTTCGCTGACACGCCTGTTCGTCGGAAGCGCCTTGCATTTCGATGTGCAGGTGATCCTGAAAAAGGAGGACATTCCCTTTTGCCGCCTCGGCCAGTCCGATGCCCCCGCCCGCCTCGGCTGGAACAGCTGGGCTCGTGTGGCGCCCGCAGAAAAAGACAGCGCCGATGCTGTGGTGACCGAGCGGGAAGGCTCGGCGATTTCCGCGTGAGGGCATGAACATGAAGCTTGCACTCAAGGACACACGAAATATCGGAGCCGCAAGAGCCAGTCAGTGGAGCTTCGAGCGCGGCCGCCGCGTCATCGGCCGGTCTCGCGATTGCGACTGGCAGATCGACGACAATGAGCGGCGCGTTTCCAAGCTGCACTGCACGCTCAGCCGCGATGGCGAAGGTTTCACGATACTGGACCAGAGCGCGAACGGCACGCTGGTCGATGGCCGCCTGCTTCTGGAAGGCGAAAGCGCGCGTCTCCGCGACGGTTCGCAAATCAACATTGGCGGGCAGGTTTTTCACGTTGCCATCAGCGGCGATGCCGAGCTGGATTTTTCCGATCCCGATGCTTCCCTGCGCATGAGTGACGAGCCGCTGACCATTTCGGCGATACTTGCCGACATCGCCCCGAATGGCCGCTCGGCCGGCGGCGTGTTGGGCAACACCGCCTCCGCCGACGACTGGTCCGAAACATGGCGCGAGGGCACGAAGCGGAAGGCGAAATCCATTTCGCGAAATGTCGAGATCGGCTGGAGCGAGCCGCCCGCGGCGCGTAGAACAGGCACCGTTCTGCCGGATAACTGGGACGAGGAGCCGGTTGCAAGCAGCGAGCACGAACATACCGACGCCCTGAACACGCCGGTGATGATCTCTCGTCCGGTTTCGGCCTCAGGTAACGAGGATTTCGACAGCGTTTTCCCGGAAACGGGTGAAGACCTGACACCAGAGGATGCATCGGCTGCGGGCGCTTCGACTGCGCAGGAGATCGGCGATCTTCTGACCGTGCTGGAGCAGGAAAGCGCCGATTGTCTGGCCATTCTCGACATTGAAGGCGAGAGCGCCGGCCACGGTTCGTCAGCCTCCCTGAGCGAACGGATGGAAACGCTCATCCGCCAGCAGCGGCGGCTCGCCGCCTCGCTTGAAACGCTGATCCATGGCTGCACGCAAAAACTCGAGCCGAGGCTTCTCGAAGCCTCTGTCGATGCCGGCAACGATCTTCGTGCCAAAATCGAGCGCCGCGACTGGCAGGGGCTGATCATGAAGACCGACTACTGGTCCACTTACAAAAAGCAATTTGAGGAAAACGGCCGTCCATTGCCGGTCAGGCAGTTCCTGCAGCGGGCAGCGCGCGGTGAGGCCGCGCCCACGCAGGAACCTGACGCGATAAAGGCCCATGCAAAGGGGGTAAACAACCACGATGAGACATGAGAACCGTGTTGCCTGGAGCGAGGGCATGTTTCTTCGCGTTCAGCATTTTCAGCAATCCGACCGCTGGACCGAACGCTTGGTGCGCAACGCCACACGCAACCTCTCGCCTTATCCGTGGGGCATCGCCGAAATCGGCGTTGACCGCAGCGCGTTGTCGATAGGTCAATTCGCCCTGTCGAACCTGCGCGGCGTTCTTCCCGATGGAACGCCCTTCGAAGCGCCTGAAGATGCCGACCTGCCGCCGCCGCTCGATCTCGACGAAAGCGTCAAGAACGCCGTTATCTATCTCGCCCTGCCGGCCCGGCAGCCGGGCAAGGCGGATATGTCCGCCAGCGGCCGCAACGATGCGAACAATGTGCGCTTCACCGCCTCCAGCTATGAGGTCTCCGACACCAATATCGAGACGGATTTCGTGGCGCCCATCGATGTTGGCCGTCTTAGCCTGAAATTCCTCAAAACCGGCGACGATCTCTCCGGTTACGATCTCATCGGTCTTGCAAGGGTCATCGAGGTCCGTTCTGATCGCGCGGTCATTCTGGACCCGGATTTCATTCCTCCGAGCCTGAGCTGCGCGGCGGCACCCCGCCTCAACGAATTGCTGACGGAGCTTCTGGGGATCGTGCGCCACCGTGCCCAGGCAATTGCCGAACGCATCGGCGATCCGACGATAAGGGGAACGGCGGAAGTGGGCGATTATTTCCTGCTGCAAATCCTCAATCGGGCCGATCCGCTGCTGGCGCATCGCTGCGCCAACGCCACGCGCTTTCACCCCATCCGTTTTTACGAAGACTGCATCCAGCTTGCCGGCGAGCTTGCAACCTTCACCACGGACAAAAAGCGGGCGACGGATTTCCCGCCCTATCGGCACGAGGACTTGAAAGCCACCTTCGGGGCGGTTTTCGACGATCTGCGCACATCGCTGTCAGCGGTCCTGGAACAGGCAGCCGTGGCGATCGAACTGGTGGAGCGCCGCCACGGCGTCCGCGTCGGCACCATCCACGATCGCACGCTGCTGCGCGATGCCGGCTTCGTGCTTGCGGTGCGCGCGGATATGGCCGCCGAAGACATTCGCCGCCGTCTGCCGGCACAGATCAAGGTCGGGCCGGTGGAGCGGATTTCTGAACTGGTCAATGTGGCTCTGCCCGGCATTCCAGTGCGCTCCCTGCCGGTCCTGCCGCGGCAATTGCCCTATCGGTCCGGCACCGTCTATTTCGAGATCGACACGCAATCGCCCCTCTGGAAGCAGCTTGAGACCTCCGGCGCGATTGCCCTGCATCTGGCAGGCGAGTTCCCCGGACTTGAGATGGAAATGTGGGCGTTACGCGAATGAGCAAGGAAAACCCCTCCTCCTGGCAGGATTTGCCAACGGTGGTCGAAATCACCGAGGAAAGCCGCCGACGCAACCAGAACGCCCGCAACATGGCGGCGATCCTCGAAGACATTGTCGAAACCGACGCGCCGGCCGGGCAACCGAAGGCACACGCGGCCGCCATGCCGGTCGATCAGCTGCTCTCCGGTTTCCATTTCGGCGGCGGCGATGTGCCGACGCTCGTGCAATCGGCCGCTCCCCTCCTCAACCTCGCGCATCTGCTGCGCTTCAGCGATGCGGAGCCGGATCCCGATCAGCTTCGCCGCGCCTGCATTGAGGCGATCACCCGCTACGAGCGCGATCTCGCTTCCGCCCGCATCAGCCCCGAGCGGGCAAGAGCGGCGCACTATGTCGTCTGCGCCACGGTGGATGATGTCGTTCTGAGCAAACCCTGGGGCGTGCGGGCAGGCTGGGCGCGCTCCGGCCTTGTCTCCACCTTCCACAACGATGTCACCGGCGGCGACCGGGTTTTCGACATTCTCGACCATTTCCACCAGTCGCCCGGCGCCAGTAAGGATCTGCTGCTGCTGATCTATCTCTGCCTGTCGCTGGCTTTCGAAGGGCGCACCCGCGTTTCGCCAAAGGGCGCGCTGGAGCTTTCGCGCATCCGCGACAGCCTCTACAAGACGCTGATTGGCCAATACGGCACCTTCGAACGGGAGCTTTCGCCGCACTGGAAAGGCGTGGAAGCCCGTCATACGCCATTGCGCACGATGGCCGCGCTGTGGACCCTGCTGTCCCTGATGGCGCTTGCCTTTGCGCTTGGTTATCTCTTCTTCACGCTGTCGCTCAACAACGCATCAGATGTCACATTCGAGAGGCTCGCCCATCTCCCACCGAACGAGACGCCGAGCGTGCTGATCGCAAGCCCGCCCCAGCCGCCGGCGCTCGTCGAAACGCCCAAGGTCGTGGAACCGCCGAAGCCGTTGGAACCACGGCAACCCTCCCGGCTTGAAAAGCTGATGGCCTTCCTTCAGCCGGAAGTCGAAAAGAAGCTTGTCACGCTGGCGGATGTAAACGGGCGGCTGCGCATTCGCATCAACAATTCGGGCCTGTTTTCCACCGGCAGCGCCGATGTCAGCCCGCAGTTCCGCGATCTCATCCAGCGTATCGGCGGCGCGCTTGCGGCTGAGAAATTCCGCGCCGTTGTCATCGGCTATACCGATACGGTGCCGATCAAGACGGTGGAATTTCCGTCCAACTGGCACCTTTCCGAAGCCCGCGCCAAGGCCGTCGGGGACATTCTTTCACAATTCACCGGCCCGGAGGCGATCCTGACGGAAGGCCGTGCCGACAGCGACCCGATCGCCGACAACAAAACGGAGGAAGGCCGCCAGATCAACCGCAGAACGGAAATCATGGTCCTGACCAATCCCGATGAAAAACTGAGCGACGCCGGCATTCTCTCGCCGACCATCCAGAACAGTTCGGGACAGCAGTCGCAAGAGGCACAGCCATGAATCCATTGAGCTATTTTTATACGATCCGATCTTATGTCGAGAGCTATGCCGCTCTCATCGGCCGCCGTTTCCTGTCGCTGTTATGGGTGGTCGCGCTCTGCATCGTCATCTGGTTTTACGGCTATCTGGTCGCGCTGGGTGATTTCAAGCCCTTGGGAACGACGCAGGCCCGGCTCATCGCCATCGGCATTGTTCTCGCCATCTGGCTGCTTTATATCTCCATCACCATTTATCGCGGGCGCAAGCAGGACAAGGACCTTGTCGACAGTATCGAGCGCGAAGCCCTGGCCAACCGCCAGGCCGAGGTCGGCGAGATCCAGATGCGTCTCAAGGAAGCGCTGGCGCTGCTGCGGCGGGTCACGAAAAAGCGTTTCGGTTATATTTACGACCTTCCCTGGTACGTGATCTTTGGCGCACCCGGCTCCGGCAAGACGACGGCGCTCACCAATTCCGGCCTGCAATTTCCGCTTGGCGATGCGCTCGGCGAAAACGCAGTGAAGGGCATTGGCGGCACGCGTAACTGCAACTGGTGGTTCGCCGACGAGGCGATATTGATCGATACCGCCGGCCGTTACACCACACAGGATGACCTCGATGGCTCGTCGAAAGCCGGCTGGGAAGGATTCCTCGGCCTTCTGAGACGCTATCGCCGCTCGCAGCCGATCAACGGCGCGCTGGTGACATTGTCCATCCCCGATCTTCTCACCCGCGATCCCGAAGAACAGCGGCAGGAACTGCGCTCCATCCGCCAGCGGCTTTCGGAACTGGATGAATATCTGCACGCCCGCGTTCCGGTCTATATCGTGCTGACCAAGGCCGATCTGCTGCATGGTTTCGTCGAATTCTTCGACGGTTTCAACAAGACCGACCGCCAGCAGGTATGGGGCACGACCTTCAAGCTGGATGAGAGCTATACCGCCGAGGATCTGCCGCAACGCCTGACGGAAGAGTTCGAACTGCTGCAACAGCGGGTCGATGCGATGCTGATCGAGCGCCTGCAGCAGGAGCAGAATGCCGAGACGCGCGGCCGCATCTTCCGCTTCCCCGCCGAACTCGCGCGGCTGAAAGACCGGCTCCATGAGGCTCTGACCGAACTTTGCGCACGGTCCCCGCTGATCGAAGCGCCGCTTTTGCGTGGCGTTTATCTCGCTTCGGGAACGCAGCCGGAAACGGAAAGGTCTCCCGCAGCGCCCCGAACCCGCCGAAGCTACTTCCTGTCGCGGCTTTTCAAGGATGTCATCTTCCCCGAAGCCGCGCTGGTGATGCGCGACAAGCGCCTTTCCGGACGGCAATTGCTGGTGCGACGCATCGCCTATGGTGTTTCGGCCGCAGCAGTCGCCATCGTCTTCACCGGCTGGATTTTCACCTATTTCGCCAATACACAGGCGCTTGCCGAAGCGGATCGCAAACTTGGCGCTTATGAACAGCTTGTTCAGGGCATTCCCGTGCGCGATGTTTCAGACGCCGATTTTCTCCGCATCCTTCCCGCGCTCGACAATCTGCGCGATGTCAATTCCGGCTTTGCCCGCGAGAGAGTGTGGAACGTCAGTTTCGGGCTCGATCAGGAAGGCAAGATCGTGGGACGGCAGCGCGACGCCTATCAGCGCGCGCTCAATGCCCTGCTCCTGCCGCGCATGATCGTGCAGCTGCAGAAACAGCTCAAGGATGAAAAGGATGTCACGCGCACCTTCAATTCGCTGAAGCTCTACGGAATGCTGGGCGGCATGGGTGCGCTGGACCCCGATTTCCTGACCGTGCAGACGCACCAGATGTTTGCCTCCCTCTATCCCGGCGATGGAAGGGCGGCGGCGAGAGAAGCGCTCGACCAGCATGCAAAAGCGCTGGCGGACGGCGTACTCGCCCCGATTGAGCTCGACGCACGGCTCATCGCAACTGCCCGTGAAACCATTCGCAACCAGGCTGTCGGCACGCGCGCCTATGATATTCTCGCCGGTCTTCCGCAGGCGCGGGAATTGATGGAATGGACACCCGCCACGGCCTTCGGCCCGCTGGGAGAGCGCGCCTTCGAGCGGCGCAGCAAAGCGCCGATGGCGGAAGGCATCGAAGGTCTTTTCACGGCGGAGGGATATCGCAGCGTCGTCATTCCGCAGATCGCCCATGCGGCGCGCATCGCACTTTCCGAAGGATGGGTGCGCGGTTCCGATGATGCACTCCGTGGCGCAACCGTCGAGCAGGTGGCGCAGGCCGCGCTGCAAATCTATTTCGACCGTTTCGAGAAAAAATGGGCCGATACGCTGGCCGACCTTCGGGTCAAGCCGTCCCAGACCCTTGGCGACGCGGTGGAAACAACCCGCGCGCTTGCCAATGAACGCAATATCGTGATGGAGGCTGCCAGATCGATCGCGGAGGCGACCGATCTGCGCCCCGGAGCAGACCCCGCCGCCCTCGCCTCCGCCGCTGAAGACGACGCAACATCGGCCGTTCTGGCCGCCACGGTGAACGCAGCCGATCCCTATGCGAGACTGCGGGACATGCTGGCGGCGAAGGGCGCTGCCACAACGGGCGAGCAGGCCAATGGCGGCAAGGCCGGAGGTTCGCCATCGGAACAGTTGCTCGCGCATTTCAAGATGTTGAACGAGCAGCTTGCCCGTTCGGCAACCACCTCCGATGAAGTCGCCAAGGTGTTCGACGTGGATAGTCAACTCACCAAGGCCAATCAGGATCTGTTGCAGCAGGCCCGTGAATTGCCGGCGCCCCTCGATGTGTGGGTGGCGGGTGTGGCGGCTGATGTCGGCTCGCTTGCGGTCAAATCCGCCCGCAGCCGCATTGCCGAACTCTGGGCGGCCGATGCGGCATCCCTTTGCTCTTCCATCGTGACCGGGCGTTATCCTTTCGACAGGTCATCTTCCCGCGATGTCGCCATCGCGGATTTCACCCGTCTCTTTGGGCCGACCGGTGTTTTCCAGTCCTTCTTCAAACAGCGAATGGAAGCCTTTGTCGACAAGACGACCAACCCCTGGAGCTGGAAAGGCACCTTCGGCGCCGCAGGCATTCCAAGCAGCGCCGTTGCCCAGTTCGAAAATGCCGACAAGATTTCGCGCGCCTTTTTCCCGAACGGCAGCGAGACGCCGGCGGTGTCTATCAATGTCAAACCCGTTTCGCTCACCAATGCCTCCAGCGCGGTGATGCTGGAAATCGAAGGCGAGCGTGTGGTTTATTATCACGGCCCCATTCAGGCGAAATCGATCACCTGGCCCTCGCGCGAAAACACGGCGAGCCTGTCGCGCATCGCTTTCCAGCCGGGCGGCTGGCAGCAGGCGAAAACCGAAAACGGCGACTGGTCGCCATTCCGGCTGTTCGACGGCGCCGACATCGAAAACCAGTCGGGCGATCTGCTGCGGGTGCGATTTGCAAATGGCGGGCAGGCTGCCGAATTCGATATTCAGTTCGGCTCAGTTCTCAACCCGTTCAGGCTGGACGCCATCGCCGGCTTTGCCTGCCCCGCGCAATTTTAGCAGCGGGGCAGCGCACCGTTTTTTTAAGGAGGGGATCTATGATGAAAACAACGATGAAGAGCAACGTGGTCAATAACGACTGATGGCCAATCAGGCATCGAGGCCCGCCGAAACCGCGGCGGAAAGCGACCGTATCGGCTTCTTCGGCAAGGTCCCCAGCCATGGCGACTTCATCTCCGATGGGCTTGAACGGGAGCTGATCGGGACATTTGACGACTGGATGCGATCCGGCCTGCACGCCTGCGCGGACACCTTCTCGAGCCGATGGCCCGAAATATTTACGTCATCGCCGCCCATACGCTTTATCATCGAAAACGGCATATGGGGAAACTGCGCCTATGCCGGCGTGCTGGTGCCCAGTGCAGACCGGGTGGGGCGCAAATATCCGCTTGCCATCATCGCGCAGCTCAATAGCTTCCGGAAACATCCGAAAACGCTCTATCTAGACGATACCTGGTTCATGGCCGCCGAGGCGCTGGCCGAAACATCCATGACGGGCGATTTCGACATGTCCCGGTTTAATACCTCCGTCAAGAAATTGCGCCTGCCTAAACCACGGGAAGACGATGATGATGCGGCGGACATGGTGCGTGGCCGCGTACCGACGAGCCTCTGGTGGCGCATCGATCCCGTCAGCCGCCGCGCCCGCGGTCTCAAATTCGACGGCAAACCGAAAGCTTCCGATTTCCTGCGTCTCTTCAGCGACATGGCAGGCAAGAGCGAGGAGGACGGCTCGACATCCGTACAGGCGCAGGAAAGCGCGAAACACAAAACTCCGCCCGTGATGACGCCCGCGCCCGCACCGCCAACCGAACAGCCGTCATCGGTGATCTACAGCTATGCCACGCACCCGGGAACACGGCTTTCCCTGAATGCGGATTCGCTCTTCGTTTCCCAGACCCCTGCCCTCTTCGCCATAGCAGATGGACAGGGCGATACGCACAGCGCCGTGGAAGCAGCACGTCTGGCCACAAATACTCTTGCCGAGACACCCGATGCCGAAAGCCCCGGGGTGATGGCGCAGCAGATCAGGGGAAAGCTCGGCACCGTCAACAGCCTGCTTCTTTCCCGACAAGCCCTGGGCGCCGACGGCAGGCCGATGGCGAGCGTCATCATTGCCTCCATTATCGGCCGCAGACTGAGCGTCCTGTGGTCCGGCGATGCGCGCGCCTATCTCCTGAAAAACGGAACCATGCATCAGCTTTCGCGCGATCACGTCGTTGTCGGCATGAAAAGGCAGCTCGCGCAATGTGTCGGCCTTTCCCAGCAGTTCCGCCCGGATATCGTCGGGGAAGACTGGGGGGCGCAGGACAGGCTGCTCCTGTGCAGCTATCCGCTGGTACAAATCCTGAGGGAGCGAGCCATTGCCGAGATTGTCGGCGACACTGCGATCAAGGATTGCGCCAGCGCCCTGATCCAGGAAGCGTTGATCGAGGACGCACGCGAGAATGTCAGCGCCATCGTGATTGGAAACCGGCTTGAGTAAGGGTAAACAAACGGGCGACGGGCCTGCCTATCCGCAGGTTTCCGAGCGCTTTTCCGATCTATGGCAAAGCATTCGCCATGACGGCATGCGGGAAAGGCCTGCCGAAGAACAGAAAGACCTGATCGATCAGGTCAGAAATGCGCTGGACCGGAAAATCTCGTATTTTTCCGATGCGAAACCCAGCTGGATCGCCGACAGTTTTGCCCTTGAACGGATTGCCTACGAAAGCGAAAACACGCTGCTGCTGCAGGTGCGGCACCGTGATCTCGGCTCCCTTCATGCCCTGAAAACCACGCCGCCGGCGTTGAGAAACGACGCGGCGCTGCTGCAAAGATTACGCGAGGAGGCGCAGCTCGGCCTGACATTGCGCCATCCGTTTCTGGTGGAAACATCGGCGCTGCTGAGACTGGCCGATGGCCGGCCGGGCCTGTTGCAGCCATGGTTTCCGCAATCATTGGCATCGCTTGCATCGCAGCCGCCGGTTACCGCGCCGCAGGCGATCGCAATCCTTCGCCGGCTCCTGGAAGGGCTGAGCGCCATGCATGCACGGGGGTACGTCCACTGCGATGTCACGCCAGCCAATATTCTGCTGGAGGATGGCGATTTCGAAAGGGGCAGGCTTGGCGATTTCGGCATTGCTTTGGAAATCGGCCAAAAACACGCGGACCGGGGCATGCGCTTTGCCGCCTCGCACGAATTTGCAGCACCGGAACGGATGCGGGACGCAACCGCAAAGCCGGATCAGGATATATTCTCCGTGGGGCGGCTTGCCCGGCGGCTTATCGCGACGGGCGAGGTGCGAACAACGCAAAGGCTGACGGATTTTGCGGACGCCTGTTGTCAAGGCGAACCCGCGTCGCGTCCGCAATCGGCGATGGAAGCGCTACAGCTTTTGTAGCGCTTAATTGGTCAGTTGCCGCCGCCGGGAAGCGGTGCTGCGGCCGTCGGCACGCTCTTCTGGAACACGGTCAGGAGCTTGGCCGAATCCACCAGCGGCGCGTTGCTGGCATAGAGCACATCGCCCTTCTGCATCTGGAAGAGCTGCATGAGGGCAATGCTGGAAGCATCGCGCATATTGACGTGATAAATCACCGGCCGCACGGTCGTGGCCGTCGCAACCGGGCCTTTCGCGCCCGATGCAGCTGCCGACGGCACCTGAATGATCTCGTTGCGGAAGACATAGACATTGCGCGCGTCCGCACGGTCATCAAGCAACCCGCCGGCGCGGCCGACAGCCTGCGCCAGCGTGAGTTTTCCGGCTTCGAACTGGAATTCGCCGGCGCTCTTGAAAGCGCCGAGCGCGGTGTAGCTCGCCGCATCGCCATCGATCATGATCTGATCGTCCGGCGACAGGCGGATATTCTGGCGGTCTTCCCGCATGACGCGGTCAAGCGGCGCGCTCGCCCTGTGCGAGCCGCGAACGACGGTAACCGTGGCAGCGCCCGGAGCGACGGTCGGGCCGCCAGCCTGATTGAGCGCATCGAGCACCCGCTCCTGACGGGCGGTAAGCATTATTTTGCCGGGGTTTTTCACCGCACCGCTCAGCATGACGGCGCTCGTCGGCTTGTCGACGACAGTGACGACGGCCTGCGGGTTCACGGCTGATCCCTTGAGCCCGGCGACGACCTGCGATTGCAGCCCCTCGGGTGTCGAATCCACCACCCTCTGTTTGCCTACGAAGGGGATATTCACCGATCCGCTCTGGTCCACCGTAAAGCGTCCGAGATTGAGCGTCTTGCTTTGCGTCGGGGAGAAAAGCCCGTCTTCGCCGGTATCCAGCACGGTGATGTCGATCACGTCGCCGCGACGCAATCTCTGGGCGTTGTAGCCGGTGTTGCGAAGCGCTGTGAGGCCGGGGCCGGAAGCATTCTGCAGGCTTCCGGCGGAAACCGTAGCCGCCGGCGCATTCGCGAGCTCGATGACTGGGATTTTTTCGTTGGTTCGAGGAAAAGTCGCAGATCGGATATTGCCTGCGGTCGGTCCGTCAGATGGCTTTGCACATGCGCTCAAAAGAGCCACCAGCAAAACCGCCCCCAACTTTTTCATCCCTCATCCCCTTGATGATTCAACCTGACGCAGAGATAACATCCAGCCACGTCATCGCAACAACTTTAGCGGTTGCAATTTAGCGAAAACTTGTCTTCCAGAGAAAAGGTGTGACCATTCCGCAACCTTTTCGAAACCGCCTGCCGCAAACCCCAACAATGTACCGATGAGAAATCACCAGACCTCACCGACTGACGCCGGCCAGCGCCATTCGATGGAACGGTTTTGCGTTGGAGGAGTTTGTTTTCTGCAAACCACGACAGGAGCAAGAACAATGGATCACACCAATCACGTCCGCCTGGTTGAAACCGAATTGACGCCGTCCGTTCTTGAAGGTGCCACCGTTTATGGTGCAGACGATCACAAGGTCGGCAAGGTCGATCATGTTCACGGCGTCGGGGCAGGCAGCACCGCCATCATCGATGTCGGCGGCTTTCTTGGTATCGGCGCAAAGCCCGTCGCAGTACCGCTTAGCGATCTTGATTTCATGCGGGATGAGGACGGCGATGTCCACGCGGTCACGTCATGGACCAAGGACCAGCTGAAGGACATGCCAGAACATCGTCATTAATAGCATTGTCATTCATTAAGAGGAGCGCCCGGCGGTTTGTCGGGCGTTCTTTTATTGTCGGGCAGGCGTTTGCGCGTCAGACTTCCCGCGCACATCAAACAGCGAGGAAACCGCCGTCAACAGGCAATACGGCGCCGGAAATCATCTTGCTGTCATCGGAAAGCAACAGCGCGATGCTCTGCGCCACCTCTTCTGCTTCCGCAAAGCGGTTGAGCGGATGACGAACCATCATCGGCTGGCTCTTTGCGGGGTCGTTCCAGGCTTCCGCTGCGAGTTCAGTCAGCGTAATTGTTGGGGCGACGGCGTTGACGCGAATACCGTGGGGGCCGAGCTCCTTGGCGAGAACGCGCGTTGCGCCCTCTAGACCTGCCTTGGAGGCCGCATAACACAGGTGATCCTGAAAACCGCGATGACCGGCGATTGAGGTGATGTTGACGATGGCGCCGCCGCCGCCATTTGCGATGCGGGTGCGGGCAAATTCCTGGCAGGTGACGAGGGCCGCACGCAAGTTAATGCCCAGCACGGCTTCATAACCCGCGTCGCTCATGTTGAGCACGCTTTCCAGCACGTTGATGCCGGCGCTGTTGATGAGGAAATCGCAGGGGCCAGCCTCCGCCATCGCAGCGCGGGTGGCGGCGACATCGGCAAGATCAACGCGGATCGCACGTCCGCCGATTTCGCTTTTCAGGCTGTCGAGATCGGACTGCGTGCGGCTGATCGCCACCACGTCCGCACCGCGGGCGGCCATCAGTTGCGCGCAGGCACGGCCGATGCCTTTTCCTGCGCCGGTGATGATGACGGATTTTCCGGAAAACTGCATGGAATCCTCTTTATTTCTTTCGGCCATGACGGCCGGATGATGTGAGTTCTTGGAGCCGCTCAGGAATGACTGGAGGCGCGAATGGCGCGGGCAGCGCTCTGGAGCGCCAGGAACGCGTCGTAACGCACCTGATGAACCATTTGAAACTCAGGATCTGGCGTTGCGCAGCTTATAATCCGCGACATCGCCGGCATGGCGGCAATGAGGTCGGGATAGGTTCCAGCGGCAACGGCGCCCAGCATGGCCGAGCCGAGAAGCACCGGCTCTTCGCATTCGGTCAGTTCAACGGGAAGCCCCGTCGCATCGGCCAGCAACTGCCGGGCAAGCGGATGAGCGCCTGCCCCACCGCTGACGCTGATGGTTTCCACCGGCGCACCGTTACGGGCCTGCGTTTCGATGATCTGGCGAAGCCCGTAACCGAGGCCGAGAAGACCCGCCACATAAAGCGCCACAAGGGAATCCACGCCGGTCTCGGTGCCGTAACCGGCGATGACGGCGCGTGCATGGGGATCGGCAAACGGCGCGCGGTTACCGAGAAATTCCGGCACCACGTGAAAATCCTCGGTGATCTTTGCAGCAGCGGAAGCGGATGCGGCAAGATTGAGCGCCCGGTCAGCCAGCCATACCGGCAAGGCTTTGCCTTCCTTGTCGGCAAGCGCCTTCGCCTCTGCATAGGCCGGGTGCAGTTGCACGAGATAATCGATGGCAGCGCCGGCAGCGGACTGGCCGCCTTCATTCAGCCAGGCGCCAGGAACCATGGCCGAATAATAGGGTCCCCAGACGCCGGGCACGAAGGCGGGTTCGGTGGTGGTCGTCATCGTGCAGGACGACGTGCCAAAAACATAACCGAGGCATCGCGACGCATCGCCGCCCGCAGCCACCGTGCCGATGCCGCCGGCATGGGCGTCGATCAGACCTGCCGCAACCGCAGTGCCCGCAACCAGACCCATGGCTTTTGCCGCGTCTTCCGTCAAACCGTTACCCAGCGCCGTGCCGGGATGGACGACGCTTTCACCGATACGACGAAAACCCTGCTCAGCAAGATCGCCAAGCCCGATACGGGTGAAATACTCCGCATCCCAGCGCTTTTCGTGGGCGAGATAGGTCCACTTGCAAGTTACCGTGCAGGCGGAGCGATCAAGCGCGCCCGACGCCTTCCATGTCAGAAAGTCCGTGAGGTCGAAAAAATGCTCGGCCCGGGCATAGATGTCGGGCCTGTTTTCGCTGAGCCACAGCAGTTTCGGCGTCTGCATTTCCGGGGAAATACGGCCGCCGACATATTTCAGCACAGCATGTTCGCCGGCGTTGATACGCTCCGCCTGTTCGACGGCGCGGTGATCCATCCAGACGATGATATCGCGCTCGGGATGATCGGGTGCGCCCACCGGCAGGGTCTCATCTTCCGGTCCACGCACCACCAGCGAGCAGGTGGCATCGAAACCGATGCCGGCGACCTCGGCCGGATCGATACCGGCGCGGGAAACGGCTTCGCGGACGCTGTCGCAGACCGCCTGCCACACCTCTGCGCTCGATTGCTCGGCAATGCCGCCATCCTCGCGATGCATGCCGATCGGGCGTTTGGCGGTGGCGAGAAGCTTGCCCGCGACATCAAAGACACCGGCCCGCGCCGAGCCGGTCCCGACATCGACGCCAACAAGATAGGAAGCCATTTGTGATACTCCTCGGAGCGGATCATCCGGTGCTGGAACAGGTTGAAGCGGCGGGACCGTTCCGGTTCTTCCGCCGCTTCAGAGATTATTAAACGCGGTCGAAGTTGGTCGGCAAGACCAGCATGTCGCGGATGGTGACGGTGCGTTTGCGCGTCAGCATGTAAACGACGGCATCGGCCACTTCGCTCGCATCGATCAGGCTACCGGATTCCTTGGCCTTGCGAAGATTTTCCTCCGGCCAGTCCGCGAGAAGTGCGGAGACGACCGGGCCGGGAGAGACCTGCGCGACGCGCACGCCGTGCGGGATCATCTGGCGACGCATGCCCTGCACGAAGCTGGTGATCGCCCATTTCGAGCCAGAATAGACCGGCTCCCAGTAGGTCGGGAAATGACCGGCAATCGAGCAGGTGACGACGATATCGCCGGTCTTGCGCTCCGACATATGCGGCACGACGGCATGAACATTCTTCATGACCGCGTTGACATTGAGATTCAGCATCTTGTCGATGGCTTCGGGCGTCGTTTCGGTGAGATCGCCGCCGATATAGGTGCCGGCGTTGCAATAGAGAATATCGATATGATCGACCTTCTTGAGGATCTCAGGGATCATCGCGTTGCAGCTGTCGGCGTCCAGCAGGTTCGTCACCTGCGGGATGGCGCGCTCGCCGAGCTTGGCGGCCAGATCATTCAAGGCTTTCTCGTTCCAGTCGACCATGACCACGGTTGCGCCCTGTTCCAACAGCGCTTCGGTGGTGGCAAGCCCGATGCCGGATGCGGCGCCGGTGATGACCGCGATCTTGCCTTGCAGCGATTCAGACATTTAATTCTCCTGCGTTTATGAAGATGTTTCCGGGCCGGCTCAGCGCCATTCGCGCCCGATATAGATTGCCAGCAGAATGATGCCGCCCTTGATGACATCCTGCAGATAGGGGTTGATGCCCATCAGGTTGAGGCCGTTATTGAGAATGCCGAGCAGCACCGCGCCGATGAGCGTGCCGAGGATGAGGCCCCTGCCGCCGGCAATCGCCGTGCCGCCGAGAACGACCGCCGCGATGGCGTCCAGTTCGAAGCCGACACCGGCATTGGGCTGACCGCTCATCAGGCGGCCGGTGAGGATGAGGGCGGCAAAAGCGGCCGTCACACCGGAGATGCCATAGACGGCAAGCTTGACGCGCTGGGTCTTCACACCTGAAAGACGGGCGGCCAGTTCGTTACCACCAAGTGCATAGACGTGGCGACCAAAGGCCGTACGCTGCAACAGCAACCACGCCACCGCATAAATCACCACCATGATGATGACGGGCACCGGAACGATGCCGACACGGCCGACGCCGAACCAGGAAATCCAGCTCGGAATGCCGCTGACCGGGTAACCGCCGGAATAGATGAGGCCGAGGCCGCGCGCCATGCCCATGGTGGCGAGCGTGACGATGATGGCCGGCATCTTGCCCCAGGCGACCAGCGCCCCGTTGAAGATGCCGATACCAAGCCCGATAAAGAGGCCAGCCGGCAGGGCAACCGCGGGAGACAGGCCGGTATTCACCATCAGGCCAGCGGACAGTGTTCCGACAAGCGCCATGACCGCGCCGACCGAAAGGTCGATGCCGCCGGTGAGGATGACGAAGGTCATGCCGACGGCGAGAATGCCGACGACGGAAACCTGCCGCAGCACGTTCATGATGTTGTTAACGCTGAAGAAATTGTCGCTCGCGAGCCCCATGAGGATGGAGACGACAATCAGGCCCGCCAGCGGCAGGGCAAGCGGCGAACGCAGCATGGCGCCAAGACTGAAGCCGCCCGTTTTCGCGGCGGTGCCGGTGTTTGCATCAAGCGACATGTTCAACTCTCCCGGTGGTGGCGTTTGTCATTATTGTTTCTGAATTGATGTCTGCGCCTTCGACGGTGGCGACGATGCCGCCGGAACGGAAGACGCAGACCCGGTCGGACATGCCGATCACTTCCGGCAGCTCCGAGGAGATCATGATGATCGAATGGCCCCTGGCGGCAAATTCGCGCATCAGCGAATAGATTTCTGCCTTTGCGCCGACATCGATGCCGCGTGTCGGCTCGTCGAAGATCAAGACGCGCATGTCATGGTTCAGCCAGCGGGCAATCACGATCTTCTGCTGGTTGCCGCCGGACAGCGTGTCGACGCGGGCGTACGGCCCCTGCGCCTTGACCTGCACCTGCGCCATGGCCTTCGTCGTGTGCTCCAGTTCCTTTTTGAGATCGAGGAACCAGTGGGCCTTGCGGTATTTGCGATAGTTGTTCAGCGAAATATTCTGCAGGATCGAGAAGCTGGTAATCAGCCCCTCCTCCTTGCGGCTTTCCGGCAGCAGGCCGATGCCGCGCATCAGCGCCTCATCAGGGCCGGAAAAGCGCGTGTCCACACCGTCGACCTTGATCTTGCGGCGCGAGGCGGAATGTGCCCCGAGCATGGCGAGAACGGTTTCCGTGCGGCCCGAGCCAACGAGCCCGGCAAAGCCGAGGATCTCACCCTTGCGCAGAGCAAAGCGCGAGACAGGACCGCCCTTCTTCAATTGCAGCTCTTCGACTTCGATCACCTTTGCGGCGGCGGGATCAAGTTGCGGCTTGGGCGGAAAGCTGGCTTCGATGCGCCGACCGACCATCATCTCCACCAGGCGGTCATTGTCGACTTCCGAGGTCAGGCAGGAACCGATCAATTCGCCGTCGCGCAGAACGGTAATGCGGTCGCAGATCTCGAATATTTCTTCGAGGTGGTGCGAAATGAAGATGATTGCCACGCCCTGACGCCGCAGCTCGCGCATGACCGTGAATAGATGCTCCGTCTCGGAAGGCGTCAGTGTGGCGGTCGGCTCGTCGAGCACGAGAATGCGGGCATCGAGCGACAGTGCCTTGGCGATCTCGACAAATTGTTGCTGGGCAACGGAGAGGCGATGCACCGGCACGTCAAGCGGTACATCAACCGCCAGCCGGCTCATGATCTCCGCGGCGCGCTTGCGCATCGCGCCCTTGTTCAAAAGGCGCAGCGGCCCGCGGATTTCGCGGGCAAGAAACATGTTTTCCACGGCGTTGAGATAGGGGATCAGGCTGAATTCCTGAAAAACGATGCCGACGCCGGCGGCAATCGCCTCATCATAATTGGCGAAGCGGCGATCCTTGCCATCAATGCGGATCGTCCCTTCCGAGGGCTGCAGAATGCCGCACAGGATTTTCATCAGCGTCGACTTGCCTGCGCCGTTTTCGCCTAAAAGCGCATGCACCTCGCCGGCGCGCGCCTCAAGGTCGACGCCACGCAGGACTTCGATCTTGCCAAAGCTTTTTCTTATTCCATTCAGTTCCAGCATTTCACCCTCCTCAATGGTCGGGATTTAACCCCGCCCCCGTACAAGACGGGGACGGGGCTTGGGAGGAGTTCTTACCAGCTGAACTCGCCGGCGTTCTTGCTGTCGACGACCATGACGTCGATCGGGACTTCCTTCGGCACAACGCGTGCGCCCCACTTCTGGGCGAGCGCCATGGCAAGGCCGACGCGAACCTGGTCACGCGGGAACTGCGCGGTGGTTTCGATGAAAGGACCACCCTCGGCAATCGCCTTCACAGCTTCCGGAGCACCGTCGACCGAGGTCAGCTTGATGTCTTTGCCGGAACCCTGGATCGCAGCCAGAGCGCCCATTGCGCCACCATCATTCACCGAGAAGATACCGGCCAGGTTCGGACGTGACTGAATCATGTTTTCAACGACGCCAAGAGCAACGGAGCGGTCCTGGCGGCCGTTCTGCGTATCGACGAGCTTGATCTCGGGGAATTCTGCAAGAGCCGCCTTGCAACCTTCAACACGCTGCAGGATCGGCACGACCGGGATACCATCGAGGATGGCAACCTCACCCTTGCCGTTAAGCGATGTGCCGAGATATTTGCAGGACTGGTAACCCGCGTCGCGGTTCTTCGAGCCGACAAAGGTATCGACCGGGCCATTGGCGTTGGCATCAACGGCAACGACAATCACGCCGGCAGCCTTGGCAGCGTGTACGGCAGCTTCGATGCCGGCGCTGTCGGTGGGGTTCAGGAGCAGGATATCGATCTTCTGCTGAAGCATGTCTTCAACGTCGGAAATCTGCTTTGCCACATCGTGGCCGGCGTCGGTAACCACGACGTCAGCGCCGATACTGGCGGCAGCTTCCTTCAAGGCTTCCTGCATCGATACGAAATAGGGATTGTTCAGTTCCTGGAAGGTCATGCCGATCTTCAGCTTTTCCTGCGCCAGCGCCGGAGCGGCCATCATTGCAATTGCGGCTGTCGCCATCAAAAACTTGGATTTCATTTTCATCTCACTCTTCCTCCCGTTTGGAAAGTTGGGGCAACAGGTGCCCGTTTCCGGACAGACCTCTGCCCGAATTCTTAGAAATCGGCGATGTGTCGCTGGTTTACTCCGCCATCACAGCTGCCTTCTGGGCCGCAAAAATGGTTCGGAACCTCGACGGCGACATTCCCTTCAATTTCAGGAAATGCCGGTTGAAATTGGAAAGGTTGGAAAAGCCCACATCGTAGCAGACCTCCGCCACTTTCACGTCCTGATCCGCCAGCAGCATCTGGCAGGCAAGATCAATGCGCAACTGATTGCGATAGCGCACCAGCGTCGTTCCCGTATGGCGCTTGAAGGCGCGGGAAAAGGCGCTCGGGCTCTGGCCCACCATGTCGGCGAGATCGATTTCCTCAACCTGTTCCGTCAGATGTTCGCGCAGATGCGAGAGTGCACGGTTGATGCCGCTATCGCCTATACCGGTCAGATCGAGCTCGTAACTCAGGCTCGCCAGCACTTCTGAAGACGGCGCGTTGACCAGGAGATCGAGAATTTCCCAGAAGAGCGCCAGACGGGTCAGGCCCTGCGCCTCGATAAGCCTAAGGATGAGCGGGCGAACGCGGTCGCTCGTCTCGTCGTCAAACAGGATACCGCGACGGCTACGATCAAGGAGGCCGCGCACGACCTCCATTTCCGACATGGAGGCGCAGGCATCTTCGATAAAGCTCTCCGGAAACTGGATCACGAGAGAGCGTGTCGGCACGATTTCGTCCGGCTCGATCTCGCTGATCCAGTTCTGGGGGAGATTGGGGCCGGTCATGATGAGCTGACCGGGGCCGAAGCGGCCGACGAAGTCACCAATATAAAAGGTGCCTGACGTCGCCACGACCAGATGAATTTCGTATTCGGGATGATAGTGCCAGCGCACGGTACGGAACGGATAGCCATGCCGCCAGGCAGCGAAAGATTCGCCCTTGCGGATGTGCACCAGTTCCAGATCGGGCTGCATCATAGTTCCTCCCATCCTTACGTCCGCCGTATTCACGGAGCGGGCCATTCCTCTTTATGGCTCGTCCAAGGCGTTGATGAGAGCATATGGCGTGCGGCATCTCTGCATCCACATCACGCCGAAGAAATTGCCGATACTTTTTTGACTCTTTTTTGTCGAGAATTGAAGAGTCGTCTGAAAGGGCTGATTATAAACGCGGCGGGCGTGGCGATTTTTCCGCTCAATTTGGCGTGATGCGCCCAGACAATGCGCAGCCGAAGACGATTTCAGGTGAAATTTTGACGTGTGGCCTGCCGGATGCCGGCAGGCCACACTCATACTTTTCCGCAACGTCCCTGCCGCTCAATCATCAGCGGCAGGCTTCAGTCGTTATTGCGGCATGACGATCTGCAATTTCACATCCGTTTCCCGTGCTTCGACCGCGCGGTCGAAACCGGCGATACTGTCTTCGAAGGGAATGGTCGCGGAAATCAACGGCTTCAGGTCAACCTTGCCGGAGGCGATGAGCGCAACGGCCCGGTCATAAACATTGGCGTAACGGAAGACCGTTTCGACCCGCAGTTCCTTGGCCTGCAGGCCGACAATATCGACCGGAACCGGATCGACGGGCATGCCAACAAGCACGATGGCACCGCCCGGCCGCGCCAGCTTCGCCATGCCAAGCACGGCGGGTGCAGCACCCGAGCATTCGAAGACGATATCGCAACCCCAGCCATCCGTGGCGGCCGAAACCGCTTCGCCAAGGTTGCGCTCGCGGATGTTGACGGTCTCGATGCCGTCATAGGCGGCGATGATATCGAGCTTCGGCTGAGCGAGATCGGCAACGATGACCTTGGAACAACCGCCGGCCAATGCTGCCAGGGCAACCATCATGCCGATCGGGCCGGCGCCCGTGACAACGGCGATATCACCGGGCTGAATGCGCGCCCGCAGTGCCGCCTGCATGCCGATTGCGAAAGGTTCGACCATCGCGCCTTCGGCGAAGGACACATTGTCCGGCAGCTTGTAGGTGAAGGCTGCGGGGTGAACGACTTCCGGCGTCAGGCAACCATGGATCGGCGGCGTCGCCCAGAAGCGGACAGCCGGATCGACATTGTAGATGCCGAGCTTGGAGGCGCGTGATGTGGGATCGGGAATGCCGGGCTCCATGCAGACGCGATCACCCGCCTTCAGATGGGTGACATCAGAACCGGTTTCGATCACCGTCCCGGAAGCCTCGTGGCCGAGGACCATGGGCGCGTTGACGACGAAATGACCGATCTTGCCATGGGTATAATAATGGACGTCCGAGCCGCAGATGCCAACCGTATGGGTGCGGATGCGCACATCCTTCGGTCCGAGCTCACCTGAACCCGCTCCACCGGGAATTTCAAAATCCCTGAGCGAGAGCTTGCCCTTTTCTTCCAGCACCAGTGCCTTCATCTCATCCTCCGTGGTTTTGCGATACGCCTGGCAGCGAATTCAGCAAGCGTGATGGCGTGCAATTTCGGCAAAAGTAAACAGAAATCGGCTGGATCGGACGGTTTTTCTTTGCCTCGGAAAAACTGTATCGAGATGTCTCGAGTTTCTCATCATCCGCCGCCGGAACAGGCCGTCGGACGCGTTCAACAAGCCTCCGATTCGCTGGAGCAATCGACACCCGCGAGACCAAACGATAGCCCGGATCGATCAACCTTTCCTGATCCGTAGTCCTTCCAGAAAGGCCCGGAAACTCTCAACCGCCCGCTTCGAGGTGGCTTCGGGATCGTCGGAATTGGCGATCCATTGGGCGGCGCTGCTGCTTGCTGCATTGATGAAGCGGGCGCATGCCTCCGGATCGATGTCACCGATGGTGCCTTCCTCCCGGAGCGCCTCCAGACTTCGGGCGACAGCGGAAATACAGCCATTGGCATTTGGCCAGCGCGATGGATCACCCAGCACCGCCGGTCCGTCGCGAAACATGATCCGCTGGATTTCCGGTTCGAGAGCCATGCGCACATAACCGAGATTCTCCTCGACAAAACCCTCCCACCGGGAATCGGCCCTCGAAGAAATATCACAAAGCCTTGCGGTCATTTCCGCGTCGATTTCGGCCACAACGGCCGAAAGCAGGCCTTTTTTATCGCCGAAATGATGGTAGAGCGCGCCACGGGTGAGACCGGCTTCGGCGGTGAAGTCGTCCATAGACGCTTCAGCATAACCGATGCTGCCAAAGGCCTTGCGGCCCGTAGCCAGAAGCTTCGCCCGCGTCTCGGCAATCATTTCACTGCGAGGTTTGCGCATTTCTTCTCCATTTTTCTCATACGTCACGTATATTAGTTGACATACGCACCGTATGCAATTATCTCATTGACATACGCCACGTATGTATGTGGTGGACACCCTTCGAACAAGGTGCATCCCGATGTCTAATCCATACAGAGAAATTTTCCGGGCTCCAGGCGCAAAAGGCTTTTCCGCCGCCGGCTTCTTCGCCCGCCTCCCCATTGCCATGGCCCCGATCGGCATCGTCGCCATGCTTTCCCAGACCCATGGCGAATATTGGCTGGCCGGCGCCGTCTCGGCAACCTTTGCATTGACCAATGCCGCCCTCTCCCCGCAAATCTCCCGGCTGGTGGACCGCAAAGGGCAGAGCAAGGTCCTCATCCCCGCCACCATCGTCTCGGTCATCGCCTTTGCGGTACTGATTATCGCGACAAATCAGAAATGGCCTGCCTGGACGCTGTTCCTTTCCGCCTTCCTCGCCGCCGCCATGCCAAGCATTCCCGCCATGATGCGCGCCCGCTGGACGGAAATCTTCCGCGACCGACCTGAACTGAACACCGCCTTCGCCTTTGAATCCGCCGCAGATGAACTCGTCTACATCTCCGGCGCCTCGCTTTCCGTTGGACTTGCGGTTTCGCTCTTTCCGGAAGCGGCCATGATGATCAGCACCACCTTCCTGGCGCTTGGCACCTTTGCTTTCCTTCTGCAACGCTCGACCGAGCCCAAGGTGCGGCCGATTGAAAGCGGCCGCCGGCAGCGTTCGGCTATCTTCCTGCGGCCGGTCCAGATCATCACGCTTGCCCTGATCTTCGTCGGCTCGACTTTCGCCACGGCCGAGGTGAGCGCCGTCGCAATCACCAAGGCGCTTGGTCAACCGGAAGCCGCCAGCCTCGTCATCGGCGTTTACGCAATCGGCTCCTTCGTGGTCGGCCTCATCCTTGGCGCGCTCAATCCCAAAATGCCCCTGCAACGACAATTGCTGATTGCCGTCAGCGTGCTTGCGCTCACCGCCCTGCCGCTGCTTGTCGCCAACACCTCCGTTGCGCTTCTCGCTTTTGCCGTTTTCCTCAGCGGCGTTGCAATCTCGCCGATCTTCATCACCTCATTCGGCCTGATCGAGCGCCGCGTACCGGAATCGATGCTGACGGAAGGTGTAACCTGGGTGATGACCGGCATCGGTATCGGCATGGCGCTCGGCGCCTTCGTCTCCGGCTGGGTGATCGATAATTTCGGCCCGGATAACGGTTTCTGGGTGTCCGTCGCCGCCAGCCTTTCGACCGTCGTCATCATTGTGCTCGGCCAGCGCGCCCTTTCCGGAAATCGCGAACGATCCGGCCCTGCGGCCGCAATGCAGCAACCTGCGGAGTAAGAACAAAGGCTCGAGGTCATCCCGGGCGAGAAGCCGCTCGGGATAAACCTGAATTGCATGGGCTGGGGCTCTGCGCTCAGCCCATGCGCTCGGACACATGTTCTCCGGGGGACGCGGGAAAGACGACAGTTCGGTTTCCGTTCAGAAAGACCCGGTGATGAATATGGGCGTGGATGGCCCGCGCAAGAACCTGGCTTTCCACATCCCGGCCAAGACTGACATAATCCATCGCGCTCTGGGCATGGGTCACGCGGATCGTATCCTGCTCGATGATCGGCCCTTCATCGAGATCGGCAGTGACGTAGTGGGCGGTCGCGCCGATCAGCCTCACGCCGCGCTCATAGGCCTGCTTGTAAGGGTTGGCACCCTTGAACGACGGCAGGAAGGAATGGTGGATATTGATGATACGACCTGACATTTCCTGACACAACCGGTCCGACAGGACCTGCATGTAACGCGCCAGCACCACAAGCTCCGCTCCGGTATCCCGCACCACCTGCAAGATCGCGGCTTCCGCCTCGGGCTTCGTTTCCGGCGTGACACGAATGTGGTGAAAGGGAATATCCTCGTTCACCACCTGCTTCTGGTAATCCAGATGATTGGAAATCACCGCGACGATCTCGACCGGCAGCGCACCGATGCGGGAGCGATAGAGCAGATCGTTGAGGCAATGGCCGAAACGCGAGACCATGATCACGACTTTCGTCTTTCGCGAGAGGTCGTGAATGTCATAATCCATATCGAAATCGGCCGCGATGGGACCGAAGCCGTCGAGCAGCCCATCGCGTCCCGATCCCTGTTCGGAAACGAAACTCAACCGCATGAAGAAGCGGTCCGTCTCCTGGTCAGTGAATTGCGAACTGTCATTGATGTTGCAGCCGGACCGGGCGAGGTAACCGGATACGGCGGCGACGATGCCACGGCGCGCCGGGCACGAGACTGTCATGATATAGGTTGTCAAATTCTGCTCCCTGGGTCTTTGCCGCACGGACGGATCGCCTGCGCTTTCCCGCCGATTGCCGATGAACCGCCGGCCATGGTCAGGACGGCGATTGAGACTTGCCGAAGCCCGGCGAGGCGGCTTACGAACCGTAGATCGGAAAGGCCTCGCAAAGTGCAGCAACCTCTGCCCGCACCTCGGCCTCGATTGCGGCGTCACCCTCGGCATTTTTGGACAGGGCATCGATGACACGCAGGATCAGCGCACCGATCTGTTCGAATTCGGCGACACCAAAGCCGCGTGTGGTGCCGGCGGAGCTGCCGAGCCGGATACCGGAGGTGACGAAGGGCTTCTCCGGATCGTTGGGAATGGCGTTCTTGTTGCAGGTGAGACCCGCCCGCTCCAGCGCGATTTCGGCAGCCTTTCCGGTGACGCCCTTCGGGCGCAGATCGACCAGCACCATATGGCTGTCGGTTCCGCCAGAGACGATCCCCAGCCCACCATCGGTCAGTACCTTCGCCAGCGCCTGTGCGTTGGCGATGACCTGGCCGGCGTAATCGGAAAATTCCGGGCGCAGTGCCTCGCCGAAAGCCACAGCCTTGGCGGCGATGACATGCATCAGCGGGCCACCCTGATTGCCGGGGAAGACCGCCGAATTCAGCTTCTTGGCGAGATCGGCATCGTTGGTGAGGATCACGCCGCCGCGTGGGCCGCGCAACGTCTTGTGGGTGGTGGAGGTGACGACATGGGCGTGCGGCACGGGGTTCGGATATGCGCCGCCGGCGATCAGGCCGGCATAATGGGCCATATCGACCATAAGGTAGGCGCCGACTTCGTCGGCTATTTTGCGGAAGCCGGCAAAATCGATCTGGCGTGGATAGGCAGATGCGCCCGCCACGATCAGCTTCGGTCTCGTTTCCAACGCTCGCGCGCGCACCTTCTCCATGTCGATCAGATGCGTCTCGGCATCGACCTCATAAGAAACGACATCGAACCACTTGCCAGACATCGTCACCGGCGAACCGTGGGTCAGATGACCGCCATGGGCGAGCGACATGCCCATGATCCGGTCGCCCGGCTGCAGCAACGCCAGGAACACCGCCTGATTGGCCTGCGCGCCGGAATGCGGCTGCACATTGGCGAATTCCGCGCCGAAGAGTTGCTTCAACCGGTCGATGGCGACCTGTTCGACCTTGTCGACGAATTCGCAGCCGCCGTAATAACGCTTGCCGGGGTAACCCTCGGCATATTTGTTGGTCAACACCGAGCCCTGCGCCGCCAGAACATCGGCGGAGACGATGTTTTCCGAAGCGATCAGCTCGATCTGCGTCTTCTGGCGATCGAGTTCCTCGGCGATGGCGTCGGCGATCACCGTGTCCGAAACGGTATTATGTGACAGTCGGTTGAGCATTTTTTCTCCTCCAGATCAGGCGATGTCCGCCGCAAGTTCCTTGCAGCCGGTTTCAAGCAGATGGCCAAGATGCGATACGAAACTGTTCCAGATATCCATACGGAAACGGTTTTCCGCATCTCGCCAGAGCACCACGCTGACGCCGTCGAAAATCGTCCGGCGCCCCTCGCCCACCGCAATGGTGTCGATGTCGCGGGCGCAGCCCAGCGTCAGCAACTCGGCGGCCTGCGCACCTTCGATCAGCAGCGTCACTTCCCGTCCGGAAATATCGACGAGACTATGCGGATGGCTGGCGTAAACGCCTGCGCAGGCGGCAATCAGCCCGTCAACCGCGCTGACAGGTGCAAGCACGGTCCATTCGTCGGGGCCAAGGCGCAGGACCTCAATGTCGCCCGAAGCGGCGCGGAGGCCGATCCGGTCGGGCAAGGTCAGGCCAAGGGCGGCGTTGAGCGGGGCGAGATCGCCGCGCGCGCGCAGCGACAGCCGCGCCTGCGCGGCCAGAACGCTGACCCGGGCAGATTTGCTCTCGGCCAGCGTGCCGGGAACAGGGGAGGAAACGCGCATATTCATTGTCATCTCCAGGTCAAATCTTCAGGCGGGTATTTTCGGGATCGACGAAGACCATCCCGGTGATTTTTGCGGCAATGGTGCGGTCCAGCATCGGAATGTAGACGGTCTCACCCATCCGATCATGGCCGCCCTCAACCAGCGCCAGCGCAATCGGCTGGCCAACCGCATCCGAGTGATAGGAGGAGGTGACGTGACCCACCATTTTCATCGGCATCGGCTGTTTCGCATCGAAAACGATCTGCGCGCCCTCTTCCAGCTTGGAGCGATCTTCCGTCAGAAGGCCGACGAGATGGCGGCGGCCCTTGGCGACGAGATCGGGACGGGCAAGGCCGCGCTTGCCGACGAAATCGGGCTTGTTCTTGCCCACGGCCCATCCCATCGCGGCGTCATAGGGCGTCACCGTACCGTCGGTGTCCTGGCCGACGATGATGTAACCCTTTTCAGCACGCAGCACATGCATGGTCTCGGTGCCATAAGGCGTGATGCCATATTGCCGACCGGCCTCCCACAGGATTTCCCACAGCTTGCGGCCAAGCGGCGCCGGCACGTTGACCTCAAAGCCGATCTCGCCGGTGAAGCTGACGCGGAACAGCCGCGCCGGCATGCCGGCCACGGTGCATTCCACGCAGGACATATGCGGGAAGGCCCCCTCCGTCAGCTCGACGCCTTCCACCAGCGGGGCCAGCAGCTTGGCCGCATTCGGACCGTTGAGCGCAATGGTGGACCATTGTTCGGTGGTCGAGGTCAGCCAGACATTGAGATCGGGCCATTCGGTCTGGAGGTAGTCCTCCATCATGTTCAGCACCCGGGCGGCACCGCCCGTGGTGGTCGTGACGTGGAAACGGTCCTCGGTCATGCGGCCGATGACGCCGTCATCACGAATGAAGCCGTCATCGCCGAGCAGCAGGCCATAACGGCAGCGGCCGGCGGCAAGCTTCGTCCAGGGATTGGTATACATACGGTTCATGAACTCGACCGCATCGGGACCGACCACTTCGATCTTGCCGAGCGTCGAGGCGTCGAAAATGCCGACACTCTGGCGCACTGCCCGACATTCCCGGCTGACCGCCGCATCCATGTCTTCGCCCGGCTTCGGGAAATACCAGGCGCGACGCCATTGTCCGACCGGCTCATAGACCGCGCCATGCTCCTCAGCCCACCCGTCGATCTGCGTCTTGCGCGTCACTTCGAAATGCGCGCCGCGGTGATAACCCGCAAAGGCCCCGAAGGTCGTCGGCGTATAGGGTGGACGGAAGGTGGTCAGCCCCACCTGCGGCTGCGGTTTGCCAAGTGCTTCCGCCGCGATGTTCAGGCCGTTGATATTGGACATCTTGCCCTGATCGGTGGCCATGCCATTGGTTGTGTAGCGTTTGACATGCTCGATGGAGCGCATGCCCTCGCGCACGGCAAGCCGCAAATCCTTGGCGGTCACGTCATTCTGGTAATCGACGAAGGCCTTGGCTTTGCCGGCGTCGCGGTCGCTCGGCAGTTCGGTGTGGGAAACGCCGCTGCCGATACGGTCATGATCGACCGCATGGCTGGAAACATTGGCTGTCTTGCCAAGTGCTGCGACGACTTCACGACCCCGCTCCGCGCCATCCCTCAGCGCGGCCTCGATGCCCCAGAGCCCGCGACCGGCACCGGCAATCACACAATCCTCGTTGGTGAAGGCGGGCAGGAAGGTTGTGCGCTCATCGTCCCAGGCGATCTTACCCTGCGTGTGGGAGAAGAGATGCAGCGACGGCGTCCAGCCGCCCGACATCAGCACCGCGTCGCAGGCAATCTCCTGCCCCGCACTGACCGACGCGCCACTAACCGCATTGACGCGGACCGACTTGACGCGCAGCCGCCCCGATGTCGCCGTGACCGTATGCGACAGCTTGACGGGAATGCCGAGCGCACGCGCCTCGTTCACCAGCTCCTCGCGCACCTTGGCGCGGGTATCGACAATCGCCTGGACGCGCGCGCCGGCGCCGTGAAGATCGAAAGCCGCATACCAGGCGCTGTCATGGCTCGTCACGACCACCGGCCGGTCGCCGACCTTGACGCCATAGCGGTTGAGATAGGTCTGGGCAGCACCCGCCAGCATCACGCCCGGCCGGTCGTTGCCGTGGAAAACCAGCGGCTTTTCCAGCGCGCCCTGCGCCAGCACCACCTGACGCGCCCGAACGCGCCACAGGCGCTCGCGCGGCGTATCCTTCGGCACGGTTTCGAGATGGTCGGTCAGCTTTTCGCAAAGCCCGATCATGTTCTGGTGGTAATAGGCAATCGCCGTCGTGCGCGTCATGACCTTGACGCCCCGATCCTTCAGGGCCGTCAACTCATCCGCAAGCCAGGTCCACGCTGGCTTGCCGTCGATCTTCGCCTGGGGTTCGGACAAAAGCGTGCCGCCGGCTTCGGCATTTTCATCGACCAGCACGACCTTGAGACCATCGACCGCCGCCGCGCGCGCCGCTGCAAGACCGGCAGGACCGGCACCGACGATCAGCACGTCGCAATGCAGGTTGCGCGAGGCGTAGGTATCAGGATCTTCTTCCGTCGGCGAAACGCCGAGACCGGCCGCTGCACGGATGAAGGGCTCATAGACCTTGTTCCAGAAGCTCTTCGGCCACATGAAGGTCTTGTAGTAGAAGCCCGCCGAAAACAGCATATAGGCCATGTCATTGACCGCGCCGATATCGAATTTCAGGCTCGGATATTTGTTCTGCGAGGTGGTTTCCAGCCCGTTCCAGATTTCCTGCACGGTGGCGCGGGTATTCGGCTCGAAACGTCCGGCGCTGCGGCGAGTGCCGATCAGCGCATTGGGCTCCTCGGAACCCGCCGCCACCGGGCCGCGCGGGCGGTGGTATTTGAACGAGCGGCCCATCAGGTGCACGCCATTGGCCAGAAGTGCCGAGGCGACCGTATCGCCCTTCACGCCGCGATAGGTCTTGCCGTCGAAAGTAAAGCTGACCGAGCGGGCGGCATCCACACGGCCACGGCCGGAAACGCGATAGGAGTTCATTTCGACACCTCGGAACTTGTGGTCAAGCGGGTCAGGGAAGAAAGTTCAGGACGCGGCTCACCCGCTCGATAGGTCGTCAGGAAACGGTCGCTCACCGTGTCACGCACGGCGTTGAAGAAGCGGCCGCAGCCGTGCATGTGCCGCCAGCGCTCGAAATGCGGACCCTTCACGTTTTCGCGGATGAACAGGAATTCCTCCCATTGTTCATCGCTCTGCGACGAAGGATCGGCGGCGCGGACGACATGGGCCTGGCCGGCATAGGTGAATTCGGCTTCGGGCAGCGTTTCGTTGCAATAGGGGCAGCGGATCAAAAGCATGGTTCAAATCCTCGGAGCATTTCCGGAAAATGCGTGGAAATTAGTGCGCCACGGCGGCAGCGGCGGCCTCGTCGATCAGGCGGCCGGAGCGGAAGCGTTCCAGCGTGAAAGGCGCGTTGATCGGGTGCGGTTCGTTTTTGGCGATGGTCCAGGCGAAGGTGTGGGCGGCGCCCGGTGTTGCTTTGAAGCCACCGGTGCCCCAGCCGCAATTGACGTAGAGCCCGTCGACCGGCGTCTTGCCGAGAATGGCCGAGCGATCCGGCGTCACATCGACAATGCCGCCCCATTTGCGCAGCATCCGCATGCGGTTGAAGATCGGGAAGATTTCGACGATGGCCGCGATCGTATGTTCGATCAGCGGCAGGCCGCCGCGCTGCGAATAGGAGGTATACTGGTCCGTGCCCGAGCCGATGACCAGCTCGCCCTTGTCGGACTGGCTGATATAGGCGTGGACGGCGTTCGACATGACCACGCAGGGGAAAATCGGCTTGATCGGCTCCGACACCAGCGCCTGCAATGGATAGCTTTCAAGCGGCAGACGCACGCCGGCCGTGTCCATGACGACCGAGGTGTGACCGGCGGCCGAGACCGCAACTTTCTTCGCCTTGATGAAGCCCCTCGCCGTCTCGACGCCCGCAACGGAGCCATCGGCGTTACGGCGAATGGCGGTGACCGGACAGTTCTGGATGATATCGACACCACGGGCTGCGGCGCCGCGCGCATAACCCCAGGCGACCGCATCGTGTCGCGCCGTGCCGGCCCGTTCCTGAAGCGCGCCGCCCATGACGGGGTAACGCGCATTCGGCGCAATGCTGAGCGGCGGGCAATAATCCTTGCACTCTTCCGGGCTGAGCCAGCGATTGTCGACGCCGTTCAAACGGTTGGAATGGATGTGGCGCTTGAAGCTCTGCACATCGTGCACATTATGCGCCAGCATCAACACGCCGCGCCTTGAATACATGACGTTGTAGTTCAATTCCTGGCTCAGGTTCTCCCACAGATCGACGGCGTGATCGTAAAGACGGGCGCTCTCGTCATAGAGATAGTTCGAGCGGATGATCGTGGTGTTGCGGCCGGTATTGCCGCCGCCGAGCCAGCCCTTGTCGATGACGGCGACATTGGTGATGCCGTGCTGGCTGGCCAGATAATAGGCAGCGCCCAGACCATGGCCGCCGGCACCGACGATGACCACGTCATATTCGGCTTTCGGCTGACTGTCGGGCCATTGCTCGTCCCAGTTCTTGTGGCCGGTCAGAGCATTCCGCAAAAGATTGAAGGCATTAAAACGCGTCATGAGCGGGACCCGATGGTTGGAAAATCTCGTGTCGCAAAAGCTAGGAGCATTTGCCGCGCCCCGGCTGGACAATCGCGTCTGTTTGCATGAATATTTGCGTCATGACCTCACACCGCGCCAGAAAACGCCTCAGCGTCGCCTTCCTGCTTGCCGACCGCTTCACGCTGTCGGCCTTCGCGAATTTCGTCGATGTGCTGCGCCTTGCGGCCGATGAGGCGGACCGTTCACGGCCTATCCTGTGCGAATGGTCGGTGCTCTCGGCAAGTTTGAGCAGCGTGCAGTCGAGCTGCGGCGTGAAGGTGCAGCCGGACACGCGGCTGATGGACGCTGCGCATTACGACTATATCGTCGTTGTCGGCGGTTTGATCAGCGATCACAGCGCCCTGCCGCATGAAGCGCTGCGCTTCCTGAAAGAGCGGGCAGCGGCCGGCGTTCCCATCGTCGGGCTCTGCACCGGCGTTTTCATCCTGCATGAGGCCGGCCTGCTCGATGGCTATCGCTGCTGCGTGAGCTGGTTCCACCGCCAGGACTTTCTCGACCGTTTCGATACCGTCCAGATGATTTCCGACCAGATCTTCGTCATCGACCGCGACCGGCTGACCTGTTCCGGCGGCCATGGAGCAGCGCATCTGGCGGCGTTCCTTGTCGAGCGCCATGTCGGCCAGTCCGCCGCCATCAAGAGCCTCAACATCATGATGATCGACAGTGCGCTGAGCGGCGAAAAACCTCAACCCGGCCAGCAGAGCGCGCGCAAGGCCAACGATCCCCTCATCAAAAAAGCGATCCTGCGGATGCAGCAGAATATCGAGGTTCCGAGAACCGTGCAGGAACTGGCGAGTGATCTCGGCCTTGGCCGCCGCAGCCTCGAACGGCGTTTCCTCACCGACCTGGGCGCAACGCCTTCAAAGGTCTATCTCGAACTGCGGCTTGATCGCGCTTTGTCGCTCCTACGCACGACGCGTGACAGCATCACCCAGATTGCGCTCGCCACCGGTTTTTGCGATGCGCCGCACCTTTCCCGCACGCTCAGAGCCGAGCGCGGTTTCACCCCCAGCGAATACCGCAAGACTCAGGTCGGCCACGTCGCGACCGACGAGGAATTCGCCGTCGGCGTGCTGCTTCCACAATCCTGAAAATCTTGCGTCGGTTCTAGGAACCCGCCCCCATGAAGGTCAGCCGGGTAAGAGCCGTATAGCTGGATTCCGAGGCCATCAAGGCTGCAAAGACGAGCACGAGAACCGGCGGTAACAGGATTGCGTAGATCAGGACCAGCCGTTCCCAGGCCATGTGCATGAAAATCGCCATGATCAACCCCGCCTTCAGGATCATGAACAGGATGATGAGAGACCATCTCGGATAGCTCTGGATACCGAGATAATCGATCATATAGGATAAGGCGCTGAGAACGAAAAGCAGTCCCCAGACCACCATGTAAAGTCTTATCGGATGCTGCTGTCCCTGTTGTGACTGTTGCTGCGCCATGATGCCATCCTCACTCACCACAGATAAAAGAATGCGAAGATAAAGACCCACACCAGATCCACGAAGTGCCAATAAAGCCCCGTTATCTCGACGATCTCGTATTGCCCCTTACGGCTGGTGAAGAACCCCCGCCTTTCCTGATCGAAATCTCCCCGCCACACCTTGCGCGCGACGATGAGAAGAAACAGGACGCCGATGGAAACATGGGTGCCGTGAAAGCCCGTGATCATGAAGAAAACCGAACCGAACTGCGCTGCACCCCACGGGTTGCCCCAGGGACGAACGCCCTCTGCGATCAGCTTGCTCCATTCGAATGCCTGCATTCCCACGAATGTCGCGCCAAGCGCTGCCGTCGCCACCATCAGCGCGGCGGTTTTGCGACGGTCGCGGCGATATGCGAAGTTGACGGCCATGGCCATCGTGCCGCTGCTGCTGATAAGAACAAAGGTCATGATGGCAATCAGGATCAGCGGAATGTGCCTGCCGGCAATCGTGAGCGCGAAAACCTCGCTGGGATTGGGCCAGGCCGCGGTGGCCGACATGCGCGCCGCCATATAGGCCAGCAGGAAACAGCCGAAAATGAAGATATCGCTCAGAATGAATATCCACATCATTGCCTTGCCCCAGGAGACGTTCTTGAACGCCCGCTGGTCCGATGACAGATCGGCGGCGACGCCGCGCAGTCCAGCCGGCCGCAGATGCGGATCACTTATCGGTCTTTCCTCCATGGATGCGGCCATGATCGACACTCCTCAGGTGACCAATTGACGGCAGAGATCGGCAAAACTATTCGCCCAGCCGGCGAAAAGCGCAAAAAGGATGAGCCAGACGACCAGCATGAAATGCCAGTAGATCGCGCACAGCTCCACACTCAGGCGCATTCTTGCCGACAAGGGCTCTCTCCGGGCACGGATTGCGGTGCGCCCAAGTACGAGGAGCCCGCCCAATATATGCAGGCCATGCAGGCCGGTAATCATGTAGAAGAAGCTGTTCGATGGGTTATCCGCCAGAATATAGCCTGCGGAGATAAGTTGCCTCCACGCCAGGAATTGACCGGCCACAAAGAAAACAGCCGTCGCAAAGGCTGTCACAAGAGCCGCATTCAGCCTGTCACGATGATCCGGACGGGTTTCGGTTTTCGCCCATTGCAGCGCCAGACTGCTGGCGGCGAGCGCCGCGGTGTTCACCCATAACAGTCCGGGGAGCGGAATGCCCCACCAGTCGGCGCCGCCCATGCGGCCGAGATAGGCGCTGATGAGCAAGGTGAACAATGCACCGACCACCGCCAGAAATATCCCAAGTCCGAGTTTCGCAATTGTCACCGACGATCCCTGCATCTCCGGCGCATCGCCTGCCAGACCAACTTCCAGCCAGGGCTTCGAGGCCAGCCGCTGCCGCGCCATCCACCAGCCGATGATGCCGGCGATACCGGCCATGAAGACAAGGATGGCGCTCATGACAAGGCCCTCTCGGACGACCCCGCCGAAGCCGGCTGGTTTTGCGGCAGGAAGTCCTCAGCCGCGCCGGGCACGCTGTAATCATACGGCCAGCGATAAACGACCGGCAGTTCCTTGCCCCAGTTGCCATGAACCGGCGGCGTCTGCGGCGTCTGCCATTCCAGTGTCGTGGCCCGCCACGGATTGCCGACGGCCTTTTTGCCCCACCGCAGGCTCCACTCGAGATTGAACAGGAACAGCAATTGCGCCGCACCGACGATGAGCGCGGCCACGGTGATGAATATGTTCAACGTGTGCGCCGAATCTGGAATGAAGGCGGTTTCGCCCAGCTCGTAATAGCGGCGCGGCACGCCCATCAGCCCGAGATAATGCATCGGGAAGAAGATGGCATAAGCACCAAGGAAGGTGATCCAGAAATGGACGTGCCCCATCGCCTCGTTCAGCATCCGGCCCGTGACTTTCGGATACCAGTGGTGAATCGCACCGAAGATCACCATGATCGGCGCGACCCCCATCACCATATGGAAATGGGCGACCACGAACATCGTATCCGAAAGCGGCACATCGACGACAACATTGCCAAGGAATAGGCCGGTCAATCCGCCATTGATGAAGGTGACGATGAAGGCGAGCGCAAATAGCATCGGCAGGGTGAGATGAATATCGCCGCGCCAGAGCGTCAGCACCCAATTATAGACCTTGATCGCCGTCGGCACCGCGATGATCAGCGTCGTGGTTGCAAAAAAGAACCCGAAATTCGGGTTCATGCCGCTGACATACATATGATGCGCCCAGACGACGAAGCTCAGCGCCGCGATGATGACGATCGCCCAGACCATCATGCGGTAGCCGAAGATATTCTTGCGCGCATGGGTGCTGATCAGATCCGAGACGATGCCGAAGGCGGGAAGTGCGACGATATAGACTTCCGGATGGCCGAAGAACCAGAACAGGTGCTGGAACAGGATGGGACTGCCGCCCTCCTGCTTCAATTGTTCGCCCATCTCCACGATGGCCGGCATGAAGAAGCTCGTGCCGAGCAGCCGGTCGAACAGCATCATGACGGCGGCGACGAAGAGCGCCGGGAAAGCGAGCAGCGCCATGGCGGTCGCCGTGAATATGCCCCATATCGTCAATGGCATGCGCATCAGCGTCATGCCCCGCGTGCGTCCCTGCAACACGGTGACGACGTAATTCAGCCCGCCCAAAGTAAAGCCGATGATGAACAGGATCAACGATGACAGCATCAGGATGATGCCCCAGTCGCGCCCGCCCGGCGTTCCAGAAAGAAGCGCCTGCGGCGGATACAGCGTCCAGCCGGCGCCCGTCGGCCCGCCGGGTGCGAAGAAACCGGCCACCAGCACAAGGACGGCGGAGAGGTAGAGCCAGTAGCTCAGCATATTGGCATAGGGAAACACCATGTCGCGCGCGCCGAGCATCAGCGGGATCAGATAGTTGCCGAAACCGCCAAGAAACAGCGCGGTGAGCAGGTAAATCACCATGATCATGCCATGCATGGTGATGAACTGATAATAATGTTCCGCGTCGATGAAGGAGAAATAGCCGGGAAAACCGAGCTGCAGGCGCATCAGCCAGGAAAGCACCAGCGCCAGCATGCCGATTGCGATGGCTGTCAGGAAATATTGAATGGCGATGATCTTGGCGTCCTGGCTGAAAACATATTTCGTCCACCAGCTTTTCGGGTGATAAAGCTCGACGTCCTCGACTTCAGCGGGCTGAATGACCTGCCCGGCGCCGGATCCAATCTCGACCATGTTCCATCCTCCCTGTTCCCCCGATGCGGTCTTCCCCTCTCAATATGCACGACGCTCATCTGGCCGCCGACGTTTCCGCCGAGGCCAGCAATTTCGAGAAAGTCGGCTGCTGCTCCAGCCAGGCTTGATAATCGGTGTCGGTATCAACGACGACGGTGCCGCGCATCTGCGGATGGCCCACACCGCACAGTTCCGCGCAGAGAACCTCGAATGTCCCCGTCCGGGTCGGCGTGAACCAGTAATAGGTGACCGAACCGGGGATCATGTCCATCTTTGCCCGGAACTCCGGCACGTAAAAATCATGCACGACATCGACCGCGCGCAGCAGCATTTTCACCGGCCTGCCGGCGGGCAGATGCAACTCGCCGCCTTCAACGATGACATCGTCCATTCCGGCGGGATCGTTCCTGTTCAGGCCGAGCGGATTGTTGGATCCAATAGCGCGCGTATCCGCCCGCCCGAGCCGTCCGTCCGCTCCCGGCAGCCGGAAACTCCATTGCCATTGCTGACCGACGACCTCCACCTCGCTCGCACCGTCAGGGACGGTTACGAACTGGTTCCATACGAAGAGGCCCGGCAAAAGCATCGCCGCCACCCCAACCCCGGTCCCGCCCGCCAGCCACCATTCCAGGCGCTTGTTTTCAGGCTCATATGCCGCCCGATTTCCGGCGCGGTGCCTGAAGCGGAACACGCAATAGGCGACGAACAGCACGATGGCGGAGAAAACGAAGCCGGTGATCCAGAAAGTGATGATGATCGTATTGTCGATATAGCTCCAGTTCGACGCTATCGGCGTCCACCACCACGGGCTCAGCAGGTGGAACACGATCGATCCCACTACCAGCAGAACGAGAACCACAACGACAGCCATCGTCTCCTCCCGTGACCCGGCCACGACTGCTTCCAAAACCCATCGCAAAATATATTAGCATTATCTCATAAATGAGTCGGGCGAGCAATTATGGTAGCGGCTCCTTCCTGTGCGCCTGCATCAATCGGGAAGGCAATCGCGAAAAGCAGACGGATCGGAAGAAAACGATACCACATGGCGTCCCCGCACTCTGCGTGGCCATTCCAACCGCCGCGGCTCCCCTCAGCGGGGCCGCAACGGCAGGAAGGATGATCTACGGATAGATTTCCTCTATCAATTCAAGGCGTACGGCTCGGATAATCGGACACGATCAGTTTCCGATAGAGGTGCCAGGTCGAGTGGCCGAGGATGGGCATGACGACCGCGAGGCCGATAAAAACCGGGATCGTGCCGACAACGAGCAAGGCCGCGACGATCAATCCCCAAAGCGCCACGGGAACCGGGTTGGCAAGCGTGGCGCGGATGCTCGCATCCACCGCCGCGACTGCGCCGACATCCCGGTCGAGCAGCAGCGGAAACGCCACCACCGTTGTCGCCAGCACGACGACCGCGAAAACGAAACCCGCGAGATTGCCCCAGATGATGAGGGAGAGACCTTGCGAGGTCGTCAATACGTCCGACAGAAAGGTAGAGAGCGAAACCGGACCGGTCGCATCGAAAGTCGCAGTGTAGATGCTCTGCGCAACAATCAGCCAGACGACGAAAAGCACCAACAGCATGACGGCGACCGCGATGATAGACGGCAGGGCCGGAGAGTGACGAACCTCCAGTGCATGCCGCCAAGAGCTATCCAGCCCCTTTTCGCGCCGCCGACTGATTTCATAAAGCCCGATGGCCGCGATCGGACCAATCAGTGCAAAACCCGACATCAGCGGATAAATAACCGGCAGCAAATTGGCGCCGGAACTCCACATCACCAGAAAAACACCGGCGATCGGATACATAAGACAGAGAAAAACATAGTGGGACGGCTTTTCTTTAAAGTCCTCAAGTCCCAGCTTCAACGCATCCACGATATCCGGGATGCCAATCTTGCGGACTTCCGGGCGGGCAAATTCACCACTTGCACCGGACATGACATGGAATGCCGTCATAGCACTTCTCCTCCTGCGCCATGATCCGGCTGGCGGTACAGGAACGCTCGGTGACTTCTATCGAGGCGTAAAACCGCAACCGGCTGCTTTGTAATTTATCAAATTCTGGCGCCTTTGTCGCCTGTTGTTTAAATTGGAGACATCAGATGCCCGCCGTCGGCACAACTGGACTACCCTTGAGCCAGGTTGAGGCAAATGACGGTCCTGTCATCACTGAACTCCGCCGTTGTCGAACCTTTGACGGACGGATACTCGCCCAGCTTGTGAAAATCCGCCGCCTCGACACGCGCGAATTCCGCTTCCCAGGCCGCAACATCCGTCCCAGCCGGCAAGGACAAATAGCCGTCGGAGAATATTTCAACGCTCGAGAGCCCGTCTTTGGCAATGCGGAGGTCAACCGTCCCCTCCTGCATGACCGTTCCGCCATTCACCGAGGCGTAACCCAGCACATGCCCATGCTGGTTTGCGAATTGCGGCTGGACACGGATGCCGCCCATCAGGAATTCCTCGACCGTTTCAACGTCGTTCTCAAGACCGCTCATCCCGGCTGCGGCAGTGACGGCATTTTCCGCATCCCGCGCCGTCATGATACCGTTTGCGACCGCCGAACGCAGGCCGGAGAAGATCGTCGCACGCGTTCTTGCTTCGGCCGCATCACCGTCACCGATGACGGCGAGAAGCTGTTTGAATACGAATATACGCGCCGAAGTACTTACCGTATCGATCAGCTTCGTGTGCTGAAACAGACGGGTGCCGTTGATCCTGACGCCGGAATCGCCGGCAAGCAGCAGGCGGAAGCTGTCGCCCATATCCGCCACGATCGCCAGGGTGGTCGATGGCGGATGGCCGGCATTGATGCGCTGCGCCTCCTTTTTCAGGATATCGCTGATATTCTGAAAAAGCGCGGGCGCGGCAAGCGTTTCCAGCCTGCCGTCAAGGCTCATCTCAGCCACGGCATTGGCGGCGGCGAGAGCCGCAATGCGGCCGGAAGTCAGCCCGCCGTAATTTGCTCCGGTCGGGTCGGTCGCGCCGTCGAAAACGGCCAGAACCCGTCCGGGAATGAGAAGCGCCACATCGTCCCCCGGCTTTGCGGCGTTCTTGTATTTCGATTGCGAAAAGCTCGCGATATTCATCTTTCCGGTGTCCTTGCAGAGGGAGGCTGGCGGCGACACATGGTCGCCGCTGCTGCAGTTTTGAATGATGTTTGATGGCTTCAGACGAAAGAGGCTTCCTTGTCCTCCGAAAGCCGGAAGACGACGAAGACGCAAAGTCCGGTGCTGACGAGAAGCAAGGTGGAAAGAGCCGCGGCCGTGCCGAACTCGCCGTCAATCACCTGAATATAGATCAGCACGGGCATCGTAATCGTCCGCGCCGTGTAGAGGATCAGCGTCGAGGACAATTCGTTGATGGCAGTGATGAAGCTCATCAAGGAACCGATGATGAGACCTGGCAACATCAGCGGCACCGTCACCGATATGAACGTCTTTGCCGGAGAAGCGCCGAGATTGACCGCAGCCTCCTCGATGGAGGGTTTGATCTGCCGCAGGATCGAGGTCGTGGAGCGGACGCCGTAAGGCAGGCGGCGGATAAACACCAACAGGATGATGATGAGCGCCGTGCCAGTGATGTCGAAAGGCGGATAACGGAACGTCGTGACGTAGCCGATTGCCATGACGACGCCAGGTATCAGATAGGGTACCATCAGCAGAAGATCGAGCGAACCCGATACTGCATTGTCCCGCCTGACCACGATGAATGAGAGCAGGCCGGAAACGATGGCGATCAACACCACGGCTGCAATCGCAAAGGTGAAGCTGTTGGCAATCGCCTGCGGTGAATCGCGAAGAATGCGGGCATAGCTGTCCAACCCGAAACCGCCTGTGAAGACAGGGCCGTTCGTCGCAAGGAACGATGTGTAGATGACCGTAAGGGACGGTAGCATGGCGACAAAGACGACCAGATAGCAGAAGCCATGCACGATGAACGATTTCAACGGGCGCATGGGCTGTTTAACCGGCCGGTTCGTCAGAGAACTGGCGTAACGGCGTTTGGCGAGAATGTGCCGCTGCAACAGAAGTGCGGCCATGGAAATAGCGATCATCACCATGGAAATCGTGACTGCCATGGTCGGCGTGCCCGCCATTTCGGAGGTATATTGCGCATAGGCTATGGTCGAGAGCGTCCTGATGCCCTTGCCGAGGATTGCCGGCGTTCCGAAATCTGCGATGGACAAGACGAAGCAGATGATCGCGCCGGTGCTGACTGCCGGAAAGACCAGCGGCAAGGTGATCTTGCGGAACCGTTGGAACGCCGTGCAACCGAGGTTTTCCGCCGCATCCTCATAAGATTTGTTGATGGTGTTCAGCGCATTTTCCGTCATCAGGAAAATATAGGGAAAGAACTTCAGGCTGAAGACCATCACGATGCCGGGTATCCCGTAAATGGTCGGCAAGGAAATACCGGCGAAAGACAGGAGATTGGTGACTGCGCCGTTGGCGCCGAACAGCATGATCCAGGCATAGGCGCCGATGAAGGGCGGCGCACATAGAACCAGCACCGCGAAGGTGGCAATGAATGTACGGCCCTTAATGCGGTAACGCGAGGTGCAGAAGGCAAGCGGAATACCGAGCAGGCAGGCCCCCAACATGCCGAGCACGCCGATGACCAACGTATTCCACAATGCCACGGTATAAAAACGTCGCGTCAGCACCTGCACATAGTTGCCGAAACCGAAAGCACCCGTCTTGGCGTCGAAGAAACTGATGAAGAATACGCTAAAGATCGGCAGGACCAGGAAGACAGCCAAAAGGATAACGGCAAGCACCGTCACGCTTGTCCAGAAACCCGGCAGCCGCAAACGAAAACCTCCGGGCATTGAAGTCGCGGTCATATCCGTCATGACAGGCGCTCCCCGGTAACGCCTTCACCGAAGAGCTTGGTATCACCGGCAGACCAGGAGAAAACCGTTTTCTGGCCGGGCTGAAGGGCGATGATGTCAGGCGACGGCTTGGTGATCGCCTCGATTTCCTCTCCCGACGACAGCACCGCGGCGACATTCATCTCGCGGCCGGTGAAGCTGACCTGCCTTATGGTGACAGGCAGTTCGATGCGGCCTTCACCATCTGTCGCAGGCGAACCGACGGTAATGGCTTCGGGACGGATGGCGGCAACGACCGTTCGTTGCGGCGCAATGGCGTCGGCCTGCGGTAACCCTACGCCGTGCCCGGAAATGGAGGTCCGCCCACCCGCACGATCCAGCGTCAGGAAATTGTTTGCCCCCACAAAGGAGGCGACGAAACGATTGGCGGGGTTGTTGTAAACCTCCCAGGGCGCTGCGGCCTGCTGGATGACGCCGCCATACATCACACAGACGAGATCGGACATGGCAAGCGCCTCCTCCTGATCATGGGTCACATAAACCGTGGTAATGTTCATGGCTTGCTGGATTTCGCGCAGCTCGCGCCGCAGATCCACACGCAGCTTCGCATCGAGGTTGGATAGCGGCTCGTCCATCAGCAGCACTTTGGGATTGATGACGAGCGCACGCGCAAGGCCGACACGCTGCTGCTGACCGCCGGATAATTCATGCGGCATGCGCTTGGCGTAGGGAGCGAGCTGCACGATGTCGAGAATCTTGCCGACCCGTTCGCGAATCTCGGAGGAAGACGCCTTGCGCTGCTTCAAACCGAAGGCGATGTTGTCGAAGACGGAAATATGCGGGAAGACCGCATAATCCTGAAAAACCATGCCGACATCGCGCTTGTGTGCGGGCACATGTTCGATCGCCTGTCTTTCGATGCTGATACTGCCGCTATCCTGCTGGTGAAACCCCGCAATCGTGCGCAGGAGGGTCGTCTTGCCGCATCCGCTCGGACCGAGAAGCGTAAAGAACGATCCCGAGGGGATGGAGATATTGATGTCGGAGAGAGCGACGACATCCCGGTAACTTTTCTTGATGCTGGTAATTTCCACGGCGGCCATGTGCTGCTCCATGACAGATCCTGCACGGCCCGTGACCACGCTGGACAAACGAAAAGCGAATTGTGAATGAAATAAAGGGGGACGGTCGCCGCTGCGCCGTCCCCGGCAATTATCTTACTGAACGTCGAGCAATGTCTCGTTCCACTTTTCCATCAGACGCGCGCGATTGTCTGCAGCCCATTTGAAATCGTATTTCGCATCGGGAACATCGGCCAGCGGAACAAGCGCCGGATTGGCGGGAACATCGGTTCGAACCGAGCGACGACCCGCCTTCACCACGATTTCCTGCGCTTCCTTGGAGACGATGAAATCGATGAAAGCCTTGCCATTGTCAGCATTCGGCGCTCCCTTGACGAGCGCCATGCCGTCAGGCGCGATTGCCGTACCCTCTTTCGGATAAACGATCTCGACCGGCGCGTTGCCGAGCTTGTAGCGCAGCGCGGCATCTTCCAGCGTAATGCCAACGGCCTGTTCGCCATCGTTGACGAAACGCGGCACCGCGCCTGAAGAGGTGGAAAGAACAGAGTTGGTGAGGATGCCGGTATAAATTTCCCAGCCTTTTTCCTCACTGTCGAAATCCTGCAATACCGTTGCCATCTGAATATAAGCCGAGCCGGACTGATCGGCGCGGGCCGAAGAAATCAGGCCCTTATATTCCGGCTTTGCCAGATCGGCCCAGGACGTCGGAACGGGAGCGCCTTTCAGGGCCTCCTTATTGACGATAAAGGCCGTGACGACAGCCGTGAAAGGCACCCAATTCGTGCTCGGTGAGAAGGCCGGGTTGATCGATGCAGCCTCAACCGGCTTGTATGGCTCGAAAAGGTCGGCGGAGAAATCGATAACCGTCCCGTCGACGCTCCAGATCACGTCGCCCGCCGGCTTGCCGCTCTCTGCCTTGATGCGGTTCATCAGCTCGCCCGATCCGGCTTTGACAAGCTCGACCTTGGTGCCGGTTTTCTTTTCGAACATGGGCAGCAATTCGTCCATGAGCTGCTGCGGGGCAGCGGAATAGACCACGACGCTGCCTTCGGCATGAGCGAAAGCCGCGCTGGCAAGGAAAGTGGCGCCGGCAAAAAGGCGCGCGAAAATAGTGCATGATTGACGCATGAGGGGGCTCCGTTTTTTTGTTCCCTGACAGACCGGCCCTGCGACATGATTTTTTTTGGTTTTGCCTGTCGCTACCCGTTGTCTGCTATTTATTTTCTTTACGTAAATTAATTAGTCAAGCCGAAATTTATTTCGATTATGACAATAAAATATCCTATTGAAAAACCACATTATTTCCTGTTTTTGACTTACAGCCGCCCAATTTCAATGCCAGTTTTTGCGGTGAAACGCGGTATACAATCGCGTAATTTTCGCTAATCATCAGGCATAATTTCTCGCGGGAGACTTGTTTGATCGATCTCGGCTACAATGAGCGGCGTCTGCTCGAGATTCTGCGCGGCAAGGGAGGCATGTCGCGCATCGAACTGGCGCGCGAAATGGATGTTTCCGCACCGACCCTTACCCGCCTGACGGCCAATCTGCTGGAATCCGGCCTCATCATCGAAGCGGAGGAAGCCCGCAATGACGGCAAACGGGGGAAACCGTCCACAGCCATCGAAATCAACCCGAACGGGCTTTTCACGCTGGGGGTCTACTTCAATCCTGACGATCTGCGTGTCTGCGTGGCCGATCTCAATGGCACGATAAGACAGGAAATCAGATCGGAACTGGAGGGGCACAGTTTCGAGCACATTATGGAGATGGCCGAGGCGGCCGCCCGGCAAGTGCTTGAAAAAGCGAAGATAAGAAAAAAAGATGTGCTAGGCTGCGGCATCAGCTTTCCCGGCCATTTCAAGCGGGATCGCGGCCATGTCTTCCGCATCAAGCAGTTCGAAAGCTGGCGCGATATCGACGTCGACAAGGACTTTCAGCCCTATTTCGATTTCCCGGTCTTTCACGAAAATGACGGCAATACCGTCATTCTTTCCGAACTCTATTATGGTGCAGGCCGCAATATCCGAAACTTCGCGATGATCTGGCTGACATATGGCATCGGTGGTGCGCTGGTGGTGCAGCGCCATCTCTATCGCGGCACCAATGGCAATGCCGGCGAATTCGGCGGACTGTTTCCAAAATCCCATCCCCGCCCCTCGGGACAGGACTTGTGCGACACTCTGGCTGCTCAGGGCGTCGCCATTCGACGTCTGAAGGATATTGACGAGAGTTATGCCGACCATCCCGCCGTGGCGTCCTGGCTTGAACGGGCAACGGATCAGCTCCGCCTGCTTTCTTTGACAGTCGCCCGCACGATGGATCCGGCAGCCATCATTTTCGGTGGATCGCTGCCGGACTGGATTGTCGAACATATCGTGCGGCGTATCGGCTCTCTGGATATACTCGGCGAGGATTTTTTCGTCGAGCCGCCGGAGATACGCAAATCGATCATGAGCGACTTGCCTCACCTGGGCGCCGCCAGCATACCGATCTACCGCGCCATCACGCCCAGCTATTATTCCGGGCGGGCGCTGAAGGGCTGGGCATGACGCCTCATGGCCGTTACGGGCCCTTCAGTGTATTGTCCAGAAGAGCCTCCACCGTCCAGAAACACCGCCGAATATAGAAGTCACCGCGCGATTCCGCTCCCTTTGTGTTAAATGAAATCGCCGCGTTGGCGTCGAAGATGGCGAGCAGCGCACACGACCCGGCAAATTCTTTGGCGCTTTCGCAAACCACCCTTCCCACACATCACCACATCCAGCATGTCATTGCTTTTAGCCTCCATGGCGAATAGCGGGTTGAGATGACCTCCGGCAAAGGGTATCAGGTGCCACTCTCAGGCGGACCTTCCGCAAACAACAAGGCGCATCCTGACATGATACCGGACTTCCTCGTCACCCATTCCGGTGGCTTCCATGCCGACGAACTGCTGTCGAGCGTTGTGCTGACGCAGCTTTTCCCGCAGGCACGCCTGATCCGCAGCAGGGCGCCCGAATGGATCGCACCCGGCGCAGATCGCATCGTCTACGACGTCGGCGGCGCTTATGACGCAGCAAAGGGAGCCTTTGATCACCACCAGCGCGGCGCGCCGTTGCGCAAGGACGGTCAGCCCTATAGTTCGTTCGGACTGATCTGGAAGCATTTCGGCCGCGATTATCTTGCCGCCTTTGGCGTTCCGGAAGACCATATCGAAACCATTCACGCCTCTTTCGACGCCAGCTTCGTGCTGCCGGTCGATCTGGTCGACAACGGTGCGCTCAGCCCCTCCACAGCCGGGCCGCTCGCGGGACTGACCCTGCCCGTCCTGCTCGAAACTCTGAAGCCTGTTTTCGACGAGACAGATCCCGAAGCGGACAATCGCAGTTTCCACGCGGCGTTGGCCATCGCCCGCAGCTTCGTGGAGGCAAAGATTGCCAACAGCGCCGCGAAATTGCGGGCCGAGACGCTGGTAAACCGGGCTATCGCGGATGCCGGCGAGGGACATATTCTGGAACTGCCGGTGGGCATGCCGTTCCGGCCCGCCATCGTGAAGGCGGGGGCGGACCATTTGCTTTTCGTCGTTCATCCGCGTCACAACGACTGGTGCCTTACCGGCATTCGTCGCGCGGATGAAGGTTTTGAGCTGCGGGCGGATTTGCCGGCCGCCTGGGCAGGCCTGACGGATAAGGATCTGGAAGCGGTTTGCGGCGTCGAAGGCGCAAGCTTCTGCCACAACGGCCGGTTTATCGCAGCGGCGAGAACCCGCGATGCTGCACTGGCCATGGCGGCGTTGGCGGTAAAAGAGGCGACCGCAACCAAATAGTGGCATGGTCGCCAATCAAGCGGCAAATCTGCATTGCCAAAGCCGAGCTTGTCGTCGAATGTCGGTGGCGCCGCCTGGGCGGTTTTGAGATCGCCGATCGCGATACTGACCGTACGCGTCGCAAAAACGCCTCCTGGAACAAGCAGCGGGAGGCGAAACATATGCCTGGATGTGGGTTTTGATCTTGCCCATACCCAGTTCTTGGTACGTCCTGAGAAGTTCGCCGGCGCGCGCCCTTGAGCATCGGGCCGCCGTGGTTATCCTGCCCGAATTATGGCGGTCACACACGTATTGAGGAATACGCGACCGCTTTCGGGGAGGATGTCATGAAATTTCTGTTGGCCGCTTCGCGTGCCATTGATGCCGCCAATGCAGCCATTGGCAAAGGTGTTTCCTGGCTGCTTCTCGCGGCCATTTTTATCAGCGCCGTCAATGCAGCCATGCGCAAGGCGTTTTCGATGAGCTCCAACGCCTGGCTTGAATCGCAGTGGTATTTGTTTTCCGCAGTGTTTCTGATCGCCGCCGCCTATACGCTTCTCAACAACGAGCATGTGAAGGTGGATCTGGTCTATGGAAGTCTTCCGCGCAAGGGGCAGCTGTGGGTCGATATTCTCGGGACCATCTTCTTTCTCATGCCTTTCTGCCTCATCACGGTCTATCTTTCCTGGCCGGTGTTTCTGCAGAAACTTGCGTCCGGTGAGGTTTCGAACAACACGGGCGGCCTCATTCAATGGCCCGTCTGGGCGCTGATACCGGTTGGCTTCAGCCTGCTGGCCATTCAGGGCGTTTCGGAACTCATCAAGCGTGTCGCGATCCTGCGCGGCGATATCCCCGATCCGGTTGCAGCGGCTGACGCCGCCGCCGCACTGCTCTGATCGAAGGAAACAACAACAATGGCATTCATTGCGGAAAATCTCGCGCCCATCATGTTTGCGGCGCTCATCATCGTGCTTTTGCTCGGCTACCCCGTCGCCTTCGCCCTGGCCTTCGTCGGCTTTTTCTTCGGCTTTGTCGGAATAGAGCTCGGCCTGCTGCCAGTGACGCTGTTCCAGGCCATCCCCGATCGCATATTCGGCCAGATGTCGAATGAAACGCTGCTGGCCATCCCGTTCTTCACCTTCATGGGGCTCATTCTTGAAAAGAGCGGCATGGCGGAGGACTTGCTGGACACGATCGGCCAGCTGTTTGGACCGGTCCGCGGCGGCATCGCCTTCGCCGTCATCTTCGTCGGGGCAATTCTGGCCGCCACCACCGGCGTCGTCGCCGCCTCGGTTATTTCGATGGGCCTCATCTCGCTTCCCATCATGTTGCGCTATGGATATGACCGCAAGGTCGCCGCCGGCACGATTGCGGCTTCCGGCACACTGGCGCAGGTCATCCCGCCCAGCCTCGTACTGATCGTGCTGGCTGACCAGCTCGGCCGTTCAGTGGGCGACATGTACAAGGGCGCGCTCGTTCCGGGTCTCATGCTCGTGGCCGCCTATACGGTCTATATCATCGTGACCTCGATCATCAGTCCGACGAAAGTCCCGGCCCTGCCGCCGGAGGCGCGGACCCTGCGCGGCACCAAGCTCTTGCTCAAGGTCATAACCTCGCTGGTACCGCCGCTCGTATTGATATTCCTCGTGCTTGGCACGATCTTCCTCGGCATCGCCACACCCACGGAAGGCGGCGCCATGGGTGCTGTCGGCGCGCTCGCCCTTGCGCTTGCCAACCGCAAGCTCAATTTCGGGCTGATCCAGCAGTCTCTGTACGCCACGGCAAAGCTGTCGTCCTTCGTCCTGCTCATCCTGCTCGGCGCGCGTGTCTTTTCCCTGACCTTCTATGGCGTGAACGGCCATGTCTGGGTCGAGCATCTGATGACGTCGGTTCCGGGCGGCGAGATCGGCTTTCTGATCGTCGCCAACCTGCTGGTCTTTTTCCTGGCCTTCTTCCTCGACTATTTCGAATTGGCCTTCATCATCATCCCGCTGCTGGCGCCGGTCGCCGATGCGCTTGGCATCGATCTGATCTGGTTCGGCGTGATGCTGGCCGTCAACATGCAGACGTCGTTCATGCACCCGCCCTTCGGTTTTTCGCTGTTCTTCCTGCGGTCCGTTGCACCCACGCGCGCCTACAAGGACCGGATCACCGGACAGACCATCCAGCCGGTCACCTCGTCCCAGATCTATCTGGGCGCCATTCCCTATCTGTTCATCCAGCTGACCATGGTCATCATCATCATCGCCTTCCCCGGCATCGTGATGCACTACAAGTCAGGCGTGAAACAGGCCGATCCTTCCGCCGTCCATATCAATGTACCGATGCCGGGCGCAGGTACGGACGCCGATCCTTTCGCCAATCCTTTCCTGGCGCCGGGCAACAGCGCACCGAGCTTTGGAAAGCCGGGCGCGCCCTGACAATCGGCCGGGCGCGAAAGCGCCCCCCGTAACAAACATCGCTGACATTCAATAGGAGGAGGTAATCTATGAAGGTCAACCCAGGTCGCAGACAACTCTTGTCGGGCGGCGTACTTGCAGGAGCGGCTGCGGCTGCTTCGGCACTTGCGACACCCGCCATAGCCCAGTCATTGCCAACTATTCGCTGGCGTCTCACGTCCGGCTTCCCGAACAATCTGGACACGATCTATGGCGGCGCCGTGGTCATGGCCAATGCATTGAAGGCCATTACGGGCGGCAAGTTCGAAATCCAGGTCTTTCAGGCTGGTGAAATCGTTCCAGGAGCCCAGGCCATCGACGCCGTAAAAGCCAATACCGTCGAGATTTCCCATACCTGCGGCTACTATTTCACGGGGAAAGATCCGACATTCGCCATCGGTTCGACCATCCCCTTCGGCCTGAACGCCCGCCAGCAGAACGCATGGCTCTACCATGGCGGCGGCAACGAGGCTTACAACGAATTTCTTTCCGACTACGGCGTCATCGGCATTCCCGGTGGAGCGACGGGTGCCCAGATGGGCGGCTGGTATCGCAAGGAGATCAAGAGCCTCGAGGATATCAAGGGCCTGAAGATGCGTATTGCCGGCGTCGCCGGACAGGTGCTCGCCAAGCTTGGCGCGGTGCCGCAGCAGCTTCCGGGCGGCGACATCTATCCGGCGCTGGAACGGGGCACCATTGATGCTGCGGAGTGGGTCGGTCCCTATGACGACGAAAAGCTCGGCTTCTACCAGATCGCGCCATACTACTATTATCCCGCGTTCTGGGAGGGTGGACTGACGATCCACTTCTTCATCAACAAGGACCAGTATGCAGCACTGCCTGATGAATACAAGGCAGCGCTCGACACCGCCTGCAAGGCCGCCAACATCAACATGCAGGCGCTGTACGACGTCAAGAACAAGGATGCGATCCGCTCGCTGGTTTCCAAGGGCACGCAGCTTCGCCCGCTGCCCCGCGATGTGCTCGACGCCGCCTATAAGGCGACCTTCGAGCTTTATGACGAGTACACCCAGAAGCATCCCGCATGGGCCAAGATCTATCCGGGCTGGAAGAAATTCCGCGACGAGAGCTTCGAATGGTTCCGCGTCGCCGAATATACCTATGACAGCTACGGCTATGCCATGCAGACGGCCGGCAAATAAGCAGGCATAGACTTTACGAGGCCCCTGGATGGCGACATTCCGGGGCCTCTGGCCTTTGGCGGCTATTCTTTGATAAGCCCGTTATCGATCGCATAACGGATGAGACCGGCAGTCGTCGCTATATCCAGTTTCCTCTTGATGTTCTTGCGATGGGTTTCCATCGTGCGCTCGGCAATGTCGAGCGCCAGCGCAGCGTCACGATTGCTCTTTCCGCGCGCGATCAGCAGCAGAACTTCCTGTTCGCGTGTCGTCAGCGCCTTCAGCCTGCCGGACGCCCCCTCCATTAGCACATCGCGAACGCCAGAGGAAAAATAGGTGCCGCCGGCAGCCACGGTTTCGATTGCAGCGACTATTTCTTCGGTCGCCACGTCCTTCAGAATGTAACCGGCTGCACCATACATCACCGATGTCGATATATATTCCCGGCTGTCATGCATCGACAGCATCAGCACCCGGGCGGAAAGCTGCTTTTCCTTGAACAGTTCCAGTGCATCGATGCCATTGATCTGCGGCATATTGATATCCATCAGCACCACATCGGGCCGCGTGGCGACAGCCGCATCGATACCGGCCATGGCGGATACCGCGGTTCCAACGACTTCGAGATGCTCGTAAGTCTCAAGGACGGCCCTCAACCCGTCCAGAACCAGAGGATGGTTGTCGATCAACAACACACGGATCGGATGAACGGTCACTCGGCGGCCTCCTGTAAGCCGTCATTGCGATCCTTCATGGCAGTGATGGGCAGCACCGCGCGCAGAACGGTTCCCCTGGCGGAGCTTTCGACATCCAGCCTGCCGCCGAAATGCGTCATGCGTTCCTGCATGTTTCTCAAACCGAGCCCCTTGCTTGCCGGCATCCCGTTCTCCTTCCGAACGGCCGGAAATCCACGACCATTGTCGCTGACATCCATCTGGACCCGTTCATCGCGGCTGGAAAACCGGATGGCGACCTGCGTCGCGCCGGCATGGCGCTCGATATTGGTCAACGCTTCCTGTGCGACACGGTAAAGCGCAACCCGCGCCTCCGGGACAAGCATATGCTTGAAGGCCACGGATTCAAGCGTCGCCGCAATTCCCGTGCGTTCGGAAAAACTCGAGATCAGGGATTCCAGAGCTGCCGTCAGCCCCAGATCGTCGAGGACACGCGGGCGAAGATCGTGCGAGATACGGCGGACTTCCTTGATCGCTTCGTTCAACGCAATGGCGCCTTTGCCGATCGCCTCTACAGCTCCGACATTATCCGGTGTGACCTTGCGCCGCGCGAGATCGATCGCGAAACGCACGCCGACGAGATTTTGGGAAATGCCGTCATGCAGTTCCCGGGCAATGCGAAGGCGCTCCTCCTCCTGCGTATCGATGATCCTTTGCATCAAGTCCTTGAGCCGGCCATCCGCCAGCCGCTGCTGGCGCAGATTGAGCAGCATGCAGGTGGCGAACACCAGCAATACGGCGGGAACCGCAAACAGGGCGACGATCAGGAAGTTCCAGGTGATTGAATGCCGCAACTCCTCCTTCGCCGCCGCCGTTGTCGCAAAAACGTCGTCGAGGTAAACGCCGGTACCGATCATCCAGCGCCATTTGTCGAGGCCGGCCGCAAAGGAAAGCTTGTCGGCCATTTTTTTGGTGGAGGGTTTTTCCCACTTGTACTGGACCAGCCCTCCCCCCTTTTTCGCCTCGACGATCAGATCGTAGATCACCCGGTTGCCATCGGGATCGTGGAGATCCAGCCAGTTGTTCCCCGGACGGAAATTCTGTCGTGGATGGACCACGTTCAGCCCGTCATAGTCATAGACGAAGAAATAGCCGTCAGTGCCATAGTCGAGACCGGTCAGGATGCGCTTGACCTCTTCCTTCGCGGCCTCGTCATCCGGTCCTGCCCTGTCATAGACCGAGCGGATCGCCGAAAGGGCGAGATTGGTGAGGTTGAGGAGTTCAGCCTCCTTTGCAGCGAGCATGTTTCGTTCGAACGCATCGATGCTCGTGCGCGCCAGCGTCATAGACTGCCACGTGATCAATGCGGTAATGACGATAATCGCAAGAACAAGTGGCCCGATGGCCAATGCGAGAATCTGGCTCCTGAGTTTCATGCCCCCTCCCGACACATCCATCTTGTGCTCTTTACTTCACAAAACTTAATGCCGCAAATGAGAGACATTGGAAAGCGACCCGCGCGACGCGACCATGAGTGACCTATTCAGGCCTGTTCCTGAAGAGCGGCTTTCAATCAAGTCCGGGGAGCGCCCGGCAGTCGGCGCTCCCGTTTTCGTCAGGCCTGATCCAGGGCAAGGGTCAGGTCGGCGACAAGATCGTCGGGATGTTCGATGCCGATTGACAGCCGGATCGTGGAATCCAGCACACCGATGCGCTGGCGGATATCGGCAGGAACTCCCGAATGCGTCATCGTTGCGGGGTGAGATGCGAGAGACTCCGTGCCGCCGAGGCTGACCGCGAGTTTGAATATGTTGAGCGCATTGAGGAATTTGAAAGAGGCGGCCTGCCCGCCGGCGATGTCGAACGAGAAGGTCGATCCCGCGCCGGAGCATTGAGCGGCAAACACCTTGCCAGCGGCAGATGCCGGATCGCTGAACGGAAGGTAATGGATTTTCTCGACCTTGGGATGCGCATTCAGGAATTCCGCCACGACCCTGGCGTTGCTGTCCGCCCGCTCCATCCGGATTTGCAGCGTCTCAAGGGAACGTCCGAGCATCCAGCACGAGTGCGGATCGAGTTGCGTGCCGATTGCTCCACGCAACGCCTTCACCTGCTTCATGACATTCTTCCGACCGAGCGCCGCCCCGGCAATGAGATCGGAATGCCCGCCAACATACTTCGTCAACGAATAGAGCGAGATGTCCGCGCCATGCTCGATGGGCCGCTGGAACACCGGGCCGAGGAGCGTATTGTCGCAAGCGATGATCGGCCTGTGCCCCTGCCTCTCGCTGATCGCGTCGGCGACCCGGCTCATCATCGCGACATCGACAACGCTGTTTGTCGGATTGGCCGGCGTCTCGATGAGGATGACGGAGACCCTGCCTTTCGCCATCGCCTCTTCTGCGGCAGCCATCACCGAAGTCTCGCTGACGCCATCGGCAAACCCCACTGCCGAGACGCCGAAATTATGGAAGGTCTTGGCCAGCAGCGTCTCCGTACCGCCATAAAGCGGCTGGGAGTGGAGCACAGTATCACCGGGCCGGACGAAGGCGAAAAGCGTCGTCGAAATGGCGGACATGCCGGACGAAAAGAGCGCGCAGCTCTCCGTTCGCTCATAAACGGCAAGACGATCCTCGACAATCTCGCTGTTTGGATGGTTGAAGCGCGAATAGACGAGGCCCGCGCCCCTGCCTTCGGGCGGCTCCTTGCGGCCGGAGACGTAGTCGAAGAAGTCACGCCCGTCTTCCGCCGACTTGAAAACGAAGGTCGATGTCAGGAACACGGGAGGCTTTACGGCGCCCTCCGACAATTCCGGATCATAACCGTAATTGAGCATCTGGGTTTCAGGATGGAGGGCGTGGTTGCCGATGTTGGTTTTGGACGGATGCGGCGCGGTCATTTCCGATGATCCCTCAGCTGGTGTTGAACTACCTGCAGGTTACACGCAGTGAAACCAAAATACCTTGCATTCTGAAGCGTCGAGTTGTCTCATAAAGCAATATATTGCGGAGAACGGTCATTTATGTCGCAAAAAATTGCAGACCCGATCGACAGGCGGATACTCAGGGAATTGTCTGCCGATGCGCGGATCACGAACAACGAACTTGCCGAGCGGGTTGGACTGTCAGCATCGGCGTGCCTGCGGCGGCTTCGACGCCTGGAAGAGATAGGCGCCATCAAAGGGTACTCCGCGATCATTGATCCGGCAATCGAGGGATGGACCATGACCGCCCTTGCGTCCGTCCGCCTCAGCCGCCAGCACGATGACGAAATCCGGATGTTCGAGGCGGCCGTTCTTGACTGGGACGAGGTTCTCGAATGTCATCTGGTCACGGGTCCGAGGGACTACATGCTCAAGGTCATGTGCGGTGGGCTGGAGGACTACGAGCGTTTCATCAAGGACAAGATTGCAAAGCTGAAATGCGTCGAGACCATCGAGACCAGCTTCGTCATGAACACGATCAAGGCGCGGCGCATCTGAACGTCATGGCCACGGCGGCAATCCGCTTTCTCATCAAGCCTTCCGCCCATCGGCGCTAATCGTTCCCGATTGCTTCAAGCCAGATGCTGACGGCGACCGCTCCCGCATCGGGATGTCCCATAGCCCGCTCGCCAAGATAGCTCGCGCGCCCGAGCCGCGGCTTCATCGACGTCGTCGCCTCGGCGCCTGCGATACCTGCCGCCAAGGCGGATCGCCAGGCGTCGTCGGCCGACGCTCCGGCTGCGAGCTTATCCCGGAACGTTGCTGCCGCCGGGTGAAGCGCATCTATCATCGTACGGTCTCCCGGCTTCGCACCGCCGAGTTCTGAGACCGCGAGAACGGCCGCCACGAACGCTTCCGCCATCTGTTGGGCCGTCGGCTTTTCGATCCCGGCAAGATGGCGCGAAGCGCGCATCAGGCCCGTGGCGTAAAAGGGGCCCGAGCTTCCGCCGATTGCCTTCCGCATCGCATTTGCCATCTCCATCAAGCCGCCGGATATATCTGCGAAGCTCTGCCGTGGCAGCGCCAGTATTGCTTCGGCGCCGCGCACCATGCTTGTTCCAAGGTCACCGTCGCCCGTAACACTGTCCAGTTGCGTCAGTTTGGGCTCCGCAGCGATCAGTGCACCGGCGACCCGCTCCACGGCGGAACGCAGTCGTTCACCGGCGACCGTGACGCTGCTTTGCGCGGTCACGCTCGTCTTGACGCCTACCGAAGGCAAGACGCGGTTGCGGTTCACCACACCGCCGCGCGGCCATGCACCGGCGTCGGTTGGCGCATCCATGAGATTGAGCATTGCGTCGTCCACATGCATGACCGACAGGGAAAAGCCGGGCATATCGAGGGCGGAGAGGAAGGTGCCGGCCCATGCCCTTTCGACCACGACGCGCTTTGCCTCCAGACGTGTGACGGCGGATCGCGCCACGACCGCAAGTTCCAATGGCGGCGTCGATCCCAGTCCGTTGACCAGAAGCGCAACCCGGTCGCCGCTCTTCAGCCTGCCATCGGCTTCAATCGTTTCGAGCACCAGCTTCACGAGCTCGTCCGCCGGTGCGATGGGCATCCGCCGAACGCCCTGTTCTCCATGGATGCCGAGCCCGACTTCGATTTCAGCGTCGCCAAGGACGAAGCCCGGCCTGCCAACGGCAGGGAGCGTGCAGGAGCCCAGTGATATTCCCATGGAAGATAAGTTTCCAGCGGCTTCCCGGGCGACGCGGGCCACCTCTTGAAGGGAAAGTCCCTGCTCCGCGGCCGCGCCAGCGAGCTTGTGAACAAGCACTGTACCTGCAATACCCCGGCGGCGATCGTCGGGAACTGTATCCTTCAACGCAACGTCATCGGCAACGACCACGATCTCGACCGGAATTCCTTCAGCCCGCGCCAGCTCGGCCGCCAATCCGAAGTTCAGTCGATCACCCGTATAGTTCTTGACGATAACCAGAGCGCCGGCGGGTCCGGCCGCAGCCCTGATGCCGGCAAGAACCGCATCGGTGCTCGGCGAAGTGAAGACATCGCCTGCCACCGCAACGGTCAGCATACCCGCGCCGACATAACCCGCATGAGCTGGTTCATGGCCACTGCCGCCGCCCGACAGAACCGCCACCCTGCGCTTTTCCGGGTCCGGAAGGCCAGAGCGGATGACGACATTCTCATCCGCTAGCAGGACCGTCGCGGGGCTGAGGGCCACCACGCCCTCAAGCATGTCCCGCACAACGGTGGCTGGATCGTTGATGAGCTTCTTCATGCCTTTACTCCTCGATGCAGTTCGTCGACTGGCGGGGACGCGGACGTGCCCTCCCGAAGGTGAACAAGCACGATCTCCCGGTCAATTTCAAGTTCCGGGCATTGGAACTCGTAACATCGATTGAGGGTATGCGAGGCAAGCACAGGTGCATATCCGCCATTGCCTCTCGCGGCGGAGACGCTATCATGATGGCGCTGTAGGACGGTAAGCTTTGGGAGGAGCGATACGTGAGACGGATGTGGCCAGACGAATTCACCTTTCTGCTGGACGGTGCAGAAGAAGTTGACCTACATATTCCATCGGCGGCGCATGACGATGGTTCGCCCGGAAAAACAATATCCAGAAAGGCCTTGAAAGCCCGTATCAGCCAACAGGATTTTGAGAATATCTGGCATCTCGCAGAGGCCCGCTACCGGCTGGGCGGCAGGTTGTCAGGCAAAGCGATTACGCTGATCGCCAACAACCCCCATTACCAGAATTGGCACCCCGCCGACGGCGGCAGCATCGAAAGCGTCTCCGATAGCGGTCAGAAATACACGACACGCTATGTGATCGTGCACTTTCTTCTGGATGATGTCAGCGAAGCTGTCGAAGCCTGAAATCCAGAAAGGCGGCTCTTTTGTGCGGGCGCAGCCCGCAAGCCGTTGAGGGCCGAGCGTATTACGGGGGGAGACGATGGACAAGCCACACCCATGGCGACATATGGCGAGCGCGCCGAAAACCGGAGATCGGATCCTCATCACGATACGGTCGTCCGAACAAGGGCCGTCCCAGGTAGACCTCGCTTATTGGTCGAAGGGCGACCAGTACGGCTCAGAGGGCTGGCGCGCTTCAGACTCTTCGCCGGGGCGGATCATCGAATATTCGGAGTCGGAATTGAAGTGCTGGATGCCTATGCCTTCAGCCAATATCGATGGTCTTACGATGCCCGCTCCCTGGGAGGGCGAGGACGACCGGGAGCTTGATGGGTCTGGGATCTGAAAGTTCGGGTTCGATCAGTGCTTGCCCGAGCCAACGGTTCATTCCAGCCTCAATCCGCCGCGACTATCGAACGGTTGCCGAATGGGGACATGGCGTCGAAGGCCCGTCGATCTGGCTCCGCCAAAATGGGCGATGGCGCCGGCGGCTCAAGCGGACTGATCCTTATCCTAAAAATTATGAACTGGTGATTTTGTTCTCTCAAACTGATGTTTTCCCAAATCAAGGCAAGGGCGTCGCGTCACTTGGTTCGAGAGAGGATAGGATTTTTCATGCTGGAACTCCCGAATACGTCAACAATCGAAGGCAATGCTGTTCGGTGGGGGAAGATCGGCAGCGGTCCGCCGCTGGTTGCCGTTCACGGCACACCCTTTTCTTCTCAGGTCTGGCGTAAGATCATCCCGCATTTTGCCCATGATCGGACCATCTATTACTTCGACATGGTTGGCTATGGTCAGTCTGAGATGCGCGAAGGACAGGATGTTTCGCTCGGAATACAGAATAATGTTCTGGAGAACTTGTTTAAAGAATGGAATATTGAACGGCCAGAGATGCTGGCCCATGACTTTGGCGGGGCAACCGTCCTTCGTGCCTACTTTCTCAACGGGTTGCGCTATTCCGCCTTAACGATCTTCGATGCTGTCGCTTTTGCCCCATGGGGGTCCCCTTTTGTGCAGCATGTTCGTCAGCACGAAATGGCGTTTTCCGACATGCCAGCCTACATGCATCGTGCCGTGTTGCGCGCCTACCTACAATCCGCCGCGCGCAATCCATTGTCGGAAGAGGCGCTGAAAATATACAGCGCGCCTTGGACTGGTCCTGTCGGGCAGCCTGCATTTTACCGGCAAATCGCGCAAATGGACCAGCGTTTCACAGATGAAGTCGAAACTCTTTATACCCGAATGGACTGCCCGGTAAGCGTACTTTGGGGAAAGAATGACGAATGGATTCCCCATCACGTGGGCGAGCGTCTTGCGGCGTTGATTTCCGCTAAAGACTGTATTTCGCTACCCGAGACCGGCCACCTTGTTCAGGAAGATTGCCCGGAAGCAATTGTCGCCGCAGTCTTGAGGAGTTTCAGGTGACCGGAAAAGTACCGAACAAGGCCACTTTAACGGTATAATTTCGCAGAACAAAGGCCACCGAATAAGTCTTCAGCCCTCGGTCACATCGCTGAAATTGTTACCTTCAGGTCGTTAATCAGTGTCGGCACCAGTTCTCCGACAGTCGGATGGATAGGCACCGCCCAGCGGAGTTTTTCGGTCGTCGCCCCGAGGTTCATGGCGTCCAGCACCCCGTAGATCGCTTCGTCACCCCCGACCCCCAGAAAGGCGGCGCCGAGCACCCGGTCGGTGTCAGCGTCGGCGACGAGCTTCATGAGGCCGAGTATTTCACCTTTCTCGACGGCTCGACCGACACGGCTCATAGGTCGGGTCGAGACCTTGACCCGGTGGCCGGCCTCCTTCGCCTGGCGCTCCGTCATGCCCACGCGCCCGAGAGGCGGATCAATGTAGAGGCCATAACCGAGAATGCGATCGGACAATTTGCGATCGCCGCCGTCGAGGAGGTTCGCGGCGGCGATCTCGAAATCATTGTAGGAGGTATGCGTGAAGGCGCCTCGTCCGTTGCAATCGCCAAGCGCCCAGATACCTTCGACATTCGTCTGAAGTCGCTCATCCACCTGAATGAATCCATGACGATCAGTCTCTACGCCCGCGAGATCGAGGCCGAGATCGTCGGTATTCGGCTGGCGCCCGAGGGCGACCAATACATGGCTGCCCCGGACTTCGCCTTGATCGGACCGCACGACGACGTCTGAGCCGTCCATGGCGACTGACAACAGTTTCTGGCTGAGAAGAACGTTGACGCCGTCCCTGGTGAGGATATCCGCAATGGCTTCCGAGATATCTCTGTCCTCCCGGGGCGCAAGGTGCGGTCCGCGCTCGACGACAGTGACCGCCGCGCCGAAGCGCCGATACATCTGGGCAAATTCCAGTCCGATATAACTGCCGCCGAGGACAACCAGGTGTCTTGGCAATTCCGCGAGTTCGATCATCGAAGTGCTTGTGAGATACGGCACGTCGGTCAACCCCTGCACATCGGGGATGTGTGGTCGCGCGCCCACGTTGATGAAAATCTGCGGCGCCGTGTAGCGTGTACCGTTCACATAAACGTCCTTCGCACCGGCGAATTTGGCCTGGCCATAAACCACATCCATCGTTTCGAGGCTATCGAACCAGGCCGCCAGGCCGCTTCTCGCATCGAGGGTCACCTTCCTGGCGCGGGCCGCCACGGCCGACATATCCATCGTCGGCTCACCAGGAATAGTGACCCCGAATTCGGATGCACGCCGCGCCATCTGGGCGGTCTTGGCACAGGCGACCAAGGCCTTGGTCGGCATGCACCCGGCGTTAACGCAGGTTCCGCCGAGATACTTCCGTTCGATCAGGACCACCTTGCGGCCCATCGCCGCCATACGAGCGGCGAGAAACGGCCCGGCCTGTCCGGCCCCGATGAAGATTGCGTCGTACTCTCTCATGACACGGCCACCACGACGAGAAGCGCGAACGCTATGATAACGGTGTCTTCGACCAGCGCCACGGGGAGCTCAAGCCCGAAACGTTTAGCGAGCCAGAAGCGACTGATCGCGCCGCCCAAGGTTTCGGTGACAGCGCCGATGACGCCCGTGAAATGCCTCGGAGCCACCATTCCTGCAGTTGCGGCGGTCATCGGGCGGCCGATAGAACCCGTCACGGCCCGGAGCAATTCAGTGAAGAAAAGAGTGTTCGGGAAGATATCGAACCACCCAAGATACCTGCCCCAGGCGATTGTGAAGGGAGTGGCCCTGGTGGGCGGGTCGACGGCGATTCTTGAGGGAACTGGGAAAAGAACGAGCATTCAAGTTCCTCTGAAAGTTTAGTAAATCAAGAACGTGCCGCTCGCATGCTCGGCAGACACATGGTGACAACCCCGCGGCGGCCAGCAACGTGCGAGGGCGCTATTTCAAGGGAAAGCGTGCCTCCATCCCGAATCCTCCACACTGTCTCAGTACTGGTTCAGTGGTCAGGCTCGTCAGGATACCACGTTCCATCCACGACGGCGATTGCAACATTTCGCGCGCTGCCGCCCAAAAGGGCGACATAATTTTATCAAAGCAGAGATATTTTTTTGCCCGCCTCCCTGCGCTTGATCGAACAGGCTTCCTTGGGCCTGACATTTCCAGTCAAGTCCCGCCGCGTTGTTTCCGGCGTCTAGCCGCGATCACCTGATCTATAAGGGCGCTCCCGGCGCGACCCCGCAAGAAGGATCTGCCGGGCTCTGACCGGAGAATGGAATTTTTCCGGTTAAAGCCGCAACGGTTGCGCGTTGTACCGGCAAAATCGGAGAATAACCGTTCACGAACGTTTCGCATTCCGGCATATGGTAAAGGAGAAACGGGGAACCGAGCGAAACATATATGGTCGGAAGATAGTCCCACAATCTTTCCATCGATGCGGGAAACGGCCCGTGCAAATCTGCCCACCGCGGACCAAGGTGTTCCCTGGCGGACATCCCTTCTTCAGCGAGAACATAGACGCCAACGTCATATAGCGCCGCTTCTATTTTCTCGCCAGGCCGCAGAATTGTCACATCAAACCCCGCCTCTCGAAGAAGCTGGTCAAACTGAAGTTGTGCGATTGGACCGGAAGGGGTCGTTCGCAGCAGGGCACACGACCAGGCAGACACGCTTTTAAGCAACCGGTCGGCTGTTTCGCGTTCCGCAATTACGGTTCGGGGTGGAACATGAAAGATATGGAGGTCGCATATAGACCAAATCTGGTCGATGCATGATCCATGCCGCGTCTTCCTGTCAGCAATACTGCATTAAGCGGGCAAGATGTTCCAAACTTTCAAAGAAGCTACGGGGATTTTCTCCGTCCTGATTTGCTGCCGTCCGCAGCGCGTGTCACCCAGACGGAAAACTCGTTATCATTGGAGAACACTATGAGCGACAGCGGCATTCCCGTTCCCGAAGGTCCAACCGAACTGATCGATACAACTTACATGGTTGGACAAGACAACATCACACCCCGGATCGGGCCGTTCGGCCTCGACGTGCATAACCCTGTTTTCCTGATCTCGGGTCTGACCATCGTTGGCTTCGTCCTGCTGACGCTCGCTCTCCAGCAGTATGTGGGACCGCTCTTCTCCGCCCTGCGCGACTGGCTGACAGCGACCTTCGACTGGTTCTTCCTGGCTGCCGGCAATGTTTTTTTGCTTCTTTGTCTTTTCTTGATCGTCTCGCCCTATGGCCGGGTCCGCATCGGCGGGCGCGACGCTTCGCCGGATTATTCCTATTCCGGCTGGTTTGCGATGCTCTTTGCTGCCGGTATGGGGATCGGCCTGATGTTCTATGGCGTCTCCGAGCCAATATCACATTATTCCTCCGCCGTCGCGGGGAATGCCGGAAGTCCCGAGAGTTGGGCGCCACTCGGAGGCGCGGCAGGGGACACGGCGACCGCCCGGCATATCGGCATGGCCGCGACGATCTTCCATTGGGCCCTCCATCCTTGGGCGATCTATGCGGTGGTGGCGTTGGCGTTGGCGCTGTTTTGCTACAATAAGGGCCTACCGCTCACAATACGCTCGATCTTCTATCCGATTTTCGGCGAGCGTGTCTGGGGTTGGGTGGGCCACATGATCGATGTGCTCGCTGTCTTCGCCACGCTTTTTGGCCTTGCCACCTCCCTTGGTTTCGGCGCGGAACAGGCAAATGCCGGCCTGAATCACCTGTTTGGGATGCCGGTCAACGACATCTCGAAGGTCGTCCTGATCGGTGTTATCACCGCTGTGGCCCTCACCTCGGTAGTGGCTGGGCTCGATGCCGGCGTCAAACGCCTTTCGGAGATCAACATGATCCTGGCCGCGCTGCTCCTGGCCTTTGTCGTGGCAGTCGGTCCGACGCTGGCCATTTTTACGGGCTTCTTCACCAACCTCTACGAATACATCCGCTACCTGCCCGAACTGTCGAATCCCTTCGGTCGGACCGACGACAATTTCCGCCAGGGCTGGACCGCTTTTTATTGGGCTTGGTGGATCTCCTGGTCGCCCTTTGTCGGCATGTTCATTGCACGCATCTCGCGCGGGCGGACGGTACGCGAGTTCCTCATCTGCGTGCTCATCATTCCCTCGCTGGTATCGGTCTTCTGGATGACGGCGTTCGGTGGGACGGCGATCAGTCAGATCGTGAACGATGGTTACCAGGCCGTGGTCGATGCTCCCCTGGAGCTTAAATTGTTCGCCATGCTGGAAGCCATGCCCCTGCAGGCAGTCACAAGCTTCATCGGCATCGTACTGGTCATCGTATTCTTCGTCACCTCGTCTGATTCCGGCTCGCTCGTCATCGACACCATCACCGCCGGCGGCAAGGTGGACGCACCGGTTCCCCAACGGGTCTTCTGGGCGACATTTGAGGGCCTCGTCGCCATCGCCCTTCTGCTTGGTGGTGGACTGGGAGCACTTCAGGCAATGGCCGTATCGACAGGCTTTCCGTTCACCATCGTCCTCTTGCTCGCCTGCTTCGCCATCCTGAAAGGACTAGCAAACGAACCGCGCTAAAGATTTGGAGATCAAGTACGCCGAGCATTGCTCTGCAAGAACTCACGAGCTTCGTGACCTGCTGCCGGTTTTTCGGACATGAAATTAAGCTAATCCCACCTTGTTTTCAAATTCCATCGGGCTGAGATAGCCCGGTGTCGAGTGGCGACGTTTCGGATTGTAGAGCGCTCGATGTAATCGAACACGTCTGCCTTTGCATCGTCTCTGGTCCGGTAGACAGCTTTCGTGCCGTTTTCTCTGTTTTCAGTGGACAAGACGCTCTCTTTATCTCTGGTGCGCGAGCGCGATGGACTCGGCAACCTGCCCATGTCCGGAATCCAGCTTGCTGGTAGCAACTCGGATATGGGAACTTGGCAGGATGGAGAACTTGTTTCCTGGCACGACCGCAATATTTCGTGCCGCAAGCGTTACCAGAGCGAAAGATTCCGATTCCACCGGCACCCAAAGGCAAAGGCCGCTGCCGGGCATGGTGGTAACGCCACGCTCAAGCAGTTCGCGCGCCAACGCATCGCGTCGTTTCTGATAAATGGCGCGTGCGTTCGCGACGATTTCGGAGGTTTCCTTGTCTCGGATGAGCCAAGCCACCGCAGCCTGTAGGACGCGGCTTGTCCAACCGGCGCTGAACGCTCGGTAGGATTGGATCTGTTCGACAATGGCTTTTGATCCTGAGAGAACCGCAAGCCGCAGATCAGGCCCTAATGTCTTCGAAAAAGACACAATACGCACCGTTCTGTCTGGAAAGCGCGAGCCGAGCGACACCGGCTGTGCAGCCGAGATATCAGCAATGCCATCATCTTCGATAATCAAAGTGTCGCTATCTGCCAGAACATCGGCCAGCGCCTGCATTCGCTCTGGGGTAACGGTCTGTCCCGTTACCGAATGCAAGCGCGGCTGAAAAAGAAACGCAGCGGGCCGCTCCGTCATCGCCTGTTTCAGCGCAGTGGGCATAGGGCCTTCTTCATCGGACAGCACGGGAACGATTTTCACGCCCAGATCCTCGAGGATATCGAGAAGACGCATAGCGGTCGGGTGTTCGACGGCAACCACCGAGCCCGGACGCACGAGCGCGCGGATGGTGGTGTAAACGCCATTATATCCACCATTGATGGCAAGAAAGGCTTCGGCGGCATAGGGCCAGTCGTCAGCAAGCGCATCTTTCAACTCAGGCACGATGCGGCTGCGCTCGTAGCTGTTCAGATCACTGACAGACGTTGCATGCACCATGGCCTTTGCAAGCGGCGGCAGCAATGTCCGATCAGGAACCGCCATGGAAAGATCGAGAACATTCGCGCCATAATGGCCGGCACTCGCCAACCGCTCCGGCTTTGCGACGAAGCGTTCCGCGCAGACCCAGGTTCCGTTACGCCCGCGACCGCTGACGATCTTCTGCTGGCGCAATTCGCTCCAAGCCTCGGAGATCGTAGCCGGACTAACCCCAAGCTCATAAGCCAGATCGCGAATGGCGGGCAACCGCGTTCCCACCGGCAGCAATCCGGCTCTTACGAGCGCACTCGTTTCCAGCGCAATGCCACGAATGGTTTTGTTGGTTATTTTTTCAGCAAGCCAGCGGGCTTTCACAATCTCGCTCAATTTTTTCTCACTTTAAATGTTCAATAACGTAATAACATTTGTACGATTTCAAGTGTACATTTACTCTCGAGGCATCAAAAAAACAAACGAGTAAAAAATCATGCCCTTGAAACTTCGTCTTGCCCTTCGAGATTGGGACTATACGACACCGCTCGTTCTGGGAGATGTCTCGTCTCCAAAACTCCAGATCGAGGTCGATCGGGTCAGCACTCTCATTTCGAACATCGCTGAAGACGAGGCTCACGACGCTGCCGAAACCTCCTTCAGCCGCTACGCGCAGATGCGTCACGATGGCGATGAGAGCGTTATCGGTATGCCGAACTTTATCATGCGCGGCTTCCGCCACCGCTGCATCATCACCACCAAGGATAGCCCGATCCGCACGCTTGCCGATCTTGCGGGCAAGAAGATCGGCGTGACCGGCTGGCGCGATTCCGGCAATATATGGACCCGCGCGGCCTGCCGTCGCGAAGGCGTGGGGGTGGAAGACGCCATGTGGTATGCTGGCCGTCTGACGGAAGCCCATCCTATCACCGACCGTCTGGATGGTTTCGGTCGTCCAGGCCGCATCGAGGCGGCGCCGGGCGAACGCCCGATGGTTGATCTGCTGAAGGATGGCGGGCTCGACGCCGTGTTCACCCCCTTCATGCCGAAGGGCTTCTTCGATCAGGACTCCCCCTTCCGACAGGTTCTGACGGATTACCGGGCTTCTGAAGTCGCCTATTTCAACGAAGTCGGTTATGTGCCGGGCATGCATCTTATCGGGTTCAAGGCCCATATCGTGCGCGAAAATCCATGGATCATGGATGAGCTCAGCGAGCTTATCGACGCCTCCCAGCGCATGTGGCTCGACAAGCGCGAAAAATACGCCGACACAACGCCATGGATGATCGACGAGTTGCGCCGTTGCGCTGCGGATCTGCCGCCGGACTGGAGTGCCAGCGGCTTTAAAAAAAACGAAGTCATGATCGTCGATTTCGCCAATGAGCTTCACGCTCAAGGCATTCTGCCGCGGCTTTTGACGCCCGCGGAGCTGTTTCCGCTGCACGCCGCAGGCAACTGACGACAACAGACAGACCTTGGCAATTCAACCGTTGCAAACAAGAAGGGGAATACCAAAATGCAAACGAAATTCATTGCTTCCGTCGCCCTTGCCGGGCTCATTCTCGCTGGACCGGCTCTTGCCGAGACGGCGCCCGCTCCAAAGCAGAGCGTGAACGAGGAACTTCGCGCCCGGCTTCCGGAAAAAATCCGCTCCGAAGGAAAGATGGTCTCCGTCAACAATGGATCCTTTCCTCCCTATGAGATCGTAACCGGCACCAAGATGGAAGGCGCAAGCGCCGACCTGACCGATGCGCTGGGCGAGCTGCTCGGCATCAAGATCGAGCATGCAACCGTCGGCGGCCTGCCAGCGCTTCTGGCAGGCGTCAATTCCGGGCGGTACCAGTTTGCATTTGGTCCTGTCGGCGATTTCAAGAGCCGCGAAGAAGCGAATGACTTCGTCGACTGGGTACAGGAATTCGTCGTCTTCGCTGTTCAGAAGGGCAATCCCAAGGACATCGTCTCGCTCGACACATCCTGCGGCCAGCGCATCGCCGTCATGGCTGGCGGCTCGGCTGAGCGCGTGATCCAGGCCCAGGCGGAAAAATGCAAGACCGATGGCAAGGCCGCGATCGAGGTTCAGTCCTACACCGACCAGCCAAGCTCCATTCTGGCGGTTCGCTCCAAGCGCGCCGACGCCTTCTTCTCCTCTCAGGCGCCGTTGACATATTTCGTATCCCAGGCCAATGGCCAGCTGGAACTGACGGGCGTCGGACAGAAGAACGGTTTCGATGACCTCTATCAGGGCGCTGTCGTTCCCAAGGGCTCTGAACTCGGCCCGGTTCTTCTCGATGCCATCAAGGTGCTGATGGACAACGGGACCTATGCGGCCATCATGAAGAAGTGGGGTCTTGAGAATAACATCCTCACGCAGCCCGGCATCAATCTCGGGGGCCAGTTGCCAAAATGACGAGCTCTGTTGAAATGAAAGTGCCGCTTTCGGGTGGCGCTGATCTGCGGGATGTGGCGACAGCCCATACCCCGTTTCGTACGGGAAGACTTGTGCTGTGGGTCGTCATCGTCCTCGTCGTCGCCAATTTCGGCTGGATCGTCGCCAACAACGAGAACTTCGGCTGGCCCGTCGTCGCTCAATATTTCTTCGATCCGACCGTCATCAGCGGTCTCTATGTCAGCCTCGGGCTAACCGTCATCGCCATGATCCTTGGCATCATTCTCGGCCTCATCATCGCGATTGCCAGAATGTCGAAAGACGGTCTGGCGAACTCTTTCGCTTCGCTCTTCATCTGGTTCTTCCGCGGCACGCCGCTGCTCGTCCAGCTGATCTTCTGGTACAATATGTCCACCCTCTTTCCGCAGCTCTCCATCTCGATCCCCTTCGGGCCGACACTTGCAAGCTGGGACACCAATTCCGTAATTACGCCAATGACCGCTGCAATCGTTGGTCTGGCCCTCAATGAAGCGGCCTATATGGCGGAAATCATTCGCGGTGGTCTTCTTTCAGTCGATCGCGGGCAGGCGGAAACGGCAGAAGCCTTCGGCATGACCAAGGCACGCGCACTCTGGCGCATCATCATCCCTCAGGCCATGCGTTCCATCGTTCCGCCCACCGGCAACCAGCTGATCAGCATGATCAAGGCAACATCGCTTGTCAGCGTCATTGCCATGGCCGATCTTCTTTACTCGGTTCAGTCCATCTACAACCGGACCTTCGAGATCATCCCGATGCTTCTCGTGGCAGTAATCTGGTATCTGCTGATCACATCTGTCCTCAATGTGGGTCAGAACTATATAGAGGCCTATTACGGTCGTAGCGACCGCCGCAATACCGGCGTTACAAAGCCAGCACGGGAAGAGGAGGCTAGTCATTGATCTCAGCTACAGACCAGAAGCCTCTCGTGCAGGCCCGCAACGTCCACAAGTCATTCGATCATCTGGAGGTTCTGAAGGGTATCGATCTGGACGTGATGCCAGGCGAAGTTGTGGTCATCCTCGGGCCGTCCGGCTCAGGCAAATCCACCTTCCTTCGTTGTATCAACAACCTGGAGACAATCCAAAAGGGATCGATTGCCGTCGATGGTGAACAGATCGGCTATCGGGTGAAGAACGACCGGCTGGAGAAGCTCTCCTCCAACAGCATCGCACGCCAGCGTCGCAAGATCGGCATGGTGTTCCAGCAGTTCAATCTCTATCCGCATATGACGGTGCTGCAGAACATCATCGAAGCGCCGGTGGGCGTCCATGGCGAAAGCCGCAAGAATGCAACCCAAAACGCCATACGCCTGCTGGAACGGGTTGGCTTGTCAGAAAAAGCATCCAGCTATCCGCGCCAGCTTTCCGGCGGGCAGCAGCAGCGTGTGGCGATTGCACGAGCTCTGGCAATCAAACCGAAGCTCATGCTGTTCGATGAACCGACTTCCGCGCTCGACCCGGAACTCGTCGGCGAAGTTCTCGCCACGATGCGCGACCTTGCAAGCCAGGGCCTGACCATGATCGTCGTGACGCACGAGATCGGTTTTGCGAAAGAAGCGGCAGATCGGGTCATCTTTATGGATGGCGGCAATATCGTCGAGATGGGCAAGCCGGAGGACGTTATCGGCAACCCGCGACATCCGCGAACACAGGCTTTCCTCTCCCGCTTTCTGTAAGCGAGACGTTTTCTCCCCAACCTGACGCCATTTAACGGCTGGCGTCCTTTTCAAGACCCTGGTGGACCCATGCTAAACGACAACCAATATGCCCGCGTTTCCGATTTCGAGCCCATGGAGGCGGAACTCAAGGCCACGCGCCAATATCTGCACGCCAATCCCGAGCTTTCACTGGAAGAGGTAGAAACCGCTCGCTATGTGGCGGAGAAACTCGAAGCCTGGGGCTTTGAGGTGACCCGCAATGTCGGCGGTCACGGCGTCGTCGCCCGCCTGAAAAACGGCAGCGGTAGCAAGAGCATCGGCATTCGCGCCGATATGGATGCACTGCCGATCATGGAAGAGACCGGGCTTGCCTATGCCAGCAAGACCCCCGGCAAGATGCACGCCTGCGGCCATGATGGCCATACGACCGTTCTGCTCGGCGCTGCCGAATATCTGGCACGCACGCGCCGCTTCGATGGCACCGTGACCCTGATCTTCCAGCCCGCAGAAGAAAACGGCAACCCCTCCGGCGCGCAGAAAATGATTGAGGACGGCCTTTTCGAGCGCTTCCCCATCGACGCGATTTTCGGTCTGCACAATCATCCCGGCGCACCGGAAGGCACAATTTTGACGCGCTCCGGACCGATGATGGCGTCTTCCGACACGGTTAAGATCACGGTCAGGGGCAAGGGCGGCCACGCGTCCCGCCCACATCTGACGGTCGATCCGATCGTCGTGGCCTGTAACCTCGTCGTTGCACTCCAGACCGTCGTTTCGCGCAACATCGACCCCACCCAGACGGCGGTAGTCACCGTCGGTACCATCCATGCGGGAGAGGCGGTCAACGTCATTCCGGAATATGCGAAACTGGCGCTCAGCGTGCGCTGCTTCGAACCCAAGGTGCGCGATCTGCTGGAGCGTCGCATCACCAAGCTCGCGCAGTCCATGGGGGAAGCCTATGACGCCGCCATCGATATCGAGTATGAGCACGGCTATCCAGTCGTTGCCAATTCGGAAGCCGAAACCGCCTTTGCGCGGTGCGTGGCGGAGGAACTGATTGGAAGCGACAAGGTCACCACCTGCCCGCTCATTCCCGGCAGCGAGGACTTCTCCTATTTCCTCGAAAAGAAGCCCGGGAGCTTTCTGCGCCTTGGCAACGGCATGAATTCCGCCATGCTGCACAGCGCCAAATATGACTTCGCCGACGAAACTCTCACGGTCGGAGCAGCCCTATGGGCGCGCTTGGCCGAGCGATTTCTGCAACAGTGATCTGCATTTGGCGAGCCCACGCCACCACTCAACCCCGCCTGTTCGCGGAGCGCCCTGATTGGCATGGTCTGGAGCGATATGGATCCTGGAGGCCGGTGCGCTAAAACCACGGGGGATTGGAGAAAAGGTGCCAAGAGAAGGCTTGCACCGGACGGAACAGGAAATCGTTCGCGGCGCCGTCAGTTTTTTACTGAGTTCGGGTTCGAAGGCCAGACTTGCGGGCGTGCCAAGCGGCTGGGTATGACTCAACCGTTGCCCTACACTTGTTCCTCAAACAAGGAGACGCTGGTTGAAAGGATATAACACAAAGGGTTCGTCCGGCGATGGATTCCGTCCAGGTCATTATGAGGGCGCCTGCGCACCCTCATAACTCCTCTTTTCAGGGTCGTCTCACCGACGCCACGATGACGTAAAACACAGGGACGAACAAAACGGCAAGGACGGTTGCGGAAATCATCCCGCCGAAAAGACCCGTTCCGATCGCATTTTGTGTTTCGGAACTTGCGCCCCTGGCGATAACGAGCGGAACGATGCCGAGCGTAAAGGCGAGCGAGGTCATGACGATGGGCCGCAGTCGAAGTCGGGAGGCTTCGATGACGGCGTCCTTGAGGGATTGTCCATCCTGCTGCCTCTTTCGCGCAAACTCCACGATCAGCACCGCATTTTTTGCCGACAGACCGATGAGTGTGATGAGGCCGACTTTGAAGAACACGTCGTTTTCCAACCCGCGCAGATGAACCGCGATGACGGCCCCAAGGATGCCAAGCGGCACGACCATCATGACGGAGAGCGGAACGGTCCAACTTTCGTAAAGCGCGGCGAGCACCAGGAAAACGATGAGGAATGAAAAGGCCATCAAAATCGGCGCCTGCGCACCGGACTGGCGTTCCTGCAACGATTGACCGGTCCACTCAACCGCAAAGCCTTTCGGTAATTTCGCGGCGAGCCGCTCCATTTCCTGCATCGCCTTGCCGCTGGAGACGCCTGGTGCGGCGGAGCCAGAAATGCTGCTGGATGGATAACCGTTATAGCGGGTGAATTGCAGCGGCATTGTTGACCATTCGGGTGTGACGATTTCCGAGAGACGGACCATCTTGCCGGCATCGTTGCGGACGTGGAGGTTGAGAACGTCATCCACCTGCATCCGGCTTGAGGCCTTTGCCTGCACGATCACCTGCTGCAGGCGTCCATCGCGTGGGAAATCATTGACGTAGGTCGAGCCGACCGCGCCGCTCAGCGTATCGGCGATGGTTGAATAGGGCACGCCGAGCGCGCTTGCTTTCTGCCGGTCGACGTTCAAGGTGACGCTTGGACCACGGGGAAGTCCATCCATGCGTACATCGCGAACGAGCCTGCTCTCAGCCGCAAGCTGCGTGAGCTGGGCGACAGCCTTGGCAAGCGCCTCTGCCCCGTGGTTGGCACGGTCCTGCAACCTCAACGCAAAACCCGATGTCGTGCCGAGTTCATCGATTGCCGGTGGCTTGAGGCTGAAAACCTGTCCCTCCTCTGCCGTAGCCATCGCGACCGTCGCGGCATTTACTTCTTCATCGACGGTTGTCTTGCGTTCGCCCCACTCCTTGAGCGTTGTGAAGGACATGGCGGTGTTTGGTCCCGAGCCCGAAAAGCCGAAACCCGTAATCGTCAAATTATTGGCAATATCCGACCGGGTCTTGACGTGTTCTTCGAACAGATCGACGACAGCGCGCGTCCGTTCCGCCGTGGCATCCGCCGGCAGGGTGAAGGATGTCATGAACGAGCCCTGATCTTCGTCCGGCACAAAGGCCGTTGACACAGTCGCATACCCATAGGCGACCGCGCCGATGATCGCGAGGTAGACCACCATGGTCCGTCCGGTCTTGCGCAGGAGGATGGCGACCCAGCCGGCGTACCGCTCGGTCAGGCGTTCAAAAGCACGGTTGAACCAGCCGAAGAATCCCTTTCTCTGATGGTGATCGGGACTGATCGGCTTCAGCAACGTTGCGCACAGCGCGGGCGTGAGGCTGAGCGCAAGGAAGGCCGAGAACAGAATCGAAACGGCCATCGACACGGTAAACTGCCGGTAGATTGCCCCAACCGAACCGGAAGCCATGCCCATCGGTAGGAAAACCGCCGTCAGAACAAGCGTGATGCCGATGACGGCGCCGGATATTTCCGTCATCGCTTTGCGGGTCGCTTCAAGGGGCGAAAGCCCTTCCGTTGCCATCAGACGCTCGACATTTTCTACGACGACGATGGCGTCGTCGACAATGATGCCGATTGCGAGAACCATGCCGAACATCGTCAGCGCGTTGATCGAATAACCGATCGCCAGCATGACCGCGAATGTACCGAGAAGGGCGATAGGCGCGACGATGGCGGGGATGAGCGTGTAACGCAGGTTTTGCAGGAACAGCAGCATGATCAGGAAAACCAGGACCATGGCTTCGGCGAGCGTCTGAACCACCTTTTGGATGGAAACCTTAACGAACGGCGCCGTGTCATAGGAAATGGCATATTCCATTCCCTCCGGCATGGTCGTTGAAAGCTCCGCCAGACGCTCACGCACGCCGTTGGACGTGCTTACCGCGTTGGCGCCCGGCGTCATCTGAATGGCGGCCGCCGTTGCGGGTTTGCCGCCGTCGAGGATGGAGAAGCTTGAGCTCTGGGATCCAACTTCGATTGTCGCAACGTCCCCCAATGTCAACCTGGAACCATCGGCATTGGAGCGGAGGATGATCTGTGCGAATTGTTCTGGGGTCTGCAACTGGCCGTTCACATTCAGCGGCACGGTGACCTTCTGGCCCGGCACAGCTGGAGATTCACCGAGGCGTCCAGGGGCGACCGGAACATTCTGCTGTTGGATCGCTTGGGTCGCCTCAGCCATCGAGATGGAATGGGCGACAAGGCGGACCGGATCAAGCCAGATGCGCATCGCCGCTTCCGAACCGAACGACTGCACACGGCCGACGCCACCGATGCGCTTGAGCTCGGGCGCGATATTGCGCACGAGATAATCGTCAAGGGCAAGCGCGTCGAGCGACCCGTCTTTCGACTTTAGCGAAACGATCATCAGGAAGCCGGACGATGCAGATTCAACGGTCAAACCCGCGCGGCGAACCTGTTCCGGCAGGCGCGGCTCCACAGCCTTCAGCCTGTTCTGCACATCCACCTGGGCAAGCTCGGGATTGGTGCCGGGCTTGAAGGTGACCGTGATGTTGGCGGAACCGGAGGAGTCGGCCGACGAGTCGAAATAAAGGACATTCTTGGCGCTCGAAAGTTCGCGCTCGATCAGGCTGGTAACGCTGTCATTGATCGTCTTCGGCGTCGCGCCGGTATAGGTGGCATAGATCGAAACGCTGGGCGGGGCGATGACGGGAAAGCGCGAAACGGGGAGCTGGGGGATGGAAATGACCCCGGCAATCACGATCAAAATGGCGATAACCCAGGCGAAAACCGGCCTGTTAATGAAAAACTGCGGCATGATATGTCCGCTCCTTAGCTTTTTGTCTCTGGCGCGGCGAGGGAAAAGGGTACTGTCTCAAGCGGCTGTGCGTTTTCGACGCGATCCTGCCCCAGGACGACGACCGTTTCTCCGGCGGCAAGTCCTGATGTGACGATGTATTGACCGTCCGTTATCGGCCCCAACTCCACGGTTCGTCGCACACCGGTCTTGTCTTGTCCGATGACGACGATCTGAGGCCGACCGGCTGGATCGCGGGTAATGGCTTCCTGCGGCACGCGAATTGCGTCGCTGTAGATGGCGCGAGGCACCATGGCGCGGATATACATGCCCGGAAGCAACTGCTCCTCCGGGTTGCTGACGAGGATGCGAATACCAAGGCTTCCCGTGGCGCTATCGACGGAAATATCCGAAAACAGGATCTTTCCGTCATGGGCAAAGGGTTTACCGGCAATCGTCGCGATCTTGACCGGCAGTTCGTCCGGATTTTGCGATCCCGCCTCTGCAGCCGTGTCGCGCAGCGCTTCAAGGCTCATAGCGGATTGGCGAACGTCCACATAGACCTGATCGATCTGCTGAATGACGGCAAGCGGTGTCGTTGCAGAGGCCGAGGCAAGCCCGCCTTCGCTCATGAACGACTGGCCAATGACGCCGCCGATGGGACTGCGTAAGGTGGCATAGGAAAGCTCCAGCTTTCGCCGAGCCAGAATGGCCCTGGCCTCCGCCACATTTGCCTTTGCCTGCGCCAAAGCCGCCGTTGCATTGTTGAAGGACTCGGTGCTGGTGATCTCGCGCGACGACAGGGATTTCGCCCGTTCATATTTGACCTGGGCATTGAGAAGTTCTGCCTCTGTGCGCGCAAGCACGGCGGCTGCCGCATCCACATCGGCGGAGAACGGTGCAGGGTCGATCTCGAAGAGGGGCGTGTCGGCTTTGACGAACGCGCCTTCGGTGAAGAGCTTCTTCTGGATGATGCCGCCCACCTGGGCGCGGATTTCCGCAGTGCGATAGGCCGAAACCCTGCCTGGCAGCTCGTCATACACCGTCACCGTTTCCGGCTTTACCGTCATGACACTGACGCGTGCAGGCGCCGCTACTTCGGAGGCGCTGCCTTCGCCCTGCCCGCTGTCGCTGCATGAACACAGAAGAATGATCGGCAGGCACAATGCGCCGAGTTTCCAGAAGCGTGATCCGCGTTGCATGTATGTCCACCATTGAATTCTTGAAAAATCTCTTTGATGGCGACCCTCTATGATCTGAGGGTGGTGGCTATGTGTAGGAATTGTTGAGGTTTCGTGGAGGCCGCAGTCTCTCACTCGACGGCGCCGACATTCGGTGGCATGGAGGTGTCAAGGAGTGTGAAGACGATGGCTGAACTGGTCTTGATCGCTGAAGACGACATGGAAATTGCCGGCATACTCGAGGCTTATTTTGTCCGCGAGGGTTTCCGCACGGCGCATGCCCGCGACGGCAAGGTGGCCCTTGAACTCCACCGCTCACTCAAACCCGATATTGTTCTGGCTGACGTCACCATGCCGCGGCTGGACGGATGGGCGGTTCTGGCCGAGATACAAAGGCGCGGCCATACCCCCGTCATCATGGTTACCGCGCTCGACGAGGATGTCGACCGCCTTCAGGGGCTGCGCATCGGAGCCGACGACTACATCGTCAAACCGTTCAACCCAATCGAGGTGGTGGCGCGGGCAAAGGCAGTCCTCAGACGCGCCGGGCTCGCCCAAGCGGGTGCCGTCGTCCGGGTCGGCAATCTAACCATCGATCTCGACAGCTATCAGGCAAAGATCGACAAAGACGGCGAAACTATCCGACTGTCGCTCACCTTGACAGAGTTCCGCCTGCTAACACATCTGGCGCGAACGCCGACCAAGGTTTTCACCCGGGGGGAGCTGGTCGACGCCTGCCTTCCCGGTTCCGATGCACTCGACCGCACCATCGACAGCCATCTCAGCAAATTGCGCAAAAAGCTCGATCAGGCCGGCGGAGAGGGAATGCTCGCCAGCATTCGTGGCGTCGGCTACCGTCTGGCGGTCGAGCCATGATGCTGAAGAAAGGCCTCAGCCGGCAGATATTGCTGGCCATGTCATCGATGACCGTGGTTGTCTGTCTGGTGGTCTTTTTCGGCACCTATATCGCCTTCGGCATCATTTTTTACTTTTCGCCATGGTCGCAATACGAGGAGAGTTGGCTAACAGGCGTCGACTTCATCATCCTCTCCATTCTCATCTTCATAGCCCTCATCGTCGCCGCTATCGCATCGGTCCGATTGACCCGGCGTATTCTACAGCCGCTTGAATCACTTGCCCAAAGCGCACGACGCATCAAGGACGGCGATCTCTCCGCGCGCGCTCTGCCGGGGGACCAGTCGCTTGGGGAAACCGCCCATCTCGTCCAGGATTTTAACGCCATGGCGCAGCGTCTCGAGGACATGGCGGCCGATATGAAACTCTGGAACGCCACAATCGCCCACGAGTTGCGCACCCCGCTCACGATCCTGAAGGGCCGTCTTCGAGGGATGATAGACGGCGTGTTCGAACCTGACGAAACCTCGCTTCATGCCCTCGTGATGCAAGTGGATTCGCTGGCGCGGCTTGTCGAGGATCTGCGCACTGTGACGCTGGCGGACAGCGGCCACCTTGACCTGCGCATCGAGCCGGTGCGGCTGAAGCAGGAAATCGAACAGCTTGGTAACCTGCTGGAACAGGAACTGCGGGAGGAGGGTTTCGAACTTCGACTCAGCCTCGCCGATGTCGTGGTTCAGGCGGATTCTATGCGGATTCGGCAGGTGCTTCTTGCCCTCGTGACGAATGCGCGTCGTCACGCCGTGCGCGGCGCTATCGATGTGACGCTTGGCGTCGAAGACCGCGTCACGCGCCTGCGCGTTATCGATGAAGGCCCTGGTCTCGGTGACGATATCGCGCCCTGGGCCTTTGAACCCTTCAGAAGAGGCGCCAGGACCAGCCTTCATGAAAAGGCCGGCAACGGGCTTGGTCTGTCCGTGGTGCGCGCGATTGTGGAGGCCCATGGCGGCAAGATTCGGTATGCGCCATCCGCCAAAGGCGGCGCGATGTTCGAAATTTCGCTCGCCCGGCCGGTCTTCTGACCACGGTCACCGCGTGACCGAAGGACGTCGTCTCCACGCTTTCTCCACAATGCCTCCATGGAACGACAAAGGGCTGCCAATACGGTACAGGCCGCGGCTTCAGCCGGGATCAGCCTTGCGCGATCAAGACTTCTAATGGTGAAAACAATGACGGTGTCTGTCGACCCGAATAACGTCACGCCACCCTCCGCGCTGCACGCGCGTCGGTGGTTCATTCTCATTGCGGTCATGCTGGCATTTACGCCCGTTGTGATCGACATGACGATCCTTCACATCGCCGTGCCGTCGCTGACGCTGGCACTGCAAGCCTCAACCACGCAGGTGCTCTGGATCATAGACATCTATTCTCTCCTGATGGCCGGATTGCTCGTGCCGATGGGAACCCTTGCCGACAGGATAGGTCATAGAAAAATGCTGCTGACCGGCCTGTTCGTTTTTGGCATCGCCTCCCTCGTGGCTGCATTTTCGCTGACGCCCTGGATGTTGATCGCCGGGCGTGTCCTGCTTGCCTTCGGCGCGTCGATGATCATGCCTTGCGTTCTCGGCATTATCAGGCGCACGTTCGAAGACCCGGGCGAACGCGCGATGGCGCTCGGTCGCTGGGGCACGGTCGGTGCCGCCGGCGCCGCCGTCGGCCCACTGGTGGGCGGCGCGCTTCTCGAGCATTTCTGGTGGGGATCGGTCTTCCTGATCAATATTCCCGTCGTGCTCGTCATCATGCCGATCATTGCTTTCATCCTGCCGAAAAACGAAATGGTTTCTCCCGGCAAGTGGCAGATAAGCCAGGCTCTGTTGCTGATCGTCGGTCTCATCGGACTGGTCTATGCCGTCAAAACCGGTTTCGGTGGCAAGCAGCCGTTTGTGATCGTCGTGCTCGCTCTTCTCGTCGGCGCAACGGCTCTGACGATTTTCATTCGCTCCCAGCTTTCGGTCGCGCAGCCAATGCTTGACATAGCCCTCTTTTCCCGCCCCGCGATCGTGACGGGTGTGGCGATGGCGATCGTCACGTCGGGGGCGCTGGCGGGTGTCGAACTGACCCTTGCCCAGGAGATGCAGTTTGTTCTCGACAAGACGCCGCTGCAGGCGGGCCTCTTCATGCTGCCCATCATGATTGCTGCCGCTGTTGGCGGCCCTTTCGCCGGTTTCCTGTCGAACCGGCTCGGCCTTCGCTCGGTCGCAAGCGCGTCCCTGCTGATTGCCTCTCTGTGCCTTCTTTGGCTGGCGCGAATGGATTTTCATGACCCCGGCCTTATCGTACCGGCATGTCTGATGCTGCTTGGACTATCGCTCAGCATCGGCCTCACGGCTTCATCGATCGCCATCATGGGAGCCGTGGAGGCTGAGAAAGCCGGTGCCGCCGGTTCGCTCGAGGCAACCGGCTACGAGCTTGGCGCCGGCCTCGGGATCACCTTCTTCGGCGTGGCGCTGTCGGCAATCTATATGGGTGCACTGGTTCTCCCGGCAGGCGTTCCGGCAGAACTCGCAGATGCTGCACGCCATTCGATCGGAGATACCTACGTACTGGCAGGCAAACTGCCCGAAAACGTCGCTGCGGCACTGGTAACCGCCGGCAAGAGTGCCTTTTCGCAGGCGCATGCGGTTCTGTTGACCGCGGCGGGCACGCTGATCGGCCTGCTTTCGGCAGCCGTATTCCTTGCCCTCAAAAACGTCAAGGCGGGCCACTGAGCCCCTCTTTCTCATTCGCCAGCGCCAATCTGGCGAGATAACTATTCCCATCAAGGAAACCATCGTGAAGTCAGCCATCGACACCGACAATCCCAAGGCCGTTAAATACCCGCTTCCGATCCGCTGTCTTCACTGGGTAAGAGCCGCCCTGATCATCGGGCTCATCGTATCGGGCTGGTATATGACGCGCCTGCCGGAAAGCGATATGGTGATCGCCTCGATCTTCTATCCCAACCACAAGCAGTTCGGCATTCTCGTCTGGCTGCTTGCACTTGTCCACCTTGCGCTTCGCTCGCGTTACGCAACGAGCATGCCGCCAGCGCCCTCGGCGCTCGCGCCTTGGGAGAGAATCCTCTCGCATGCAGTTCACAAGCTTCTCATTCTCCTCACACTCCTTGTTCCGCTGCTCGGCTATTCGCTCTCCAGCAGTTTTTCGCAGAGTGATGGTGTCCCATTTTTCTTCATTCCGCATCTGCCGGAACTGCTTCCCAAGAACGACAATGCCTTTATTGTCTTCCAGACGCTGCACAGGTACGGCGCCTACGCCATTCTGGTGCTGATCGGAGTTCACGTGCTGGGAGCGCTGAAACACCGGCTGATGGACAAGGGCGGTCCGACCGACGTCCTTTCCCGCATGGTTTGATGCGGGTCGGGAGCCGATCACAAGACGAGACGCTGGTCAGACGGCGTCGGCAATCACCGGTGAGGTGGATTATTGGCCCATTTCACCGACAAGATCGCAGGGAAGGATTAGCGTTTTGCACAGGCCATGTTTTTCTCGAATCTGAACATGCCACTGTCATTGGGATCAGCGTCCTGCGTATCGTGCGGGTCAGGATGCCGCGAATTGTAATATTCGACGATCTTGAACCCGCACTTGTTGACGTAGAAGTGAATGTTGCGCTTTTCGAAATAGGGCGTGTGCGTCGTCCATAAGCGGGTTTCAGGATACCGCCGCTCTATCTCTTTCCACGCTTTCTGGCCGACGCCACGGCCATGCTCATCCGGCTCCACATAAAAAAAGGCGAGCTCATTCTCGTGCGTCTTGTCGTCTATCGTAACGACCGCACCTCCCACCCACATCCCGTCGGCGAGAACGCGAAGCGCGACAGAGCCCGGAGCCTGAAATGCGCCTTCAATGTCCTCGTCAGCCGGGATCGTCTCGACCGTCGCCCCCATTTCCTCCACAACGGCGAGCATGAAGGCGCGCTGCAAGGCCTTCTTGAAATCGGGTAAACCCGCCTCCTGCGCTATATCCAGCGTCACATCGACGGAATTTCCGTGTCTGCTCATTGAACTCTCTCTTTCGCTTGGATGGCACAATCCATGATATTGCCACTTACTCTCTCGACAAAGCGTCCACCGGATCGAGCCGCGCCGCATTGCTGGCGGGCAGGAAGCCGAAGGTGAGGCCAATCAGAAAAGCGACGACGCAGGATCCGAGCGCCGCCTGCATGGAGATGATCATCGGCATCTCACCCTGTTGATCGCCGATGATTGCCGCGATCGTAAACGCGAGGGCTATGCCCACGACCGAGCCCGCCAGGCAAATCAAGACCGCCTCGATGAGAAATTGTAACAGAATGTCGAGGCGTCTTGCGCCCACGGCCATTCGGAGCCCGATTTCGCGCGTCCTCTCCGTGACGGACACGAGCATGATGTTCATGACGCCGATGCCGCCCACGATCAGCGAAATAACGGCAACCGACGAAATCAAAAGGGTCATCGTGCCGGAAGTCTTCTCAAGCGCCTTTCGCATCTGATCACTGTTGAAAACATAGAAGTCCTTTGTCCCATGCCGCCGGGTAACAAGGTTGACGATCGCGCGTTCTGCGGCCGCTGTATCGACGCCATCTGCCACACGCACGGTCAATCCGCCGAGGCTGCTGGCAGTTCCAGACACCCTGCCCGCAACGCTGGAATGGGGAACATAGATCTGCAATGTTCTGTCGCCCGCAGCGCTTCTCGGCCGTTGGACAACGCCCACCACCGTCGCCGGCATGCGGTCGATCATGATGGTGCGCCCAAGCGGAACCCGCTTATTAGGGAACAGTGCAGCTGCTGTCCTGTCATCCAGAATGGCCTGCTGGCCGAGCCTCGATGGCGTCCCGGAGGCGAAGCCCCTGCCCGCTATCAGCTTCATGCCGTTAATGGTGAAATAGTCGTGCCCGACGCCGTTGATGTTTGTGGTCAGAGACGCATGGTCTGAGCGTGCGCGCGCCGAAACGTAGATGAGCGGCGTCACACCGCGCACGTAGGATTGCGCAGAGAGCGCTTCGGCATCGGCAATGACAAGAGACGTGATATTCGCCGCACGCTCGTCGCCCCAATCACGCCCGGGATAGATGGAGAGCGTGCTGGCCCCAAGTTCGCTCATCTGAGCCAGAACCTTCTGACGCGATCCTTCCCCCAGACCCACAACACAAACGACGGCAGCGATGCCGATGATGATACCGAGCATCGTCAGGAACGTGCGGATGCGGTGAGCTGCCATGGAGCGAAGCGCCATAGGACCCGCATAGGACAGGCGCTGCCGGAAGGCGGAAAACCGGCCGACCGGTGTTTCGTCACGGGGTGGCAGCGAGATGCTTGCCTCCGGGACATCCCTTGTTCTTCGGTCGGAAACGATCCTGCCGTCACGGATTTCGATGATACGATCGGCGTTGGCCGCCACCTGCATATCATGCGTGACCATGATGACAGTGTGCCCTTCACCGTGCAGCTCCTTGAGGATCTCAAGAACGTTCTCGCCGCTTTTACTGTCAAGTGCGCCGGTGGGCTCGTCTGCAAGAATGATTTCGCCACCATTCATCAAGGCGCGGGCAATCGAGACACGCTGCTGCTGGCCTCCGGAAAGCTGCCCCGGGCGATGATCGAGACGCTCGCCAAGTCCAAGACGATCCAGCAGTGCCTTCGCCCGGCGATGACGGGCAGCCGGATCCAAACCGGCATAAACGGCAGGCATTGCCACGTTCTCGACGGCTTTGAGCGGACCGAGCAGATGATAACGCTGGAAGATGAAACCGAAATGTTCCCGTCGCAACGCCGCAAGCTCATCGGCAGTCAGCCCTGAAACACTTTTGCCGTCGATCAGATACTCCCCCTCAGTGGGCTGATCAAGACATCCGAGGATATTCATGAGCGTGGATTTGCCCGAACCGCTGGCGCCAACGATCGCGACAAGCTCGCCCGCTTCGATCGTAAGGCTGACACCGTTCAGAGCGGTGATTTTTTCGCCTCCGGCTACAAACGAGCGGTAGACATTGTCGATGTGGATAAGAGGGGTCACATCGTCACCATATCTGTGTTGGTCGACGTTTCACCTTCAGCGGGTATGATGACCTTATCGCCAACGGAAAGCCCGTCGATGATCTGACTGTTGATTTTATCCGTCAGCCCAACGGTCACGAGCTTCTCGACCGCAACGCCGGAAGCCTCACGCACCCGCACATGATAGCGGCCGTCCTCATCGCGATGGGTGAGGGCCGACCAGGGCACGAGAGGGACGTTCTCTGCCTTGCCGACGATAATTCTGACGGACGCGGTCATCATGGGCCTGAGGCGGCCATCCGCATTGGGGGTTTTGAACAGGCCGTTATAATATACCGCCTGCACACCCTGAACCGCGCCTGACGTGCCGGTTGTGGAATCCGCTGCGATTGTCGTGGGCGCCGGTTCGATCTGCTCAAGTTTCGCCGAGATCGGGCTGTCGGGATAACCCATGATCGTAAAACGGACGTTTTGCCCAACCCGGACCCGCCCAATATCGGTTTCCGAAACCTGAACTTTCACACGCATCGTGTCCAGTTGCGCCAGAGAAACGATTGTCGGTGCGGCCTGAACGGCGTTCAACGTTTGGCCTGCCTTGGTGACGACGGCGACAACCGTGCCGTCGATCGGAGCGCGCACTTTCGTATAGCCGAGATTGACCTCGGCATTCTCAACTTCGACCGAAGCCTGAAGGATTTGCGCGTCGAGCGCCTCGACTTCGGCCTGCAAGGCACGAAACGCCGCTTCAGCCGTTTCCCGGTTGGCGGTGGACACAATGTTCGCGCTGTTGAGCGTTTTCTGCCTGTTATAAGCAATTTCAGCCTGATGCCGCTTTATGTCCCGCGCACGCCGCTGTGCCTTCAGGTTCGCAAGGGCGGCATTGGCGATCCGCAGACCGTTTGCCTGCGGTGTAGAATCGACTTCGCCGATCAAATCGCCCTGCTTCACCTTCTGCCCGAGTTCGACATGCAGGTTTTTCAGCTGCCCGGACACCTGTGCTCCGACATTGACCAATCGGGCAGGCTCAAGGACGGCGCTGGCGACAACCGCTTCTTCGACGGTTCCCTGAACAACCGGCATAACGATCTCGCCCTGATCATCCGTCCCGGAAAAAACCGTCCGCGCCGAGGCCCCGCCGATCGCCAGAACCGCGATGACGGAGCCGATGATGAGACGATTCTTTCTGGCGATTTTGCGTTTCATTGTCGTCTGACTCATGGTGTTGCGGCCTGTTGAACGCTCGTCCGCAAATGGTCGTTTATCTGCGAGCCGGTCGTATGCCAGGCAAAAACCACCTCAAGGATGGAGAAGACGATGCAGACAACGAGAAGTTTTCGTTCTGTCATGAAGCGTCTGCCCCGGCATGCCTTGGGCGGGGGTCGCACGGCAACCCATCCGCCTAAGCGCCGTCTCACCAATTGGAATCCCAACCGGGCGGTGGCACATCGTCTTCCCAGGCGAAGTCATCCCAGGTGTCGATGTCGCCATAGAAATCCTGGTCGGCATAATGATCGGACCAGTAGGTGCCAATATTGAAGGACACCGTCGGCACGACCGGCTCATGCACCAAATGGGCGTAGGCGGGCACCCTAAGCTTTTGCGCGTCGTGATCGATATCGATGTAAGCACCCGACACCCAGCCCCGGCGCCCTGCGGCCTCGACATCGCACCAACGAAAACCCTTCGTGCAACCGATGACGTTGAGTGGCATACCTTCGGCCAAGATACCCATGGAAGGATAGTGTGTGCTTGGACCCGCCCGCATGTTGATTTCGGCAGCGGCATAAGAACCGGCCTGGGCGGTGGTGTTTCCAAGGATGGCTGCGCCGGCAATTGCCGCCGCGAGAATGAGCGCGTTTCGCATCGAAAACCTCGTATCAAATTTCCGCCGGCACGTTGGCGCCGACGCTAAGAGCAGAGATTGCTCGTGGGTGTCACTAACCAAGTGCAGGTCCAGATTATGTGGAGAAAACGTCGATGATCGGTGGCCTGAAACGAAAGAGGGGCGCCGAAGCGTCCCTTCCTTTCCATCCCCTTTGGCTCTTTTGTCCTCGCGCCGGCTACCAGCGGCTCGGCGTCGGCGAGGCGTCGCTGCAAAGCCAGTCGTGTCTGATTGTCAGACCGGCGCCTCCTCCCGACGTGGCAGCCGCAGATCAATGCTAAAACCGCGTCCTTCGGTCGGCAGAATGACAGCGTCGCCTCCGTGCGTCTGCATGATCGCCTTTACAATTGGAAGACCAAGGCCCGAACCGCCGGAAACACGATTACGGGAATCATCTGCCCGCCAAAACCGTTCGAAGGCGCGGTTCCGGCTCTCATCGGCAAGGCCCGGACCTGTATCGGTGCATCGGAAATACACATAATCCTTGTCCTGCCAGGTCTCGAGATAGACTGTGGAATGCGGGGCATAACGCCGGCAATTATCGAGCAGAGCAACGATCGCCTGACGCAATCTGGGCTTATCTGCCATCGTAACAGCGGGCTTCAGACGTCTCACGACCAGGCCGCCTGCGATTGAAAGATCATCCTCCATGGAATCGGCAGCGGCCGCGACTTCCGATGCAAGATCCAGCCGAGAATACTGCAGATCGAGCTGGCCGGCGTTGCTGAGCGCGAGCGTCCGCAGCTCCTCAACGATGCCGCCAAGATCGTCGACGTGAGCAATGAGGCGAAGATAAAGCTGAGGGGTAGGCTGAAACGCACCGTCGAGCAGGCCCTGCAATCTGCCCCGCAAAATAGTCAGCGGGGTTCGCAACTCATGGGCTATCGCAGAGTTCGAATATTTGAGTTCGGTCTCTGCCCGCTCCAGCCGCTCAGCCATCAGGTTGAAATCCGAGACAAGCTCACCCGCTTCGCCAAAGCTGCGGCGAGGAAGCACGGCGCGCGCAGAAAAATCACCTTGGGCAATCGTTCTCGCTGCGCTCGCAACGGATTTCAGCGGCTCGGTGACGTAGCGCGCCAACCTCCAGCCGACGAACGAGGCCGTCAATATCCCTATCCCAAGCAGCAGGCCCAGAGTGATCGTATCACCAAACTGCCATGCACTGTCGTAGTCCGCGTCGGGATAAAGCCAATCATAGATGAAGAAAAAATAAGCCACCAGGCCGGCATAAACGACGACGAAGGCCAATAGTGTCAGCAACACCATCGCCCGTACAAGCCCGGCGTTCAGGTTAGCACGCTTAGATGTCATCAATCCGGTATCCTACGCCGCGCACACCCGTTAGAACGCCTCCGGCGCCCGCGGCAGTCAGTTTGCGCCTGAGATTGCTGACGTGGCTGTCGACCGTACGGTCGAGCGCCTCACCTTCCGGGAGACAGGCGTCGACCAGTTCGGAGCGCTCAAACACGCGATTGGGGGAAGCCGCCATGTGGGCCAGAATCCGAAATTCGGTGCGGGTCAAATCGAGGACAACATGTTCGGAACCCGTTTCTACCACTGCACGATGTGCCTGGGGATCGACGCTCAGCGGCCCAACGCGAAACACATGGTCCGGACTGCGTCCTGCAACCCGCCTAAGGACCGCCTTGGCGCGCGCAACGATTTCAAGGGGATTGAAGGGTTTGACGACATAGTCATCGGCGCCGATGCGCAAAGCCTGCAGCTTGTCCAGATCATCCGCAAGCGCCGTCACCATGATGACAGGGGTGTCGGACACCCGCCTGATGGCGGCAAGCACCTCATATCCGTCCTGACGCGGCAGCTTGATATCGAGCACGACCAGATCCGGCCGAAGACGCTGGTGATGGCCCAAGCCAACTGTGCCGTCACTCGCGGTGACGACGCGGAAGCCTTCGCGCGCGAAATAGGTTTCGATGATGTCGGATATTTCCGGGTCGTCTTCTATGATCAGGATGAGGGCGTTGTTCATGGATTGTCTCTCGATAAGCAATTTTTGCAGGCGTTGAGATCAAGCGTCGTCGACATTGGTTCAACGTGCTGACGTCGCGATCGCAGTGCGGCTTCGGCATTCTTTCCGCAGTTGGACCAACTTATTGAAGCGCGTCAATCGGTGATGTGGTCGGAGGGTTCCCGCTCCACCGAACACGACGATTTTCTCCACGCTTTCTCGACAGACGAGGCGCACTCGCCTTTTCGCCAGCACGGCACCGGTAAACGGCACTGTTCCGTTTCTCAACGCGCTGGGAATTGACGGAGAGCCTTTCGGATATGAAAAAACCAACAATCGAACAATCGCCGGTGAAAACCCGCTCCTATCGTGCCGAAAGTCCCGCGGCGTGCGGCCGGCCGGCTACGTTTGGCAACACTTATCGCGTTTCCAGGTCTTGCGGCATCATCTGCACAGGGATGGCGCGCTGATGCACGCCTATTGCGATTTTGACGGCACGATCGCCACGATCGACGTTACGGATGCCGTTCTCGAGCGCTTTGCGGCGGCGGAGTGGCACGATCTCGAGCGGGCCTGGGAAGCGGGGCGGATCGACGCACGGCAATGCATGAGTGCGCAGATCACGCTCATTCAGGCGGCCATGAATGACATCGATGAATTTCTCAACACGGTCGAAATCGACCCGGAATTCCCCGAGTTTGTCCGCTGGTGCTCGAAAAATTCGATCTCCGTCACCGTTGTCAGCGACGGGGTCGATCGTTTCATCCACCGCGTCTTGTCCAATCATGGTCTCGGCCACCTCGACATCATCGCCAATCGCCTCTGTGTCGAAAAGAACGCGAGCCGCTTTCACTACCGATTGGAAGCACCGTTCATGCAGCCCGATTGCCAGGCCGGATCGGGCGTTTGCAAATGCGCCGTGGTCGCATCGCACACGCCCCACCTCTATGTCGGCGACGGGCGAAGCGATTTTTGCGTCTCGGCGCGTGCGGACCTTCTTTTCGCAAAGCACAAGCTGGTCGCCCATTGCACAAGCCACGCCATCCCCTTCGTCTCCTACACGACTTTCAAGGATGTGCAGACCGAGGCGGCTGCACGGCTGCGGCACATCATCACCGCTCGCGGAGCGGATCGTCACCTTTCCCAAACCGCCTAATCAGGAATATGAAAATGCATTCTCTCATCAAGCCGGCTAACGGCCAGCCAGATACCGTATCCGAAGAGGACCTTCGCTTTCTGGAGGAGACCTATTGCTCCCACGGAGACACGGTTCACTACACGGATCATCCCAAGTTCTTCACCGGATGCGATGGATCCTTCATGTATGACGAGACTGGGACAGCCTTTCTCGATCTGCAGATGTGGTACTCGGCGGTCAATTTCGGCTACCGCAACCATCGCCTTAACGCTGCGGCCCATCGCCAGCTGGACACCCTGCCCCAGGTCGCCTCGCAATATCTCCATCGTGAGAAGGTCGAACTGGCGACGATGATCGCCCAGGACGCGGAAAGAAAGTTCGGGCGCAAGGGTCGCGTGCATTTCAACGTCGGCGGCTCACAGGCGGTGGAGGACTCGCTGAAAATCGTCCGGAACTTTTCAGGCGGGAAAAGCCTGATGTTCGCTTTCGAGGGCGGTTATCATGGTCGCACGCTGGGCGCCACATCCATCACCTCGTCTTACCGTTACCGTCGTCGTTACGGGCACTTTGGCGAACGCGCCCAGTTCATCGAGTTTCCCTACCATTTTCGCGGCCCGAAGGGCATGTCGAAAGAAGAGTACGGCCACTATTGCGTCCAGAAGTTCGCCCGCCTGTTCGAGAGCGAATATAACGGGGTCTGGGATCCGAAGGCCGGCAAGTCCGAATATGCGGCGTTCTACATCGAGCCCATTCAGGGCACCGGCGGCTACGTGATCCCGCCGATGAACTTCTTCGTCGAACTGAAGAAGGTGCTCGATCAGCACGGCATTCTTCTTGTCGTCGACGAAATCCAGATGGGCGTCTACCGCACGGGCAAGCTCTGGTCGATCGAACATTTCGGCGTCTCCCCTGACGTTCTGGTCTTCGGCAAGGCGATTACCAATGGTCTCAATCCGCTGTCCGGCATTTGGGCACGCGAAGAGATGATCAATCCGACGATTTTCCCGCCCGGTTCCACGCACTCCACCTTCGCCAGCAACCCGATGGGAACGGCTGTTGCCCTCGAAACGCTTAAAATGGCCGAAGAAGAGAATATCGGCGCCAGTGTCATGGCGAGGGGCGCCGCCTTCCTTGATGGTTTGCAGCAGTTGCAAAGCAAACATGCGATCGTCGGCGAAGTGGACGGGCTCGGCCTTGCGCTGCGGATGGAAATTTGCCTCGACGACAGCTTCACGCCTGACAAGGCCACGCTCGACTGGATGTCGGATGAGGGCATGAAGGGCGACATGATCGTCAACGGGCGCAAATACGGCCTGGTGCTCGATGTCGGTGGTTACCACAAGAACGTCATCACGTTCGCGCCAAACCTCAACATCTCCTTCGACGAAATCAATCTGGCGATCGAGCTGCTCGATCAGCTTCTGACCCGCGCCGAACGGAGGTAATCTCGTGAATACGCTTCTGCTCCATCTCGACGATGCCCTACATCTGCAGCCAACCTTTGTTGATGCCGCACTTTCGGTGGGCGCGCGCGAGGTTGACGAACGACGCTGTGGGAGCGCCGTTCGTCTCTGGAGCAGGAGGGAGTCGCTCGATCTGTTGAAACCCGGTATAGCGCGCCCCGCCGGCGCGCCCGCGTCCCCTCGACTGTGTTTCCTTGGATCGGGCGACTTTCATCATGTCTCAGCAATGCTGATTGCCGAGGCGGCAGAAAGTTTCGATGGACCTCTCACCGTCATCCATATCGACAATCACCCTGACTGGGTCAATTTCGACAACGGTCTCCATTGCGGCTCGTGGGTCAATGAGGTTGCAGAACATCCAAATGTTCAAAAAATCATCACGCTTGGTGTCTGCAGCGATGACCTGCAATCGCCGGAGCGCAAGGGTGCTAACCTCGGCAATCTGGCTAACGGCAAGGTTGAACTCTACCCTTACGACCGCCTGCCAAGCCGCGTCAAACGCGCCTATGGGGAGAGCGTCAGCTACACTCAGGCGAGCAACCATCTCATCTGGTCGACAATGAAAAAAATGGGACTGGCGGCATTCAGAGAGCACCTGCTCTCGCGGATATTCACGTCCAATGTCTACATCACCATAGACAAGGATTGCCTGTCGCTGGACGACGCGATCACCAATTGGGATCAGGGCCGATTGCGGCTTTCCACGATCCTCGAGCTCTTAAGCGATATTGCGACGCGACATCGTATCGTGGGTGCTGACGTCATCGGTGATTATTCGACGCCGGTTTATAGCGGCACCCTGCTCACACGACTTCTGAAGCAGGGGGAAATCCTGATCGACCAGCCGTTGCGCGCCCCCGATGCGGTGATGACCCGCGATCGCAATACCATCACCAACCTTACGCTTTTAAGGTCTTTTTCGGACATACTGTCATGACGGACGGGCTCAGTAACACAATGCTTGCTCTCATTCTTTTCTGCGTGCTGACGGAGGCCGGCAGGGAAGTCTGCTTCAAACTGGCCTCGGCCAGCGACCGGCGCAACATTTATCTCCATCCCTGGACACTAACCGGGGTCGTGTTCTGGGGTGTAGAGCTCGTCGCCTGGACCTATGTCCTTGCGCATGTTCCGCTCTCCATCGCATTCCCGCTGATGGCCTCGAGCTATGCCGTCATTACCATCTTTAGCGCCATCCTTTTCAGGGAAACAGTCGGCCTGCGGCACTCGATCGGTGTTGCCCTGATATCGGGCGGCGTCATCTGCGTGGGAGTATCGGGATTATGACGTTTTCTTTCGCCGGCTCACAATCCAGCCTATCCCGCCCCTTCCCTCAAGCTCCGGCAGACGAAAAGACGAAAGCGTTCAATCCGTCAAACGACGGTCTTTCCTTTTTCGAAGAGGGTACGAACGGCAAGGCCATCATGCTTGTACACGGCATGAGCGGCGCCCCTGCCGAAATGCGCCTGGTGGCACGACAATTCAGCCGCAGGGGTTATTCGGTTTTTGCCCCCCTGCTCGCCGGACACGGGCGTGGGGAAGCCGCCTTGCGGCGTTCCCGCTTTGAAGACTGGCTCGACAGCATCACGATCGCCGCAGACTGGCTGGCAACACGAAGCGACACCGTCTTTTCCGCCGGCATTTGCGTTGGCGGAAAGCTTTCGCTGCTCGCGTCCCATATGCCATCATCCCCGATTAGGTCGGTCGCGCTCTACTCACCCTGCTTCCACTACGACGGCTGGAATGTTCCGCGCTATTACGCGATCCTTTCTCCGCACATCAGATGGATCAGTTTTATACCCTTCATCGATCGTCTCAATTTCAGCGAAACGCCTTCCCTCGGCATCAAGGACGAGCGCCTGAGACGGATGATTGCGGCAATGGAAAATGAAGGTGTTCTCAGCCATTTCCCGGGGCGCGGTCTCGTCGAGATGAGCCGGCTCGGCCACCATCTCAAGAAGCATCTGCCTCAGATCACCACGCCATCTCTCATCATTCATTCAACTGAAGATGATCTCAGCGGTCCGGATCACGCCCGCTACATCGCCGCAAAGCTTGGCGGCCCAAGAGCGCTGCATTGGTTGAACGACAGCTACCATATGATCCACGTGGACAGGGAACATCGCAAAGTCGCCGATCTTTCCGCCCGGTTTTTTGAGACAAAACATGCGTTTAGAAACCCGATTTGAGATTGGCGACGGCCCGGGTCTCAACTCCCGAAACCTCGAATTCCGGATCCACGAGACTCTTGTCGCCGTCAACAGGGATGCCTGGGATGCGTGCTTCAGCGCCGATATAGAGCGCTATGACTACTTGATGGCAGTCGAACAGTCCGGCCTTGAGGGCTTTGAGTGGCGGTATGCAACCATCAGCTATCACGGGATAATCATAGCTGCAGCGCCGTTTTTTCTATGCGATTACCGTCTGGAAACGACGCTGGAACGAGGACGGCTCACGTCCCTTGTCGAATGCATCCGCAAACGATTCCCGCGGTTTCTGTCGCTCCGGCTTGCCTGTATCGGCTCTCCCTGTACGGAAAGCGCGAACATCGGAATGCATCCAGATATTCCCGGCGTTTGGGAAGCTGATCTGATGACCTATCTACTGGAATGCACGGAACGATGGGCCCAGATGTCAGGATACGGCCTGTTCGCGCTGAAAGACGTGCCGATACCTCTGGGACGAGCGCTTTCGGCAGCGGTCCACCGGCGCGCGTTCGTCGCCATGCCCGGCTTGCCAACCGCATGGTTGCGCGTCGACTTTCCCGATATCGAGACCTATCTCGCCGGATTGTCGTCTTCGACACGCAAGGACATGCGCCGCAAATGCCGCGCAGCCTCCGAGGTGAAAGTGGAGAGGGTTACCGACCTTGGCGAGATGTTGCCCCGCTTTCTCGAACTTTATCACGATACCCGTAACCGAAGTGAGTGGCAGTTCGAAGAGCTGACCACGGACTACTTCACCGGTGTCCTGTCAAATCTGCCTGAGAATGCGTTCTGCACCGTCTATCGCGTTGGAGACGACATTCTCGCCTTCAACCTGCTTTTGCACGACCGCAATCGGCTCATCGATAAATTCTTCTGCATGGATGCCGTACGCGGCAAGCCGTACAATCTCTATTATCTTAGCTGGTTTGAAAATCTGCGTTTTTGCCTCGAGCATGGGCTCACCCGATATCAAAGCGGGCAGGCCTACTACCAAAACAAGCTCCGCCTCGGCAGCACATTGACTGCGAACTCCATGTTTTTCAGGCACCAGAACCCCGCCCTGCACACGCTGCTGAGATGGGTTTCACCGCTTTTCAGCTCCGATGGATTGGAGAAGCAATGAAGGATCTGCCGACGCTTTGGCTCTCCATCCCCCTGTTGAATACGCTGCAGCAGATTTTTCTCAAGGAGAGCGCTGTCCATGTTTCAGGCGAATTCGGCGTTCAATGGTTGGTTAGTCTTGCCACATCACCCTGGTTTATTCTGGCCATCATTGCCGAAATTGTCTGTTTCGTCCTATGGCTGCGTGTGCTTGAGCAGACTGACCTGTCCAAAGCGTTTCCGCTTTCTGCGGTCAGCTATGTTTTCGTGCTCGCAAGCGCTTGGCTCCTCTATTCCGAACCGGTATCCGCTCTTCAACTGGGCGGAAGTGCGCTGATCATTGCGGGTGCCTGGTGTGTGTCGACGGCACCGGAGGAAAGGGCGATACCGGCGTCCTCGACCAAATCTGCACAGTGACTGCGCGAAATCTTGAGCCTGCAATGGTCTTGGGAGGGGTGATGAATGCGGCGGCATTCATTCGAATTGTCGCATCAGCGACCGGCACTGGGGATCAACGGCTCTTTTTCTGGGTAATGCGTGTTTCATGTGGTCCAAAATGAATAGGGTGCGTCGTGATTGCGTCGATCGTTCGAGGTCGAATTGCAATGTCGTCTTGAATCGGCATCGCTGGGTGCTCATTGCTCTCCTCCTGTCTTCCTGCCATCAGGGCGGACCGACTTTTTCGGACATCGCACCGGCAGAGTTTTCGCCGGTGGGCGCGCAGCGACCCAGCCCAAAAAGCGAACCCTGGTGGCTGGCGCTTAACGACAGTCAACTCAATGCCATCGTGGCGCGTGTAGAGCAGGGCAATCTAACCGTGGCACAGGCCCGCGAGCGGCTGGCTGCGGCAGCCGCGATTTCACACTCTGCGTCCTCCGGCTTCCTGCCCAATGTCGGCCTCTCAGGGTCTGCAACGGGTTCCAGCAGCAGGACAAAGGTAGACGACATTTCCCGCCGTCCAACTCAGCTTAATCTTGAGACCGGCTGGGAAATCGCTCTCTTCGGGCAAGATAAGCTCGCCCAGCAATCTGCCGATCTCGACCGATACATGGCGGCGGAAGACGTAAATGCGGCAAAGCTCTCCGTCGCGGCGGAGGCCGCAACAAGTTACGTGCGTCTGCGGGCGCTGCAGCACCAGCGACGAAATGCCAATCTCCTTTCGTCCGCCAAAACAATAGCCAGGGATGTGGCGACCGTGCGGTCACGAAGCGGATTGGCGACAAGGCTCGAAGCCCAGTCGGCAACCGACGATAGTGCCGCGATGGCGCAACAAAAACGTCTCCTCGACAATGCCATCGCGGACGAAATCCAGCGCATTGCCTTGCTTCAGGGCGCGATGGAGGGTGATGCGGTACTATCGGTAGTAAAACCGCAACCCGTGGCTAGCAAAGCACGGGTAACGGCGGTCCCGGCCGATGTACTTCGGCAGCGCCCGGATGTCAGGAGGGCGGAATTCGCCGTCCTGAAGGCTGGGGCCGAAGTGGGAATTGCGAAGTCAGATCTTTATCCACAACTTCACCTTTCGGGGATGATCGGTATCGGATCACCCGTCTCTGGGTCCATTTTCGGCATCATGGGCGGTCCGTCATTACAAATGCCCCTCTTCGACTACGGGAAACGGCTCGATGTCGTGGAGGCAAAAAAAGCGCAATTGCGTGAGGCCGTCGCGGCTTACCGACAGGCGGTTCTTGTCGCCCATGGTGAAGCCTCCTCGGCCTTGCGGGCGCTGCTTGCCGCGCGCCTGGAAACTGCCCGTGCAAAATCGGCGCATGCCACGGCTGAAAAGGGCTCAGCGGAGGCCCAATTGCTGTCCCGCGAAGGACTGTCGGACGCCTCCGTCCTTGCGGGTCGCCAACTCGCAGCCGCAGAAACCCGCCGTCAACTCACCGAAGCGATGAAGGACGAAGCGGAAGCCCTGATTGCCTTTGCGAAAGCAACGGGCGGAAGTCTCGCCGCGGAGGCGTCGGGTATCGCAACCTCCCCCGATAAACGGAGGAAAAGCGGATCATGACGATCTCGATTGCGCGCAAGACCCTTCTTCACGAATGGCGCCGCTTTTTACCCGCGACAATCGCGATTGCCTTCTCGGGCGTCCTGATGACGGTCCAGGGTGCCTTGTTGCTGGGCATCGTGGGCGCCAATGGTCTTTACGTCACGCAATCCAAAGCCGAATACTGGGTGGGTTTTCCGGGAACGCAGAGTGTCGACCTAGGCCGCGCCATGCCGGCGAGTGTGGCGACAAATCTCTATGCCGAGCCGGCGATTTCGCATGTGGAGCCGGTCCTGTTCGGCTCCGGCGACTGGAGAGGCACGCATGGCGGCGGCGGTGTCAGCGTCACCGTGCTCGGCATCGATACGGCAAATGACGCCGATGCCCTCGCGCGCATCATTCCCGGATCGCTGCGAAATCAGTTGAGCGAGCCCGGCACCGTCCTTGTGGACATTGCAGACGCTTCGAAGCTTTCTACAAAAAAGGGCGGTATTGCCGAAGTGAACGGGCGTTCGGTGCGGATTGTCGGTTATATCGACGGCCTTCGCGGCCTGGGCGGCGTCAATGTCGTCGCCTCAAGGGAGACCGCCCGTAATCTCGATCACAGCCTGCCCAGCGACGGCGGCGCCACCTATTTCCTCTATGATCTCAAGCCGGGCACCAACGGCGCCGCCATACAGGCGCGCCTCAACAGCGGTACCGACATACGCCGCTTCGAGGTCTGGTCGGCTGAAGAACTCGCATCGATGACAACGATGTACATGTTGCTGGATTCGGGTGCGGGGATTGCATTCATTTTCGCGACCCTCATCGCCGTGATGATCGGTGCCGTCATAACGAGCCAGACCCTGATGGGTGCGGTGGCCGGCACGGTGCCTCAATATGCGACGCTCAGGGCGCTTGGCGTACCCTTCGACCGACTCCGTTTCATCGTCATCGAACAGGCGGGCTGGGTCGGTCTTTTCGGTTTTATCATCAGCCTGTTTTTAAGCGTTGCAATCGCCCTGATGGCGGCGGTTTACCGAGTTCCCTTCGAACTGCGCTTCACCATCGTTGCTGCAGCCTCAACGGTGGTGCTTCTTGTCGCGGCTATCGCCTGTCTTCTGGCAATTCATCGTTTGCGGGACACCGATCCCGCCACGCTTTTGAGGTGAACCATGCTGCCTGTCCTCAGCGCGCGCAATATCGGTAAGTCCTTTACAATACATAACATTCACATGCAGGCGTTGTCGGATGTGTCGGTCGACATTTTCGCTGGAGAATTCACGCTACTGATTGGCCCTTCGGGCTGCGGTAAGAGCACGCTGCTTGCCATCCTCAGCGGCATGACGAAGCCCGATGACGGGTCGGTGAGCGCAGGTGATGTCATGCTGTCGACATTAAGCGATGAAGCGCGGGACGAATTTCGCCTTAAGAATTGCGGATTTGTTTTTCAGGGGTTCAATCTTTTCCCGGGCCTCACCGCAGTCGAGCAGGTGCAGATACCGCTTGATTACATGTCTGTTCCCGCTGCAGAGGCCCGCGACCGGGCCGAAAGCGCATTGGCAAGCGTCGGCTTGTCAAAGAGAAGTCATCTACGGCCATCGGAAATGTCCGGCGGTGAAAAACAGCGTGTTGCGATTGCCCGCGCTATCGTCAAAAAACCCGCCATTCTCTTCGCAGACGAACCGACCAGCGCCCTCGACAGCGAAAACGGTCGAAACATTGTCGAGATTCTCCAGTCCATCGCAAAAGACTCCGGTTCGGCGGTGCTGTGTGTTTCGCACGACATGCGTCTCGTCAAGCAGGCTGATCGTGTCCTCCAGATGGAGGACGGACGCCTGCTCCGAGACATCAGGCCCATCTCCGGTAAAAGTTCCACAGGATCTTAAAGACATGAAATTTCTCCCTCGTATTAAACGTCCGGCAGTGACAACGGTTTCGGCTGGGATGATCGGCGTGGCGCTCTTGTATTTCACCGCACTTTCCCCAAACGCCGAGGAAGATACCGACCGGCCGGATCTGGTCGGTCCACCCATCCTGGCTGCCGCTAGGGGGGTCGTAGATATCCCGGGCGGTCTTCTGCGGGTCGCCTCCCCCCGCGATGGCATCGTTGCGTCCCTGCTGGTCAACGAGGGTGACCAGGTCAAAGCGGGGGACGTCATGGCGGTACTCGATTCCAGTCAGGAAACGTTATCGGCGAAGATCGCATCGGAGGAAGCTCTGCAGGCCGAAGAGCAACATAATCTTCTTCAGATGAAGATGAAAAACCTTTCTCGCCAGGCAGATCGGGTCAAGCGCGCCGCAGCGGGAAATGCCGTCTCGGACCAAGCTCTCGATGAAGCCATAGCAGCCAGGGACAATCTCACCGGCGAATTGAAGGTGGCCGCCTCGGTTCTCGCTGCCGCAAAGATGCGGCGCGATATCGCCGCCCGCGAAGTCGAAATACGAACAATCCGCGCTCCGGTCGACGGTTTCATCATCAGGCAGGGGATTAAAGTCGGGGAATTTGCCGCCGCCAGCGGCGCGACGGAGATGTTCACCATCCTGCCGGAAGGCCAGAAGATCGTCAGGGCGGAAATCCCCGAGCAGTTTCTCGACAACGTCAAACCCGGTGTGCCTGTTGAGGTGCTTGCAGAAGACAGAACGGGGCAGGCATATGAGGGTCGCATCAGCCGGATTTCTCCCGTTCTGATGCAGTCAACCGGCATGCCCGGCGAACGCAATGACATTCGCACAGCAACCTCCATCGTGATGGTGAGCCGCGACGCTCCGTTCCGGGTGGGACAACGGGTCATTATTCGCGTCTACAAATAGGTCGTGCTACGACGGTCGTGACGATCTGGTGTGGTAACTTCAAGGACCTTCACGCCCGCGGCCTGCATATATACCAAGGCCCGAGATGCTGACGCATCCTCGCCTTGAAGAGATTGCAAATATCTCAAATGCATCAGACGCTTGAGATATTTGCAAAAGGAATACCAAGAGTCATATTCAATGATTCTTGGTATTCCTGCTCCACAAACGCGAAAAGCCCCACGTCGTCGATCGACTGTGGGGCTTTGGTTTGGATGCCGATTTTGGCCAGTAAGTCTTTGTCAGACTTGGACAAATAGGGAAGTATATAGGATTTGGTTGCGGGGGCCTGAGTGCACAGAGAATTGTTAATTCAAATATATGGCCGCCTTCAAATCTCCAGCCCGTCACCGACAACAGTTCCTCAAGACGAAGAAGGCAGCGATTGATTACATCTCGGCGCGCCGCAAAGCTGCAAGCGGACTTTGTGGATCAAACTCCCCCTGTTCGTGCACCAGCCCTGCCTGCTCAATCAGCGAAGCGAGCTCTGCGATTGCGCTCTCCGTCATATTGCTACCAACGCGATTTGCACGCTGCGCTTTCGAACCGACTTGCCGAAGAAGGTCTGTACTCATCATGTGTGGCTGCAAGCTTACTCCGATCGATGCAAGATGTTGCTCGATATAATGGAAAATGCGCACACCGCCCCCATCCATGTCTCCCCAATGGTAGGCCGGTGCGCAAGCCTGCCCCGTTAGCCTCACTATCGTCTCCAACACGGGCCGCGACGGGAAACCGCCTGAATAAATCACCAGTCCGTTTTCGCTTTGCCCGATCTCACGGACATACCGAACAAAGGAGGCAAAATTCTCAATGGTCAGAAGATACTCCGGTTTTTTATAAAGATTTATGCGCCCGGCGCATTCGGCAGGCACGCCAACAAAAGGGATTTTCGGAAACGGCTGCTCATCTAGCGAGACCGCGCCACTAATAAGAACAGGTTGGGGAAGTCGTTTTATCCCGACGCTGGCGAGAAGCTCCTCCGCATCCAGCGCGGCTTGCACTTGGCTTAATGAAGAAAGCCGCGAGATTGCGGACGCAACCGAGGTGAGATTGCTTTCGAGCGCTTTACTATCGCCCGATATAAGTCTGGAAAAACTGCGAAAATCGACGTCACCTGCGGCGGGTTCGGCAAGGCGTGCAGATATTGCGTCGGCAAGACGCAGGACTTGATCGAGTGTTCTACTCTCCCCCGGTGCAATACCCATATACGAACAGTTACGGCCCCAAGCGAGAGCGGCTTCATCGATCAGCAGTACAGTCTTGCCTGGAAGGTCTTGCCGAGCGCGAAGTGCCGCTAAAGATGCCATCGCAAATTCCTGGGCTGGCTGCCGCTCAGTCTGTCGATAAAGCACCTCAGGATTTCGAAGTTTCACGCTCTTTATCGAACGCTCCCATTTCGGACCAGTCCAAACAATCTCCAGTCCACCTTCCTTCTCCAAGAAGGTGAGAGCTTCTTCGAACGCGTCGCTCGCATTGACGGTCAAGCTATCCTGATCAATCGCAGCTATCCAACGGCTCGCATCCGGGTTTTTCTCGTATCCGTCGAGCAGGTAGTCGATCAAGGATGCCATATTGGAAAAACGGCGGCGGCTCATTCTGCAGCCTGGGCCTCCGCACTCAGGCGCATAACCAGCTCTTCCTTTGTTATATATTGCGGATTGGCCGCGCGCATCTCCTGACGAACCCGATCTTTTATCTTGATGGATTCCGCCATAGAGACATCACCGCTACGAAATATATCGATGATGTAATTCAGATTCTCATAGACAACTGCACGCTTCTCGGTCGGCGCAGCGATGACGACCTGAAGTCCGATATCGCGATAGAAATTCAGTAACGTTCGCTGGTTCGGCCCGTCCATCTTGCTGAACGCCTCGTCAAACACGGCAAGCCCCATACCGATTCCGGCGTTGTCCTCTGATTGCCGCGAGCCGTGATAGGTGACGGAAAGTGCTGCGCCTATCACCACATAGAAAGGGACTTGCCGTTCGGCTCCGCTGGCAACCCCGCGTCGCCGGTCGAAACTCGTTGTGCGATCGGCTGCAGAATCATATATTTTCAGATCGTAGGTGAAATAGTTCTGATACTCTTCAAACACCGTAAAATCGAAGGTGTCGTCCGCCAGCAATTGCTCGACCTGCCTTATGGCCCTGCCATGTCGTTCATCTCGAGGCGGTACCTGCCCAAACAATGCATCAAGTACGCTGTCGTCGGTTTCGCTATCACGCACGAGACGATAAATATCCTCGAACTCCTGCTTGATCGAAGCCTTGAGGCTGTAGGCTTCGTTATTGAACGGACGCGACCGGAGCGCTTTCGCAAGCCTCTCCATCTCGACCGCGCTGCGCGAAGAGATTGATGATTGCAGCCGTGTCAATGATCAATAAATTTTCGCTCACAGCGTAATTCCTTCAATGAAAACGCTACTATTTTTAAGTTCTATCGCTGCCATCACGGCCGGAATATCGTCGGCACTTCTGTTCGCACGCCGTAAAATGCCCGCCACAGACACAACTTTTGCAGGGTTGATCAGACCATATTTACGGAATAGCCGCGCGCTTTCTCGGTAGAGCGGCCGCCACATATCACCCGTCGCCTCTTCCTCGTCGTCGTCGCTGTCTTCAGGGTGCACATAGTTGCGAATTTGCTCAAAGATCGCCTCGACGATCCCGGTTTCCTTCTCCCAAGCCATGTATTCCTTGAGTACGGTATGGAACTCCTCGAAGCTCATCCGCTGATCGTTGATGCGATCGTATAATTTGCCATCCGCAAAGGTGCGCTGGAAGATGTAGTTTTTCGCATTTTCATCGAACGCGCTGTCGAACACACCCGCCGCGACGCGACGCGGCGCGCCAACGCCTGCGCGACAGCCTGATAATCCAAACGAAGAATAAGGTTGACGTCCTCGAAACTATCCGCAAGCACAGGCTGGATCGTCCAGCAAACGCTGCGCCCAATCCTGGATTTGCCCGGTCCGCAGCAGGCGCTCGGCCATTTCCTCTTCCGTAGGTTCACCAAGGCCGCTATTCGTCAATCCCATCTCTTTACCTCCGAACAGCCTGCTGAAAATGCGCCTCAGATCACGCGGCATGCATGCAGGAAAAACCCCTTGTCCGCCTTCGCACTCTTGAGTGCTCTGCCCAAGGCGTCGCTGAAGAAGATTGCATCTCCCATCTGGGGATCGATCCAGAGGTCGGGACCCGAAGACGCCTCCTGGGAAACCGCTATGTCGTTGTCCTTGAGGGGCGCCTTGAGGAACCAACCCTTTTCTCCGTGGCGAATGTAATCTTCGCGTAACGGAACGGATTCGGACACCAAAAGCGCTTCTTTGCGGTTCCCGAAATTGATGCAGAACCAGTCTCCGCCCACCGGCGTTTCTCGATCCTTCTTCAGCACCTTGACCGGATAAAGCCCGCCGCCACCCAGATCGAATTGCCGCAGCACATCCGCCGCCGCCTTCGAAACGACCCAGAAATTACCCTCAAAGAACAAATCGGGTAGTTTATAAGCAGATTCCTTGGCATCGGGCGTGCCGTAAATCTCCTCAGGAAAGCATTCCGCCGGGAGAGATTCTCCGCTGTTGTTTCGCTCACCCCAAGCCATTCCATCATTTTGTTTTTCGGTGCGGACGAAGGAGTTTGTCAAATATCGCAGGTTGCTTCCATCACCCGGTGCTATGCTGATCCAAACGGTGTCGCTCATCATCCAATTCCTTTTCTCTGAATTCATCACAGTTGCGCAACCGCCACCCGAGAGAGCGCTGCACAACAAAAGATCACGATCGCTACCATTGTCGAAAGCCTGCGTGAACGAGCCGTTATACGACACCTGCACCGCAACTGAACGCGACCAATGAATACAATATTTCATCTATTGTAAATCGAAAACAGCATATATTAGTAGTAAAAATCAATATAAACTTCAAATATAAATTATTATTTATAATATAAAAATAATTTACATAAGTAAAATTTCGAATATACTTGATCTGTTATGTTCGAAGAATCCCAACCGTGTTCGCTGCAGCACGAACACACTGCTGTGCGCCACCGCCCGCGATGATGCCCATCGGCATGTCTTGTGAACAAACATCCGCCGCATAACGCCGTTTTGGAATGCGACTTACGGCCGTCAGCCTTGCGCCCTGCGCTTTTATCGAAAAACTTATTGCATTGATGAGAGCATCGATATCCGCTTCAATCGGATGCGCGGGCGGTTTCCTGCTGCGTGGAGACACGCATGCGGTCAAGAACTTCCGGGTCGACGAGTTGTGCGACGATCGGGTGAATCCGCACCGGTCTGTCCTTCACAACCTGCTTGAAATTCGCCAGCACCGCGGTCGCCACCTTCTGCGAAGGTGCGATGACGTCGAGCAGCCAGTGAATGTCGCCGCTGTTCCAGTCCTCGCCTTTCAGCCGCACAGGAAATAGGCGCGCCTGAATCTGCTCCCGGATCTTCGCATCGACCTCATCTGAGACGCTGGCCCAGATAGCAATGCCAGCGGTTTCCTCGATCTTACCTTCGCCGCCGGAGCGCGCAATCGCGATGCGGTCCCGGGTCAGAGGCTCGACGACGAGATGCGTCAGGTCCGCAAGCGACTGATGGCGATAGCGGGGCAGATTCAGCATGGCCAGAACCACCTCGCCAAAGCTCGCTTGAATCCTGGTTCGGAATTCCGAGACCTGCGCGATCATGGCAGGATCAAGCGCCCGTTCCTGAGACGGAACGCCGCCGCCTGTCTCATTCTCGTCGGGTTCATTCGTCTTGTACAATTCTGCCGCAGTCGCGTTTGCCTTGTCCGATTCACTCATGGTCGCCCCTTCAATGCTGTTGCGGTCGAAGCGCAAAGACGCGGCTTCGACCAACGGGCCAAAGACCGATCCGGACGGACCTCGAGCCGCATTTGCTGGCTCAAACTGCCAAGGAAATGGCCTTTTGACATTCGGTTCGGGGCATCCAATGGATATTCGACGCGCCCGCTCAAGTGTAAATCGAAGACCGGGCGAATATTGTTGCGCGATCTGTCCAGTGGCTTCGCGATCGGTCCCTCCACCGAGTCACTACAGACTTTATTCTTGGCAATATTGGAGGATATCAGGGCGGCCGCTCGCTCCCGGTCGTCGCTACGGTCATCGCCAGTTGCACCTGCGAAATCGACATCATGGGTGACGATGCGCTGCCCGCCGATGCCAGACGCATGCGGCGTCGGGTTACCTCTCCCTGCCAGCCTCATCCAGTGACTGGGTGATCGGGGACAGCAGGTACTGGATGATGCGCCGCTCGCCAGTCTTGATCTCCGCCTGCACCGAAAGGCCAGGCCCCAGGGCCTGCTCCACGCCGCGAACACGGATGCTGTTTTGCAAGAGCCGAATACGGGCCGAATAGACCAGGCCGGCCTGGATCGGCCTGCCTTTCTCGTCCCGCTGCGGAGCACCGAATTGCGACATGTCGATCGCGTCGCGGCTGATGCTCTCGACGACGCCCGGGATGATGCAGTAATCGGTGAACGGAAACGCCTCCAGCTTGACACGGACCGGCTGCCCTTCGCGCACGAAGCCGGCATCCTTGTTCTGGACTTGCGCCTCGACCTCGATCTCGACGCCGTCAGGCACGATCATCATGAGCGGTTGGGCCGGTTGGACGACCCCGCCGATCGTCGCGACGGCGAGTTGCTGCACCGTGCCGGAGACCGGAGCGCGCAGTTGCAGAAGTTCCCGACGCCGCATGGCCTTGCGCAATTCCTCCGCAGCGAGCTCAGCCTTGTCGCGTCCCTGAACGAGATCCGTCACAGCGGCCTTGCTGAAGCTCTCGCGTAGCTTGCTGATTTCGGCCTCAAGCGCGGACATCGCCGCCCGCGCCTTGGTGGCGTTGGCAAGTTGTACCTCGATGTTCTGGAGATGCTCGATCCGCAACTGCTCGTATTCGAGGAGTTTCAGCTTCGCAAAATTCCCCTGTTGCGTGAGGAACCGGCGCGCTTGGAGCTGCTCGTCCACCAGAGGGAGCGTCTGGCGCAGTTTCATGATTTCTGCCTCTGCCGAAGTCAGCTCGGCTGCTCGCTGCGCGATCTGCTGGTGCAGGCTCGTAATCTGCGCCTCGTATTCGGCGATGCTCGCGCGCACAAACTGCGTTTCGACGGAAACCGTCACGGGCGGCGTGCCCTCGGGAGCGACGAAGCCGGCCGGATTGCCGTCAATATAACTCAAGAGAGCAGCATTGCGCGCTTGGATGATGCGCGAGATCAGGAGGCTCTGGCGCGCCTGCGCCTCGTCGGCTGTCGCGAGCGTCGGATCGAGCTCGACCAGAAGGTCACCCTCACCGACATGCTGCCCGTTCGCGACATGGATCGCGCGTACCGAGCCGATCTCCAGCGGCTGGATGGTCTTTACCTTGCTGGACGGAATGATCTTGCCGCTGGCGACGGAAACGACGTCGATCGTGCCAATGATCGACCACACCACTGAGGCCGAGAAGAAGGCGCAGGTCATAAGAAGGAGCATGCGCAGACCCGGGCTCGGCGGCTTCTCCATGATTTCGAGCACAGCCGGCAGGAATTCGTGATCGGAGATCGGCTGCCGGTTGCGGTCGGCCTCGTTCTGAAGGCCCCAGGATGTGCGCAGGACGGCCCAATGCCGGACGATCACCGGAAAGCGATCGGCGACCCAGGTGCTCATGCTCCACGCCCCATCTGCTTGTTGTAGAGTTGCGCATAGCGACCGCCCGAGGCGAGCAGCGTGCCGTGATCGCCGGTTTCCGTGATTTCGCCGGCCTCAACGGTGACGATACGGTTGCATTGACGCACGGCGGAAAGCCGATGGGCGATGATCATGACGGTGCGGCCGTGCGCGATGCCGGCGAGGTTATGCTGGATAACCTCCTCACTCTCCGCGTCGAGGGCGCTGGTCGCCTCGTCGAGGATCAGGATACGGGGATTACCGATCAGCGCGCGGGCTATGGCAATGCGCTGGCGCTGCCCACCCGACAGGTTGCTTCCGCGCTCGTCGATGATGGTGTCGTAGCCGTGCGAGAGCGCGAGGATGAAGTCATGGGCGCCAGCGAGCTGGGCGGCGGCGATGACGCGCTCCATAGGCATCGTCGGATCGGCGAGCGCGATGTTTTCGCGAACGGATCGATTGAAGAGGATGTTCTCCTGCAGGACCACCCCGATCTGCCGACGCAGCCAGGCAGGATCGACGAGGGCGAGATCGACACCATCGACCATAACCCTTCCCTGCTCGGGCACATATTGACGCTGCACAAGTTTGGTGAGCGTGGACTTTCCCGACCCTGACGGACCGACGATGCCAATCATCTCGCCCGGTTCGATCGCGAGCGAGACGCCGCGCAGCGCCTCCGGTGCGTCCGGTCGATAACGAAAGCGGACACGGTCAAAGGTGACAGCGCCAAGGATCGGAGGCAGGCTCGCGCGGTTCGGATTATGGTCAGGCTCGGCGGGCGCGTTCAGGACATCGCCGAGCCGATCGACCGAAATACGCACCTGCTGAAAATCCTGCCAAAGCTGGGAGAGCCGCAGGATCGGCTGCGCGACGCGACCGGACAGCATGTTGAAGGCGACGAGTGATCCTACCGAGAGATCGCCGCCTATGACGGCCTTGGCGCCAAAATACAGGATCGCAACGGTTGTCAGCTTCGATACAAGCTGAATGAGGTGGCTACCCCAGTTCGCGAGCGTCGCGACCTGAAATCCAGTCGCGGTGTACCCGGCGAATTGCCGCTCCCAGAGGTGGCTCGGTTTGTCTGAACAGTTTCGAGCGTTTCGTTAAGTGGATTTCCGCCTCGATTATGCCGCCACCATCATCGGTGCCAGCGCGTTGAAGTAAGCCTGATCCGGCGTCTGCCGGTCAAGAGATGAATGTGGACGTCGAGTATTGTAAAAGTTCAGATAGCGACTGATCCCCGCTCGGGCCTCGGACACGGTCTTGTAGGCGTGGAGGTAGACTTCCTCGTATTTGATCGACCGCCAAAGCCGTTCGACGAAGACATTGTCCCGCCATGCGCCCTTGCCATCCATCGAGATGGCAATCTCAGCTTTCTTCAGCACGGCGGTGAAGTCGATGGAGGTGAACTGCGATCCCTGATCGGTGTTGAATATGTCCGGCTTTCCATAGCGAGCCAGCGCTTCCTCGACCGCTTCGATACAGAAGTCCGCCTCCATCGTGATCGACAATCGCCACGACAGAACCCGACGACTGAACCAGTCCACAACGGCGCAGAGGTAGACAAAACCACGCGCCATGGGGATATAGGTCAGGTCCATCGCCCATACCTTATTGGGCCGGGTAACCGCCAGCTTGCGCAGAAGATAGGAATAAATCTTGTGTCCTGGCGCTGGTTTGGAGGTGTTCGGGCGGCGATAGATCGCCTCGATGCCCATCTTCTTCATCAGCGTGGCGACATGGAGCCGCCCGGCATTCAACCCTTCTCCTCTCAAAAGCCCTTGCAACATTCGACTTCCCGCGAACGGATATTCGAGATGCAGTTCGTCGATCCGGCGCATCAGTGCCAGATCGGCGTCGGACACTGGGCGCGGCGAATAGTAGACGCTGCCGCGGCTGAAGCCGAGGAGCTTAGCCTGCCTTACGATCGACAGCTCGTGTTCGCGGTCGATCATTTCTTTCCGCCCAGCAAGCCCGCCTTGCCGAGCGCACCGGACAAAAAATCGTTCTCCAACGTCAGTTCGCCGATCTTGGCGTGAAGCGTTTTCACATCGACGCTCGGTCCGGCGGGTTCCGCCTTGGCTTCATCACCGAAAACGCCCGTCGCTCCCTCAAGGAGCTGGTCTTTCCACTGCTTGATCTGATTGGCATGCACGTCGAACTGCTGGGATAATTCCACCAGAGTCTGCTCACCTCGGATAGCAGCAAGCGCCACTTTTGCCTTGAAAGCCGGGCTGTGGTTCCGGCGCGGTCGTCTCGTCATGATATCTCCTGTTCCCGGCATCTAAGCCGAAGTCAGGCAGAAATTCCACTTATCCCAGCTGTGCAGATTTCTCGAGCCACCTCTCACCCCTACCAACGATCGGCATTGCCATCGAGTTTGCCGACGCGCAGACATCTTCAGCAGCCAGGGCGCTGGGTAACCACATCCGCACCGTTCTTCCGG
>NZ_JBNWCH010000007.1:0-243875 GCF_053522485.1 Agrobacterium sp. 22-209-1
TACGGGCTCGAGCGGAGCGGAAAATCGACGCCCTATGGGATGCCGTCGGCACATTGATCCCCCGATTCACATCGGAGGAATGCGCAAACTACTTCAGGGTTGCAGGCTATGACCCGGATTGAGCAGGATCTGCTCTAGGGCAATTCCAGTTTAAGCGGAATCGTTGGACGGCCCCTACCTCCTTGTTTCTAAACATTTTCCGGACGAAAAACCGCTTCATATCTCTACTGGATGCTCTGGGTCGCCGCCGTCAGCCTTTCGCCAGCGATACGATAGGACACAGCTTCCGCCACGTGGATGCGGCCGACCGTTTGTTTGCCATCCAGATCGGCCAGGGTGCGGGCAACCTTGAGAATGCGATGATAACCGCGCGCGGAGAACTTCAACCGCTCAGCCGCATCGCGCAGCAATTGCAGCCCGGACGCATCCGGCTCGGCATATTTTTCTATCAAGGTCGTCGTGCAGCGGGCATTCGTGCGAATGGCGGCAAATCCCGCCGCCGCGTAGCGTTCCTGCTGCGCAAGGCGAGCCCGGGCGACACGGCCGGCCACTGCCGCACTCGGCTCGGACGCGACGGGGCGGATAAGATCGGCGGCGGAGACGGCGGGAACGTCGATACGGATATCGATACGATCCAGCAGCGGACCGGAAATGCGGGCCTGATAATCCGTCACACAACGCGGGCCTCGGGCACAGGTGAAACCCGGCTCTCCCGCCATGCCGCAGCGGCAGGGGTTCATCGCCGCAACGAGCTGGATTTCCGCGGGATAGCTGACGCGATGATTGGCCCGCGCGATGATGCATTCGCCAGTCTCCAGCGGCTGGCGCAGCGCATCCAGCACCTGGGGTGAGAATTCCGGAAACTCATCCAGAAAAAGAACGCCGTGATGGGCAAGCGAGGCCTCCCCCGGTTTGGCCCGCAGCCCTCCGCCGATCAGCGCGGCCATGGTGGCGGAATGGTGTGGCGTACGAAACGGTCTGCGGTCCGACAGCTTGCCGCCCGATAATTGGCCGGCGATGGAGTGAACCATGGACACTTCCAGCAATTCCGCAGCCTCCAGCGGTGGCAGAATTGAGGGCAGCCGAGCGGCGAGCATGGATTTGCCAGAACCGGGCGGGCCAACCATCAGCAGATTGTGGCCACCCGCAGCCGCCACTTCCAGCGCGCGCCGGGCCGTCTCCTGCCCCTTGATATCGGCCAGATCCGGCAGATTGACCGGATTGGCACGGATGGCAGGTGCGGGGCGCGACAGAAGCTGGGTGCCGCGAAAATGATTGGCAAGCGCAATGAGACTACGCGGGGCTAGAATATCGATGCCGGCGCCGGCCCAGGCCGCTTCCGGCCCACTTTCGGCCGGGCAAATCAGCCCCTTGCCGAGCGCATTGGCGCCGATGGCCGCCGGCAGCGCGCCCGAAACCATGCCGATCGTACCATCGAGATTGAGTTCGCCGAGAACCACATACTGGCTGAGCGCTTCCGCCGGTATGGCACCCAGAGCAGCCATGAGGCCGAGAGCGATTGGAAGATCGAAATGCGACCCTTCCTTGGGCAGATCGGCAGGCGCCAGATTGACGGTGACTTTTTTTGCCGGCAAGGCCAGACCCGAGGCATGCAGGGCGGCCTGCACTCGCTCGCGGCTTTCGGCGACCGCCTTGTCCGGCAGGCCGACAATCTGGATACCGATCTTTCCGGGTGCAACCATCACCTGCACCTCGACTGGCACGCCCTCTATGCCCTGAAACGCAACCGTATTGACCCTTGCCACCATGGCCTGCCCCCGCAAACCGGCCGCGTCATCTGAACTTCATGTTCCAAGGCAGCCGCCCGCAAGCAACGTGCCACAGAGAAAAGAATAAAACAAGAACACCTAGAGAACAATTTCTCGCATGCGATGTATTTTAGTTGTATCGAGTTGTACGCATGGAACAAACCGGGAGCGATTGAGATCGCTTCAGAACTCCTGAGCGTCGCGCTTTTTCTCGATCGCGTCCCACAGCAGGCTCGCCACATCGGCGCCGCCGAATTTGCGCACTTCGCGAATACCGGTTGGTGAGGTGACGTTGATTTCGGTGAGATAATCGCCGATGACATCGATGCCAACGAAGAGGAAACCGCGCTCCCGCAGGGCAGGGCCGATGCGGCGGCAGATTTCCTTTTCACGCGCCGTCAGCTCCGTCGGTTCAGGTCGGCCGCCGGCATGCATGTTGGAGCGGGCGTCGTTTTCCGCCGGCACGCGGTTGATTGCGCCAACCGGCTCGCCGTCTACCAGGAGGATGCGCTTGTCGCCCTTGCGGACGTCAGGCAGATATTGCTGGGCGATGTAAGGCTCGCGGAACATCTGGCCGAACATCTCCAGCAGAGAGGAGAAGTTGCGGTCGTCGCGCGCGGAATGGAAGACGCCTGCACCACCATTTCCGTAAAGCGGCTTGAGGATGATATCGCCCATTTCATTGCGGAAGCGGGCGATTTCCTCCACGTCCTTGGTGATCAGCGTCTTGGGCATCAGATCGGCGAATTCGGTGACGAAAATCTTTTCCGGCGAGTTGCGCACCCAGGCGGGATCGTTGACCACCAGCGTTTTCGGATGAATGCGCTCCAGCAGATGGGTCGAGGTGATGTAAGCCATGTCGAATGGCGGATCCTGACGCAGATGGATGACATCCATCATCGACAGATCGACACGCTCCGGTTCGGACAGGGAGAAATGGTCGCCTTTGATATCGCGCAGTTCCATCTGCTCAACAGTGGCGTAAATCTTGCCATCACGCATGGAAAGGCGCTCCGGCGTATAATGGAACAACCGATATCCGCGCGCCTGCGCCTCAAGGCTCATGGCGAAGGTGGAGTCACCGGCGATATTGATTCCGGAGACATGATCCATCTGGATCGCGACGTTCTTGATCTTCGCCATGCGAATGTTCCTCTTGCAGCATGCGGACGCTTTGCGGCCCGCGGTGCCCATTGCCTCACCTTTTCAAGCTTCCCTGCAGGACCAGGAGAAACCCGGAAATGCTTCAGAAAACCCTGAAGATGTAGGGCAGCGACCCTTCAAAGGCAACGGCTGCAAGCGGTGGTTTGTGTGAGTTTTATTGAACCTTCACAATTCTGCCGGCGGAGCCTTGCGGGCCCCGCCAACCGCAATGTTTTATGGGTTCAGGCCGCCAGCTTATAGGAACGGCCGGCAAACAGCTTGTTCTTGACGCGATAGGCAAAAGCCAGCGCCTTGGGGAACGGACGGCGCATGAAGGCGACCTTGCGAACATAATCATCCACCCGCCAGGTGGCCCATGTTCCAGCCCGAAAATAGGCGACGTCCCCAACCCGCAGGATGCTAACCGAACCGTCTTCGGCCGTCACATGCACCTCGCCTTCCAGAATATAGACGGTTTCATCCCAGCCGAAGAACCATCGGAACTCACCAGCCGTACAATCCCACATGGCGGTGCTTGAAGCACGGTCGCCGCTTCTGGAATGATCTGCCGCCCGCGCCTGAGGATTGCCGGAAATGATCCAGTCCGGATTGATGGGCGCCGGTTGAAGCCGCAGATCGGTGCAGGACGCGCTGACAACAGCCTCATCTTTTGACCGGCGCAAATAGGCCGGCAAAATCGGCACCGTGCGGATCGCCATGGTTGCCGCGGCAGCGAACATCATTTTGAAGGACATATGAGAAAACCCCCGTGAAATATTGGAGGTCTTCTATCATCGGGATCGTAACAAAGCGGTTTTGACAATCGGCGCAATTTTAGTCATCGCGCCGATTTCTGCGATGCGCTCAGGCCGTCGCCATTTGCGCGGGCCGCGCCGCCAACTGCTCCGCTTTGCCGGCGATACGCTTGCCGGTTTCGCTGGAGAAGAAATGCAGTTTTTCCGGCGCGATCGTGACCGAGAGCGCAGACGGAACCTCGACATCCGGCGGGAAGGCAACGGTCAGGTTCTGTTCGCCGATCATGCCGTGGATGAGACGCTGCGAGCCCAGTTCCTCGATATAATCGACCCGAAGCGGGAAGCCCTGCTCACCTGCCGCAGCGAGGCGGAGATCTTCCGCCCGCATGCCAACCGTCACCGACCCTGAGGCAGGTGCGAAACCGTTGAGCGCAAAGAGCGACGGACCGATGGCGAGGCTATCACCATGCAACTCTGCGTTCAGCAGGTTCATGGCGGGAGAGCCGATGAAACTCGCAACGAAGGTCGAGGCAGGGGTGTGATAGACATCGAGCGGTGCGCCGATCTGTTCGATACGACCGCCATTCAACACCACAAGACGATCGGCCAGCGTCATCGCTTCCAGCTGATCGTGAGTGACATAAATCGAGGTGGTGCCGAGACGTTTTTGCAGGCGCTTGATTTCGCCCCGCATGGAAACGCGCAGCTTGGCGTCGAGATTGGACAGGGGCTCGTCGAACAGGAAGGCCGCCGGTTTGCGCACGATGGCGCGGCCCATGGCCACACGCTGCCGCTGGCCGCCGGACAGGGCGCGCGGCTTGCGGTCCAGATAGGGTTCAAGCTGCAGCATGCGCGCGGCTTCAGCCACACGCGCATCGATCTCCTCCTTCGGCGTCTTGCGGTTCTTCAAACCGTATTCCAGGTTCTGTCGCACCGACATATGCGGATAGAGCGCGTAGTTCTGAAACACCATGGCAATATCGCGGTCTGCCGGATCGGCCTGATTGACCACCCGGTCGCCGATCTTCACCGTGCCTTCGGAAATATCCTCAAGCCCAGCAACCATGCGCAGGAGCGTGGATTTGCCGCAGCCGGAGGGGCCGACCAGAACGATGAATTCACCGTCCCTGATGTCGATATCGACGTGATGCACGGCACGCACGCCGCCATGATAATCCTTGCAGACCTGACTGATGTCTATCGCGGCCATTTCGGTCTCCTTATTTATCGCTTTCGGTCAGGCCCTTTATGAACCAGCGCTGGAAAATGACGACGATCAGCACCGGCGGCAGCATGGCCAGCACGGCGAGCGCGAAAGCTTCGTTGTAATCGGGAATTTGCGAACCGACCCAGACCTGCAGGATCGACTTGATGCCGCGCATCAGGGTGAAGAAGCCCTCATCCGTCGTCATCAGCATGGGCCAGAGATACTGGTTCCAGCCATAAACGAACATGATGATGAAGATCGCCGCCATCATGGTGCGGGACAGCGGGATGAGAACGTCGATGAAGAATTTCACCGGACCCGCGCCATCGATACGGGCAGCCTCCAGCAACTCCTCCGGCACGGATTTGAAGAATTGCCGGAAATAGAAGGTGCCCGTCGCCGAAGCGAGAAGCGGCACGATGAGGCCGGTATAGGAGTTCAAAAGGCCGAGTTTGCTCATCACCTCATAGGACGGCATGATGCGCACTTCGAGCGGCAGAAGCAGCGTGGTGAAGATGATCCAGAAGGCGAGCGTTGCGAACCGGAAGCGGAAATAGACGATCGCATAGGCCGCGGTCATCGACAGCACGATCTTGCCGACGGCAAAACCGATGCCGAGGATCAGCGAATTCAACACCATGTTGAGACCCGTGATCTGCCCGGTAAAGCCGCCCTTCTGGGTCAGGACCTTTTCATAAGTCTCGATGAAATTGTCGCCGGGAACCATCGTCAGACCACTGCGGTGAATTTCCGCAGCGGTATGCGTGGAGGTCATGAAGGCCACGATGACCGGCAATATCAAGAACAGCGCGCCGATGATCAGCACGAGATGATCGAGGGGCTTTGTCTTGTACATGGTCTTTTCCCTCAATTGTAATGGATGCGCTTTTCGATGAAGCGGAACTGGATGATGGTGAGAACGAAGACGACCAGCATCAGAATGACGGACTGGGCGGAAGACCCACCGATGTCATTGCCGCGGAAACCGTCCAGAAACACCTTGTAGACCAGCGTGATCGGATTATTGGCTGCCTTGTCCTTCACCATCACGTCGATAACGCCGAATGTGTCGAAGAGCGCATAGGTGATGTTGATGATCAGCAGGAAGAAGGCCGTGGGCGCCAGAAGCGGCATGATCACCGTCCAGAACCGTCGAAAACCCGAGCGGCAGTCGATGGCGGCGGCTTCCCGCACCGAAACCGGGACACCCTGAAGCCCCGAAAGGAAGAAGATGAAATTGTAAGGAATCTGCTTCCAGACCGCAACGACGATCATGGCGAAGGCCGTATCGAAATAATTGAGGCCGACCTTCATGTCCCAGCCGAGAAACGCGGCCATTTTGACGAAGGGGCCGATATGCTGGTCGAAAAACATCATGCCGATGAGACCGGCGACAGGCGGCGCGATGGCATAGACGGAAATCAGCAGTGTCTTGTATGTCGAGCTGCCGCGAATGACCGCATCCGCCTTGACGGCGAGCAGCAAGCCAAGCGCCAGCGAAAAGAAGGTGACCAGCACGGTGAATACAACCGTGAATTTGGCGATGCTGAGATATTCGGGGCTGAAGATCGCATCGGAATAGTTGGCAAATCCGACGAAGGAGGCGCCAAAACCGAACGGGTCTTCAATATAAAAGGACGAATGTATGGCCTGAACCGACGGCCAGTAGAAGAAGATGAAAATCACCGCAAGCTGCGGCGCCAGAAACAGGTAGGGCACGTAGGACGAGGAGAACTGCACGCGCTTCATGCCGGCGTCGGCAGGTTTTGCTGGCTTTGCAGCCTTTGCGGACCAGCCGGACAAAAACCGACGCGGTTGAGACGATGAATAGGCCACGCTTGCGCTTCCTTATCCAAGAGCGAGCCCCCTTCCGTGGGAAAGGAGGCTCGGCAATGGTCATTGGTTTCGTAAAGATCGATCAGCCGGCCGTCTTGGCGAAACGGGCGAGCAGGTCGTTGCCTTCCTTCTCGATGATATCGAAGGCGTCCTTCGGCGTGACTTCGCCGGAGAAGATGCGGTTATATTCGCGTTCCATGACAGCGCGGATCTGCGGGTAGAAGCCGAGGCGGTAACCCTTGGACCATTCACCACCCGGCAGCGACAGCTGCTGAATACCGACTTCGGCGACCGGCTTTTCCTTGTAGTAGCCTTCAGCCTTCGCCTTTTCGTAAGCGGCCTTGGTGATGGCGACGTAACCGGTTGCCTTGTGGTAGAAGACCTGGATTTCCGGCGAGGTCAGGAACTGGAAGAAGTCGGCCACGCACTTGTTTTCGGCTTCAGACTTGCCCGACATCGCAAAGAGCGCAGCGCCACCGATGAAGGAGTTGGTGCCGGCGCCCTTGATGGAACCCCAGTAGGGAAGGAAGGTTGCCGAGAACGGCATGGTCGCCGTCTTCTGCAGGCCGCCGAAGGAACCCGAAGAACCGATCCAGAAGGCGACCTTGCCTTCTTCGAAGGGCTTCTGGTTGTCGTTCCAGCCGGCGCCGTGATAGGCGAACAGGCCCTTGTCCTTCCAGTCCTTCAGCTTGTCGAACATCATGACGAGGTTCGGGTCGGTGACCTTAAGCTTGGTGTCGGTGACGCTGTCGTAGCCGTTATTGTTGGTGGCGAACTGGATGTTGTTGCGGGAGAAGAAGTTTTCCGTGAACTGCCAGGTCAGCTGCGACTGGACGAGCGGAATATAGCCGGCTTCCTTAAGCTTCGGCGCCACCTGCTCGAACTCTTCCCAGGTCTTCGGCGCTTCGACGCCGGCCTTCTTCAGGGCTTCGTCGTTGACATACATGATGGGAGCGGAGGAGTTGAACGGCATGCCGACGAACTTGCCGTCAGCGGCAGCATAGAAATACCGAACGCCGTTGATGAAGGCGTCGCGGTCGAACTTGTAGCCAGCCTTGTTGATGAGGTCTTCGGCAGGAATGACAGCGCCCTTGGCGTTGATGATGGTGGCGGCGCCAGCGTCAAAAACCTGGAGGATATTCGGCTGCTCGCCGGAGCGGAAGGCAGCGATGCCGCTGGCCAGGGCTTCTTCGTAGGAGCCCTTGGAAACCGGCGTCAGCGCACATTCTTTCTGGGCTTCGTTGAACTTCTGGGCGACTTCGTTGATGACTTCGCCATTGCGGCCGCCCATGCCGTGCCACCAAGTGATGTTGGTCGCAGCCATGGAAGATGTTGCCGACATGCTGACGGCCACCGCGGCCATGGAAATCTTCTTCAACATTACTAAATCCTCTCCACCATTTATTGGGATGAGGATGCGAATAGAGGCGTTCCATGACGCCTCTTTGACAGTTCCGTGTCAGATTTATTACAGCGCGTACGGACAATCTCAGCCGGCTATACGATTTATGGGTCGGGCCGGATTTCCCACGACCGTTGCACCTGGCGGCACATCGCGCGTCACCACCGAACCGGCGCCGACAATTGCGCCGTCACCGATGGTGATACCGGCCAGAATGATCGCTCCGCCGCCAATCCAGACATCGCGGCCAATCGTGACGGGCTTTGCGATTTCAATCCCCTGCGCGCGCGGAACCGGGTCCAGATGGTGCTCCGCACAATAGATCTGCACGGCGGGACCAAGCATCGCGCCGTCGCCTATCGCGACCTTCGCAGAATCGAGAATTGTGCAGCCGGCATTGAGATAGACATTCCTGCCCAGCGTGACGTTGAGGCCGTAGGCGCAATGAAACGGCGCCTCGATAAATGCCCCTTCACCCGCAGAAGCAAAAAGGGCGCGCAGTAGCGGCCCGATGGCACCGCGCTTATCCGGCTGCATGGTATTGTGCTGGTGAACCGCCCGTCGCGCATGGCCGCGCAGCAAATCCAGTTCGGCATCCATGCAGTTGTACCATTCGCCCGCGGCCATCTTTTCCCGCTCGGTGGACATTGGCTTCCCCCTCCCTCTTAAAATGCGTCGATAAAGTGCTGCGGCAGGCGTCGTGGCAGAATGGCGACAATATCGAAGCGCAGTGAAAGACGGTCGGCATCCTTGCGACGGGAGAGCCAGAGATCGGCAGCCGCGCGGATGCGCTGTTGCGAATGGAAACCGACGGCATTCACCGCGCTCTCACCCGAAGCGCGCGCCTTGACCTCGATGATGGCAACGAGATTCTTCTTACGGGCGATGAGATCGATTTCCCCCAGCCGGGTGCGATACCGAATGGCGAGGATGCGATATCCTTTCGCCAGCAGATAAAGTGCGGCCCAATATTCCGCGGTGTGGCCGCGCCGCTCGGCATTACGCCTTTTGTCCCTTTGCGCGTCAGCCGCCATTCCTGTCCTTCATATCCAGCAGCCGCTGATAAAGCTCCTTACGGGGCAGGCCCGTCAGCTTCGCCGCTTCACCGGCAGCCTTGGCGGCGGACATGGTTGAGACAAGATCTTTCAGGAGCTTCTCGACATCCTCGATATCGGGAATGTCGTCATAGGAGGGTGGCTCCACCAGCAGCACGATCTCGCCCTTCACCACACGATCCTCGTCATAATAATCGGCAAGCTCGCTGAGCGTGCCGCGCCGAAACTCCTCGAAAGTCTTGGTCAGTTCGCGGCACACCACGGCGCGCCGGTCGTGGCCAAGCACTTCCGACGCCACCTTGACGGTGGCGCCAATGCGGCGCGGCGATTCAAAAAAGATCAAAGTGGCGGGGATTTTCGCAAGTTCGGCAAAACGGTCGCGCTTGCCGTGATCCTTCACCGGTAGGAAACCCGCAAACAGAAATGCATCGCTCGGCATACCGGAACCGACAAGAGCGGCAAGCGGCGCCGATGCGCCCGGCACCGGCACGACGCGATGGCCTGCCTCAAGCGCCAGCTGGCCAAGACGATAACCGGGATCGGACACCAGCGGCGTTCCGGCGTCCGATACCAGTGCCACGGATTTTCCGGCCTCCAGCGCGGCAATGAGCTTCGGTCCCGCTTCATTGGCATTGTGTTCGTGATAGGCGAGCGGACGCGTGCGGATGCCATAACGCTCAAGCAGGATGCGGGTGACGCGGGTATCCTCGCAGGCGAGAACATCGGCCGAGGCCAGCGTTTCCAGCGCGCGGATGGTGATATCGCCAAGATTGCCGATGGGTGTGGCGACGAGATAAAGCGCCGGCTCCAGCGGCCGCGCAGGAACGGTGGCCGTGCCGATCCTGAATTCCTTCGCCGCCTGTCTGGCATCACTGTTCGATATTTCCTGCGTCACACGGCTTCCAATCATTCTGGCCGACCCTTGCCGGCCGGTCGCTCCGGTTTTTTCCTTTATGGGCAATAGAAAACCGGCGAACAAGCTCCATCGACAGTCCCAACCTGTGGATCATGTTGTATAGCAGCAAAATGAGCGGAGGCAGATGAACTCGGCTCTTGCATTTTCTGCAATAACTCTGCCATTTTGCCCGTCCACATTGTCCGGCTTTTTGCCGGTGAAGACTCTTCTTGCCGATCCGGCGGTGGCCGGTTCGCAACGTTGAAAGCGGTAGCGTCCATGCGTATTACTCTTGAGCGGTCGAACCTTCTGAAATCGCTGAACCACGTCCACAGGGTCGTCGAGCGTCGCAACACGATCCCGATCCTGTCCAACGTTCTGCTGCGCGCCTCCGGCGCCAATCTGGACATGAAGGCGACCGACCTCGATCTCGAAATCACCGAAGCGACCCCGGCTATGGTGGAGCAGGCCGGCGCCACCACCGTGCCGGCTCACCTGCTTTATGAAATCGTGCGCAAGCTGCCGGATGGTTCCGAAGTGCTTCTGGCGACCAACCCTGATGGTTCAACCATGACCGTCGCCTCCGGCCGCTCGAAATTCTCGCTGCAATGCCTGCCGGAAGCGGATTTTCCTGACCTGACCGCCGGCACCTTCAGCCACACCTTCAAACTGAAGGCGACCGACCTGAAGATGCTGATCGACCGCACACAGTTTGCGATTTCGACCGAAGAGACGCGTTATTACCTAAACGGCATCTTCTTCCACACCATCGAGAGCAATGGCGATCTGAAGCTGCGCGCTGTCGCGACCGACGGTCACCGCCTGGCCCGCGCCGATGTGGATGCGCCGTCCGGCTCCGAAGGCATGCCGGGCATCATCATCCCGCGCAAGACGGTGGGCGAACTACAGAAGCTGATGGACAACCCTGAACTGGAAGTGACGGTTGAAGTATCGGATGCGAAAATCCGCCTGACAATCGGCTCTGTCGTTCTGACCTCGAAGCTGATCGACGGCACCTTTCCGGACTACCAGCGCGTGATCCCTACCGGCAACGACAAGGAAATGCGGGTCGATTGCCAGACCTTCGCGCAGGCTGTCGACCGCGTCTCGACCATTTCTTCCGAGCGCGGCCGCGCCGTGAAGCTCGCGCTCACCAACGGCCAGCTAACGCTGACCGTCAACAACCCGGATTCGGGCAGTGCGACGGAAGAAGTGGCTGTCGGTTACGACAATGATTCGATGGAAATCGGCTTCAACGCCAAATATCTCCTCGACATCACCTCGCAGCTTTCCGGCGACGACGCGATTTTCCTGCTGGCAGACGCCGGCTCGCCGACGCTCGTACGCGACACCGCCGGCGACGACGCGCTTTACGTTTTGATGCCGATGCGCGTTTGAAACGGGAATTTTCCGCAAATTTCATCGAAAAGCCGGTGGAACGCTTCACCGGCTTTTCTTGATTCGGCAGCGCTTCTTGAACCGTAGACGAATTTTTCCAGTTACGACATTTTGCCTTGTTTTTGCGCCAAATGGGATCAACATTGCGTAACAGTTTTTTGACAATGACCAAATGCATCTGAGGGAACTATGGCACTTAACCTGAAGCAACGGCTTGAACAGAAATTTGAGGAAGAAATCCGCTTTTTCAAAGGTATGGTCAGCCAGCCGAAAAAAGTCGGAGCCATTGTTCCGACATCGACGATCACGGCGAAAAAAATGGCGAGTGTCATCAATCCCCATTCCGGCCTGCCGGTTCTCGAACTCGGCCCGGGCACGGGCGTCATCACCAAGGCCATTCTGGCGCGCGGCATCAAGCCGGAGAACCTCACCGCCATCGAATATTCCACCGATTTCTACAATCAGCTGCTCAGGAGCTATCCGGGCGTCAATTTCGTCAATGGCGACGCCTTCGATCTCGATTCCACGCTTGGCGAACACGCGGGCCAGATGTTCGACAGCGTCATTTCCGCCGTACCGATGCTGAATTTTCCCATGGCCGCCCGTATCAAGCTTCTCGACGAATTGCTGAAGCGCGTCCCCCATGGCCGCCCCGTCGTGCAGATATCCTACGGTCCGATTTCCCCGATCGTTGCGCAGCCGCATCTCTATCACATCCGTCATTTCGATTTCATCGTGCGCAATATTCCGCCGGCGCAATTGTGGACCTACACGCGGGCCTGATAGTCGACGGAGCGCCGGAACCCGTCATTTCCAGGTCACGGCGGATGGTTAGGGTATTGATTTGCCCTTTCCGCCGCCCTTGAGGACCGATTGCCATGCATGCGCTCTACATTACCCACCCGCAGGTCAAGATCGATCCGGCCGTTCCCGTTCCCGAATGGGGGCTTTCGGACAGGGGCGCCGAGCGGACGCGCGAGGCAAGCCGCCTGCCCTGGGCACGGTCATTGCGCCACATCGTTTCCAGCGCCGAGACCAAGGCGATCGAAACCGCCCGCATCCTGGCTGAAGCCTCCGGGGCGGACGTGAACATCGTCGAGGCGATGCATGAAAACGACCGGTCCGCCACCGGCTTCCTGCCGTCGCCGGAATTCGAAAAGGCGGCGGACTGGTTCTTCGCCCATCCCGAGGAAAGCTTTCACGGCTGGGAGCGTGCAATCGACGCGCAGGCGCGTATCGTCGGGGCGGTCAAAGCCGTTCTTGACCGGCACGACCCGCAGCAGCCGATCGCCTTTGTCGGTCATGGTGGCGTTGGCACGCTTCTGAAATGCCATATCGAAGGCCGTGGCATCAGCCGCGCCGAGGACCAGCCGCCCGGCGGTGGCAATCTCTTTCGCTTCTCCATCGCCGACTTTTCACTTGCAGCCGCGCCCCCCACATGCGACTGGACGGCAATGGAAACATGGCAGGGATAAGACAATGACCGCGCGCGAAAAACTCATCGTCGGGCTGGATGTTCCGACTGTGCAGCAGGCCGAAGACATCGTTTCGAAAATCGGCGACGAGGTTCTGTTCTACAAGATCGGTTATCAGCTGGTCTTCGCCGGCGGTCTCGAATTCGCGCGTGACCTTGTCCAGAGCGGCAAGAAGGTCTTTCTCGACATGAAGCTGCTCGATATCGACAATACCGTCGCCTCCGGTGTCGAAAACATCGCCCGCATGGGCATGTCGATGCTGACGCTGCACGCCTATCCGAAAGCGATGCGCGCTGCCGTCAAGGCCGCTGAAGGCTCCGGCCTTTGCCTGCTGGGCGTCACCGTGCTCACCTCGATGGACGACGTCGATCTCGCCGAGGCGGGTTATGCTTCTGACGCCCGTTCGCTGGTGCTGCGCCGGGCGGAGCAGGCACGCGAGGCGGGCATGGGCGGCATCGTCTGTTCGGCGGAAGAATCGACTGCCGTGCGCGAAATCCTCGGCCCAGACCTTGCCGTGGTCACCCCCGGCATTCGCCCAGCCGGCGCTGATCTCGGCGATCAGAAGCGTGTGATGACGCCTTACGATGCCATCAAGGCCGGTTCGAGCCATCTGGTTGTCGCCCGCCCCATCGTCAGGGCGGAAGACCCGAAAGCGGCGGCCCGCGCCATTCTGGACGATATGCTGCGCGCCAGCTTCCCGGCCAATCAGTAACGATGACAGGAGGAGATGAAATGGCAAAGGGATATTGGATCGCCCAGGTCGATGTACGCGACAGCGAGCGTTACAAGGACTATGTCTCCACAGCCAAGCCCGCCTTCGAGCGGTTCGGCGCCAATTTTCTGGCTCGCGGCGGTTCGGTGACGGAACTGGAAGGTAAGGCGCGTGCGCGCAACGTTGTCATCGAATTCCCGTCCGTCCAGCATGCGATTGACTGCTACAACTCTCCCGAATACCAGGCGGCGGCTAAAATCCGCCAGGAAGTGGCAGATGCGCAGATGATGATCGTCGAAGGAATTTGAGGACCGTCAACCGCATTTCCCAAACTAGCCTCAAGCCTTGCGACAACCGCTCTTCACGCGCGCGTAGCTTTGGGCTAAGAGACTGAAAAACGCTTTATCGACAGCTTCTGAGGAGCCTCCCATGACCTTGGCCAACCTTCCACCCCTCGTCACCGTTTTCGGCGGTTCGGGTTTTGTCGGGCGGCATGTCGTGCGGATACTTGCGAAGCGCGGTTACCGCATCCGTGTCGCCGTGCGCCGCCCGGATCTCGCCGGTTTCCTGCAGCCGCTCGGCAATGTCGGCCAGATTTCCTTCGCCCAGGCGAACCTGCGTTATCGCGATTCCATCGTCAAAGCCGTGGAAGACGCCGACCATGTGGTCAATTGCGTCGGCATCCTGACCGAAAGCGGTCGCAACACGTTTGACGCCGTACAGGAATTCGGCGCGAAAGCCATTGCTGAGGCGGCCCGCGACGCGGGTGCGACACTGACGCATATCTCCGCCATCGGCGCGGACGCCAATTCGCCAACCGGTTATGGCCGCACCAAGGGCCGCGCCGAGGCCGCAATTCATTCCGCCCTTCCTGACGCCGTGATCCTGCGCCCGTCGATCATATTTGGACCGGAAGACGATTTCTTCAACAAGTTCGCGAAGATGGCCCGCAGCATGCCGTTCCTGCCGCTGATCGGCGGCGGAAAAACCAGGTTCCAGCCTGTTTATGTCGAGGATGTCGCGGAAGCCGTCGCCCGTGGCGTCGATGGCAAGCTAAAGCCAGGCGCGATCTATGAACTCGGCGGTCAGGATGTCATGACGTTCCGTGACTGTCTCGAGGCGGTTCTTGCCGCGACCTACCGGCAGCGTCCTTTCGTCAACCTGCCTTTCGGCGTCGCGTCGATGATTGGAAAGATCGCTTCAATGGTACCTCTGATTGCGCCGCCGCTGACGCCCGATCAGGTAACCATGCTGAAAAAAGACAATGTCGTTTCCACTGACGCCGAAAAGAACGGCTTGACGCTGGAAGGTATCGGCATCACCCCTGTTCGCGTTGCGTCGGTTCTGCCTTCCTACATGGTGCAATATCGCCCGCACGGCCAGTTCTCCAATGCCGGAAAAGCGGCCTGAGGCCTGCCTTTAGCCTCATCGCTCAGAAACGAAAGCGGGAGCCATTCCCGCTTTTTGTTTTTGCGCAATTCAATCGCAACCAAACCGCTATTCGCGCATTTTCCCCTCAACTGCAGGGGAGGTGTTGAATGAACTAAGGCTGCGTTGCAAAGCCGGGTAAAAGTTAACGGTCGTCCGGGCTCCACAGGCAAGCGTGGCACAAGCGCAACTGTGGAAAAGACTTCGCATTAACCCGGTATTCAACAAGCTGCTTTATTGATATTCGCCACATTCCAAACATATCCCGAACCCTCAATTCACACACGGCGGCATGATCCGCGCGAACGAACGTCTGAAAGGCAATCATAAAATGGGCAGATCTATCGCACTCTTTTTTGCGTGTGCGGCTTTGGTGGTTCTGGCGGGTTCTTTCATGGCGCCGGGAACGGTTGCAGCGGGCAAGAGCGGTTGCGCTCCAGCCTATGGCGTCGACCCCTGCGCAACGGCTTCGATCAGCACCAACTGATCGGACTTTAAAAGTTTCAAAGAAAAAGCGCCGCCGGTTCTCCGGGGCGCTTTTTTGTTCGTTGCGAGCGCAGATTATTGCCGCCGATGGCTCACCCCAGCACAAGAAGCGCGATCAGTCCCAGCGAACCGATGACGATGCGCCACCATGCGAAGGGTGCAAAGCCTCGCCGCGATACGAAATCCAGCAGAGAGCGAACGACGAAGAGGCCTGAGACAAAAGCGGCGATGAACCCCACGGCGATCAGCGCGCCGTCATCGAAGCTCAGCGCATCGCGGTTCTTGTAGAGATCGAGCGTGAAAGCACCGAGCATGGTCGGCATTGCCAGAAAGAACGAAAACTCGGCGGCGGAGCGCTTGTCCGTTCCCATCAGCAGCGATCCGACGATTGTGGCGCCAGACCGCGACGTGCCGGGAATCATCGCAAGGCATTGAAAGAGGCCGATCTTGAATGCAAGCGACGGCGGATAATCCATGATGTCGGTATATTTCGGTTTCAGCGGCATACGATCGACCGCAAGCAGGATGACGCCGCCGACGATCAGCACCGCACAGATGAGCATCGGCGTTTCAAACAGCACGGTCTTGATGAAGTCATGCGCCAAAGCCCCGATGATCGCCGCCGGCAGGAAAGCGAGAGCAACGGCCAGCACGAAGCGGCGCGCTTTCGCGCTTGTCGGCAAAGCGAGCGCAATCGACACAAGCTTCTGAAAATAAACAAGGAGGATCGCAAGGATCGCACCAAGCTGAATAAGAACGGCAAAGGTGTTGCCGGGTGATTTGAAGCCTAGGAAATGCCCGGCCAGCAGCACATGCGCCGTTGAGGAGACGGGGATGAACTCCGTCAGACCCTCGATAATGCCCAGCAGAAGTGCGCTGATGATCGACTGGTCATCCATGAGATATCCTTCTTTTCAGGGGAAAGCGGCAATGGAAGGTAATAAAGCGCGACGCGTTCGACCGAACCGGTGCGACGCACTTTAAATTTTTGTTTTTATGCACGTCTTTGCCCCAAAACCGCTGCACACTTTTGGGAGACATGCCATAGCGTTAAACTTGTTTTAAAGTAGCCGAGTTCTTATAGCGTCTTGATGAAGCGAAACTGAAAAAGTTTTTCGGCAATGCCGATCATGACAACCAATCGTAAAAATTGAGTACCGATGCCAACTCTCTATCACTCTCCGATGTCGACCGCATCCCGGTTCGTTCGTCTGATCCTTGCGGAATACGGGTTCCAGACCGATCTCGTGGAGGAGCAGCCATGGGAAAGACGGCGAGAGTTTCTGGCGCTCAATCCTGCCGGTACCTTGCCGGTCTATCTGGACGACAATATGCGCTCGCTGAGCGGGCCCTATGTGCTTGCGGAATTTCTTGACGAAACGCACGGGGTTCTGAAGCGCGACCGTCGGCTTCTTGCCGAAGACCCGTTTCAGCGCGCTGAAATCCGCCGGCTGACGGAATGGTTTCTGCAGAAGATGGAAAACGACGTCACCCGGCCGCTGGTGCGGGAACGGGTCTATAAATTGCAGATGACGGCGGCGCAGGGTGGCGGACCGCCGGATTCCAAGCTGCTGCGCACCGCCCGCAACAATATTCGCCAGCACATCAAATATCTGGAATGGCTGGCCGGCTCGCGCACCTGGCTGGCCGGCGACCGGTTGAGCTATGCCGATCTTGCCGCGGCTGCCGCGGTCTCGGTGCTGGATTATCTCGGTGAGATCAACTGGCTCGAAGCGCCGATTGCCAAGGAATGGTATCAGCGGGTGAAATCCCGGCCTTCCTTCCGGCCGTTCCTCAGCGAACGCATTCCCCGACTTGCCCCTTCTTCCCACTACGCCGATCTGGACTTCTAAGGTCTGCCCATCCGGTTATTTGCTGCGGCGTGCGGCTGTATGTAAAGCATGTCGTTGTCCCGAAACCGCTGCACACTTTCGGGCGACATGCATTATATATGCCGCAGATTAACCCGCAGGAGAAACGACCATCGACGTCGCGAGCGAAAAGCAGCGAATACGCGCGCATAAACTGACGGACTTCGTTCGTCGGGAAGCGCTTTCACTTGGCTTCGATCTCTGCCGCATCACTGCCCCAGACAGCATTCCGCTCGCACCCGAACGGCTGAGACAGTTTCTGGACAATGGCTATCACGGCACGATGGCGTGGATGGAGGAAACCGAGGCCCGCCGGGCAGAGCCGAAAACGCTCTGGGGAGACGTTCGTTCCATCGTCATGTTCGGGCTGAACTACGGTCCGGAAGAAGATCCGCGCGACCTGCTTTCCCAACCCGACAAGGCGGCCATTTCGGTCTATGCCCGCAATCGCGATTATCACGACGTAATCAAGGGGCGGCTGAAAGAAATCGCTACCCGTTTTGCCGCGCGTGCCGGCGAGCACGTAAAGGTCTTTGTCGACACCGCACCCGTAATGGAAAAACCGCTTGCCGCCGCCGCCGGTCTCGGCTGGCAGGGCAAGCACACCAACCTCGTCAGCCGCACCCATGGTTCGTGGCTATTTCTCGGCAGCATGTTCACCACGGCCGAACTCTGTCTTGACGAGGCTGAGAGCGACCATTGCGGGTCGTGCCGCGCCTGTCTCGATGCCTGTCCGACGGCCGCTTTCCCCGCGCCCTATCAACTGGATGCGCGCCGCTGCATTTCCTATCTCACCATCGAGCACAAGGGGCCGATCCCGCACGAATTTCGGCCGATGATCGGCAATCGCATCTATGGCTGCGACGACTGCCTTGCCGCCTGTCCGTGGAACAAATTCGCAGCCAGCGCCTCCGAGATGAAATTGCAGGCGCGCGAGGATTTGAAGGAGCCTTCCATCGCCTCCCTGCTCACGCTCGATGACGCCGCCTTTCGCAGTTTCTTCAGCGGCTCGCCCGTCAAGCGCATCGGCCGCAATCGCTTCATCCGCAACGTACTGATCGCGGCGGGCAACTCTGCCGACCGGCAATTCGTGGAACAATGCAAGGCGCTTGCCGAAACAGACCCTTCGCCGGAGGTGCGCGGCATGGCCGCATGGGCTTTGTCACGGCTTATGGACAGGGACGAATTCCGTACATACTCTGCCGGTCGCGCCCCGGAGCCTGATCCGGAGGCGGAAATGGAATGGCAACTGGCAGAGGCGTGACGCATGCATGTGATGATTTTCGGCGCGGGATATTCAGGAAAAGCAATCGCTAACGCGCTAAAGACCGAAGCAGCAAGCGTTTCCGGCACCACACGCAGCCAGAACAAGTTCCCAGACCTCGCCGCCGCAGGCATGACGCCGTTGCTCTTCGACGGTATTCAACTCAACGACGAACTCGTCGCCGCAATGGGCAATGTTACCCATCTCGTACAATCCGTCGCGCCGGGCAAGGATGGCGATCCGCTGTTTGCGCTTCTGGGCGGCGATCTGAAAAAGCTCATGCCCGATCTGAAATGGGTCGCTTATCTTTCCACCGTCGGCGTTTATGGCGATCATGGCGGCGCCTGGGTGGACGAGACAACGCCCTGCCGCCCGGTCTCCGCGCGATCCGTGGAACGGGTGGCTGCGGAAACCGCCTGGACTGCGGCGGCGGAAAAGGCGGGGGCGCCGCTTTCCATCCTGCGCCTTTCCGGAATTTACGGCCCCGGACGCAATACCTTCATGAATTTCGAGAAGGGAACGGCGCGGCGGCTAGTGAAGAAAGATCAGGTATTCAATCGCATCCGGGTCGAGGATATCGGTGCAGCACTTGCCTTTCTTGTAGCGAAAGACGAACGTGGCATCTTCAACGTGACCGACGATGAACCCTGCCCGCCGCAGGATGTGGTGAGCTTCGCAGCAGCGCTGATGGGGGTGGAACCGCCACCCGAACAGGCCTTCGAGACCGCCGATCTGACGCCGATGGCGCGCTCTTTTTATGGCGAGAACAAGCGCGTTTCCAACGCCAGAATACGCGATCTCGGCTTCGATTTCCGCTTTCCGGAGTACAGGCTCTCCCTCAGACAATTGTGGGAAAACGGCGTCTGGCGGGGCTGAAAAATCCCCTGTCGAAAAGTGATGAAAAATCCTTCCAAGCCCGCTTTTGCGGATGGTTTTCGTCTCATTTCAGCCAATTAGGATTTTATTAACCGCCCAAAAATCAGTAAATTCAGAGTAATTAGAAAAATATTTCACTTACATTTCGTGAACCAGATTCACGAAGTCGTGATCTGCAACGGCATTTCGATTAACTATTGATTCCGCGTTATTTTTTCCACTTTTTTCTTAAAGCACGCTCTGACAGGCTCCCGGCTAACGATCACGAATATTACAGGCTGTAACGGTTCGTGATTTGAGCTCAGCTTTTTTTCGCCATTTTTCCCTCGCCCTACAATCTCGCATCAAAAGGCGTTCAGGCCAGTTCATGGCCGTTTAGCAAGGGCACAATCAATCGGCGCGGGGCCGATTTTCAGGGAAGTACAGTTTGTTGAATATCCGTCGTATAACTTTCACCGCTGCAACTATCGCCGCCTGTTCCATCATTGCGCCTCTTCAGGCGAATGCGGCAAATGGTTGTGGAGGCGCATCGTGGTATGCGTTGACCTCCAAGACTGCTTCGGGTGAGCGCATGAACGCTGCCCACCTGACCGCTGCCCACCGCTCTTTGCGGTTCGGCACCAAGATCAAGGTGACCAATGCGCGCAATGGCAAGGCCGTTGTGGTGCGTATCAATGACCGCGGGCCGTTCATCAAGGGTCGCGTTCTCGATCTTTCCAAGGCGGCCGCCAAGAACATCGGCATGATCAATTCCGGCACCGCCAAGGTCTGCTACGAGATCGTCAAGGCCGATTGAGCCTTGCCCTCGCCGCCATTCGCGTCTACCAACCGGGCTTAGCACAAGAACGAGGTAGACAATGCGTTTAGGCGGGCGTTTGGCCGGAGCAATCGAAGTATTGGCGGATATTGAGGGACGCAGGCGTCCCGTCGCCGATGCTCTGAAAGATTGGGGCCTTGCCCATCGTTTCGCCGGTTCCGGCGACCGGGCCGCAATCGGCAACATCGTTTATGACGCGCTGCGCATGAAGCTCTCGCACGCCTGGCTGATGGATGACGACAGTGCCGTCTCTCTCGCCTATGCGGTTCTATTGCGGCAGTGGGGCAAAAGCTTTTCGGACCTTGAGGCGGAATTCGACGGCGACAAATTCGCGCCCACCGCACCCGATGCGGAAAGGCAGAAGGCCTTCCTCTCCCGTTCCCTCGGTGACGCACCGGCCTATATTCAGGGCGACATACCCGAATGGGTACAATCTTCCTTCGAAACCGCCTTTGGAGAGCGCTGGCTCGCCGAGGCGCAGGCGCTCAACGAACGGCCCACGCTTGATCTGCGTGCCAACACCTTGAAAGCGACGCGCGACAAGGTGCTGAAGGCGCTGGAGGAGAGCGGCGCGGAAGCCACACATATCGCCCGGCAGGGTGTGCGCATTCCCGCCGGCCAAGGCCCATCCCGCCTACCGAATGTCACCGCCGAACTGTCCTTCCAGAAGGGCTGGTTCGAAGTGCAGGATGAGGGCTCGCAGATCGTCGCCGATCTTGCCGGTGCTCGGGAAGGCGAGCAGGTCCTCGATTATTGCGCCGGTGGTGGCGGCAAGACGTTGGCCATGGCCGCCAGCATGAACAATAAAGGTCAGGTCCACGCTTTCGATGCCGATCGCAAGCGGCTCGCGCCGATCATCGAGCGGCTGAAGCGTGCCGGTACGCGCAATGTGCAGGTGCATGACCGCGCAGCGGGCCTTGCCCCGTTCCAGGAAAAATTCGACCGCGTTCTGGTCGACGCACCCTGCACCGGCACCGGAACCTGGCGCCGCCGTCCCGACACCAAATGGCGCCTGACGGCGCGCAATCTGGAAGAACGCGTGCAGCAGCAGGGCGAGGCGCTTTCGCAGGCCAAGGGTTTCGTGCGGCCCGGCGGCGAGCTGCTTTATGTCACCTGTTCGGTTTTGCCTGAAGAAAACGAACAGCAGGTCGGACGTTTCTGTGAGGAAAATCCAGAATTTACGATCGGTTCTGCACTGGAGCGCTGGCATTTGACTTTCGGCGGCCACGCGAACAAACCGCATTCCTCCGACGGCAAGACAGTGACGTTAACGCCTGCAACCACAGATACGGATGGCTTCTTCTTCTGCTTGATGAAGCGCAAAGCATAGTACCGTCTTTGCAAGCACCGATTTTTCTTGGAATACGACGCCGGGTCTTGTTTCTAAGCATTCTAAACTAGAATGTTTGACACAAGTTTATGATTGGGTCAGAACTCGCTTGCCGCGGCGCGAAGTCATTTCGCGCCTGTCGAAGGAGAGGGATCATGATCCGCAAAACCATTCTCAGCGCTTCTTTTGCGCTTCTTGCCGCATCTGCGGTTTTCACCGCGCTTCCCGCCCGGGCTGCCACCGATGCGGCCGCCGTCGTCAAGCATTACGCCGATGTCGCGCATGCGAAATATGAGGATTCGCTGACCACGGCGAAGGCGCTGGACAAGGCCATCGATGCGCTGATCGCAACGCCGAGCGAAGAAGCCCTGAAAGCCGCCCGGGAAGCATGGATCAAGGCCCGCGTTCCCTATCAGCAGTCGGAAGTCTATCGTTTCGGCAACCCGATCGTCGACGATTGGGAAGGCAAGGTGAACGCCTGGCCGCTGGATGAAGGCCTGATCGACTATGTCGACGGCTCCTACGGGACGGAAAGCGACGAGAACGAGCTTTACGTCGCCAACATCATCGCCAATCCGAAGATCAAGATCAGCGGTGAAGAGGTCGACGCCTCCAAGATCACCCCCGAGCTGATCGAAAGCCTGCACGAGGCGGGCGATGTCGAAGCCAATGTCACGACCGGTTACCACGCCATCGAATTTCTGCTCTGGGGTCAGGATCTGAACGGCACCGGACCGGGCGCAGGCAACCGCCCCTACACCGACTACGACAAAGCAAAATGCACGAACGGCAATTGCGACCGTCGCGCCGATTACCTGAAATCCGCTTCGACCCTGCTGATCAAGGATCTTCAGGAGATGGTGGATGCCTGGGCGCCGGAGGGCGAAGCCACGAAGACATTGGAAGCCGATCCGAAAGCGGGCCTCACCGCCATCCTCACCGGCATGGGTTCGCTCTCCTATGGCGAGCTGGCGGGTGAGCGCATGAAGCTCGGCCTTCTGCTGCACGACCCGGAAGAAGAGCATGATTGCTTCTCCGACAACACCTACAATTCGCATCTTTACGACGCGATCGGCATCGCCTCGGCCTATACCGGTGACTACACCCGCGCAGACGGAACGAAGATGACGGGCGCCTCGCTGTCTGAACTGGTCGGCGCCAAGGACAAGGCTCTGAACGACGAGATGCTGGCGAAGCTGAACAAGACGCTCGACGCCATGCACGCGATGGAAAAGCGCGCGCAGACCGTCGAGGCCTATGACCAGATGATCGGCGAGGGCAACAAGGAAGGCAACGCCGTGGTTCAGACGGCCATCGACGGCCTGCTCGACCAGACGAAGACTGTCGAACGCGTCATTGCGGCGCTCGATCTGGGCAAGATCGAGCTTGAAGGCTCCGACAGCCTCGACAATCCTAACACCGTCTTCAAATAAGCGGTAAAGCGGGCCGTGGATCGCCGCGGCCCGTTATTCTCCATCCACCCTTGTTTTCATGCAATTTTTGCCGCCGCCGATCCGCAAGCCATTCTTCTTCGCCGCGGCAGCCTGCCTTGCAGCGTCGATGGCGCTTGCCGAACCGCTGCGGGACGATCTGACGGAAAAAGATCGAAGTCGCGTACTGGCCGTGACCGCGCCAACGACGTATTTTACCAGGCCGGAACCTTTCGAGGCCATGTCAGGCGGAGCGACGACAAGTGTCGGCAAAGCCGACAGCGGCGCGTTTTCACATCCTTCCACCACCATGCCGCTCGAGCGAAAGCAGGATTTCAAGCTCGGCAATGCGCTGTTCCAGAAGCTCTGGGTCTCCTCCCCTTCTTCCACACAGGCCTCGGATGGGCTCGGGCCGCTTTTTAACGCACGTTCTTGCCAGACCTGCCATGTCAAGGATGGCAGGGGTCGACCGCCCCTTGCCGGAGAAGACGCCGTCTCGCTGTTTCTGCGGCTGGCGCGACCGGCCCGCAACGAAGCCGAACGACAGGCCATTGCCAGCCACCAAGTGCTGAATTTTCCCGATGAGACCTATGGCCGGCAGCTTCAGAACCTGGCCATTCCCGGCCTTGCAGCCGAAGGCAAGCCAGTCATCACCTATAGGGAAGAGCCGGTTCAATTCGCGGATGGTGAGGTGGTGATGTTACGCAAGCCCGACTATGCCGTGGCGAATCTGCAATATGGCCCGCTTGGCGCCGACACGGCGCTTTCAGCGCGCATTGCCATGCCCACCCTCGGGCTGGGCCTGATTGAGGCCATTGCCGAGGCCGATATTCTGGCCAAGGCCGACCCGAACGACAACGATGGCGACGGCATTGCCGGGCGTCCCGCATGGGTCAAAGACCATCGCACTGGCGAGGTGAAACTCGGGCGGTTTGGTTGGAAAGCGCAAAATGCGAGCGTGCGCGACCAGAGCGCCAGCGCCTTTTCCCACGATATCGGCATTTCCACGCCGGATGCGCCGAATGCCTATGGCGATTGCACCGAGGCCCAGAAGGACTGTCTTGCCATGCCGACCGGCGTGCAGCCCAGGCTCGGGCCGGTGGAGGCGCCCGATCCGGTTCTCGATCTCGTGACCTTCTATACCGAAAACCTCGCCGTGCCGCGCCGCCGCAACGTCGATGATCCGACGGTCCTGCAGGGAAAGCAGCTTTTCTACGCCTCCGGCTGTACGGCCTGCCACACCCCGAAATTCGTAACCCGCCGCGACGCCGCCGATCCCATGCATGCTTTCCAGCTGATCTGGCCCTATTCCGATTTTCTGCTGCACGACATGGGCGAAGGACTTGCCGATGGCCAGCAGGTGGGCGAAGCCAGCGGACGGCAGTGGCGAACCCAGCCGCTCTGGGGCATAGGCCTCACCCAAAAGGTCAATGGCAACGGTTTTTACCTGCATGACGGCCGGGCGCGCAGCCTGCCGGAAGCGATATTGTGGCATGGCGGCGAAGGGCAAAAAGCGCGAAACGCCTTCGCCGCCTTGCAAAAATCCGACCGGCAGGCTTTGCTGGCCTTTCTGGAGTCCCTTTGATGAAAAATACCATGCGAAAAATTTCCGGCGTCATGTCCGTATTGGTGCTTCTGACCACGCTTCCGGCGAGGGCGCAGGATGTCGAACTGATGCCGCCACCGCCGCTCGACCCGGTTAAGGTGCAGAGTGTGATGGAAAAGGCGGTAAACGGCTTTATCCGTCCCGGCTATGACCGCTTCCGGCAGTCGGCGAAGAGGCTGGAAGGCCGCATGAAAGCTTTCTGCACCGCTCCCTCGGAAACGACGGCGGCGGCTGCCAAGGCTGCCTTTGTCGATACGGTGTCAAGCTGGTCGACAATCGAGATCGTACGTGTCGGCCCTGTCATTGAGAAGAACCGTTTCGAACGGGTGCTTTATTACCCCGACAAGAAGGGTCTCGGGCTGAAACAGGTGCAGCGCTATCTCACCGAAAAGGATGAAAGCGTCACGAGTGCGGACGGCCTCAGCGGCAAGAGCGTTGCGGCGCAAGGGCTCGGCGCTCTTGAGTTCGTGCTTTACGGAACAGGAGCGGAAGAGCTGCTCGACAGGAAAGGTGATTTCCGCTGCCGCTACGGCGCAGCTATCGCCGGCAATATCGCCAATGTGGCGGCGGAACTTTCCGACAGCTGGAATGCGCCCGACGGTGCGCAGAAAAACTGGACGGAGCCCGGAGCGGACAACCCCGTCTTTCGTGATGAGCGCGAGGCGCTTGTTGCCCTGCTCGGTATTCTCGTCCACGGCTCCGAAGCCATCCGCGACCAGCGAATCGAAACCTTCTACAAGGGACCGGACAAGGCAGGTTTTCCCCGCACCGCCATTTATTGGCGCTCCGGCCAGACCTGGCAAAGCATTTCCACCAATATCAAGGCGGTTCAGACCCTGCTGCACACGGCGGATATGGTCGAACTCGTACCGCCGGATCAGCGCTCCATCGTCAACTCCATCGATTTCATCGCCAAATCGATGATCCGCGTTGCCGGGACAATCGATACGGATGTGCAAAAAGCGCTGGATCAGGACGATCAGCGCGCCAAGGTGGATTATCTGCTGCTCAATGGCAAAGACCTGATCTACCGCCTGAACGATCAATATGGCGGCGCGATCGGCCTCAGTTCCGGCTTTTCCTTCGCCGATGGAGATTGAACCGATGATCTCCGGCGCCAAACGGATGCTGATAGATCGGCGCAGCTTCATCAAGGCGGCAGGAGCTCCCTTTCTCGCCGCGCTGGCTCCCCGTTCACTTTATGCGCTCGAACGGGCGGACGCGGTCTTCGCTTCCGCCTTTCGCGCCCGTGACGGGTCCTACGGCATTGCGACGGTGAGCGAAGGCGGCGAGATCATCGACCGCGTCGCGCTTCCTGCCCGCGCCCATGGAATGGCGACGAGCCATGCGACCGGCATGACCGTTGCCTTTGCGCGCCGGCCCGGCACCTTCTTCATGGCCTTCGATCCCGCGCGGCGCGGCGAACCGATTGTGATGCACACACCGGAAAACCGCCACTTCTACGGCCACGGGCAATTCTCACCCGATGGCGCGATCCTTTACGCCAGCGAAAACGACTTCGACGGCAATCGCGGCGTTATCGGTCTCTATGACGCCCGCAACGGCTTTGCCCGCATCGGCGAATATGATGCGCATGGCATCGGCACACATGACATGACGGTAAGCGATGACGGCCGGCTGATCGTGATTGCCAATGGCGGCATCGAAACCCATCCGGATTTCGGCCGAACCAAGCTCAATATCGACAGCATGCAGCCGTCCCTCGTGCTTCTGGATGCGACGACCGGGCAGTTGATCCAGAAACACGCCATGCCGGAGCAGCTTCGGCAGCTTTCCACCCGTCATGTCGATCTCGGCGATGACGGCCGTATCTGGTTCGCCTGTCAATATGAAGGACCGCGCAACGATCTTCCGCCGCTTGTCGGCCATTTCTCCAAGGGTGAGGATGTGGCCTTCGTCGATCTGCCGGAAGAAACGACGGTGCGTCTCGCCAATTATGTCGGGGCCATTGCCGTCAACCGGCGCGATGGGCTGGTGGGACTGACCTCGCCCAACGGCAACGCCGCCGTGACGCTGGATGCGAAAACCGGGCGCGTCGTTTCCCAGACGACCGTGCGAGAAGCGGCAGGCGTCGCGCCCGCCGCGAGAGGCATTGCGGTATCTTCCTATGACGGATTTTTCGAAACCCGGCGCAGCGACGTGGCGTGGGACCAGCACATCGTGCGTTTGCCCAGCTAAAATACTGAAAAGAAAGGGGAACAAAAGCCCGCCCTTTGCATTGGACGGACTATGAGAAACCTTGCCGTCTATATCGTTTTTGTGGTTGTCGTTGTTGCCGTGGGGGGGCTGATTGGCGTCAACAATGTGCCCGGCGAATGGTATCAATCGCTGCAGAAGCCTTTCTTCAATCCACCCAACTGGATTTTCGGGCCCGTCTGGACCGCGCTTTACGTGCTGATCGGCATTGCCGGCGCACGGACATGGATCCGCAAGCCGATGGGGACGCGCATGCGGCTCTGGTTCACGCAAATGGTGCTGAACTTCCTGTGGTCTCCGATTTTTTTCGGAATGCAGAGCCCGGCAGGTGCGCTCATCATCATCATTCCGATGCTGATCTGCATCGTCGCCTTTGTGGCGCTCACCTACCGCCGTGACCGCATATCCATGTGGCTTTTCGTGCCCTATGCCGTATGGGTCGCCTTTGCCACGGTATTGAATGCGAGCATAGGCATGCTCAACTAGACTGTTTTCGTATTCCCGAAAGGAAACCGGGCTCCACTTTTTCTGGAAATGTTCTAATTCTCCGCACCGCCCTTGCCTTGCCTGCCGCCACGCGCCATGTCAGTTTGCGATGAGGCAGAAGCAGGCAGGTAGGCCATGGAGATCACGGATCCCGGCGATTTTCGTCAGCGGATAGAAAGAAGCTTTGCGCGGCAGGGCGTGGTGCAGGCGATCAGCGCCGAGATCAGCCGTATCGAACACCGTCTGGTGGAAATCGAACTGCCTTTTCATGAAAAGCTGACGCAGCAGCACGGCATATTGCATGCGGGCGTCATCGCCGCGGGTCTGGATACGGCCTGCACCTATGCCGCCTATACCATCATTGAGCCGGAAGCCTCGCTGCTGACCATCGAATTCAAGGTCAACCTCATGTCGCCCGGGCGCGGTGAGCGGTTCCTGTTTCGCGGCGAGATCATCAAGCCCGGCAACAATCTGATCGTGGCGGATGGTCGTGCCTATGCCCTGTCCGATGGGCCGGCAAAGCTGATCGCCTCCATGACGGGCACGATGATGGTGGTGAAGGGTCGCGAGGATATTATCGGATGAGCTACCGGCTTTCGCATGTTGCGGATAAATCCGTCCTCTTCGTCATGGCGGCCTCCCCCGAATACGGGCCCCATCTTCAGGCACGCATTGCACCGCTGATGACCGGTATCGGCCCGGTCGAGGCGGCGATTGCAGTCACGGCCGTTCTTGCCGGTCTCGATGCGGCCGATCACCTGCCGGACCTCGTCGTTTCGCTCGGTTCCGCCGGTTCGCGGACGCTGGAGCAAACCGGCGTCTATCAGGCCATTTCCGTTTCCTATCGCGACATGGACGCCTCCGCCTTCGGTTTCGAAAAGGGCTGCACGCCGCTGCTCGATCTGCCCGCCGAAGTGGCCTTGCCTTTGCGGATACCGGACATTGCCGAGGCGCGGCTTTCCACGGGCGCCAATGTCGTTTCAGGCGAGGCCTACGGGCTGATCGACGCCGATATGGTGGAAATGGAAACCTTTGCGGTTTTAAGAGCCTGCCAGCGCTTCGGCGTACCGCTCGTCAGTCTGCGCGGCATTTCCGACGGCAAGGAGGATGTGAACCATGTGGACGACTGGACGGAATACCTGCACGTCATCGATGAAAAGCTGGCGGATGCCGTCGACCGGCTCTGCCGCGCCATCGAGGACGGCGTGATCGCCCTTTAGAACCTTGCGATTTTCGCAAATTTCCGCCTTTGCCGCCCGCTTCCGGGTTGCCTAAAGCCCCGCTTTTCTTTAAAGGCTCGCCATGACCCAGATAGCCCATCCCGACAGCATTCTCATCATCGATTTCGGCAGCCAGGTGACGCAGCTGATTGCGCGCCGCATCCGCGAAGCCGGGGTCTATTGCGAAATCCATCCGTTCCAGAATGCCGCAGAGGCGTTCGAGAAGCTTCAGCCCAAGGGCGTGATCTTCTCCGGCGGCCCCGCATCCGTGACGGCGGAAGGAAGCCCGCGCGCACCGCAGGCGGTGTTTGACAGCAAGGTTCCGATCCTCGGCATCTGCTACGGCCAGCAGACGCTCTGCACCCAGCTCGGCGGTACCGTTGAAGGTGGCCACGCAGCCGAATTCGGCCGCGCCGATATCGACATCAAGAAGGCAAGCCCTCTGTTCGACGGTTTCTGGGAGCAGGGCAAGAGCTATCCTGTGTGGATGAGTCACGGCGATCGCGTCACGAAGCTGCCGGACGGTTTCGAGGTGATCGCGACTTCCGAGAATGCACCTTTCGCCATCGCCGCGGACGAGAAGCGTCACTATTACACCACCATGTTCCACCCGGAAGTGGTGCATACGCCTGATGGCGGCAAGCTGCTTTCCAACTTCGTGCACAAGATCGTCGGGCTCAAATCCGACTGGACGATGGCCGCCTATCGCGCCGAAATGATCCGCAAGATCCGCGAGCAGGTCGGCACCGGCCGCGTGCTCTGCGCGCTTTCCGGCGGCGTCGATTCCTCCGTTGCAGCCATCCTCATTCATGAGGCTATTGGCGACCAGCTCACCTGCGTTTATGTCGATCATGGCCTGATGCGGCTTGGTGAGAGCGAGCAGGTCGTCGGCATGTTCCGCGACCATTACAATATTCCGCTCGTTCATGTTGACGCCGCCGATCTGTTCCTTGGTGAACTCTCGGGCGTTTCCGATCCGGAAGTGAAGCGCAAGACCATCGGTCGTCTGTTTATCGAAGTCTTCGAGGCCGAAGCGGCCAAGATCGCTGCCGATGGCAAGGGGGCACCGAAGTTTCTGGCGCAGGGAACGCTGTACCCTGACGTCATCGAAAGCGTCTCCTTTTCCGGTGGCCCTTCGGTCACCATCAAGAGCCACCACAATGTCGGCGGTCTTCCCGAGCGCATGAACATGCAGCTCGTCGAGCCGCTGCGCGAACTCTTCAAGGATGAAGTGCGTGCGCTCGGCCGTGAACTCGGCCTGCCGGACAGCTTCATCGGCCGCCATCCCTTCCCAGGTCCGGGTCTCGCAATCCGCTGCCCCGGCGCGATCACCCGTGAGAAGCTCGATATTCTGCGCAAGGCCGATGCGATCTATCTCGACGAAATCCGCAAGGCTGGTCTCTACGACACCATCTGGCAGGCCTTTGCCGTGCTGCTGCCGGTACAGACCGTGGGCGTGATGGGCGATTACCGCACCTATGACTTCGTCTGCGCGCTACGCGCCGTGACCTCGGTGGACGGCATGACGGCGGATTTCTATCCCTACGACATGAATTTCCTCGGCCGCGCAGCAACCCGCATCATCAACGAAGTGCGCGGCATCAATCGCGTCGTCTATGACGTGACGAGCAAGCCGCCCGGCACGATCGAGTGGGAGTGACGGCGGCGTAGTTTCGGATATTGCAGGATATTCCGTCGCAGAATCGGTGGTTTGGTATGCTGATTGATGGCGATAGATATCAGCATGTCGGCTATGCGGTTTCCGAACGTCGTACGTGATTGGCCGCCCTTATGCAGAGCGGTTGCGTGCCAGCCCGCAGCACCTTGTTTCAATTGCGTCCTATGTAAGCGCTCCGGACGCCTAAGCGGCAGCAGGCTGGCTTGAGCAGACCTCATACAAGCTGAACGACGACCTTTCCCTTGGCGCGCCCGGTTTCCAGATAGGCGAGCGCTTCCCTTGCCTGATCGAATGGAAAGACCTTGTCGATAACAGGACGGATGTGACCGGCTTCGATGATCCCGCCGATTTGCGCGAGTTGATCGCCGTCGGGATGGACGAACAGAAAAGAATAGCGGACATCACGCTTCTTCGCGAGGCGCAGGATCTTACGGCTCATGAGGCTGAAGACGAAGCGCAGCACGGCATTGAGGTTTCGCGCGCGGGCGAAGGCAGCATCAAGCGGGCCGATCAGCGAAACAATAATGCTGTTGGGCTTCAGGATTTGTAGCGACTTCTCGATGCCGTCGCCACGGATGGTCCCGAGCACCATGTCGTAGCCGCGCAGGACCGTTTCGAATTCCTGCTTCTTGTAATCGACCACCTCGTCTGCGCCGAGGCTCTTTACAAGATCGATATTGCCCGTGCTGGTCGTCGTGCCGACCTTGGCGCCGAGGTGCTTGGCGAGCTGAATGGCAAAGGTGCCGATACCACCCGATCCGGCGGGAATGAAGACCTTCTGCCCGGCCTTCAGCCCTGCCCGCTCCTTGAAGGCTTGCCAGGACGTGAGGCCAACCATCGGGATCGACGCTGCTTCGACAAAATCAAGGTTGGTCGGCTTCGACGCTGCAAAGCGCTCAGGAACCGCAACGAAGTCAGCCAGAGTTCCGCGACCAAGATCGAAGACGCTGGCAAAGACCGCATCTCCGACTTTGAACCGTGTCACGCGAGTTCCTACCTCCTTCACGATGCCTGCGACATCGCTGCCCATCGTGGCTGGCAGATCGAACTTGAGCACGGGTTTGAACGTGCCCTTGGGGATCATGTTGTCAATCGGGTTCAGCCCAACGGCATGCACCTGGACGAGAATTTCATCAGGGCCAATGACGGGACGCGGCATGTCCGCATAGTCGGGTTGGGTCGATTTGCCATAACGTTTGAAGATAAGAGCTTTCATCGTGTTCTGCCTTGAAGAGAATGTTATTGTGATCTGAAGGGACGTGCGGATCAGCCCGCCAGGAAAGCTTTCGCTTCTTTCAGGAAGGCATCATGATATTGGAAAATGCCGCCGTGCCCAGCGTCGGGGTAAAGGACGAGTTTGGCGTGCGGAATGCGTTCTGCCATGTCGGTCGAATTTTCGCTCGGCACCATGATATCGTGGTCACCATTCGCGACCAGGACAGGCTGCTGAATGGTTTCAAGCGGCTGCGAGGGCTGGAGCCCCCACGCCTTGATGGCCTTTAACTGGCGAAGCATGGGGCCGAATCCGACGGTTTTGTCCCGGTCGCTCTTTCGCTCCCTCAGCCGTGCAACGAAGGCATTGGCGGCCCGGCGGCTATTGGCGCTGGACGTGAAAAACAGAAAGACCTTGGGGTCGCGGAACGTGGCGAGGCCCTTGAAGATCAGTGGCCAGGAAACGGCTCCAACCTTTACAATACCCTTTCCACCGGCAGGCCCGGTCCCGGCCAGAATGACGCGCCGCACCAGCTCGGGCGCGTCGAACAGGATCTGCTGGCTGACGAAGCCACCCAAGGAAAATCCGATCAGATCGACTTGAACCAGCCCGAGTGCACGAATGACGGCGATCATGTCACGCGACATATCCTTGATCGCCAGCGGCGCCTTGCCGCTCGAGGTTCCTATACCGCGATAATCGAGCGCGTAGACCGGGCGATCGGCCGAAAGTCCTTCCACCAGCCGTGGGTCGAAATTGTCGAGGTTCGCCGCCCAGTGGTTTAGGAGTACGACCGGGACACCTGTGGCAGGGCCAAGACGGCGGTAGGCAAACCTTGTGTCAAGCGCCTGGACATGTTGGGTCGGGACAGTTTTCCAATCAGACATGCGGTTGTCATTGACCATGGTCGGTTATCCCTGGATGCTACGCTACCGTTTTTGACGCAGCGGATAGTTGAGAGAACAGTTGGTCTCGGTAGGCGGGCGGCGGCCCAGACGAACGCCGCCCGCCTGGCATCAGTCGGCCAGTGTCGGATAGTCGGTGTAGCCCTTGGCTCCGCCGCCGTAGAGCGTGGTAAAATCCACATCATTCAGCGCAGCGCCGGCTTTCAGCCGTTCCACCAGATCAGGATTGGCGATAAACATCCGGCCAAATGCGAAGAGGTCGGCTTCGCCGTGGGCGAGTTGTAGCTCGGCAAGCGTCAGGTCCAGGCCATTGTTGACCATAAAGGTTTGGCCAAAGCGCTGGCGCAAGGCTGCATAATCGAACGGCGTCGCCTCACGTGGGCCGCCCGTCGCGCCTTCGACGATATGGATATAGGCGATACCGAGCTTGTCGAGTTGCTCCGCGACGTAATTGAACTGCTGCTGTTCGTTGCCAGAGAGGACGATGCCGCTCGCAGGCGAGACCGGTGACAGGCGAACGCCAGTACGATCAGCACCGATCTCTCTCGACACGGCTTCGGCCACCTCAAGCAGCAGGCGGGCGCGATTCTCGATTGAGCCGCCATAAGCGTCGGTCCGGGTATTCGCCGTCTCGCGCAAGAACTGATCGAGCAGATAGCCGTTGGCACCATGCACCTCGACGCCATCGAAGCCCGCTTCGATGGCATTGGCGGCTGCCTGCCGGAAGGATTCGACAATGCCGGGGATCTCATCGGTCTCAAGAGCGCGTGGCTCCGACACATCGGCAAAACCGTTGTTCACGAATGTCTTGGTTTCCGCACGAATGGCCGACGGAGCGACGGGAGCCTTACCGCCGAGCAGGTCCACGTGGCTGACGCGGCCGACATGCCAAAGCTGGACAAAGATGCGTCCACCCTTGGCGTGTACGGCGTCCGTCACCGTGCGCCAGCCAGCGATCTGTTCGCGCGTGTAGAGACCGGGAGTATCCTGATAGCCCTGTGCCTGTTCAGAGACCTGGGTCGCCTCGGTGATGATCAGTCCGGCGCTGGCGCGCTGGGCATAATATTCCGCCGCAAGCGCGCCAGGCACCAGGCCGGCTCCGGCACGGTTGCGGGTCAGCGGCGCCATCACGATGCGATTGGAGAGAGGCAGGGAACCGAGCTTGTATGGCTCGAAGAAAGACTTGTCAGTCATAGGGTTATCCCCTTCTATGGAAACTGGAAATGTTGAACCGATTGCAGCCAATCAGCCCTTGGTCCGGTAGCGCTCAGCCGCATGGGTCTGAGCGAAATTCGGCAACATGGCTTGGCGTGCCGCCTGGAATGCATCCCATTGCACGGCATCGGGCAGTGGCGGGACCGTGACCGGCTCGCGGCGGTCGAACCCAACCAGCGCTGCATCGACCAGTTCACCCACCTCCATCACACCGCTCATGGTGTTGACGTCGGCACCGGCATGTTCCCAGATTTCGGTGCGCGTGGCCGCGGGAAGCACCGCTTGGACATAGACGCCCTTGGGGCCGAGCTCGATGCTCAGTCCCTGCGACAGGAACAGGATGAACGCCTTGGTGGCGCCATAGACGGTCATCGCGAATTCCGGCGCAACGCCGACGACGGAACCAATGTTGATGATTGCGCCGCTGCCTGCCTCAGCGAAACGAGGGGCGACCGCGCTGGCAAGCCGCAGCGGCGCCGTGGTGTTGAGCGCGACCAGCCGGGTGACCTCATCCGTGGACTGATCGAGGAAGCTGCCTCCGAGCGCCGTGCCGGCATTGTTGACGAGGATGCCAATGCTGCTGTCGTCACGCAACCGGGCTTCGACCGCGGCAAGGTCTGCCGGCTTGGTCAGATCTGCCTGGATGATGTCGACCTTTACCCCCGTTTCGCCGCGCAGGCGGGTCGCAAGGGCCTCCATGCGATCGCTATTGCGCGCAACGAGGACAAGATCGTGGCCGCGACGGGCGAAGCGGTCAGCGTAAATCGCGCCGATGCCTGTGGAGGCTCCGGTGATGAGAACGGAAGGAGTAGCGGTCATGGGATTGCTCTCTGCTCGGTTAGGACCTATATTCATGACGGTCGTCATGATTGCGTAAATATGATGACCGTCATGATTATGTCAATGGGACCAGTGGAGAATTTTTGAAATGAAGGTCAGCCGAGAGCAGATGATCGAGAATCGGCGCCGCATTCTGGACGTGGCGAGCGGATTGTTTCGCGAGAAGGGTTTTGATGCAGTCAGCGTATCGGAGGTGATGAAGGCCGCCGGTCTCACCCACGGTGGTTTCTATGGCCATTTCACCTCGAAGGATGACCTCATTGCCGCAACGATTGCTCATGCGCTCTCCGGTGATGAAAGCGGCACCCTCGATTTGCGGGCCTATCTCGAAGACTATCTCGCACCAAAGCATCGTAACAACCCGGCCAGAGGCTGTCCAACGGCAGGGCTGGCAGCTGATATCCGCCATCAGACACCGGCGGCTCGCGCCGCCATGACAGCCGGGCTTCAGGCCCAAATCGAGCGCATGGCGAAGGCTCTTCCTGACATCAATGCGTCGGAACGGCGGCGCGCGGCTATAGGAACCTGGGCTGCGATGGTCGGGGCGGTGATCCTTGCCCGCGCGATCGACGACGACACTCTTTCGGATGAAGTCCTGGAAGAGACGCGGGCCTGGATCGAGGCTGGGTTACATCCTTCCTCAAATTGAAAGCTGGCTGAGCGAAGACAGTCGCCTTCGGGAGCGCAAGCGCCGCGGGCAGACCCCCACGGCGCTTCTAATGTCAGGCGGTGCGCCAGGGCTGAAGCACCACCTTTCCAGTGGTCTGACGACCTTCAAGCAAACGGTGTGCTTCAGCAGCTTGCGACAGCGGCAGCACCGTGCCGACCTGGATCTTGACCTGACCGCTCGCCACGAAGCCGATCAGTTCACCGATGGTCGCCATCAACAAGTCAGCGTTGGCCAGATAGGCGCCGATATAGAAGCCGACCACACTATGGTTCATCGAGGTCAGCCGCCATGGATCGACCAGCGCGGTCTTTCCACTGGACTGGCCGAGAAAAATCATGCGGCCGAACGGCGCCATTGCATCCAGCGCCTGATTCAGGGTGTCGCCCCCGGCCGTCTCGATGACGATGTTGACGCCTTGCCCATCGGTGACCCGGCGAACATCGTCGGCCCAGTCTGGCTTGGTATAATCGACCGAGACATCCGCACCCATTGCTTCGGCCTTGGCGCGCTTCTCTGGCGTGCTGGCAGCGGCGATGATCTTACCGGCGCCATAGAGCTTGGCGAGCTGGATCGCGAACGAGCCAACACCACCGGCCGCCCCTTCAATGAGGACGGTTTCGCCCGGCAAAAGCTTGGCGGCCTGCTTCAGGGCGATGGCAGCGGTGAGGCCGTGGCCCAACAGGGCGGCAGCCTGAACGGCATCGAAGCCTTCCGGCAGCGGGATGATCGTAGCGGCGGGAACCACAACATACTGGGCATATCCGCCCGCACCCGGCGCCGCGAGAACCGATAGGCCAACAGGAATGTTGGTCACGCCGTCGCCGAGCGCGGCGACTGTGCCAGCAACCTCGGCGCCAAGAATGAACGGAGGCGGCGAAGGTTCGGGATAGTCATCGCCGCGACGACGCATGATGTCGGCGAAATTCATGCCGACGGCCTCGACCTTGATCAGCACTTCGCCGGGACCCGCGACCGGATCAGGAACGTCCTCATAAACCAGAACGTCCGGGCCACCCGTTGAGTGGAAACGTATCGCTTTCATACTGCAGGCTCTCTGTTTGTGAAACGGATGCCCTTAAGGTATAATTCATATACCTAGTATCAATTAGGCACTTCAAATAGACCAGGTATATTGAAGGAAACCTCATCACCGATGCGCTTTGCCCGACCGAATACAGCGATCATCTCAGCAGGATGATCCTCGACCAGATCGCCGACAAATGGTCGATCCTCATCATTGCGGCACTCTGCTCCGGACCCATGCGCTTTAATGGACTGAAGCGCGAGCTGAACGGTGTCACGCAGAAGGCTCTGACACAGACGCTGCGTCGACTGGAACGTTTGGGACTGATCGAGCGACGAGTGTTCCCCGTGTCGCCGGTCGCAGTCGAGTACAGCGTTACTCCGCTGGGCGAATCGCTGAAAGCGCCGTTTCAGGCGATCTTTCAGTGGTCTGTTGCCCATGGGCCGGAGATTGAGGCGGCGAAGCAGCGGTTCGATCGGGAACGCGACGGCGCCTGACCGCTCAATGGAACTGGGGGTCGCCAGATGCGCTCATAGGAGTGAGGTGCTGACGGTACTTTCGGCGCGTGTCTCGCTCAGACGTTAGTTCTCCGCCTGGCGCGGAAAGAGCCGATAGTAGTCGAAAGATGGCTTGCGGAGGCCAGTGGAAATTCCTAAATGATATCAGTAGCATAGCTTTCTGACGGGTCCTGGGCCGGTAGTAATCAAGCCGAAAAATATTTTCTGAAATGAATTCAATTTGTTAGCATGAAATCGAACAATTGAGTGGGAATAAGCGAAGGCGGAGCAATTCCGCCTTCTGTTCATCTTTTGTTCTTTATTTTATCACCGCACAATGATAGGTTTCCGGCCTTGGCATAAGGCTGTGGAGCATCGTCATGGAGTGCGAGTTGACGGACGAAAGAGCCTTGAGGCAGCTTTGCTTTGATGGGCTGGAGCCGCAGAAAATACGACGCGTCAATCCACGCTTTCGAAACAAGCTCCTGTTGCTGCTGAAGCCGCCACGGCAATTGGCGGAAAGAATGTTTGTCGATGCGTCGCATCATGCTCTGGGTCGGACAACCCGTGAGGCATATCCCGCCGAGCTTCTACACATAACCCTGTTGTGTTTGGGATGTTTCGAGACGATCCCTCACGGACTGACAAGCAGACTGAAGGCGGCAATGGGTGCGGTAAACGCGCGGCCTGTTCCGGTCACCCTGGACGGAAGTGCACTTTTTGGCAATCGCAACAGTTTGGTCCTACGAAACGGTGATGATCAGCCGGAGATCCATGCCCTGGTGAGGCTGCTGCAACGGGCGCTTCGACAGGCGAACCTTCCCTATATCCCTGCACCATCTTTTACACCGCATATCACGATGATTTATAGCTGCGGGAAGATGGAACCGATGCCGGCCGGAAAGCCATATAGCTGGCTTGCGAGTAATTTCGAGCTTGTTTTCAGCCATAATGGCGAAACCCGACATGAGTCCCTTGGACGCTTCGCACTCTCCGCAAAAGCGGATCGGTATGAGCCGCTCGAAAGTCAGCTACATCTACCGCACAAATTGATCGGTCCTAGAAAACGACCGAACCGGAAGCAGTCGGAACGCTAAGGCGCGCCAAAATATACTCACGGGCGAGGCGAAATCGCCTCGCTACAAACGATAGCAGCTTAGAGCTGAACCTTGTCGAAAGCCTTGCCGTCGATGCCGAGAGCTTCTAGATCGGCACGGGCGGGCTTGCGATGTGCGCGAACAGCGGCCGAAACCGAGAGCGCTGCACCGAGAACGGCGAAGGTTTCACCGAAGAAGTTACGCGATGTCTTTGCAACCTGACGCATTTTAATCTCCATCTTTGTTGCCCAGATAATGGGGATTTCAGGCATCTTCTACAACTCTCGATGTAGCAGGGAAGCCATGCAGCTTTGCTCGCGCTCGTTTGGATGTCAGCCGCCTCGATTTTGCATAGCTCAAGCATTGTGAGGGATGAATCGACGCAAGGCGCCTCAGGCGGCAGCTTGAATAAGATGGATATTTTGTTATGCCGGAAGGCTTGAAGACGAAGAGGCGATAGCATGACGTTCACGATTTACGGCATCAAGAATTGCGACACGATGAAGAAGGCCAGAAGCTGGCTGGAGACGAACAGCGTCGATTATTCTTTCCACGACTATAAGACAGCCGGTATCGACCGCGCCCATCTGGAAACATGGTGTGATGCCGCCGGCTGGGAAACGGTTCTCAACCGGGCCGGCACGACATTCAAGAAACTCGACGACAGCCAGAAGGCCGATCTTACACGAGAAAGGGCCATCGGGCTGATGCTGGAACAGCCCTCCATGATCAAGCGGCCCGTGCTGGAAGCGAAGGGTAAGATAACCGTCGGCTTCAAGCCGGAAATCTACCAGACGCTTTTTGCCTGAACGCAACCCACCATGTCCAAAACAACCCGCGCCACCCAGATGCTGACTAAAGCCGGCATTGCCTTCACCACCGTGACTTATGATTACGACCCGAATGCCGATCGCATCGGGCTGCAGGCGGCCGAGGCGATCGGTGAGGCGCCACATCTGGTGCTGAAGACACTGATGGCGGAGCTGGACGGCAAGCCGGTCTGCGTCATTGTCCCCTCCGACCGCGAGGTGAGCATGAAGAAGCTTGCCGCCGCCTTCGGAGGCAAATCCGCCAGCATGATGAAGCCTGCCGATGCGGAGCGGGCCACCGGTTACCATGTCGGCGGCATCAGCCCTTTCGGGCAGAAGAAGCAGGTGCCGACGGCCATCGAGGCCGCGGCCATGGCGCATGATTGTGTCTACATGAACGGCGGGCAGCGAGGCTTACAGGTAAGGCTTTCGCCACGCGATGCCCAAAAGGCGCTGAAGGCCATTGCCGCACCGCTGGTCGCCGATTGACGCGCGAGGGGCACGCCTGAAAGCATTTGGCTTTCAGAAGGAATGGGCTATGGTCGGCGCCTCCTATTGAAATAGACGAAGGCAGATCATGACCGTTTCCCCCATCGATCCCGTCAAACTGGAAAAACTCGCGGAAGTCGCCGTCAAGGTCGGCTTGCAATTGCAGAAGGATCAGGATCTGGTGATCACTGCACCGCTGGCGGCCCTGCCGTTGGTCAGGTTTTTGACCAAGCATGCCTATATGGCGGGCGGCGGGCTGGTTACCACTTTCTATTCCGACGAGGAAACCACGCTTTCGCGCTACCGCCATGCCAGCGACGCGAATTTCGACCGGGCTTCCGGCTGGCTCTATGAGGGCATGGCCAAGGCCTATGCCAATGGCGCAGCGCGGCTGGCGATTGCCGGCGACAACCCCATGCTGCTGGCCGAAGAGGACCCCGCCAAGGTGGCGCGCGCCAACAAGGCCAATTCCACCGCCTATAAGCCGGCGCTGGAGAAGATTTCCAACTTCGATATCAACTGGAACATCATTTCTTACCCCAATCCGTCCTGGGCAAAGCAAGTCTTCCCCGGCCTCACCGAAGATGAAGCGGTGCACAAGCTCGCGGATGCCATCTTCGCCGCCTCGCGGGTGGATGTCGCCGATCCCGTCGCCGCATGGGCGCAGCACAATGCCAATCTCGCCAAGCGCTCCGAATGGCTGAATGGCGAACGCTTCTCCGCGCTGCATTTCACCGGCCCGGGCACCAACGTAAAGATCGGCCTAGCTGACGGCCATGAATGGCATGGCGGCGCTTCCACCGCCAAGAACGGCGTGACCTGTAACCCGAATATTCCGACCGAAGAAGTCTTCACGACACCGCATGCGCTGCGGGTTGACGGTTACGTCTCCAGCACCAAACCACTGTCGCATCAGGGTACGCTGATCGATGATATCCAGGTTAAGTTCGAAGCCGGTCGCATCGTCGAAGCCAAGGCTTCCAGGGGCGAAGCCGTACTGAACAAGGTGCTCGACACCGACGAGGGCGCACGGCGTCTTGGCGAAGTGGCGCTTGTGCCGCATTCCTCGCCGATTTCGGCAAGCGGAGTCCTGTTTTACAACACGCTATTCGATGAAAACGCCTCGTGCCACATCGCGCTTGGCCAATGCTATTCGAAATGTTTTCTCGACGGCGCCTCGCTGTCGCAGGATCAGATCAAGGCGCAGGGCGGCAATTCCAGCCTTATCCACATCGACTGGATGATCGGTTCCGACAAGGTGGATATTGACGGCGTTAAGCCAGATGGCTCCACGGTTCCTGTCATGCGCAAGGGCGAATGGGCCTGACGGCCCCCTACCTCGGCAACTGGCTGCGCTGACTGAGCCAGATGCTGAAAAGCACGGCAATGAAACCGGCGATCTGCGCTGGCGCGAGGCTTTGACCGAGCGCCAGCCAGCCCAGCAAAGTTGCAACGACCGGACTTAAGAAGCCGAGCGATGCGGCCGCGGAAGGTTCGATGCGGGCAAGCCCACGAAACCACAGAAGATAGGTAAGTGCTGCACCGATGAGGCCGAGATAGGCCATACCGAGAACATTGGCCGCCGTTGGCGCCGGCAAAGCCGGCTCCAAGAGATAAGCGACCGGCAAAAGAAGAATGCCGCCGGCCGTCAATTGCCACGCGGTGAAGGTGAGGTTCGAGACGGGCGGGCGCCATTTGCGGGTCAGCACCGTTCCGAAGGCCATGGAGACGGCGCCGGCAAGGCCTGCGGCAACACCGATACTATCAAGTGCCGCGCCGGGCGTCAGCACCAGAAGCGCAACACCGGCAATGCCGAGAAAACCGGCGACGATGGCGAGCGGCCGCACCGGTATTGAGAGAAACAGCCGCGACAGCGCGATGACGATGAGCGGCTGCACCGCACCCACCGTGGCTGCGACACCGCCCGGCAGTCGATAGGCTGAAACGAAGAGCATCGCCCAGAAAAACGAAAAATTCAGCGCACCGAGAATGAAGCTGCGCGGCCACCAGATACCCTGCGGCAGCTTTCGGACGAGAAGCAGCAGCAGGACACCGGCCGGCAAGGCGCGCAGCATGGCGACATGCAGCGGATATCCATGCGGCAGGAATTCCGTCGTGACAAAATAGGTGGTTCCCCAGATGGCGGGAGCAAGTGCTGTCACCAGCACATCGGCTAAGTAGGTCGTATTTTTCTTCATATCAAGAATCTCTATATCAAGATAAATTCAACTTAGTCGATTTTATCTTGACGTCAAGATATCAATTGTTATGCCTTGGTGATGAGCGAAGAACCGTTGGACCACGTCGATCACATTCTGGCGCAGTGGCGCAGGGAGCGACCCGATCTCGATGTCGATCCCATGGGGCTGCTCGGGCGCCTGAACCGTCTTTCCACCCATCTCGGCCGCGAGGTAGAGGCGGCGCTGCTGAAGCACGGGCTTTCCTCTTCCGCTTTCGATGTACTGGCGACATTGCGGCGCTCCGGCTCACCCTACAGGCTCTCCCCCGGCGATCTCCTGGCCATGACGATGGTGAGTTCCGGCACCATGACCAACCGAATCGACCAACTCGAGAAAGCCGGCCTGGTGGAACGTATCCACAACCCGAACGACCGGCGCAGCGTCCTGATATCGCTGACGGAACGGGGCCTTGCGATTGTCGAGGAAGCGGCAGGCGCTCACGTCGAAAACCAGCACCGCCTGGTCGCCGGCCTCAGCGAAGAAGACCGTGCGACGCTGAACCGACTGCTGAAACGGTTTTTGCGAGATTTCGAAGAATAGGCCTTTTTGGCCGACAAACACACAATGGCTCCGTGATGGCGCTTGTTTCGCTTCAGAAAATCCTGTAAGCAATTCTCCATAAACCTGTACTACAGGTTGGAGGAAAAATGTTAAACGCCATTTCGCATGAAGCCGGTCTCGTCAGCAGCACGGTCGGCGCTATCACCCGTCATATCCGCGAAAACGAACTCGCACCCGGCGCGAAGCTCCCTAGCGAGCTTTCGCTCTCGCAGCAGCTCGGTGTCTCCCGCACCGTCGTTCGTGAGGCTTTCCGGTCTCTGTCTGCCATGCGGCTGATCGACGTGAGCGCCGGCAAGCGGGCCACTGTGGCGACGCTGGATCACGGTGCAATGTCATTGATGTTCGAACATGGCATTCACACCGAACAGATCAACATCCAGCAGATTTACGACGTACGCCGCACCATCGAAGTCAGAACCGTGACGCTTGCGGCGCTGAGGCGCACCGATGCGGAGGCGCTGACCATTCTCGACCATGCCAACAATATGGAGCGGGATTTCGGCGACAACGACAAGGTCATGGAACACGATCTTGCTTTTCACATCGCCATAGCCAGGGCCTCCAAGAACCCGGTTTTCGAACTCATTCTCGCCGCCTTCCAGAATGTGACGCGTCAGACCTGGCCGATCGGCTGGAAAAGCCGCACATCCGATGCGCAGCGCCATGCCGCAAGCGAGCTTCACATCGCCATCGGACAGGCCATTGCCGCCGGCGATCCGCAAACGGCTTCAACACTGATGGCGCGGCATTTCGATGAAAGCGTGCATGCGCTTCTGGCCGCCGGCATCGCCTGATTTTTCAAACACCGTTCCAGGCGGAACACGACCTGCCTCTGGAGGAGATACTTCATGAAAATCACGAAACTTGAGACCGTCCGTGTGGCGGAACGGGCAAACCTGCTCTGGGTTCTGGTCCATACGGATGAAGGTATTACCGGGCTTGGCGAAACCTTTTATGGCGCCGAGACGGTGGAAACCTATGTCCATGAATATATCGCGCCCCGGGTAATCGGTCGCGACCCGCTGCAAATCGACCTCTTGGCGCAAGACCTTGTCGGTTATCTCGGCTTCCGTTCCTCGGGCGCGGAAGTGCGCGGCAACTCCGCTTTTGACATCGCGCTGTGGGATATTTTCGGCAAGGCCACCAACCAGCCCATCGCCCAGCTGCTCGGCGGTTTCAGCCGCAGGGAAATCCGCACCTACAATACCTGCGCAGGCACCGAATACATCAAGAAAGCGACCGGCCAGCAGACAGCCAATTACGGCCTTTCCGGCGGCAAGGACTATGACGATCTGAACGGCTTTCTGCACCGGGCCGACGAGCTTGCCCATTCGCTGCTGGAAGACGGCATCACCGCCATGAAGATCTGGCCCTTCGATGCGGCGGCGGAAAAGACGCGCGGGCAATATATCTCGATGCCGGACCTGAAAAGCGCGCTCGAGCCATTTGAAAAGATCCGCAAGGCGGTGGGCGACAAGATGGATATCATGGTGGAGTTCCACTCGATGTGGCAGCTTCTGCCCGCCATGCAGATCGCCAAGGCGCTTACCCCCTACCAGACCTTCTGGCACGAAGACCCGATCAAGATGGACAGCCTTTCCAGCCTGACGCGTTATGCCGCAGTGTCGCCAGCGCCCATTTCCGCATCCGAAACGCTCGGCTCCCGCTGGGCCTTCCGTGACCTGCTGGAAACAGGTGCAGCCGGCGTGGTGATGCTTGACATCAGCTGGTGCGGCGGACTTTCGGAGGCGCGCAAGATCGCCTCCATGGCGGAGGCCTGGCATCTGCCGGTCGCGCCGCATGATTGCACTGGCCCGGTCGTGCTCTGCGCCTCCACGCATCTGTCTCTCAATGCGCCGAATGCGCTGGTGCAGGAAAGCGTGCGCGCCTTCTACAAGACCTGGTATCGCGATCTCGTCACCGCATTGCCTGAGGTGAAAAACGGCATGATTACCGTGCCGCCGGGCGCCGGCCTTGGCATGGAACTGCACCCCGATATCGAAAAGACCTTCACTGTCAGCCGCCGTTTTTCGGATACGGCGTCGATCTGATCAGAACAGGCTGCCCTGATTGCCCGGATCGGAAGAAGCCGGTTTCGCCGGCTTCTTTTTTGGCGCTATGGGGTTATCGGGGGACGGTGCGCCCTCCCCCGTCGTGATGGCCGAGACGCGGCCATCGGCAAATTCCATCGAGACCACAGCACCTGAAGCGATAGCTGCCGCACGCGTCAACGGCCGGTTCTCTTCGTCACGGATCACGGCATAACCGCGTTTCAGCACGTTTTTATAAGACAGAGATTGCAGGATGCGGTCATGAGCGGCAAGGCCCGCGCGGTTCTGCGCCATGCGGTGCAATACGGCGGTATCGGCCCGACGCACAGCAGTGACGACCCGCTCCTTCTGCCGCTCCACCTGGCCGAGCAACCGAGCGGGAAGCGAACGCAGCGCGGAATCGAAGGCATCGACGCGGCCTTTGCCCTGCAGCAAACGGCGCTCCACCAGGGTCTCGGCCCGGTGCATACGTTCGGTGACGCGTTGCCTGTGGTGTTTGAGACCGTTTAGCAGGGTCTCCGGTCTCAGCCCCGAAGCGGAACGTTCGAAGGCACGGCGCTTGTTCAGCGTCGTCAATTCCAATCCCCGGCCAAGACCGCTTGTAGCCTCATCGAAACGGCGGCGCGGCAGGGCCAGAAGCTGATCGAGGGACGGCAAGGCACGCACCAGCGCCCGCACGCCCTGGCGGCGATTATCCATCTGCCGCGAAACCGAACCGGCAAGGCGCGCGGCAAGGCCGGAAAGCTGCGCTTCAAGTTCCGCACGCACCGGCACGGCCATTTCGGCGGCCCCCGTCGGGGTTGGCGCACGCACATCGGCGGCGTAGTCGATCAAGGTCGTATCGGTTTCATGCCCGACGGCGGAAATCAGCGGGATTTCGCTTTCGGCAGCGGCGCGCACGACGATTTCATCGTTGAAACTCCAGAGGTCCTCCAGACTGCCGCCGCCGCGCGCGACAATCAGTACGTCGGGCCGCGAGGTCACACCGCCGGGCTGAAGTGCGTTGAAACCGCGAATGGCGTTCGCCACCTCCTCGCCCGAACCTTCACCCTGCACCTTGACCGGCCAGACGACCACATGGACCGGAAAGCGATCGGAAATGCGGTGAAGGATGTCGCGAATGACAGCGCCCGTCGGCGAGGTGACGACGCCGATGACATGCGGCATGAAGGGCAGCCGGCGCTTGCGAGCCGCATCGAACAGCCCTTCCGCCGCCAGCCGCCGACGTCGATCTTCCAGAAGCGCCATCAGCGCGCCGGCACCGGCCGGCTCGAGACTTTCGATGACGATCTGGTATTTCGAGGAGCCGGGAAAGGTTGTGACCTTGCCGGTGGCGATGACTTCCATGCCCTCTTCGGGGCGGAACTTCAGCCGCGAGAAGGTGCCTTTCCAGATCACCGCGTCGATACGGGCGCGGTCGTCCTTCAGCGAGAAATACGCGTGCCCGGACGAATGCGGACCACGATAGCCGGAAATCTCGCCGCGCACCCGCACCTGCTCGAACGCCGTCTCCACCGTGCGCTTGATGGAACCCGACAGTTCGGAGACCGAGAACTCGGCAAGATTGCTCAATGCTGCGTGGGAGAAAATATCGCTCATGCCCGTTTGTAACCAAAACCCGCCGATTCGGAAATGCCGGCGCCGACCAGCCTCATTTTAACGACGTTGAAACCATATCCCCAACTAACGAGTTAGGAAGATGAGGATGGGAGGAGGAAACAAGGGTTCGTTAGGGAAAACGGCGTTAAGCCTTCCCTCAGGCCCGACAATCAAAGAGGAGGCGGCATCATGATTTTTCTTACCGCCACAGTGCTCGGCGTAACCGCAGTTGCGCTCCGTTCGGTTTTCAGCATCGTTTTCATCTGCATGATGGTTATCGGTGCCTATGGCGTGGCGATTGCACTTTCTTCCACGGCCGTGCCCTTGATCTCGCTGCTTCTGGCGCTCGCCGGTTACAATTTCGGTGTCGTGGGTGTCGTTATCAGCCTTCTGGTGCTGCAGCGCCCGCGTTCCACCAAGCCAACCCTCTAAAAGTCCATCGCCTTGAGGCTTCCGCACTTTGCACTGACCGAGATCGGCGGACTGGCCGTTGATCTCGTCGTTACCTGTCTGCTTATTTTCTATCTCGGCGTCGATCCGCTTGCCGCCCGTTTGCCGGGTGCCGCAACGGGGCTTGCAACAAGCTGGCGGCTGAACCGTTCGTATGGTGAGGCATCAGCCAGGCTGAACAGCTTCCTGACAAATGCCGTCACGCTTACCTCACGGATCGTCAGCGTCGGGCTGTTTGCCCTGCTGCAATGGCGCAACCCGCTGGTGCAGCCGCTCGTCCCGCTTGCTTTTGCAGCACTCGCAGCATTTGTGCTGGCGCTTTACGGCTATTGGCGGCTTCAAAAGCAACGGCAGGATCAGGACTAAACTGTCTCCCAGCCATCCTTTTCCGCTGCCCGGTAGATAGCGTCGATGAAAAGCTGGTTCTTTCTCGAGCTTTCCAGCGTCACGACGTCGCCCTCACCCTTCGCCGCACGGGCAAAGGCCTCCGCCTCCAGCTTGTATTGGCGGCTATCCTGAAACCGGAAGATTTGCGACTGGTTGTGGGCCTGATTGGTCAGCTCGATCTCTTCCGCACCCCAGCGATTGGCGTTGAACGGAGACTTGACCTCGATATACCCCTCAGTGCCATGGAAAACCATGAGCTGACGGGCGGCAAGCTGTGTGGCCAGATAAAAACTCAGTTCGAAATCGCCAAAATCGGCCCGGACACTGGAATAGATATCCGTGCCGAATTCTTTATCGCGCTCGACGGTGGCCTGTACGCGCCGGGGTTCCGCGCCGGTAGCGAAGCGGGTAACGATGGTCGGGTAAACGCCGATATCCGGCAAGGCGCCGCCACCCAGTTCGGGAATATTGCGCATATTGCCGGGATCGCGATTGAAATAGCTGAAAGCGCCTTGAACATGCTTCAGTGTGCCTATCGCGCCGGACGCCAGCAGTTCCTTCACCTTCGCCCAGACGGGCGCATAGGTGACCATGAAGGCTTCCGAGATGATAACACGGTTGCGGTCACGCGCGGCGATGAGGGTATCGATCTCCTCGGCCTTCAGTGCAATCGGCTTTTCGCACAGAACATGCTTGCCGGCATCGGCGGCCTTGACGGTCCATTCCACATGCTGCGAGGTCGGAAGCGGAATATAGACGGCGTCGATAACACCCGACGCCAGCATCTCCTCATAGGAGCCGAAGGCGTGGGGCACGGAAAAACGATCCGCCACCGCGCGGGCCTTGGCGAGGTCACGGCTGGCGATGGCGCTGACCACGCAGTTTCGCGCATCCTGCATCGCCGGGATGACGTGATCCTGAGCGATTTTCGCCGTTGAGATTATTCCGAAACGCAGCATTCCATTCTCCCGCTCTGCCATCGTCGGAAACTTACCATCGTCACACGGCCTGGCAAGCCGCCCATGCATGACAGAGCAGTGTATGGCTGAATTTGTCCTGTCTTTGTCGGAATACCTGCTTTTCTCCAAGCTAGATAAGAGGAATTATGCTATGCATGAACCCAATGGAGAAACATGAAATGTCCTCTTCTCGTACAGCGCTGCTAGTCATCGACGTTCAGGAATCCTTTCGGCACGCCCCTTACTTCGAAGAAAGCGAGCTTGCCGCTTATCTGGAGAAGCAGCAGATGCTGATCGACGGCGCCAAGGCTGCGGGCATTCCCGTCGTGCAAATCTTCCATGTCGATGGCGACAGGGCTTTTTCAAAAGACAGCGGCTATATCCGGGCGCTGGAGGGTGTGCGGATTACCCCAGATGTCACCTTTCACAAGAACCGCCATTCCGCTTTTGCCGGCACCGGCCTCGAAATCTGGCTGACGCAGAAGGGTATCAACCGGCTGATCGTTTCCGGTATCCGCACCGAACAATGCTGTGAAACCACCACCCGTCACGCCTCCGATCTTGGTTACAGCGTCGACTACGTCACCGAAGCGACGCTGACTTTCCCGATGACACATGCTTCCGGCACCGTCTTCAGCCCCGACGATATCCGCAAGCGGACCGAGCTGGTGCTGGCTGGCCGCTTTGCGCGCATCGTGACCGTCGACGACGCACTTGCCACCTTGGAAGAGGCGGCCTGATGGATAAAGGCGGCACACGCACCATTCCCTTTTATACGCTTGTGCCGCCCCATGCGCTGTTGCTCGATATTGCCGGTCCGCTCGAAGTGATCCGTTATGCCAACGGGGAACAACGGGACATCCATTTCGACTGCCGCTACATTGCTGCGAGTGACAAACAACAATCCTCCATCGGCCTTGCGCTTTCAGGGCTGGAGAGCTTGCCCGCGACCCTGCCGGAAAATGCTTTCCTGCTGATCTCGGGCAGCACGTCACGCTTCGACAACGATCCGGAGGCACGGCGAGAGCGGCAGACGCTGGTGGCATGGCTGCGCCGCGCGGTGCGCCCTCATACGACAGTCATTTCCATCTGTTCCGGCGCGCTGCTGGCGGGCGAAGCCGGGCTTTTCGACGGGTGCAACTGCACGACCCATGCCGATTGCGTTGAAGGGCTGCGCCGCGTCGCGCCGCTGTCCCAGGTGGCCGAAAACCGCCTTTTCGTCGAGGATGGCAACCGCTTCTCAAGCGCCGGCATTTCCACCGGTATCGACCTGATGCTGCATGTGGTTTCCCGGCTGACATCCCCGGCGGTCGCAGCGCGTATTGCCAAAACCATGGTGGTTTATCTCAGGCGCAGCGGCAGCGATCCGCAAATCTCCCCGTGGCTCACCGGCCGCAACCACATCCACCCCGCCATTCATCGGGTTCAGGACCGTGTGATGGCCGAGCCGGCGCAGGACTGGTCGCTGGAGCGGCTGGCCGATATTGCGGCGCTCAGCGAAAGGCACCTGTCGCGCCTGTTTCGCGAGCATACGGGCATCAGTGTCATCGATTATGTCAACCTGATGCGGGTCAATCTCGTCCGCGACATTCTCGCCAACAGCCGTCTGGATATGGAAGCCATTGCCGAGAGGGCCGGTTTTGCCTCCGCCCGGCATTTGCGGCGTGTCTGGCAACAGCATAATCGCTTCCCTCCCAGCCACTATCGCGGTTTTCAGGCCTGATAATCTCAGACCCTGCCGCTGCCTGATGAATGCCATCAAAGGAATTGAATGGTTATGCAGACTGGCAGTTGCTAACCTTGGGGCAAAGTCAGCAACAGGAGCATTCCCCGTGGAAAAACGAAGCCTTGGCCGCACCGGCCTCTCCATCGCCCCGATCGTCTTCGGTGGCAACGTCTTCGGCTGGACAGCGGACGAGAAGACTTCCTTTGCCCTGCTCGACGCCTTTTTCGACGCCGGGTTCAACGCCATCGACACGGCAGATGTCTATTCCGCCTGGGTGGATGGACATGTGGGCGGCGAGTCCGAGGCGATCATCGGCAAATGGCTGAAGCAATCGAGCGTGAAGCGGGAGGACGCGGTGATCGTCACCAAGGTCGGTTTCGACAATCGCGGCCAGAAGACAGGGCTGAGCGCCAGGTGGATCGCAGAGGCTGTCGAGGCTTCGCTGAAGCGATTGCAGACTGACTATATCGACCTCTATCTTGCCCATAAACCGGATGCGGACGTGCCGCTGGAAGAGACGCTTGCCGCCTTCGCAAAGCTGAAGGAAGAGGGGAAAATCCGCGCCATCGGCTGCTCCAACTATTCCGCGAGCCAGCTTCAGGAGGCGCTGGACGTGGCCGCGAAGAACAATCTTCCGCGTTATGATGTACTGCAGCCGGAATATAACCTCTATAACCGCGCGGATTTTGAAGGTCCTCTTGCCGATCTTTGCGTCAAGGAAGAGCTCGGCGTCATCAACTATTACAGCCTCGCCGCCGGCTTTCTGACCGGGAAATATCGCGCCAAGGCCGATACGGAAGGTGTCGCCCGCAGCTATCGCGTCGGCGAATATGTCAACGCACGTGGTCTCGCCGTTTTGGGCGCCATGGATGCTGTGGCGGTACAAACCGGGGCCAAGCTCGCGGATATCGCGCTGGCCTGGCTGTTAAGGAAAAAGGCGATAACCGCGCCGATTGCCAGCGCCACCAGCCTGTCGCAGCTTGAAAGCTTCAAACGCGCCGGCGATCTGAAGCTCACGGATGATATGATGACCCTTCTCGACAAGGCTGGCGTATAAGATGGAACTCACGATTCGCGACGCAGAGCCGGCTGACCGGGCGGAATGGCTGCGCCTCTGGAACGATTATCTCGCCTTTTACGAGGTTGATCTTGCCGATGATGTGACGGAACACACCTGGGCGCGTATCCTCGATCCCACATCCCGTGTTTCCATGCGGGTGGCCATGCTCGGCAAGCGCATGGCCGGTTTCGCCATCCACCATTTCCATGATTCCACCTGGGTGAAGACACCGGACTGCTATCTGGAGGATTTATTCGTCGATAGCGAAATCCGTGGCAAGGGCACGGGCCGGGCGCTGATGGATGACCTGATCACTATTTGCAAGGACAAGGGCTGGTCACGGCTGTACTGGAATACGGACGAGCATAATCACCGTGCCCAGAAGCTTTACGACAGCTACGTCAAAAGCGACGGCCATATCCGCTATCGCATCAAGTTCTGATCAGCCCCGGTAGCGGAAAAAATCCACGAAAGCCCTCAGCGCCGGACGCATCTGCCTGCGCGAGGGATAATAAATGTAAAAACCGTCGAAGGGCGCGCACCAGTCCTCCAGCACGCGGATCAGCTTTCCCTCCCTGATATCGTCCTCGACACGCTGCTCAAAAACGAAGGCAAGCCCTGCGCCGTCAATCGCCGCCCGTCGAATGAGGCTCTGGTCCGACAGGATCAGCGGCCCTTGCACATCGACCACCAATGGCTTGCCATTCTTCTCCAGTTCCCAGCGATAGATAAGGCCGCTAGCGAAACGCCGGCGAATGCAGCGATGCCGAATGAGATCCCTGGGATCGCGTGGCGATGGATTTTCCGCAAAATAGGACGGAGAGCCAACAATTGCGCCGCGCCACGCGCCGCTGGCTTTAACCGCAATCATATCCGCATCGAGGTGCTCCCCGAGCCGCAGCCCGGCATCGAAACCTTTTGCGACAATATCCTCGAAGCGGTCGTCGGTTGAAATTTCGAGTGAAATATCGGGATAGAGCCGCAGGAATTCACCCAGCCGTGGCACGATGAGGTCCTCGGCGGCCAGTCTCGGCAGAGTGATGCGCAGAGGGCCGGCCGGTCTCCCGCCATGCTCGGCGAGGGTCTCGATGACCGCATCGATATCCGCAAGTGCAGGGCCAAGCGTCTCGAGAAGCCGCCTGCCCTCCTCTGTCGGTGAGACGCTGCGGGTGGTACGATGAAGCAGGCGTAGCCCAACGCTCGCCTCCAGCGATGACACCGCATGGCTGACGGCGGAAGGGGCAATGGCAAGTTCGGCGGCGGCCTTGCGAAAGCTGCGGCCTTCGGCAACGGCGGCCAGAACGGCCAGCTGGGAGAGTTGCACACGGTTCATTGTTCTAAATGATAGAACAACCCACACGGATTTGCAGCGATTATTTTTATCGCCATGAGACGCTATTTTCTAACCACGCCCCTAGCGATGGGCGGCTCCTTATGGAAGGACGTACAAATGAAAAAAAGAACCCTCGGAAACAACCTTTCCGTTTCGGCGCTTGGCCTCGGCTGCATGGGTATGACCCATGCCTATAGCCCGACCGGCGATGAGAGCAGCGCAATTGCAACGCTGCACCGCGCCGTCGAACTCGGCGTTACCTTTTTCGATACGGCGGAGGTTTACGGGCCTTACAACAACGAAATCCTTGTCGGCAAGGGTTTGAAGCCCTATCGCGACAAGGTGGTCATCGCCACCAAGTTCGGCTTCAAAATCGACACCACCAAACCCGCTGGCCAGATGATGGTAGGCACCGACAGTCGCCCGGAAAATGTGCGCGCCGTCGCCGAAGCCTCTCTCAAACGCCTTGGCGTCGATGAGATCGACCTGTTCTACCAGCATCGCGTCGATCCGAATGTTCCGATCGAAGACACGGTCGGCGCCATGGCCGAGCTGGTGCGACAGGGCAAAGTGAAGCATCTCGGCCTGTCGGAAGCGAGCGCCGAAACACTTCGCAAAGCGCACGCTGTTCATCCGATTGCGGCCATTCAGAGCGAATATTCTCTATGGACCCGCGACGTGGAGGAAAACGGCGTGCTGGAGACCTGCCGCGAACTCGGCATCGGTTTCGTCCCCTTCAGTCCACTTGGACGCGGCGCTTTGACTGGCGCATTGAAGACGCTCGACGGACTTGCATCGGACGACTTTCGCCGCGGCCTGCCGCGTTTTCAAAGCGAAAACTTCGACGCCAATCTGGCGCTCATCAAGCTTCTGGAGGACATGGCGACTGAGAAGGGCGTGACCGCCGGACAACTGGCTCTGGCCTGGGTTCTGGCGCAGGGCGACTTCATCGTTCCTATTCCCGGCACGACAAAAATCGCCAATCTGGAGAAGAATGTTGCCGCGGCGGAGGTATCGCTGACGGCAGAAGAAGCCGCCAGCCTCGGCGCGCTACTTTCGCCCGCAAAAGTCGCCGGCGCGCGTTACCCAGAACAGATGTCACGGATGGCCAATCGCTAGAAACAAAAAGCCGCGGCAACCGCCGCGGCTTTGTTCATTCCGACAGATGCCCCCAGGCTCAGGCGCGCAGGACGCCGCCCGTCGATTTCTCGACATTGCCGACGATCTTGGCCGTCAAGGCTTCGAAATCCTCGTCCGTCAGCGTCTTGTCGACCGGCTGGATCTGGACCTCGATGGCTACCGACTTGCGGTTTTCGCCGAGCGATGCGCCTTCGAAGATGTCGAAGACGTTGACGCCGGCGATCAGCTTGCGGTCGGCGCTTGTAGCCGCCTTGATGATGGCGCCCGCTTCCACCGACTTGTCGACCACGAAGGCGAAGTCGCGCTTCACCGCCTGGAAGGGTGAAAGCTCAAGCGCAGGCTTGGTCCGGGTTGCCTTCTTCTTCGGCTCCGGCATGGCGTCGAGATAAATCTCGAAACCGCAATAGGCGCCGGAGACATCCAGTTCGGACAGCGTCTTCGGGTGGAATTCACCGAAATAACCGAGCACGACCTTCGGACCCATCTTGATGGTGCCGGAACGGCCGGGATGATACCAGGAGGGGCCGCCGGCCTCAATCTGCACATTGGCCATGGGCAGGCCGCAAGCTTCGAGCACCGAAAGCGCATCGGCCTTGGCGTCATAAACATCGACCGGCTTACCGCCGCCCTTCAAAGCATTGGACCACATGCGGCCGCTACCCGCCAGCGAGGCCGTTCCACGGCGAACGCCGCCGGCAACGCGGCGTTGCTTATCAGGTGTATCGCCCTCATAGGTGCCGGAAACCTCGAAGATCGCGACGTCACCATAGCCCTTGTCGGCATTGCGCTGTGCGGCGGTCAGCAGGCCGGGCAGCAGCGAGGGCCGCATGTCAGACATATCGGCCGCAATCGGGTTTGCGAGCTTCAGGGCCGGCGAACCGCCGCCGAACAGCTTTGCCTGCGCTTCCGGGATGAAGGACCAGGTGACGGCCTCGAGCATGCCGCGGCTTGCCAGCGCACGGCGCGCGGTGCGGGTGCGGATCTGCAGCGTGGTCAGGATACGGCCGTTGACGGCACCGAAGCTTTCCAGCGGTTCCGGCTTGATATTGTCAACGCCATGAATGCGCATGACCTCTTCAACCAGATCGGCCTTACCGTCGACATCAGGACGCCAGGACGGCACGGTGACGGATACGCGCTCGCCCGTTCCCTCGACGCCGAAACCGAGACCCTTGAGAATGGTGAGACTCTCCTGCGCCGACACTTCCAGACCTGTCAGGCGCTTCACCTCCGTCAGCGGGAAATCCACGACCTTTGGCTGATGGCCCTTGTAGCCAACGACTTTGGCTTCCCCGGCAATGCCACCGCAGAGTTCCAGAACCAGCTCGGTGGTGCGTTCCAGACCCGGAACCATATATTCCGGATCGACACCGCGCTCGAAACGATAACGCGCATCTGTGATGATGCCGAGCGAACGGCCGGTCTTGGCGATGTTGATAGGATCCCAGAGAGCGGATTCGATCAGCACGTCGACGGTGTTCTCGTCGCAGCCTGAATGTTCGCCACCCATGATGCCGCCGATGGACTCGAGGCCTTTTTCATCGGCGATGACGACATTGTTCGGACCGAGCTTATATTCGCGCTGGTCGAGCGCGAGGATGGTCTCGCCCTCCTTCGCACGGCGAACCGTGAGATCGCCTTTGACCTTGGCGGCATCGAAGACGTGCATCGGCCGACCCTGATCGAAGGTCATGTAGTTGGTGATGTCGACAAGCGCATTGATGGGGCGCAGACCGATTGCCATCAGGCGCTGCTGCATCCATTTCGGGCTTGGGCCATTCTTCACGCCGCGCACGATGCGCAACGAGAAGCCGGGGCAAAGGGCAGTGTCGTCCAGTTCCAGCCTCACGTCCACAGGCGTTGCGCCTTCCACCTTGAAGGACGGCGCGGGTCTCGTCTTCAGCTTGCCGAGACCGGACGCGGCGAGATCCCGAGCAATGCCATAGATCGAGGTGCAGTCGGGACGGTTCGGCGTCAGGTTGATTTCGATGACCGGATCGTCGAGACCGGCATAGGTGGCGAAGGACGTGCCGACAGGGGCATCCTGCGGCAGATCGATGATGCCGTCATGATCGTCGGAGATGTTGAGCTCCTTTTCGGAGCACATCATGCCGTGGCTTTCCACGCCGCGTATCTTGCCGACTGCAAGGGTGACGTCGATGCCCGGAACATAGACGCCCGGACGCGCGAGCGCACCGACGAGACCGGCGCGTGCATTCGGCGCGCCGCAGACGATCTGCACCGGCTTGCCGTCTCCGGCATCGACCATCAGCACCTTGAGGCGGTCGGCCTCGGGGTGTTTTTCAGCGGAAACCACCTTGGCAATGACGAAAGGCTTGTAGGCCGTTTTGTCATCAACATCCTCGACCTCAAGGCCGATTGCCGTCAGCCGCTCGCAGATCTCGTCCAGCGTCGCATCCGTTTCGAGATGCTCTTTCAGCCAGGAAAGAGTGAATTTCATGTCTTTGCTCCTTGGCTAACCGGATTAAACGCTGAGACCGCCGAATAGCGTCGGCATGTCGAGCGGGCGGAAGCCGTAATGGGTCATCCAGCGGACATCGGCGTTGAAAAAATCACGCAGGTCAGGCATGCCGTATTTCAGCATTGCGATGCGGTCGAGGCCCATGCCCCAGGCAAAGCCCTGATATTCATCCGGGTCAAGCCCGCCAGCGCGCAGCACATTGGGGTGCACCATGCCGCAACCGAGGATTTCCATCCAGTCCGTGCCTTCGCCGAACTTCACGATTGGGCCAGAACGGTCGCACTGGATATCCACCTCGAAGCTCGGCTCCGTGAAGGGGAAGAAGGACGGGCGGAAGCGCATGACGACGCTGTCGACCTCAAAGAAGGTCTTGCAGAATTCTTCCAGAATCCAGCGCAGATTGCCAACATGCGCCTTCTTGTCGATGACAAGGCCTTCGACCTGATGGAACATCGGCGAATGCGTGGCGTCGGAATCCTGGCGATAGGTTTTGCCCGGAATGACGATGCGGATCGGTGGCTTCTGGCTTTCCATGGTGCGGATCTGCACGGGCGAGGTGTGCGTACGCAGCACCTTGCGCTCGCCGTTTTCATCCGGTGGCAAGAAGAAGGTGTCGTGCATTTCGCGGGCCGGATGACCTTCCGGGAAATTCAGCGCCGTGAAGTTATAATAATCGGTCTCGATATCGGGACCTTCCGCAATGGAGAAGCCCATATCCGCAAAGATGGCGGTGATTTCATCGACGATCTGGCTGATCGGATGAATGCGGCCGCGCTCGGCCGGAGACTGGCGGACCGGCAGGCTGACATCCACCGTTTCCGCCTTAAGCCGGGCGGCGATGGCCTCATTCTTCAGCGCGTTCTTGCGCTCGCTAATGAGGTCGGTGATTTCGGTCTTGAGCTGGTTGATGGCAGCCCCACGGGTCTGGCGCTCTTCCGGCGTCATGCTGCCAAGCGTCTTCAAAAGCTCCGAAACCGAGCCTTTCTTGCCAAGCGCGGAGACGCGCACGGCTTCGATGGCCGGCTCATCGGCAGCGGCGGCGATCTCCGACATCAGTTGCGATTTCAAGGTATCAAGTTCAGTCATCTTTTCCTGCCTTGCCGGACTTTTTTACAGCGGCGTCGGTGTTCACAGCATTCATCAGATAGTCGGTCGCCATGATAAAGCGTCGCAGATCACTACCCATCCGCACGCGCCCGATCAACCGGGCAAGCGGTAAAAATCGCCCGAGAATGCGGGTCAGGCGGCTTAATTCTTCGACTGCCCGGGGTGGGGCGTTTTCAAGCCAGCGTGAAAAGGCCGCATCGCGGGTTTTAGGGGCATCACAGGCACGGGTCGCGACCTGCAGAAACAGCAGCCAGATATCGCGGGCCTGCGCCGTTTCAAGCGGCATGACCTCCTGCGGGCGCTCCTCGAAATCCATGAAACCGACACGGCCGTCCTTTAAAAAGAAATCACGCACATGCGGGCGACCGTGGCAGAGGCCTGCAGCATGCAGCTCGCCGAGCGCTTCTGCGGATTTCACAAGCAAGGCGTCATGCTCCACCGGATCGGACGACTTCAGCGCATCCATCCGCTCCATGATCGTTGGGCCGACATCTCCCAGCACCACCGCCGTACGTGAAGAATAGATCAGCGGCGGAACCGGGAAGCCGCGTTGCTGGAACTGCTGCAATGTTTCCAGTTCTCGCTGCATGAGGCCGGCACCATCAAGCGGTTCGGAAGGACGAAGAAAAGTGTAGGGCAGAAGTTTCGACAGCAGCTTCTGCATTTTCATCCACCAGGTCACCCGTTCCGTGCCCTGCCGTTTGATCCACACCGTCAGCTGCGAAAGCTCGACCTTCTGAATGCGCCGGTCACTTTTCAGGAGGACGCGCATCACGGTTGCGATGTCATCGTCTTCGAGATGAACGCGAAAACCTTCCGCTTCCACAACCTCACTTTTATTGACCAGCATTTCCATCCACCAAGGGTTTCGCTCCAAACGGCGTGAATACTCCAACTCTTCTAAATTTCTAAATTAAAAAATACCGATGGAAATTATCAGCAACTCAAAACGAAAAACCCGCGCCGGTTTCCCGACGCGGGTTTCAAATGAACAACAGATTGTCCGCGCCGTAATTACTTTACAGCGGTTTCAAACTCGTTGGCCGTGCCGGCATCCTTGAGGTACTCAAGCGCCTTCTTTGCTGCTTCGACGAGCGCGCCGAATGCTGCCGGCTCATGGATAGCCATGTCGGACAGAACCTTGCGGTCGACTTCGATGCCAGCCTTGTTCAGGCCGTCGATGAAGCGGCCATAGGTCAGGCCGAATTCGCGAACAGCAGCGTTGATACGCTGGATCCACAGAGCGCGGAAGTTGCGCTTGTTAACCTTGCGGTCGCGGTAGGCGTACTGCTTGGAACGATCCACGGCAGCCTTTGCTGCGCGGATGGTGTTCTTGCGGCGGCCGTAGAAGCCCTTGGCTGCCTTGAGTGTCTTGGTGTGCTTGGCGCGGGAAGTTACGCCACGTTTTACGCGTGCCATGTCATGATCTCCTTAAAGTGTCCAAAAGTGCGGAAAAGTCTCAGAGACCGTTCGGCAGGTAGTTCTTGACGACCTTCTTGCCGTCAGCTTCGGCGAGAACCATGGTTCCGCGCGCGTCGCGAATGAACTTGTTGGTACGCTTGATCATGCCGTGGCGCTTACCGGCGGCAGCTGCAACAACCTTGCCGGTGGCGGTGATCTTGAACCGCTTTTTTGCAGCGGACTTCGTCTTCATCTTGGGCATTTTGCTACTCCGTTTTTGTATCGAAACAGGCAGACGAGGCCTATTTCAAGCTATTCAGGAACGGCCTCGGCATGCCCTGCCGGACCGTTCGGACGCGCGCTTATAACCGCAGTCGGCTAAAAGCGCAACGGGGAAAGCAAACTTCCCCTTGCGATGGCTATTCATGCGGCCTTAAAAGGCTGGCGCAAGTTATTTCGGGGCGAGAACCATCATCATCTGACGGCCTTCGAGCTTCGGCTCGGCTTCCACCTTGGCAATCGCCTGGGTGTCTTCCTTCACCTGGAGGAGAAGCTTCATGCCGAGTTCCTGGTGGGCCATTTCACGGCCACGGAACTTCAGCGTCACCTTCACCTTGTCACCTTCGTCAAAGAAACGGTTCATCGCCTTCATCTTCACGTCATAATCATGCGTGTCGATGTTGGGGCGCATCTTGATTTCTTTGACTTCGACGATCTTCTGTTTCTTGCGCGCTTCAGCGGCCTTTTTCTGGGTCGAGTACTTAAGCTTGCCGAGATCGAGGATCTTGCATACCGGCGGCTCTGCGTTCGGCGAAATCTCGACGAGATCGAGACCGGCCTCTTCCGCCATTTTCAAAGCCTGATCCGTCGGCATGCTACCGAGGTTCTGGCCCTCTTCATCAATAAGCTGAACTCTGGGAACCCGAATTTCCCGGTTGGAGCGCGGCCCCTCCTTGACGGGGGCATCGGCTTTGAAAGGTCTGCGAATGGTCGTATTCTCCTGATCTGTTTCTGGATCACGTCAACAAAAAACAGCTTGTTTGGTACAAGTGGCGGAAATGTCGTTATTGCCGCGGCGAAGTCAATAGCATATCTGCCCGAAAAGATCACCTGTTGCCACGGATTTTGCAAATACGCCGCCGATATTGCAGGAAAATCAGGAGAATTGCATATACATGACCGAACAAGCCATTGAATTTCTGCATATAGGAATGGGCGATGACGCCCGCAACATTGCCTTCCTTCATCGCCGCGCAACATCGCAACAGGACGCGCCCATGCTCGTCTGGTTGGGCGGATACCGTTCCGATATGACGGGCACCAAGGCAATTGAGCTTGACCGCTTCGCCGCGGACAACGGCCTTGGTTGCCTGCGCCTCGATTATTCCGGGCACGGGGCTTCCGGCGGTGATTTCAACAAAGGCACGATCTCGAGATGGCTCGAAGAGGCACTAGCGGTGGTGCGTGCAAAAGCGCCGTCACGGGTCATTCTCGTTGGCTCGTCGATGGGTGGATGGATTGCATTGCGCATGGTCGAGGAGCTTCGCAAGGCGGGCGGCGCACCCTCCGTCGCCGGTCTGGTTCTCATCGCGCCTGCGCCGGATTTCACGCAGGAGCTGATAGAGCCGAGCCTTTCGGATGCGGAAAAAGCCTCTCTCGCAGAACGGGGTTACTTCGAGGAACATTCGGAGTATAGCCCCGAGCCCAACATCTTCACCCGCGCACTGATGGAAGACGGAAAGCAGAACCGCGTGCTCACGGGCATCATCATCACCGGCTGCCCCGTCCACATCCTGCAGGGCATGCGTGACCCAGACGTTCCCTATCAGCATGCTTTGAAACTCATCGAACATCTTCCTGCCGACGATGTGGTGCTGACGCTGATCCGCGACGGAGACCATCGGCTTTCCCGACCGCAGGATATCGAGCGGATGCTCGCAGCTGTCAAAGCCCTTGCAATATAGGCATTTGCGCAACGCTCTTAACCATATTCAGCGAGTCTTGAGGGCCGCCGTTTGCTAATGATTGACTCGCACCCCCGATCCCTCTTAACTTTTCATTAAGAATTTAAGGGACGGGTTTCATGATGAACGCACCGCTGGCGCGTGCGCTGCTGTTTGCAGTTGCCGCAGGGCTAATGACTGCCGCCTCCGCCACCGCGGAAACCAAGGGAAGCCCTTCCATGGTGACGGGCGGTATTACCTCCCAGCCGATCGGCCATTACGAGTTCTGTCAGAAATATGCCGACGATTGCAACATCCGCAGCAAGGTCACGCCGCCGCCGCGCGTTACCGAATATGGCTGGGGCGTCATTCGCGAGATCAATACGTCCGTCAACACGACCATCGTGGCGATGACCGACCAGGAAATCTACGGCAAGGACGAGGTCTGGGAATATCCGACGACCGCCGGCGACTGCGAAGATTTCGTGCTGCTGAAGCGCAAGAAGCTGATCGAGCGCGGTTTTTCCGTCGCCGATCTGCTGATAACAGTCGTGCGCAAGCCTGACGGCGAAGGCCATGCCGTGCTGACGCTCCGCACCACGGACGGTGATTACATTCTCGACAACCTCACCGACGACGTGAAGCTGTGGACCGACACCAACTACACCTATCTGAAGCGACAGGCGTCCTTCAACACGGGCCGTTGGGTCTCCATCGAGGATGGCCGCGACGTTCTGGTTGGCGCATTGCGCTGACGCTTAAAGTTCCGCGTCTGAGAGATTGGAGCCCGCGGTAGCGGGCTCTTTCTTTTCTCACCCGTTACCGATGATAATACCCGCCGCGAGCACCAGCGAACCACCCAGCACCACCTGAAATACGGCGCGAAGAAACGGCGTTTCCATGAAACGGTTCTGAATGAAGGCGATAGCCCAGAGCTCCACGAAAACAACGATGGCGGCAATCGCCGTTGCTGTCCAGAAATGCGGAATGAGATAGGGTAGCGCGTGGCCGAGACCGCCAACGGCCGTCATGATACCCGAGGCCAGGCCGCGCTTCAGCGGTGATCCACGGCCGGAAAGCTTGCCATCGTCGTGGGCGGCCTCTGTGAAGCCCATGGAGATACCCGCACCGACGGAGGCGGAAAGACCGATGAGAAAGGTCTGCCAGGTATCCTGCGTTGCAAAGGCGGCCGCAAAGATCGGCGCGAGCGTTGAAACGGAACCATCCATCAATCCCGCGAGACCGGGCTGCACATAGGTCAGAAGAAATTGCCGCCTTGCGGTTTCCGCCTCTTCGGTCTTGCCATCCTCATCGAGATGTTTCTCTTCCAGCATCTGCGCGATGTCTTCATGCCCCCGCTCCGCCTCGGCCAGATCGCCGAGGAGCTTGCGCGTCGAGGCATCGCTGGTGCGTTTGACGGCCTCATCGTAAAAACGGATTGCCTGGGCTTCCATCAATTCGGCTTGGGCGCGGATTTTTTCCAGCGACAGATTCTTCACCAGCCAGTCCGGGGTGCGCTCATAAAAACCACGTACATGTTCGCGACGGATGAGCGGGATCGTCTCTCCGAAACGGCGGCGATGCATGTCGATCAGCACGTTTCGATGCTGCTGCTCAACCTCGGCCATATCATCGAAGACTTTCGCCGATTGCGGATATTGCACACGCAGATGATCGGCATAGGAACGATAGATGCGGGAATCGTCTTCTTCAGACGAAATTGCGAGCGCTAGGATTTCCTGTTCGCCAAGGGAAGAAAAGGGACGTTTGGACAGGGAGAAAAAACTACGAAACATGGCTGAAACCTTTTTTAGAATAATTCTAAATACATCTCCGCCCCGACAGGATCAAGTCATTTTAGAATAATTCTAACAAGGCAAAGGGTCGCATTGCGGGTCGCATCGCAGCAGGGTAAATTCGCCCAAAAAGGAAACACCATGCAAGACGACATTGCGGCCAGAGCCACCCACAGCGCAGAAATTCAGGACAAGGCGGAAAAAGCCATGGCTGCGATCGGCGTGGATGCCGGATTTATCGATGTGTTGGTGGAAACATTTTACGGACGCGTTCTCGCCCATCCCACGCTCGGCCCGGTTTTTGATGCACGGCTTGACGGGCGCTGGCCGGAACATATGACAAGGATGAAACAGTTCTGGGCGGCAGTGGCCTTCAAGAACGGCGGTTACGGCGGCAAGCCCGTGCAGGCGCATCTCGGCGTAAAGGGCATGTCGGCGGAGCTTTTCCCGCAATGGCTTGCGCTTTTTTCAACCACGCTCGACGATATCGCGCCGAGCAGACAGGCCCATGACTGGTTCATGGAAACGGCCGAACGCATCGCCAGAAGCCTGACACTTTCGCTGTTTTACAATCCCGCACTGGACGACCCGACGTTGATGCGCAGCAAATGATACGGAGAGACGTGAAGAAGCAACATTCGCCAAGCATTACCGATGATCACGCAAGTTTCGAACATTCCCTCTTGATGACCGCAAGGATAAATGATTAGTAGCCGGCGGGAGGCGTACCGTACGGTTCGCCCGTCATATGCAGACATAGCAGGGCTTATCGACATGGATCGCAGATCATTTATCCGCAAGGCGGGCGCTCTTAGCGCCGGTGTTACAGCAACGGCGCTTGCCGCTCCGGCCATTGCACAGGAAAATCCCAAGATCACCTGGCGCATGACATCGTCCTTCACCAAGGGCCTCGACATTCTTTTCGGGGCCGGCCAGATCGTCGCCGACCATGTCAAGGAAGCCTCCGGCGGCAACTTCGTCATTCAGCACTTTGCCGGCGGTGAAATCGTGCCAGCGTTGCAGGCGGCGGACGCGGTGACGGCCGGAACCGTCGAAATGGCGCATACCTGCGCCTATTATTACGTCGGCAAGGACCCGACCTTCGCACTCGGCACCTCGGTTCCCTTCGGCCTCAACGCGCGCCAGACAAATGCCTGGTTCAATCAGGCCGGCGGCAATGAGCTGCTCAATGAATTCCTTGCCCAGCACAATATCTATTCGATCCTTCTCGGCAATACCGGCGCCCAGATGGGCGGCTGGTTCCGCAAGGAAATCAACACGATCGATGACCTCAAGGGTCTGAAGATGCGCATTGCCGGCCTCACCGGCCAGGTGATGCAGAAGGTTGGCGTGACACCGCAGCAGATCGCCGGCGGCGACGTTTATGCCGCGCTGGAAAAAGGCACGATCGACGCTACCGAATTTGTCGGCCCCTATGACGACCAGAAGCTCGGCTTCTACAAGGTCGCAAAATACTACTACTATCCGGCATGGTGGGAAGGCGGCCCGGCCGTTCATGCCTTCGTGAACCTGCAGAAGTTCAATGAACTGCCCGAGAACTACAAGCGCATTCTGAAGGATGCCTGCGCCGCCGGCAGCGCCAGCATGCTGGAACGTTACGATGCGCGCAATCCGCAAGCCCTGAAGGAACTCGTGGCGCAGGGCGCTATCTTGCGCCCGTTCAGCCAGGAAATCCTCGATGTCTGCCATAAGGCGGCGCAGGAAACCTACGCGGATATTTCGGCCAAGAACGAGAGCTTCAAGAAAATCTACGAGAGCCAGCAGGCCTTCAAGAAGGACGCTTATCTCTGGGCGCAGATCGCTGAATATACCTACGACACCTACATGATGATCCAGCAGCGTAACGGCACGCTCTGATTCCCATCATTTCCCGACGATCTTCAAACGGTCATCCGGCATCTGCCGGGTGGCCGTTTTGTTTGGCGAGACCAGCTTCCATACCTGCCGTTCACGCCAGTCCACCGGGCTCATGCCGGTGACGCGGCGGAATTCCCGGTTGAAGTTGGACTTGGTCTGGAAACCCGAGGAAAACATGATCGCCGTTACCGATTGCTCCGTCTCTTCCAGCAGCCGGCACGCTTCGCGGATACGAAGTTGGTTGACATATTGCGAGACATTGACGCCGAGGGAACGATTGATGGCCCCGGAAATCTGCCGGCTTGGCAGGCCGAGGCGTCTGGCCAGCCGCGTCAGATTGAGGTTCTCGTCACGGTAAAGCGCCTGTGTTGTCATCACTTGGTCGAGGCTTGCCACAATGTCTCGATCCTGTTTCGATGGTTCCACCGAAAGCGGCGATTCCTCAGCAAGCTCTATAGCCGCTCGCGGTGCTTTGCTTTTTCCAGCCATAGCGGCCATCAGACCGATCAACAACAGCCCGAAAAGATTGGCATTGCTGACGAGTGCGGCGACATTCTCTCCGTGCGCCCCTTCAAAATCGAGAAACACCAGAAGGTCGAACAGTGCCGAAACGCAAAGGGCAATGGCAGCAACGATGAGCGCCCCATGCGCCGAACTGACGCTGGCGAATTGCGCCTCGTCCAGCCCATCCGGCCCCCTTCCTCCAAGAAGAAGCAATGCGGCGGCATGGCCGACAAAGATGAGGATCAAGGCAAGATCGATCGCCACCGGCAGGGCGAACTCGAGAACGATAATCAACAGAGGCGAGAGCACAAGACCTGCCAGCATCGTCCTTCTGCTGTCTGCCCCGACCCTCATCAAGCCGCGAAAGGCGATATAGACAAGTGGTGGCAGGCAGGCGGCGAGAACCGGCAGGACATAACGCACGGCATTGACGCCATACCCCCAGCGCAGGCCGACAAGAACCGATTGCGCCGCACAAAGCGCGATCAGGGCCAGAAAGGCGCGGTTCGTCCGCACATCGTCTCCGCCTCGGAAAAAGACGATGAACATGACGACCAGCAGAAGCGCCACGACGAATGGCAGGGGAATGAAAAGCACGAAAGAATATCCCGGATCGACGATCTATTGCTCTGTCATGGACCAAATCGCGTTTCGGTACGACCTCAAACGTGATCAAGGACGCATTTATACGTCCAAAAGAGAGAACGGGAGCATCCACCTTGTCAAACGGAGAAGCTCTCATGACACTGAAAAACACCCTCGTCGCACTTCTGGTATGCGCGGCGTTTTCCTCGCAGGCATTGGCTGCTGATGACGTTGGACTTCTGAACGTCCCGGTGTCCTCCAAGGCGCGCAACACGGACCTTGATGTGACAATTTGGTATCCGGCCAAAAGCGGGACCGGCACGCCCGCTCTTTCTGGCGATAACCGCATATTTCAGGGGATGGCAGTGCGGAAGGACGCGTCCATCAAGGACGGACATTTCCCACTCGTGCTGATCTCCCATGGTTCCGGCTCGCGCGCGGAGGCCATGGCCTGGATTGCGGCGAAGCTCGCTAGCGAAGGCTTCATCGTTGCTGGAACCAACCATCCCGGCACGACCAGCGGCTATTCCACACCTGCGGACACGCCGAAAATCTGGGAACGGACAGACGATCTTTCCTCGATTCTCACGGCGCTGACGACGCAAGGCAAATGGTCGAGCGTCATTGATGCGCAGAGGATCGGCGTCCTTGGGTTTTCGCTGGGCGGCAGCGCGGCAATGGAGATTTCGGGCGCACGCGCCGATCTCAACGCGTATAGGCGCTATTGCGAGGATTATGCGGCGATGATGGATTGCCAATGGTTCGCCGGCGGCCGGGGTTATGTCAATAACGAGCCGGTCAGCGTGCCGAAGCTCGACCTCAGAACCATCGATAAGACGCAGTTCGAGCAGCAGAACCGCGATCCCCGCATCCGTTCCGCCGTGCTCGTCGATCCCGGCCTGGCGCTCGCCTTCCAGCTGGAGGGCCTGAAACAAATCGATATTCCACTGACCTTCATTAATCTCGGCGGCAAAGGGAAAATACCGCCAGCTGTGCTGGCTGACAAACTCGCAGCCGAGGTGCCCGGTTCAACCTATCAGCAGGTGGATGAGGCAAACCATTTCAGCTTTCTGCCCCTTTGCAAGCCGGAAGCCGATGCGTTTCTCAAATCCGTCGGTGAGCGCGATCCGATCTGCGAACCGGCCGGGGCGCGCGACCGTGCAGATATTCATGCTGAACTGGAAAAGATGATTGTTGCCGCCTTCAACCGCACGCTGAAGCCAGGGCAATAGGCAGCCTAAACGCTCTGGCCGATCCGCTTGTAAAACAGGGTCGTGCCGCAATAACGCCCATCGGGAAACAGGGCGTAGTCAGGAATGACGCCGACCCGCTCCCACCCGAGACGGGGATAGATCGCCTCCGCATCGCTGCCCGTGGCCGTATCCAGCACCAGAAGGGTGCGGCCACGCTTCGCCGCCTCTTCTTCCACCTTCTGCATGAGTTCGCGGGCAAGTCCGAGACCGCGCGCCGAGGGATGCACGAGAAGCTTCATCAGATCGCCGCGATGCGGCTGGTTGGGTTTGGAAGCCAGGCCCACCTGTACGGTGCCCACCACCATGCCATCCACTTCCGCCACCACATGAATTGTGCCGCCTAGTCCCACGGCAGCTGCCACATCCCGCCAAAATGACTCGGCGTCCTGTGGGGAAAAGGGCAACATGAAACCAACGGATGCGCCGCCGTTCACGCAGGTGGAGAGGACTTCGCAGAGTTCCGGCAGGACGTCGAGCGTCTCTTGCCCGTTCAACACGCGGATTGTGGCCATAAAAACTCCTGTCAGGAAAAATCAGCGCTGTCTTTGATCCAGCACGACGGCATAACGGGCAGGTTTTTCGGAAGGATTGTGAAAGACATGCCCTTCTCCAACCGGCATGAAAAGGCAATCTCCGGGTTCCATCAGATGCACGACATCGCCGCTCGTCATCTCCAGAACGCCTTCGAAGAGCCAGACATATTGCATCATGCCCCGGCTTGCCGCATGCGGCGGAAAACCGACACGCGTGCCTGCTGGAAATTCGACTTCAACGATATCAACGTCAGACCCCATACGTGGCGGGGAGATGGCGCGGCGTACATAGCCCGTCTCCGGATCTTTCCAGAGCTGCTGATCGCGCTTTCTCACCAGGGGGGAAACAACCTCTTCGTCTTCGGCGAAGAAACCGGAGAGCGACAGGCCAAGTGCTGCGCAGATGCGGGCGAGCAGCGACGCCGTGGGGCTCGCCTCTCCACGTTCGATACGGGAAATCATCGCTCGGCTGACGCCGGATTCGGACGCTAGCCTGTCCAGCGTCAGGCCGTTTTCAGCCCGCAACGTTTTGATCCGCTCGCCGATCGAGCGGTCGAGAATATGATCTTCGTTTTCCATCATATGAGAATTGCATTCTCATATGATGGAGTCAATATCCATGATAGTGGAAATTGTGACCGTTTTCGCCGCCGGTTGCTCCGCGACAAATAGAGGTGTCAAGCGCCGACCTGGGCAATCCAATCGTTGAGGTTATAGTAGTTCGTTACTCGGCTAACTTTTCCGTCCTTCAGGTCGAAAAAGGCACCGGCTGGCAGGACGTATTTTTGGCCATTAGCCTCGGGCAACCCTTCGTCGGTCTTGAGATATTGGCCGTTCACGACGAATTCGGCGGATGCGCGTTTGCCGTCATCGCTCGCCATGATCACCATATCGGTGAGGTTTTCCCTATAGCAGCGGTTCATGTGGTCCATGAAGGAGGCAAAGGCGGCCTTGCCGGTCTGGCGCTCGCCCTGATTGATGTCATGCACCACTTCATCGTGAAGCAGCGCCAGGAAGGCATCCATGTCCTGACGGTTGAAGGCATCGTAATAGGCGCGGATGGTCTCGGCAGCGGTCATCGTCTTCTCCGTTCATGCTTGCGCGGGTGTTCCATGACGGTATAACCAGTGCAACCGAGAGTGAAAATGCCCATGACCGTCGAAATCAAGTCTCTTTCCGGCATCGACGCCGCGCATCATTTCGATGACCTCGCGCGCCTGCGGATCACCGTATTCCGTGCCTTCCCCTATCTCTATGACGGCTCGCTGGACTATGAGCGAAAATATCTCGCGACCTATGCCGATACGGACGGCGCGGTCTTCGTGCTGGCGCTCGATGACGGCAATGTGGTCGGCATGTCGACCGGCATGCCGATGGCGGCAGAGACCGAAGAGGTGAAGGCGCCCTTCGTCAAGGCGGGTTACGATCCGGACCGGATATTTTACTTCGGTGAAAGCGTGCTGCTGCCCGGCTATCGTGGTCACGGGATAGGAGTGCGCTTCTTCGAGGAGCGGGAGGCGCATGCAAAGAGGCTCGGCTTTGATCGCTGCACCTTCTGTGCGGTCGAGCGGCCCGCCGACCATCCGCGTCGCCCGGCGGATTACGTGCCGCTGAATGCCTTCTGGGAAAAGCGGGGTTATCGCCACCATCCCGAATTGCGCACCAGTTTCACATGGCAGGATCTCGACGAAAGCAGCGAAAGCGCAAAACCGCTGTCCTTCTGGATGAAGAACATTGCCGGAGACGGAAACGAATGACCCGGTTAGCCGCCAGCCAATATGCCATCGAACTGATCGAAACATGGGAGGCCTATGCCGCGCATCTTTCCGCCATCGTCCGCGAGGCCAAGGAAAAGGGCGCGGAACTGCTGCTGCTGCCGGAATATTCGGCGATGGCGCTGACCGGACAGTTGCCGCCCGACGCCCGCTCCGATCTGCATCGTTCCATCGAAGAGATACAGCCGCTGATCCCTTCCTGGGTGGAGCTTTGCGAGGAGCTGGCGCGGCAACATCAAATCCTCTTCCAGCCGGGCAGCGCCCCGGTGAAGGATCCGGACGGCAAGTTCCGCAACCGCGCATGGCTGTTTGGCCCGGATGGCCTGATCGGTTATCAGGACAAGCAGATCATGACCCGCTTCGAGCGGGAGCAATGGAACATTCATGCCGGCGTGGAGGGCCTGAAAGCCTTCGAGACCCCGATCGGCAGGCTCGGCATCCTTATCTGTTACGACAATGAGTTTCCGATGCTGGGCCGCAGGCTGGCGGAGCTCGGCGTCGAACTTGTTCTCGCCCCCAGCTGCACCGACACGCTGGCGGGCGCCTACCGGGTTCGCATCGGCGCGCAGGCACGGGCGCTGGAAAATCAATATGCCATCCTCTCCTCCCCTACTGCGGGCGAGGCCCCATGGTCTCCCGCCGTCGATGAAAATTGCGGCCGCGCCGCCCTTTATGTGCCGTCAGACTATGGCATGCCGGCATCCGGCATCATTGCGGAAAGCGAGTACGATGCGGTCACACAAAGCACGTTGCTGATCGCAGATATCGATCTTGCCGCCGTTGCAAGGCTGCGCACCGAAGGACAGGTGGCCACCCGGCGTGACTGGCCGGAGCAATTTGCGATCTGAAAGCCCATTTTAAAGGGCTTTTAACCAAATTCCCGCTTTGCGGCATGACAAGCCCCTGCTATAGCGCGGGACATGAGCACAAATTCGACCCGCACGCCCCTGGACCATATCCGCAACTTCTCGATCGTTGCCCACATCGATCACGGCAAATCGACGCTGGCCGACCGGTTGATCCAGTCGACGGGCGGCCTTGCCGAACGCGACATGTCGGAACAGGTTCTCGATTCGATGGATATCGAGCGCGAGCGCGGCATCACCATCAAGGCACAGACCGTGCGCCTGCATTACAAGGCGAATGATGGCGAAACCTATGTGCTGAACCTCATCGACACGCCCGGCCACGTCGATTTTGCCTACGAAGTGTCCCGCTCGCTCTCGGCCTGCGAAGGCTCGCTGCTGGTGGTCGATGCGTCGCAGGGCGTGGAAGCCCAGACGCTCGCCAACGTCTATCAGGCGATCGACAATAATCACGAACTGGTCACGGTGCTCAACAAGATCGACCTGCCGGCGGCCGAACCCGACCGTATCAAGGAGCAGATCGAGGAAGTGATCGGCATCGATGCTTCCGACGCCGTGATGATTTCGGCCAAGACCGGCCTTGGCATTCCCGATGTTCTCGAAGCCATCGTCCACCGCCTGCCGCCGCCGAAGAGCGATGTCGGCGAAAACGGACCGCTGAAGGCACTGCTGGTGGACAGCTGGTACGACACCTATCTCGGCGTCATGGTTCTGGTGCGTGTCATCGATGGCGTGCTGAGCAAGGGCCAGCAGATCCGCATGATGGGCTCCGGCGCGAAATACGGCATTGAGCGCGTCGGTGTGCTGACCCCGAAGATGGTCACTGTCGATAGCCTCGGCCCCGGCGAGATCGGCTTTATTACCGCGTCGATCAAGGAAGTGGCCGATACGCGCGTCGGCGATACCATCACCGACGACAAGCGCCCGACAGCGCAGGCCCTGCCCGGCTTCAAGCCCGCGCAGCCCGTGGTGTTCTGCGGTCTCTTCCCGGTCGATGCAGCCGACTTCGAGGATTTGCGCGCGGCAGTGGGCAAGCTCCGCCTCAACGACGCCTCCTTCTCCTTCGAAATGGAATCGTCGGCCGCTCTCGGTTTTGGTTTCCGCTGCGGCTTCCTCGGCCTGCTGCATCTCGAAATCATTCAGGAACGCCTCGAGCGCGAGTTCAATCTCGATCTCGTCGCCACCGCACCTTCGGTCGTCTATGAAATGACGCTGACCGATGGCACGGAGAAGGAACTGCACAACCCGGCCGATATGCCTGACGTCGTGAAGATCAAGGAAATCCGCGAGCCGTGGATCAAGGCGACGATCATGACGCCGGACGAATATCTCGGCGGCATCCTGAAACTCTGTCAGGACCGGCGCGGCCTGCAGACGGAGCTGACCTATGTCGGCAACCGTGCAATGATCACCTATGAACTGCCGCTCAACGAAGTGGTGTTCGATTTCTACGACCGGCTGAAATCCATCTCCAAGGGTTACGCTTCGTTCGATTACAACATCATCGACTATCGCGCTGGCGATCTCGTCAAGATGTCGATCCTCGTCAATGGCGATCCGGTGGATGCGCTCTCCATGCTGGTGCACCGTTCGGCGGCCGACCGGCGCGGGCGCGGCATGTGCGAAAAGCTGAAGGAACTCATTCCGCCGCACATGTTCCAGATTCCGATCCAGGCGGCCATTGGCGGCAAGGTCATCGCCCGCGAAACCGTGCGCGCCCTGCGCAAGGACGTGACGGCGAAGTGCTACGGTGGCGATGCGACGCGCAAACGCAAGCTTCTGGACAAGCAGAAGGAAGGCAAGAAGCGCATGCGCCAGTTCGGCAAGGTGGAGATTCCGCAGGAAGCCTTTATCGCCGCTCTCAAGATGAACGACGAATAAGCGGCAATCACTGCATCGCTATCGAAGGGAGGCCCACAGCCTCCCTTTTGCGTTTAGGGTCACGCGTGCAACTTGGCACCCTTGGTGATCTTGTCGACGATCTTCCTGTCGGCCCTCAGCGCCATGCCGACCACCTTGGCATCATCAGGAGAAAATTCCGAAAATACCTGGCGGTTGGCGACATCGTGCCCGGTGGCGAACATTTCCTCGATATAAAGCGATGTCGTGACGTCGCGCTCGAGGGATCGCTGGTGGATTTTGCGCAACGCCTCCTGATCCGTAGCCATGACCACAATCGGCTGAATGGACAGGGGATTATAGACGTTGCCCGCCCCGTCGCGGTATGGTTCGCCGATGATCTCTCGTGCCTGGGCGACGATCCCGGACATGAGAAATGCGGTAACGTTCAGTTTTTGCCACACGGCAAGGTCATCGCGAAGGATGACGGCGATCTTGGTATCAAACATGCGAACTCAATCTGGCTGTGGTTACGAAAGAGAAACGATCCTAGCGCCTCGGGGCGTCGGCGATCTTGAACGTTCGTGCAAATTCGAAGGGATCGTGCAGGCGCCCTCCAGCGAAGGCATAGAACGCATCGAAGCGCGCTTTCATGGCAACGCCTATGCGCCGCACCGTCATGATACCTATGCGCTGGGTGTCACGCTTTCCGGCGTCCAGACCTTTTCCTATCGGGGGAAATCGCATTTCAGCATGCCCGGAAAGGTAATCGTGCTGCATCCGGACGAAGTTCACGATGGCGGCGCAGGCACCGATGAAGGGCTGCGCTACCGTATGCTTTATCTTCCGCCCGAAAAAACGACTGAGGCGGGATATAATGCGCTGCCCTTCGCCCAAAATCCCGTCATCGAAGATGAGGAATTCCGGCGATGCCTCATTGAGGCGCTTGGCAATCTGGAAGGCGAGCCGGACAATCTGCTTCTTACCGACTGGCAGTCAAGACTGGCGGACTTGCTCTGGAAACATTCAAACGGAAGCGCCAGAACCATCAAACGGATCGACCGTATCGCCGTTTTGCGGTGCCGGGACTATCTGCTGGAGAATAGCGCCGGCACCGTCGGCTCTCAAGAGCTGGAACGGATAAGTGGGCTCGACCGCTTCACGCTCTTTCGGCACTTTCGTTTCCTGTTCGGCACAAGCCCGCACCGCTATCTCATCATGCGCCGACTGCAAAAATGCAAGGACATGATGCGTGCGGGTGCGGGGCTTGCGGAAACGGCATTTGCCTGCGGTTTTGCGGATCAGGCGCATTTTACCCGACACTTCAAAAATGCCTTTGGCATGCCGCCGGGACGCTGGCTCAACCTTGTTTCGAATTGATCATTCCGGAAACAGGATCGACCGGTGAGCCGCAGCACCCGCCATGGCGCCGTCTCCCACCGCGAGGGCGACCGAGCCGGCAGGCCTTGCCACGTCACCGCAGGCGAAAATACCGGGGGCGGTGGTCTGTTTCATCGGGTCTGTCACGATGCTTGATCCCATGGGCCCTTCCTCCACAGCGCAGCCAAGTTTTTCCAGCCAGTTCGAGGCGATACGCAATTTCGGCTGGGTGAAAAGGCCAGCCAATGCGATGCTGCGTCCATCCGCCAGAACGACATCCGCATGCCCCGTAATTTCCCGGATGCGGGTTGTTTCCACCCGCACGCCGCGCTTTGACAACAATGCGTTCTGGTCCGCATCCGGCTCGAAGACGCCGTTGGTGAAAAAGGTCGTCTCGCCCCAGTCGGGCAGCATCAATGCGTGGTGAATGGCCAAAGGTGAAGCGGCGATGACGCCGATCTTTCCCTGATTGAGCTCGTAACCATGGCAATAGGGGCAATGGAAGACCGAAGAGCCCCAACGCTCTTTCAGCCCGGCAATTGCAGGCAATTCATCGGCGACGCCCATAGCGAGGATGAGCCGGTCCGCAGTCTCACGACGGCCGCCATCGATCTCGATTACAAAATCGCCGAAGGAGCCTTCGGCATCGGTCACCCTGCCCTCAGCCCAATCTATGGTCGGGTAGCGTTCGATCTGGCGGCGCGCCTCGGTGATAATTTCACCCGGCGCCTTGCCATCCTGACCGAGAAAACCGTGGGAATGGCTGGCGAAACGGTTTCTCCGTTCACCTGCGTCCACCACCAGAATGTTTTTTCTGGCGCGTCCAAGCTGCAGGGCGGCTGAGAGGCCGGCATAGCTGCCGCCGATAATGATGACGTCGAATTTCATGATGCACCCATCGTTTCAGGAGGGAGGCGGAAGTGCCCGTTCGTTTCACGATACTTATATTGTTACGTGATTTTCGGAGTCAATAGTCACGCAACTTATATTGTTACGTCACATCGAAAATGATATCGTCGTTGTAAACAAGCGGGTTTGGACAATGAGACACGACACGCGCCTTTCACGGGTGCTGCATATTCTGATCCATATGGAAAATCATAAGGGTGCAGCGACATCCGAGAGCATCGCAGCGATGCTTCAGACCAATCCGGTGGTGGTGCGCAGGACAATGGCGGGCTTGCGAGAGCATGGTTACGTCTCGTCGGAAAAAGGCCATGGCGGTGGGTGGGTGCTGGCGCGGCCGCTCAGCGAAATCACGCTGCTCGATATTTACCGGGCGCTTGGCGCGCCGGAACTGTTCTCGATCGGGTTGGCTGGCGACAACCCGAACTGCGTTATCGAACAGGCTGTCAATGCAGCACTTTTTGATGCCATGAAAGAAGCGGAAAACATTCTGCTGTCCCGTTTCGGAGGCATTGCCCTTTCGCAGCTGGCGCAAGAGTCCATCAGCCGCTGGTCCAGGGTTTCCAACCACCCTTCCGCGATGGAACAGCTTTAGGGGGCGGGAAAGGGGCCATCTCGCAAAGAAAAACCGCCTGCCCTGAGGCAGACGGTTTTATTGTATGAGTAGGCTCGTTACGGCTGGGTCTGCGTGCCGCCCGTATTCGGGCTTGCCGGTGCAGTATCGTTCGCAGGCGGTGTTGCCGGAGCGGTCGGAGCCATGGGGGCCGGTGCCTGATCCGTTGCCGCAGGCGGCGTGGTGGAGGATGTCGTGGCCGGATCGGTGGTCGGGCCGCTCATCTGCGACCAGGCGAAAACGCCCACCAATACGACGACGATGATCGCCAACCACGGCACCCAGGACGACGACGTGCGGGCACGCGGTTCATTGCTGATATTCACTTCCGGACGAAGATCGCGGTCCGGACGCGGGTTGTTGGGATCGAATGTCATGGTGTTTCCTCCTCTTCATTCTGCGGAGAAAACGACGTTCACGAGATTTTGTTCCGATTTGGCCCAGAACGCTTACGACAGACGAGGCTCAACCGCCTGCTGAAGCGCCTCCGCCAGCACCGTCATGACCTGCGGACCTGCCATTTGCGACACGTTGAAACGCATGAAACCGGACGCGCTCTGTGAGGAACTGAACACATTGCCGGGGGCCAGCACCACCTGCCGCGAAAGGGCGCGGCGCGCCACATCGGCGGCATCAACCCCGTCCGGCAGGCGGCACCACAAAAACATGCCCGCCTGCGGTTCGATCCACGGCACACATCCACCCGACCTGAGACGCGCCGCCACCTCCGGCATCGCCGCTGCAAGACGCTGCCTGAGCGCCTCGACATGTTTGCGGTAGCTGCCATCGGTCAAAAGCGAGAGGATGAGCGCCGCCGAAAAATGCGTTCCGCCAAAAGTGGTGGCGATCTTGAGATCGGTTAGAGGGTCTACCCATGCCATGGGTGCTGCGATGAAACCGCACCGTACGGAGGCCGACAGGGTTTTTGAAAAACTGCCTATCTGGACGACGCGGTTCAGACCGTCAAAGGCAGCCAGCCGGGGCGCTGCCTGGGTTTCGAAATCGGCAAAAATATCATCCTCGATGATGGTCAGCCCCACCTGCTCTGCGAGCATCAGCAGGCGATGGGCGGAAACGGCGGAAAGCCTTGCGCCTGTCGGATTATGAATTGCGGAATTGGTGATATAAAGCCGGGGCTGATGGTCTTTCAGCGCCTGCTCGAAGAGTTCCAGGTCCGGTCCGGTCGGCGTATAGGGAACACCGACGATCTTTACCCTGTGCGCCCGCAAGAGGGCGTGGAAATTGAAGTAACACGGGTCATCGACAACAACCGTATCCCCCGGTTGCAGCAGGAAACGGCACAAAAGATCGATCGCCTGCGTGCCTGAATCGGTGAGCATGATCTGGTTGAGGCCCGCCTGCACCCCGTGTTCGGCCAACCTGCGCGAGAGAAGCTGGCGCAGCGGCAACAGCCCCATCGGGCCACCATAATCCGTCAACAGGGCTGCGTCGGCGCGGGTAAGCCCGCGCATGGCTCGCCTCAACGCCTCCTGCGGCATCCACGATGTGGGAAGCCAGCCGCAACCGGGTTTGGCGAGAACGGAACTTTCATCCAGCGCCTGCCGTGAAACCCACAAAGGATCCACCGCCCTGTCCAGCTGCGGTTCGATATCGGCAAGCGACAGGGGCGCAAGCGGACCCGAAACGAAAAAACCGGAGCCGGGGCGCGAGCTTATCGTGCCATCGGCCACCAGCCGATCGTAGGCCTCGACAATGGTGGAGGTGGAAACCTGCATGGTCTTCGCCAGCGCCCTGACCGATGGCAGGCGCGCGCCCGGCACGAGGCTGCGCGAGGCGATGCGTTGCCGCACACTTGCCATCACCTTTTCTATGCGCGTGCCCGCAGCAATCGGTCCGTCCACACTTCCTCCAACTGTACCGCTTGCGATACCATAACAGTTTATTGAAATTGTATATGATTGTCGCTGTTCCTGCCAGCCATTCCGGATCAAGAAAGGCAAAACGCAGGAGTTGACGATGGACAAGACGACGAGCGGCTGGCTGAGCGGCCTGACAGGCGTGGTGATATTCAGCGGTTCGCTGCCCGCGACGCGCATTGCGGTAACGGGTTTCGATCCGGTTTTCCTGACTGTCGCCCGCGCCAGCATTGCCGGCCTGCTGGCGCTGGCGCTGCTGTTTCTGTTCCGGCAAAGGCGCCCGGCGCGCGATGACCTGACATCGCTTTTCATCGTCTCACTGGGTGTTGTGGTGGGCTTCCCGCTGCTCACAGCGCTGGCCCTGCGGCATGTTACCTCGGCGCATTCCATCGTTTTTGTGGGGCTCTTGCCGCTCGCAACGGCAATCTTCGCGGTGCTGCGCGGCGGAGAACGCCCACGCCCGGTGTTTTGGCTCTTTTCCTGCCTTGGAAGCGCGCTTGTTGCGGGGTTTTCCCTGTCGAATTCGTTGGCCGCCGGTGTCGAGGCCTCGCTTGCCGGCGACCTGCTGATGCTCGGGGCAATCATCGTCTGCGGGCTCGGCTATGCGGAGGGTGCTGCCCTTTCCCGCAAGCTGGGCGGCTGGCAGGTCATTTCCTGGGCGCTGGTTCTTTCCCTGCCGGTCATGCTGCCGCTTGCTTTCTTTACCGGGCCGGAAACGCTTGCCGGCATCGAGCCGCAGGCCTGGGCCGGCCTTGCCTATGTTTCCCTGTTCAGCATGCTGATCGGCTTCATCTTCTGGTATCGCGGACTGGCGCTTGGCGGCATCGCCGCCGTGGGCCAGCTGCAATTGCTTCAGCCCTTCTTCGGGCTGGCACTTGCCGCAACCCTGCTGCATGAGGAGGTGAGCCCGGCCATGATCGCCATTACGCTTGTGGTGGTTCTCTGTGTTGCAGGCGCGCGGAAATTCGCGCGCTGACGGCTGCCATCGTCAGCTCGAACGATGTCAGCTCGAACGACGCTCCACCCAGCGATGCCATGCGTCCTCGCTGCCGTTGAAGACGTTGAGATCGATGCGGCCATCGACGCCATGCGACAGGCCGGAACCGGAATATTGCCAGAACAGCCACTTGCGGCCGGGATACACCACGGACGGATGCTGGGCAACGGCGCGCAGCCAGAAGGGATAATTCTGGAATTCGCCCTTGAGGTTGTCCTTGTAAAAATCGGGCGCCGTATAAATGATCGGCCGCTGGCCGTAATGGCGCTCGAGCTTGTCCATGAAGACGCGCATCTTTTCCAGAACGCGCTCACGCGAATGGCGCATCTTGCAACTCGATTCGCCGTTATATTCCACATCAATGACAGGCGGCAGCGCATCTGGATCGCGCGGTACATTACGAATGAACCAGTCCGCCTGTTCGCTGGCGTTACGGCACCAGTAGAAGAAGTGGTAAGCACCGCGGCGAATACCCGCTTCCTTCGCGCGCTGCCAGTTGGTGCGGAACATCGGATCGAGATGATCGCCGCCATCCGTCGCCTTGATGAAGGCGAAATTGGCGCCGCGTGTGCGCAGCTGCGGCCAATTAATATTGGCCTGCCAACGGGATACATCCACCCCGTGGACCTGAAAATGACGCGGCTGGACCCTGCCGAAATTGATCGGCTTGGCATCGCTGAAGCTGGAGCGGAAAATGCGTGAACGAACCTGCGCACCGGCGCTCGCCGCCGGCGCCGCAGCCATGGCCAACTGGACCGGACGCTCCATCTGGTTGATCGTGGGGCGCTCCGCCGGCCGCACCATTCCCGCCGCCTGTGACGGAACCGGCAAACGGATTTCAGGTGCATTCTGCGTTAACGACGCCCTGGGGGTGACAGCGGAAAAGGCTTTGGGTTCGTCAGGCACCGGCCCACCCCATGCCAGAACTTCCTGCCGTGGCTGAGCGGCGATGGCCTGGGTACCGACGCCTGCCTGCGGCACCGGTGCGGATGGCGTGACCGAACTCGTCGTTTCCTTTGAAGGCAAGCCCGCCATCAGGCTTTCCGGCCCGGAACTGGACGTGCAGCCTCCAAGCAGGAAGCAACCGAAGAAGAGTGCTGGCACAGCCGATGAACGCATGAGAACCCGTACGCAAAACAAATCGGGGGCGCTCTGATGCCGCCCGGAGACCTCGAAATACAAATGCTAACGGAAGATTATCAAAAAAGACTGAATCTTATCTTTACGTCGGCACCCGCCAATACGCCCGTCATTTCTGGCAGGCGAAACGGATCGAATTCTCGCGCGGCGGCGCGGTTCAGGCCGTCATGGCGGTCAGATCGACAGTGTCGGCGCCGGGGGAATTTCTCTTGATCGATTCGATCGCATGGATGGCCGAAGCTTTTGCCTTGTATCCTTCCGACGAGAACATTGTTTCCCCGTTGGATGCCTTGAAGCGGAACCGGTATTCGCCGGCCTTGTCCTGGTAGATTTCAAATTTGTACATGATGTTTGCGTCTCCTTTCGCGCCGTAGTCCATCAGCCGCAACTCTGTTCGGCCTCGATCACTTTCGCAACGGAAAATCGGCGATCTGAATGAGCCGTACCCAGGCTCGAGCGATTTCCAGTCCGGCTGCATCCGCCATTTCTGCGCGCGGGCCACGATGGTCACGATAATTCCCCAGCCAGCCCGGGGACATTCTTTCGACGGAAGCAGGAAACGCTTCGCACCAGCCATCAACCACGGTGGTCGAGGCCTCGAAATGGAATTGCGTGCCATAGACTGCCCGGCCGATGCGAAAGGCCTGATTTCGTGTCGCGCCATTGGTCGCAAGCCGCGTGGCGTCCGGCGGAAGCGTAAATGTATCGCAATGCCACTGAAAAATAGGGAAGGTCTTTTCCAGCCTGGCCAATAGCGGATCGGACACGCCCTCTTCCGTCAGGGAGACATCCTGCCAACCGAATTCCGGCGGACCTGAGAGAATATTCTCTCCGCCATAGGCGCGCGCCAGCAACTGGCTGCCGAGGCACACACCCAAGACCGCCTTGCCAGCATCGCCAAAGGCTTTCATGAGAAGGGCGAGATCGGCAAGATAGGGATAAAGCGCATCGTCAAGCGCGTTCTGTTCGCCGCCCAGAACGACAAGCGCATCATGGTCGGCGGCATCCCTTGGGAGAGGCTCACCCGCATAGGCGCGGATGACATGGATTTCCGCCGCCGCTTCTTGCAGCGCGACACCGAGCTGCCCATGCGGCGTACCCGCCATATTTTCTATAATTGCGACGCGCATGAAACCTCGTGGAGACGGCATGGATTCAACCGGCCAAAAGTACCGATCAAATCAAGCTTCACCACGAGAAAAATCGATTTTCAAGAGCCGCAGCAACGTCCTTGTGACAATAGGTGGATTCTGAAGCGATACGCCCTAGAATTCACGCGCCAGCTTGGCGTCTACCGAATGCCGGTTGCCGCCGCGAACGGCGAAGAACAGGAAAATCGCGGCCCACAGAATCGATTTTTCCGCGCCGCCCAGACCTTCCGCCTTTACGATGCCGTGAAAATAAACCGTTACCAGAAGAACGATCATGGCAGCAAAGGACGCAGGCCGTGTAAACAGGCCGATAGCGACCAGAATTCCTCCGAAAAATTCCGTGGCAGCAAGCAGCGGCGACCAGAAGACGCCTGGATAAAAGCCGAGGCTCTCCACCATGCCGACTGCGCCAAAAGGATTGACGATCTTGCCGACCCCATGGGTAACGAGAAGAAGTCCTGCCGTGACGCGCAGGATCGTCTCCACCAGATCATGCGTCGCATTATAAAGCGGTGCGACCGCCGGAACGAAAAGACGCTGACGATTATTCTCGAACTGGGCCATAGGATCTCCACGTTGCAGCCTTCGACAGCTTCTCTGTTCGCAAAGCCGCATGGTAAGAACAAGGGTGCACCCGATAAAAACATGAGTGCTATAGTTGACATTATCGTGAGCATTTTTCCTGCCGGGCAGCGAAGGAGACGTGAGGATGACCGAAACCAAACCCCGCATAACCATCCGCTATTGCACACAATGCAACTGGCTGCTTCGGGCAGGGTGGATGGCGCAGGAAATCCTGCAGACCTTCGCTTCTGATGTCGGCGAAGTCAGCCTCGTTCCCTCAACCGGCGGTCTGTTCGAGATCACCGTTAACGGCACGACCATATGGGAACGCAAACGCGATGGCGGTTTTCCCGGCCCAAAAGAACTCAAACAAAGAATCCGTGACATCATCGACCCGGAACGCGACCTCGGCCATGTGGACAGAACGAAGCACGAAGGCCTCGACATTTGACCCGGCGACATGTTTCAACAAGGCCAACCAAGTTTTTTCCCTTTAAAATCAATGATCGTCATAAAAGTTCAAAAAGTCTGTTGACACCGGGCGGCTGCCCTCGTACATCGCTCTCCGTCGCCCAGATGGCGGAATTGGTAGACGCGCCAGCTTCAGGTGCTGGTACTCGCAAGGGTGTGGAGGTTCGAGTCCTCTTCTGGGCACCATTCCATTTTTGATCTTAGCCAGATCAAATACTTAGCCGAAAAATAGCAACATATAGCCGACCGGTAAACGCCGGGAAGCGTGTTGCTTTTTCGCCTTCCCACCGATGGGAAAACCCGAAAGAAGGCCGCTCCCGTGTTACCGGAAGGCTGCCATACTGTCAGAATCTATGATTGATGTTACGGCGTTACGGCTGAGCGTCCTTGTCGCCGCTATTTTGCGAATGCTGTTCGCAATTCGGCGTACAGGACAGAACGGTTCGCTCCGTCTGGCGGAAAACACGCACCGTATTGCCCTCGTCGATGGAGACGAGAATCCGTTCGTCCACGATAGGATTGCCATCGGCATCCAGAAGCACGAGATTGGTCGTGCCAAAACTGCGGCCTGTCAGAACAATCGTGGTGGAATCGGCAACCGTGGCGTCTGCGACCTTGGAATTGCCGACGATAACCTTGCTCACGGGACGATCGAGGCGGAGGACGCGGGCGTGATTCATCGACACGCGTAATGAATCTTCCTGAGCGAAAACAGGCAGCGCCGCTGCTCCAAGAATAGCGGACAAGCCGACCACGATTTTCGCCAGTTTTCCGGATGTCACGCTTTTGGCCCTTGCTCATTATCCGCACAATTTCTTGCGCTAGAGAATGCGTGGTTTTAGTGAATGAAGCGTTAAATGGCTGAAATCCTCTAAGCAGACGATGGCCGTGTGTAACAAGATGATATTTTCATGTCTCTTGACACGCTCCAAAAATGAACATGTGCGCCCCTGTGAAACGACACTTTCAGGGAAGAGATAACCGGACAGGCTCAAAATACATTTGTTTATCAGTAAATATAAAAATACAGAAATTACTTTTCTTGTTTGTTTACCAAGAGAAACTCATCCTGCCGTTTACTTTGAATTAATCGTTTTTTTTAAGCGCTTGGAAATCGCTCGGCTGTAGTTTGAAGGCAACCGAACAACGGAAAACAGTTGTCGGCGTGCTGAACCAAACAAGATTTAGGAGAGACCTCATGACCAAGATTTTCGCTCGTTTCCTCAAGGACGAATCCGGTGCGACCGCCATCGAATACGGCTTGATCGCTGCCCTCATTTCTGTTGCCATTATTGGCGGCGCCAAGACCTTGGGCACCAGCCTCAGCACCCAGTTCACGAACCTCGGCAGCTACATGAACGTGGCGAAAAACCCGTAACTTTAGCTAGCGATTGAATTTGATTGTGTTGCGCCGGCAATCGCTGACGCAACACAATTTTTACTCATAGGTAGATTTAAGAACTATGACGGTTGCGGCGATATTCCTCATTCTTCCTCTTTGTCTCAGCTTCGCCGCGCTGAACGACCTCCTCACCATGACGATCCCGAACAGGATACCGCTCATCCTGTTCTTTTCGTTTATGATCGTCGCGCCCCTTTCAGGCATGGACTGGCAAACTTTTGCCCTCAGTCTCGTCGCTGGCGCTGCAGTTTTTTTCGCCTGTTTTGCACTCTTCGCCGCCAATGTCATGGGCGGGGGGGATGCCAAGCTTTTGACTGCCGCGGCGGTCTGGTATGGCTTTAATACTTACGTCATCGAATTTCTGCTCGCGGTTACCTTTATGGGTGGCGCGTTGACGATAGGCATTCTTCTCTTGCGGACACGCTCCCAGGAAATCATGGCGGCAGGAATTCCGGTACCGGATTCTCTGCTTGTGGCAAAAAAAATCCCTTACGGTATTGGTATAGCAATCGCCGGACTTCTAACCTACGGCGAAACGCCACTGGTTAAGGCCGCCATTGCAAGCCTTTCCTAAATAACCTCTTGCATTAAGCATCTATTAACCACACACTTCAGTACAATATTAACCATAAATATACCAATCGCGCGCCATCCTGACGGGAGCAGAATCTGATTCCTTCAAGGATCGAGCATGAAACCGTCGCGTATTGTCATTCTTTCCGTTGCCCTGGTGGCCGCCGGTCTGGCCGGCCTTGTCGCCATGCAGATTTCCGGCGCAAAACAGGTCATCGAAAAAGCGGAAACGATCATCCAGAAAGAACCGACGGTCAACGTTCTCGTCTCTTCGGTCAACCTGCCCGTCGGCAGCCGCCTGAACGACAGCTCCGTGCGCTGGACACCCTGGCCACAGGGCAATGTGGTCGACAGTTTCATCACGGAAGCGAAAAGGCCTGACGCCATCACCGAACTCGCGGGCGCTGTCGTCCGGCTGCCTCTCTTCGAAGGCGAACCGATCCGGCCGGAAAAAGTGGTCGATTCCAGCACGCGCATCATGTCCTCCCTTCTGCCGGCCGGAAAACGCGCCGTCGCCACCGAGATTTCCGTCTCGACAGGTGCAGGCGGTTTCGTGCTGCCGAACGACCGGGTCGATGTGATCATGGTCCGCAAGGGCGAAAACAATAACTTTCTGACCGAAAATGTTTTGAACAATGTTCGTGTCCTGGCGATCGATCAGCAGATCAAGGAAGGCGAGGACGGAACGTCGGCGGTTGTCGGCGCAACCGCTACACTCGAACTGACCCCTGAACAGGCGAAGATCATCACAGTGGCGCAACAGATGGCGGATCGTCTCACGCTCGCCTTGCGCTCCGTCGCCGATGCACAGGAAAACGATACGCTTTCGGCCGGCCATCTTCTCAGCGGAAGCTCCGGGCAGCCGGAAATTCAGGTAATCAAATCCGGCTCGATCGTGAAGAGCGGTCAAGGAGCTTCACAATGACCGGGGGGCTCATGACAAACCGTCTCAAACAACACCTGCGTTCATCGATGGCGGGTGGGCTCGCATTCTGCCTTGCCTTTTCAGGCATCCCCGGCCAGCACTCCCCCAAATTTCTGCGTTTCAGCGAAGCAGAGGCGCAAAGCGCAAGCGTCGTGCGGATCACCGAAAGCGGTGCTGGCACTCGCAAACGCTTGAAACTGGGTTTAAACAAGGCCCTGGTTATCGACCTGCCTGAAGATGCTCACGATATCCTTGTTGCCGATCCGAGCCTTGCCGATGCCGTGACCCGCACGTCCAGACGAATCTATCTCTTCGGTAAAACGGTCGGTCAGACCAATATTTTCATTTTCGGTGACGGCGGCAGGGAAATCGTCAGCCTCGATCTGGAGGTGGAGCGCGATATTTCCGGGCTTGAGGCCAATATTCGCCGCTTCATTCCCGAGTCTGACATCAAGGTGGAAATCGTTTCGGACAATATCGTTCTGACGGGATCGGTGCGCACACCGCAGGACTCCGCACGCGCCGTGCAGCTGGCGGACGCCTTTCTAAAGGGCGGTGAGGCCACCACACGCAACATATCGCTGACGGGCGGCGACAATGGTGGCGATGCGGCGATTTTTGCCGAGCGCCGGCAGGTATCGCAAATCGTCAATATGTTGACGATTGAGGGTGAAGATCAGGTGACGCTGAAGGTCACCGTTGCCGAAGTCAGCAGACAGGTTCTGAAGCAACTCGGCTTCAACGGGTCGATCGGCAGTACAACGAGCGGCAATGGTTTCGAATTCGCAAATCCGTCCAATCTCGGCAACGCGATCGATGGAGCGTCCCGGATCGCCAGTGGTGCGATTGGTTCTGGCTCTCTCAGATTCGCTTCCTACCTCAACGCCATGGAGCAGGCCGGCGTCATGCGCACCCTGGCAGAGCCGAGCCTGACAGCCATTTCCGGCGAGCAGGCCAAATTTTACGTGGGCGGTGACTTCCGACTTGCCGCTACACAAGAAATCGAGATTGATAACGAGACGAAACAGCCGAGCAAAGTTATACGCGAGACACAGACGGTAGACTACGGCATCACCTTGAACTTCAAGCCGGTGGTGCTTTCACCAGGCAGAATAAGTCTCAAGATCGAGACCAATGTCTCCGAACCCACCTATGAAGGCAATGTCGTCACCGGTAATTACGGGCGGGGCGTTCCAGGCTCGACCTATATGTCCGTGCGCAAGCGCGAGACCTCCACGACGGTCGAACTTCCCTCGGGAGGATCAATCGTGATCGCGGGCCTTGTCCAGGACAATGTCAGGCAAGCCATGTCCGGGCTGCCGGGCATCTCGAAAATTCCTATCTTCGGTACGCTTTTCCGCAGCAAGGACTTCCTGCGCAACGAAACGGAACTGGTCATCATCGCGACGCCCTATCTGGTACGTCCCGTCGCGCGCAACCAGATCGCCCGGCCGGATGACAACTTCAATCCGGAAAACGATGCCGCCATGTATTTCATGAACCGCGTCAACAAGGTCTATGGCCGCAAGGACCAGGTCCAGGCGGCGCCATATCAAGGCTCCGTGGGGTTCATCTACAAATGACGACGAGTTCCGCCAATTCCCAACCCGATCTCGCAGCAAGTCCGGACCGCGCAGGTGACATCATGCACGCAAACACTCACCGCCCTTTCGCAAAACAGATCGGCCTTGCGGCTGTCGTCGCTGTTGTCGCGGGGTTGCTACAGGGCTGCGCCCGTGACCCCATGACGACCAACGCGATCCCCGATGACTATCGCACCCGCCACCCGATTACGCTGTCCGAAGCCGAGCACTCGCTCGACATACCCGTTTCTGCCGGCGATAGCCGCTTGACCACTGCGATGGCAGACAATGTTCGTGGCTTTGCCCAGAATTATGCATCCATGTCGACGGGCATAGTCAATATTCAAATACCTTCCGGCTCCGCCAACTCCGCGGCGGCATCACGAATGGCAAAACAGATTCGCTCAGCGCTTTCGGGTGCGGGTGTGGCGCCAGGAAAAATCATGCAGACGAACTATGCCGCCTCCCCGAATGGCGACGCCGCGCCCATCCGCCTGAGCTATGTTGCGGTTACCGCCATGACTGGCCAGTGCGGCCAATGGCCCGAGGACCTCTCGGATAATACCTTCGCCAACAAGAACTGGTACAATTTCGGATGCGCGTCCCAGAGCAATCTCGCAGCGCAGATCGCCAATCCCATGGATCTCGTCGGCCCGCGCGGCATGAGCCCGATCGATGCCGAACGCCGGGCGGTGGTCATCGATACCTATCGCAGCGGTACTTCGACGGCACCGACAAACTGATGCAGATCCACGATTTCTCACGGCAGGAAAAACAATGAGCGCTGTAGAATACGATATCAAGCCAAGCGGCGGCGCGGAAATCGAACCGCCGTTGCGCGCTTCGGATATGGATCGCCTGCGGCCCCTGCCCCGCATTTCCATTCATGCCTTCTGCGTCAGCGACCATATGCAGGCCGTCATGGAAGCGCTATCCAGCGACAGGCGCATGAGCAAGGTCACGCTGCGGGTGACCAAGGGCGATATCAATGCGGCGGCGACAATGTTTTCCGCATCGCCAACGCCTAATCTCATCATTCTCGAAACGGCAAGCTCGACCGCCTCGTTGCTGGACGATCTCGCGCCGCTGGCAGAGGTTTGTGATCCCTCCACGCGTGTCATCATCGTCGGCCGGCACAATGACATAACGCTCTATCGCGATCTCATCCGCAACGGCATCTCCGAATATCTCGTCGCCCCGGTCAATATGGCCGATCTCCTGGGTTCGATCGCCGCGATCTTCGTCGATCCGGAAGCGGAGCCGCTCGGCCGCAACATCGCCTTCATTGGCGCCAAGGGCGGTGTGGGCTCGTCCACCATCGCGCACAATTGCGCCTTTGGTATTTCCAGTCTTTTTTCCACGGAAACCATTCTGGCTGATATGGACCTTGCCTACGGAACGGCGAATATCGATTTCGATCAGGACCCTGCCCAAGGCATGGCTGAAGCGGTCTTTTCGCCGGAGCGGCTGGACGAGGTTTTTCTCGACCGTCTCTTGACGAAATGTTCCGATCATCTTTCGCTTCTGGCAGCGCCGTCTCTTCTCGACCGCACCTACGATCTCGATCGTCAAGCCTTTCTGCCGATCCTCGAGGTTTTGCAGCGCAGCGCCCCGGTTGCGGTTCTCGATCTTCCCCACCAATGGTGCGACTGGACGCGGGCAGTCCTTGCGGAAGCCGATGAGGTGGTCATAACGGCCGTTCCCGATCTCGCAAACCTGCGCAATACGAAAAATCTCTTCGACGCGCTGATAAAGCTGAGACCCAACGATAAATTGCCGCATCTCGTTCTCAATCAGGTCGGCATGCCCAAACGTCCGGAAATCGCGCCGGCGGATTTCCTTGAGCCGCTTGAAATCGAACCGATCGCGATCATCCCGTTCGACGCATCATTATTCGGAAATGCCGCCAATAGCGGCCGAATGATCAGCGAGATGGATGAAAAATCGCAAATAGCGGAAACCTTCTCGCAAATCGCCCACACCATCACAGGCCGCTCCGTGCTGCGCAAAAGCAGGCGCGGCGGCCTCGAAAAACTGAAGAATATTCTCAAGCGCAAGTAGGTCTTTTGCCTGCGCCCTTAGACGGAAACGCCGATGTTCGGAAAACGCGGGCCTGAGGGCCCAGCCAGAAGCACGAAGCCGGAACCTGTTGCACCTGTACATATGCAGGCGGTGACGGCGCCTGAACCTCGTTCTGCTGCGATTGACACTCTTGAACCCGGCCAATCGCCGGCAATGCGTCAGGCGACCGCAAGCGTACCGCCGGCACAGAAAAAACGCGCCCGCACGGAAGATTACTACAATACCAAGAGCCAGGTATTTTCCGCACTTATCGATACGATCGACCTTTCGCAACTCGCCAAGCTCGACGCGGAGAGCGCACGCGAGGAAATTCGCGATATCGTCAACGATATTATCACGATCAAGAATTTCGCCATGTCGATCGCCGAGCAGGAAGAGCTGCTCGAAGATATCTGCAATGACGTTCTTGGTTACGGGCCGCTGGAGCCTCTCCTCGCTCGCGATGATATCGCCGATATCATGGTCAACGGTTCCGGCCAGACCTTCATCGAAGTCGGCGGTAAAACCATCGAATCCGATATTCGTTTTCGTGACAATGCGCAGTTGCTTTCCATCTGCCAGCGCATCGTCAGCCAGGTCGGCCGACGGGTGGATGAGTCGAGCCCGATATGCGACGCGCGCCTACCGGACGGATCGCGTGTCAACGTCATCGCGCCGCCGCTCGCCATCGACGGTCCGGCGTTGACGATCCGAAAATTCAAGAAGGACAAGCTGACACTCGACCAGCTGGTGCGTTTCGGAGCGATTACGCCGGAAGGCGCGACATTGCTCAAAATTATCGGTCGCGTCCGCTGTAATGTCGTCATTTCGGGCGGCACCGGCTCGGGCAAGACCACGCTTCTCAATTGCCTGACGAGCTTCATCGACAGGGATGAACGTGTCATCACCTGCGAAGACACCGCCGAACTGCAGCTGCAGCAACCGCATGTGGTGAGGCTCGAAACACGTCCGCCGAATATCGAAGGAGAAGGCGAGATCACCATGCGCGATCTCGTCAAGAACTGCCTTCGCATGCGACCCGAACGCATCATCGTCGGCGAAGTGCGCGGACCGGAAGTTTTCGACCTTCTCCAGGCCATGAACACCGGTCACGACGGTTCGATGGGAACGCTGCATGCCAATACGCCGCGCGAATGCCTCAGCCGTATCGAATCGATGATCGCCATGGGCGGCTTCACCCTGCCGGCCAAGACCGTGCGTGAAATCATCTCAGGCTCGATCGATGTCGTCATTCAGGCGGCGCGTCTGCGCGACGGCTCGCGCCGGATAACGCAGATCACGGAAGTGATCGGCATGGAAGGCGATGTCATCGTCACCCAGGATCTGATGCGATACGAGATCGAAGGCGAGGATGCGCAGGGCAGGCTGATCGGCAGACACGTATCGACCGGTATCAGCAAGCCCAATTTCTGGGATCGTGCACGCTATTACGGTGAAGAAAAACGCCTGGCGGCCGCGCTCGATGAGATGGAAAAGACATCCTAAGGGAAAGCGACTGCCATGGACCCGACAATAGTGTTACTGGCCGTACTCGTCGCCATCTCGGCAGGAGCACTCGCTTATGCGTTTCTTTTCCAGCAGATAGAGGTCGAAAAAAAGACCACTAGTCGTTTCAAGCGGGTGCGGGCCGCAGAGACGGATCACGCAAATATCAAAGCTGCGCGCGATCGGGTTCAGGAGCTCAGCAAGCGCCGCAAGTCCATGCAGGACAGCCTGCGGGACATGGAGAAGAAACAAAATGAAAAGGCGAAAAAAACAAAGAACGTCAGCCTGCGCGATAAACTGATGCAGGCTGGGCTGGTAATTTCCGTTCGGCAGTTCCACCTTCTGAGCCTTGGCGCGGCAGCTTGCGCCGCTTTTATTGCACTTATCTACGGTCTGTCGTTAATGACAGTTCTCTTCGTCGCCGCTGTTGCGGCCTTGGGATTGCCACGCTGGGTATTGGCTTTTCTCCTCAAGCGCCGGCAGAAAAAATTCCTCGAGGAATTCCCCAATGCGCTTGATGTCATGTGCCGCTCGATCAAGTCAGGTTTGCCGTTGAACGACGCGGTACGCCTGATCGCGTCAGATGGTCAGGAGCCGGTAAAGACAGAGTTTCAGCGAGTTGTCGATGCGCAGCAGGTTGGCATCGGGATTCCCCAAGGGATAGAGCGTATGATGCTGACCATGCCGCTTTTCGAAGTGAGTTTCTTCAGCATTGTCATCAATATCCAGGCACAGGCAGGCGGCAATCTGTCGGAGGCGTTATCCAACCTTTCAAAGGTGTTGCGCGACCGAAAAAAAATGCGCGCAAAAGTGAACGCCCTATCCATGGAGGCAAAAGCGTCTGCCGTCATTATCGGCGCATTGCCTTTCATCGTTATGCTGCTGGTGCACTTTACGTCACCTGACTATCTTTCAGTCCTGTTCACGGATATGCGCGGGCACATCATTCTGGGTGCATCTGGACTATGGATGCTCATAGGAATTTTCATCATGCGTCAAATGATCAATTTCGATATTTGAGGGTCATCAATGACAAGGAATCTCCTTTCAGACCTGACAAATCCGCAGACCATTATTGCGATTCTGGTAACAGTGGCAGTTTTCGCCACTCTGTATACGCTCATTACGCCTTTCTTCGAGCGAAAAGACTTTGCCAAGCGCATGAAAGCCGTATCGTCGGAGCGAGAACTCATTCGCAGCCGCGAGCGCGAGCGACTTGCGACAGCAACCAGAGACGGCAAGACCTCCCTGCGAGGCAACAACAATAAGTCCGCACGTCGAATCGTCGAAAAATTCAACCTCCGGGAAGCACTTGCCGACAAGAACACAATGAACAAGCTGCGAGCAGCCGGTTTTCGTTCGCAAAATGCGCTTAATACATTTCTCGCCGCCCGGTTCATCTTTCCGTTCATTTTCCTGGCCGTGGCATTCACCTGGGTTTTTATTCTTGGAAACCTGGCTGATCAGGCTTTTGTCGTTCGGCTGATGGCGGTGCTTCTTTTCGGCTATGTCGGCTTTTACGCCCCCAATATCTATGTTTCGAACCGCATGACCAAGCGACAGGCATCGATCAAACGGGCATGGCCGGATGCGCTTGACCTGATGCTGATCTGCATCGAATCCGGTGTATCGATGGAAGCCGCCATGCGCCGCGTAGCGGAAGAGATGGGCGAGCAGTCACCTGAACTCGCAGAAGAAATGATTCTGACGACAGCGGAATTGTCCTTCCTTCAGGACAGGCGTGTCGCTCTTGAGAATTTTGGTATGCGCACACAACTGGACGGTGTCAAAAGCGTGGTGCAGGCCCTTATCCAGGCGGAGCGGTACGGCACCCCCCTCGCCCAGGCCCTGCGCGTTCTCGCGCAGGAAGGCCGGGACGAGCGAATGAATGAAGCCGAGAAAAAGGCCGCAGCGTTGCCGCCCAAACTGACTGTACCGATGATAATATTCTTCCTGCCGGTTCTCATCGCCGTCATTCTCGGGCCTGCCGGCATTCGTGTCGCCGACACATTCTGACGACGAACCATCAGGGCGCGGCCCCTCTATGACCGCAAAAGCGTATCAACCGGCCGGCTTACCGTCCTTTTTCGCCAGTTGCTGCCAGGAGTTCGGCTGTGAAAGCATTGCGCGCAGATAGGTGAGATTTGCCTGCGCCTGTTGTGGCGAGAGTTCCTGAACCGCGATGCGCTCGGCTTCGGCAAAGCGGCCCTGTAGACCGACCACGAGCGCGAGGTTCTGGCGAACGCGGCTATCGGCGCCCGGCTGGGCGATGGCGGATTGCAGATATGTTTCGGCAGTGCGCGGATCGCTCGACAGGACGTAAGACATGCCGAGGTTGGACAATACACTCGGGTCGTTCGGCTTCAGGTCAAGCGCCTGCCTGTAGCGGGAACGCGCCTCGTTCGAACGTCCAAGCTGATCGAGCACGGCGCCCTCGGCGGAATAAAGCCGCCAGTCGGGCCGGTCCGGCGTCTGTGCCCGCTGGATGGTCGAAAGCGCCTGTTCCAGCTGGCCGGCAGCCGCCTGCGATTTGCCATAGGCGGCAAGCACATCACGGTCGGCCGGATTGGCGATGGCGATCTGCTGCATGACGGCGAGAGCCTGTGTGTTCTTGCCGGTCATCATCAGCACGCTGGCATAATTCATGCCCACCGATTTGTCCTTGGGATTGCGTTCATAGGCTTTGCCGGCGGTCTCTTCCGCCTGCCGAAGCTGCTCCATGTTCAGATGGTCGTAAGAACGCGTGGCCGCGGGAATGGAGCCGGTGGACATGCGATCGGGCTTGTTGGCGCCCGCGCATCCTGAAACCGCAAGAACCAATGCGGCAAGACATGCTCCCCGCAGCAACCCTGTCCGGCCTGTCTCGCCCAAAGAAAATGCAGTCATGGCAGCGCCCCCGCCCGAGAATGATCGATCTTGCGCCCGACACACGACAGACTCACATGACGCAACTTTCGCTTAAGCAATAATCTGTTAACCCTAACAGAGCGTTAATCGCACCGATTCTCGACATTTACGGAAGCATATAATGGCGCCCTATCAGTTCATCGAACGCCCGACCCCCTTCAGCTCCAAGGCCGGCAGCACATTGCCGGTTTTCGCCGTCACGCCGGCCCATATCGAACAGGGCGCCATCGACCCTGTCGCTCTGGATTGGGCGAAGAAGGCGGGGTTCATGGCGGAGGCGGGCGCTATCCTCCTCGTTCCTTCCGCCGATGGTTCGCTGGGCGGCGTGCTTCTCGGCCTCGGCGGCAATCCCTCGGAAATCCCCTTCATCACCGGGAAACTCGCCCGTGAACTGCCGGAAGGCGAATGGCACATCGAGACCGCACCCCTGACGGCCAATCGGCTCGCTCTCGGTTTCGGCCTCGGCAGCTACCGCTTCGACAAATACAAGACCACCAAGGCGAACGGGGCAAAGCTCCTTATTCCGCAGGATGCGGAAGACGGCGAGATCAAGCGCGTTCTGGCCGGCGTTTTCCTTGCGCGCGATCTCATCAATGTTCCGGCCAACGATATGGGACCGGATGAGCTAGAGATTGCCTTCCGCGCGCTTGCCGCCCATTACAAGGCAAAGGTGAAGGTCACTACCGGCGATGATCTGCTCAAGGAAAACTTACCCCTGATCCATGCCGTTGGCCGCGCCAGTGAAAGCGCGCCGCGGCTTCTGGAGATGAACTGGGGCAAGAAGGGCAATCCGCGCCTCACCCTTGTCGGCAAAGGCGTCTGCTTCGATACCGGCGGCCTCGATATCAAACCCGCCGCCTCCATGGCCTTGATGAAGAAGGATATGGGCGGTGCCGCCAATGTTCTCGGCCTTGCGCTGATGATCATGGATGCGAAACTGCCTGTCGATCTGCGCGTTCTCGTGCCGGCGGTCGAGAACTCCATTTCCGCCAATGCCTTCCGTCCCGGCGATATCTATAAGAGCCGCAAGGGGCTGACGGTACAGATCGACAATACCGACGCCGAAGGTCGTCTCGTTCTGGCGGATGCGCTCGCTTATGCGGACGAAGATGCGCCGGACCTGATGATCGACATGGCGACGCTGACGGGTGCGGCGCGTGTCGCGCTCGGCCCGGATCTGCCGCCCTTCTACACCGATGACGAGGATCTGGCGCATGATATCGCGGAAGCCAGCATCGATACGGACGATCCGTTGTGGCGCATGCCGCTCTACATGGGCTACGACAAGGATATACGCTCGCGCGCAGCCGATATCACCAATGCGCCTTCGGGCGGCATGGGCGGATCGATCACCGCTGCCCTGTTCCTGAAGCGCTTTGTCACCAATACCAAGCGCTGGGCGCATTTCGATATTTACGGCTGGTCTCTGAGCGAAAGGCATCACTCATCGATCGGCGGCGAGGCGCAGGGCATCCGCGCACTCTTCCATTATATTGCACACCAGTTTGCGAAGTAATCTGCTGATAGGTCAGGCTTCCACGGGCGCTTCCTCAACCGGAGCGCCCGTTTTCAATTCGGAGCATTCCGGACGGAAAACCGGGCTCCGAGTTTCCTGGAAAAGCTTTAAACCAGCACCTTCTGTTCCTTATGGTCCTCTTTACCGAAGAACTTCAGGTACCGTTGCACCTCGCCCGGATCACCGGTCGCCTTTTGCGGGTTGTCCGAGAGCTTCACCGCCGGCCGGCCATTGGCGTCGCTTACCTTGCAGACGATGGAAATCGGCTTGAGGCTGGCGATGGTTTTTGGCGCGCAACCGGCAAAATCATTGGTGAGGTTGGTGCCCCAGCCGAAGCTCATGCGAACCCGGCCTTCGAAATGCCTGTAGGTATCGATGATGGCGTCGACATCGAGACCGTCGGAGAAGATCAACATCTTCTTGCGCGGATCGCGGCCCATCTTCTGCCACCACTCGATGATCTTTTCGCCGCCTTCGATCGGCGGGGCGCTGTCGGGACGGAAACCCGTCCAGTCTGCCACCCATTCCGGCGCGTTGCGCAGGAAAGCCGCCGTGCCGAACGCATCCGGCAGCACGATCAGCAGGTTGCCGCCATAAAGCCGGTTCCAGTCCTTCAGGACCTGATAGGGAGCGGCGGCCAGTTCCTCATTCGTCTGCGCCAGCGCCGCGACGACCATCGGTAGTTCATGCGCGTTCGTGCCAACGGCTTCGAGATCGGAATCCATGGCGAGCAGGACATTGCTCGTACCGGTAAAGGCAGGACCGATGCCTTCCTTCAGCGCTTCCACGCACCAGCGTTGCCAAAGGAAACTGTGGCGGCGGCGAGTACCGAAATCGGAAATGCGCAGGCCCGGCAGTTCCCGCAGCCGCTCGACCTTCTCCCACATCTTGGCCTTGGCGCGGGCATAGAGCACATCGAGCGTGAAATAACCGAGCGAACGCATGGCGCTGCGCGAGCGCAACTCGTTGATGATGGCGAGCGCCGGGATTTCCCAGAGCGTCGTGGCCATCCAGCGGCCATGAAAATTCAGCTCATATTGCCCGTCGCGCTTGAAAAGCTCGTATTCCGGCAATTGATAGCTCGACAGCCAGGAGAGGAATTCCGGCTCGAAAATCTGCGAGCGGCCGTAAAACGTATTACCCGCAAGCCAGATATTTTCCTTCTTGGAGAGACGCAGGGTACGCGCATGATCGAGCTGCTCGCGCAGTTCCATCTCGTCGATCTCTTCCGCCAGCCGTACCGTCTTCGTGCGGTTGATCAGGGAAAATGTCGCGTCGACTTCCGGATAGAGCTTCCAGATCATCTGCAACATCAATAGCTTGTAAAAATCCGTGTCGATCAGGCTGCGGACGATCGGGTCTAGCTTCCAGGTATGATTGTGGACACGGGTGGCTATATCGGTCTTCGTCATACTTGCATTCCCCAATATCGGCCAAAGGTCAGAATAGCCGATGTCACTCCGCACCCTGGCAGGTATCAACCTGTCATGCGGAAGATTTATCTGAAAAAGCGACAACAAGTCCAGAGCACCCGCCTGGCAAATGCCTGCCACCACAGCTCACGCATCGATTTTCCGAAGACCACAAAGGGGTTTTCGGTCCGGCGTTCAAACCATGCGGCTTCAGAAGGTCGGGTCGACGGGGTTTATGCCGGGATACCAGTCCTTGGAGACCGGATTTCTGCCGCCGAAACTGGAAATGCCGTTTTCGTCGGTACAGCGATATCCCTGAACGGGAAGCCCACGGCTGCCGAAAACATCCCGGTAAGGACCTCGGGAATATCCGGTCACACCCAATGCGCTATGGCAGTTGTAACGGACCTTTGGCTGCAGCGTTCGCGGGTCCTTGACGCCCGGCAGGTTTGCATAGGCATCCGGTGCGGGGGCAAAACCATTCTGAAAAACGGTCTGCGCCTGCGCAGGGGCGCTCAGTAAAATCGCTGCGACGATCGTTGCCAGTCGTGTTGCCGTTCTCGTCTTCATCGTTGCCAGTCCCATACCATCATCCAACCGATGTAGGCGTCGGAAACTTTCCCACAAAGGGCCAGGCAGGCACAATTTCGTGAAAGCCGCCTTCTCAGTCCTCCAGCCGGCGGAAAGCCGTCGGCTTTTCGTAAAGCCAGCCGATGCGCTCGATGGCCGCATCGAGATTTTCGCGTGCAACATTCATCGTATGGCCATTGGCATGCAGCAAGGTTTCCTCGTTTTCCATGAGGCCGACATGGCCCTTCCAGAAGACGAGATCGCCGCGGCGCAATTCATCCCGCTCGATTTCCATACCGAGCGACTTCACCTGCATGTCGGTATCGCGCAGAACCCGCCGACCCGTCATGGCCATGGAAAGCTGCACGAGGCCGGAACAATCGATACCGAAGCCGGAGCGGCCGCCCCAGAGATAGGGCGTTTCGATAAAGCGCAGCGCCACCGCCACATAATCTTCGTCAAGCGCCGCGTCGACGGCCTGGCAATGGGCGGCGATGATGCCTTCGCCTTTTTCGGTCAGCAGGTAACGGGTACCGCGTGTCTCCGCCTCGCCTACAATCTGGATCAGGCTACCCATGGACAGTGCTGCGACCGGCGGTTTGCGCAACTCAGCGGCTGGATAGAGAAAAGTGCGCGGCGCAGTCACCCGATGGGTGGCGACAACGACGTCGCCAATCGCCTTTTCCGGCACATAGCCGGCATAACCATCCGCATCCGCCTGCACCCATGCCCAGCCGTTCGCCCGGTCGAAAACACGGATGGTTTCGCCAGACAGCAGCTCGGTATCGATGCCGACGGCAAGGTCCGGCGTCGGCCGCAGGCCAATAGCCGGCACCGCGATCTGGGCAGGCGAGCCGCTGACAAAACGTTCGGCCTGCACCACGCCCCGCAGCTTTTCATCGGCGAGATCGGAGCGGAAGACATTCAGGCGGCGGTCGAGCATCATGGGTTTCACATCCAGGGGTTAGATCTTGCGTGCCTGATCAATAATCAGGTCGCCGAATTTTTCCAGATAAAGCGCACCAGCCACCGTACGTTTTATCACGACATTGCGCTTGTCCCGCTCATCCCGAACCCGATCGACGAGTCCGAGAGCGCCGAGGCTGTCGAGGGCGCGGGTAATGACCGGTTTGGTGACTCCCATCGTTGCCGCAAGCCCCCTGACGGTGTGTGGTGGCGTGACGAGATAAATCTGCAGCAGGATGGCGGTTTGACGCAAGGTCAAATCCGGCTGATCGTCAATGACCTGCGTCGTGGACACACGATGCCAGAGGCCAAGCGCCTCCGAGGGCGACAATTGTGCAGGCAAACCTTGCCCCTCCAGTCGTTTTCTTACCTTTTTCATTCAAGAGAACGGAAAACTCAAGAACCATCCCGCACAAACAGAACCGCCGCACGGCGCAGATCAGAAAGATCGCGCGGCGCGGCGGTATTTGTTGACCCGTTTTCGGGCCATGATGTCCCCTCTGGACTTGCAGGATAAGAAGCAGGAAGCGTGCCAGTTTTGATGCAACGCGCAAATATTCGTAAAAACAGCAACTTAAGGGAAAAATTCGTCTTTTGGCGAAATTTTTCGCAAAGGATAAACAGCAATAAAAATAGGCAAAAATAACTCAATGCATAAAAATTGCCTTCCGCCGCGACAGCGGAAGGCAAGGATACGCGGATCAGATCTCCGCGCCACGCGCGGCATCGACCGCATCGGCATTCTGTCGCCGGTTATAGCGGATCGACGACCAGAGCGAGATGCCGATCAGGCCCGCGCCGCCAAGGCCCGTGATGACCTCCGGAATATGCACCATGGTCTGCACGTACATGATGACGGACAGGATGAGGATCGCATAAAAGGCGCCGTGCTCCAGATAGCGATATTCGGCCAGGGTTCCCTTCTCGACCAGCATAATGGTCATCGAGCGCACATACATGGCACCGATGCCGAGGCCGATGGCGATAATGAAGAGGTTCTGCGTCAGCGCGAAAGCGCCGATCACGCCGTCGAAGGAGAAGCTGGCATCCAGCACTTCGAGGTAAAGAAACGCACCGAAGCCGCCTTTTGCAGCGCCCTCCAGCATTTCCTGGCTGCGGTCGAGAATACCGCCGACAACTTCCACCAGCAGGAAGGTCAGAAGACCCCAGATCGCCGAATGGAAGAAGGTGTTGGCGGCGACCGGACCAAGTTCAGGATTGTCGCTTGCGCCGATGATGCGGGAAAAGATCAGCATGACGACCAGCACGAAGGCAATCTCGATGCCCTTGACGGAGGAATAGATTGCAGCCTTTTCCTCGATCCAGCGTACCCAGTGCACATCCTTTTCGTGGTCGAAGAAGAAGTTGAGGCCGACCATCATCAGGAAGGTGCCGCCGAAAGCAGCAATCGGCAAATGGGCGTCACGCATGATTTCCGCATAACGTTCCGGCTGTGTGGCCGCCATGACGAGAGCTGTCCAGGGGCCGACATTGGCCGCGACGACCACGATGAGCAGCGGGAAGACGATACGCATGCCGAAAACGGCAATCAGAATACCCCATGTCAGGAAGCGATGCTGCCAGACCGGTGTCATATCCTTCAGCTTGTTGGCGTTAACGATGGCGTTGTCGAAGGAAAGTGAGATTTCCAGCACCGCCAGAACGACACAGATGAAAAAGATCGTCGCCGTGCCGCCCACCGTTCCGGTCATTTCCCAACCGAGATAACCGCCGAGGATCAGGCCGACAATGGTGACGATAAAAGCCCACTTGAAGTAGGTAAGCGTGTTTTTCTGGGCAGCGCTCATGTCCGGTCGCCTCCAATGACGAGGACGTTCACGGACCGACGAGAGGCGTCAGGCCGCACGCAGAAAGCACGCGCGCGAAGCACATTCAGGTTTTTCATAGTCTTTAATCCGCCGGCCAATTTTTGCAGGCGGTACCGACATCGCGAGAGCGCCGTAAAACTCTCGCCAGAGGGGCCCGGCACCTTTGTTTCCTCTGCCCTTGCGAGACAAATCATCGCAGGGCCCCTTCTTACTTCCTGAAGATCACGCCTTCGTCAAGTCCCGTGATTGTGACCACGGCGAACTGGAAAGATCAAACCTGCTCCGCAGCCAGTCCTTCGGCGGTTTCACGGCGTCGCTTGAGTGTATTTTCGCGGAAGAAAATATAAAGTCCGGAAAGAACAATCAGGCCTGCACCGACAACGATACTGGTCTGCGGCACATCGTTGAAGAACAGCCAGCCGAAGATCACCGCCCAGAGCAGCAGCGTATATTGCAGCGGTGCAACGGTTGCAGCATCGGCGAGTTTAAGTGCCCGGTTGACCAGCACATGCGCTGTCATGGCGACGACGCCAAGCAGGCCGAGGAAGGCGAGATCGAAACCGGACTGAACCGGCAGCCATCCCGATGGCGTAAGGAATACCGCGACAATGCCCGCAAGCGCCGCACCGATGATCTGCCAGAAGGCAAGCACGGTATCCGGCGTATTGCGCAGCTGGCGGCCAGACAACATCATGAAAGCGAAAGCGGCGCTGCCGAGGATCGAAAACAATGCTGCGGAGGTGAGGCTTGCCGAACTGGGCTTGAGCGCGATGAGAACGCCGACAAAACCGATGGCGATGGCCGTCCAGCGACGCCAGCCCACTTTTTCTCCGAGCAGAAACGGTGAGAGCGCCGCCACATAAATGGGGGCGGCCAGCCAATAGGTCATGACATCGGCGAGCGGCAGGGCCGCGACCGCGAAATAGAAACAGAAAAGCTCTGCGGTGGAAAAGAAAACGCGCGCAAACTGAAGGCCGGGACGCTCAATTCTGACAAGGCCGGAGAGGCCGGCACGCCAGACGATCGGAACGAGGATAATAAGCGCCGCCGCGCTGCGAATAAGGATCACCTGACCCTGGCTATAGGTGGCGACGAGCCACTTCCCCATGGCGTCGTTCAGTGCGAAAAGCAGCATTCCAAGCAGCATGACGGCCACGCCGAGGCCAGTCGGCGAAAGCTTACGTATTATAGACATGTCAGTTCCGATCTCTCCCAATGGCTGCATTGGTCGTCCAGCCAGCTATCCTTTGTCAAGCCCCGAACAACCAGGCCCGAACAATTAATAGTACTAATAATATCGACATGTGGGATGTCAGGTGAATATCCGCCGTTCTTCGGCCACGAGTTCCTGGAGAAAATCGACCACTGTGCGGACGCGGACAAGTTGACGGGCGGATTCGTGATAGGCTGTCCAATAGGACCGGCTGATGGTGAGTTGCGGCATGATGCGCAAAAGCTCGGGATATTGCCCCGCAATGTAATTATGCAGGATACCGATACCCGCACCGGAGCGCACTGCCTCGGTCTGACCGGTGGCGCTCGATATTTCAAAGGCGGCGTCCCAGTCGCGCATGATCTCACCGGTAAAGTTCAGTGAAGGCGAAAAGATCAGGTCCTCTACATAACCGATCCGCCGGTGGCGCTTCAGTGCCTCGACATCATCAGGCGTTCCGTAATCGTCCAGATAATCCGCCGAGGCATAGAGGCCCAGCGAATAATCGGTGAGCTTCGAAAACATCAGCCTGCCCTGCTCCGGCCTTTCGATGGTGATGGCTATATCGGCCTCGCGCTGCGACAGAGAGAAAGAGCGTGGCACCGGCACGAGCTGGATTTTAAGATCGGGATAACGCGCCGTCAGCCGGCCAAGCCGCGGCGCGAGGAAGGAAACGCCGAGACCATCCGGCGCGCCAATGCGCACCGTTCCCGCCACCGCCGTATCGACGCGGCCGAGATTTGCCTGGGCATTCAGCATTTCGGTTTCCATGCGCTCGGCCCCGGCAAGAAGGCGCTGGCCCTCTTCCGTCAACTCGCAGCCATTGGTGCTTCTCAGGAAGAGCTGTGTGCCGATGGCCGCTTCCAACGCGGAAATACGGCGGCTGAGGGTGGCGTGGTTCACACCGAGCTTTCTCGCCGCCGAAAGAAACTGGCCGCTTCGCGCCACGCTTAGAAACAAACGCACATCATCCCAGTTCACGGCACCCTCCTTATGTCTATTTTTGCACAATGGATGCTTATTTCAGGCGATTGATTTGTGCAAATCGAAAGGTAATGCTGCGCCATCACATTCTGGAGGAAAACCCATGAAGGAAATCGGTCATTTCATTAATGGCAAGCATGTGCCGGGCACCAGCGGTCGCACATCGAATGTCTACAACCCGGCCACCGGCGAAGTTCAGGCGACTGTCGCGCTTGCGAGCGATGCCGAGCTTCGCGCCGCTGTTGAGAGCGCAAAAGCGGCACAGCCAAAATGGGCCGCCACCAATCCGCAGCGCCGCGCCCGCGTTTTCTTTAAATTCGTCGAGCTTCTGAACCGCGACATGAATGAGCTGGCGGTGCTGCTTTCCAGCGAGCACGGCAAGACCGTCGAGGATTCCAAGGGCGATATCGTCCGTGGCCTCGAAGTGTGCGAATTCGTCTGCGGCATTCCGCATCTGCAGAAGGGTGAATTCACCGAAGGTGCCGGCCCTGCGATTGACATGTATTCGATCCGCCAGCCGGTCGGCATCGGTGCGGGCATCACCCCGTTCAACTTCCCCGGCATGATCCCGATGTGGATGTTCGCCCCTGCGATCGCCTGCGGCAACGCCTTCATCCTCAAGCCCTCCGAGCGCGACCCGTCCCTGCCAATCCGCCTTGCCGAACTGATGATCGAAGCCGGTCTTCCGGCTGGCATCCTGAACGTCGTCAGCGGCGACAAGGGCGCGGTCGACGCCATCCTGACCGATCCCGATATCGGCGCGGTCTCCTTCGTCGGCTCGACGCCGATTGCCCGCTACGTCTACGGCACGGCCGCCATGAACGGCAAGCGTGCGCAGTGCTTCGGCGGTGCGAAGAACCACATGATCATCATGCCGGATGCCGATCTCGACCAGGCGGTAAACGCCTTGATGGGCGCAGGTTACGGTTCCGCCGGCGAGCGTTGCATGGCGGTTTCCGTTGCGGTTCCGGTTGGCGAAGAAACGGCAAATCGCCTCGTTGAAAAGCTCATCCCGCAGATCGAGGCGCTGAAGATCGGTCCCTATACCGATGACAAGGCCGATATGGGTCCGCTCGTCACCAAGGAAGCCCAGACGCGCGTCAAGGGTCTGATCGACAGCGGTGTCGAACAGGGCGCAAAGCTACTGGTCGATGGCCGCGACTTCAAGCTGCAGGGTTATGAAGACGGCTATTTCGTCGGTGGCTGCCTGTTCGACCATGTCACTCCTGACATGGACATCTACAAGACGGAAATCTTCGGACCGGTTCTCTCCGTCGTGCGCGCCAAGAACTACGAAGACGCGCTGGAATTGCCGATGAAGCACGAATATGGCAACGGCGTCGCGATCTACACCCGTGACGGCGATGCCGCCCGCGACTTCGCAAGCCGCATCAATATCGGCATGATCGGCATCAACGTTCCGATCCCCGTTCCGCTCGCCTATCATTCCTTCGGCGGCTGGAAGGCTTCGAGCTTCGGCGACCTCAACCAGCACGGCACGGATTCGATCAAGTTCTGGACAAAGACCAAGACGATCACCTCGCGCTGGCCGTCGGGTATCAAGTCGGGCGCAGAATTCGTCATGCCGACAATGAAGTAACCCGAGAAGCACGTAGACAAACAAAGCCCCGCTGCAAAAACAGCGGGGCTTTTTATTAGATTTCGGCAGAACGGTAAGGGTTGCGCCGGGATTAGTTGGTCGGGCCGTCGTTGAAACCCACTTCATCAACCAGTTCGGACGCCTGCTTGCGATGGGCGGCTATGTCCGTCAGCGGCAGCTTGTCCGGATTGATGGGGCCGAAGCCCTTCACAACATCGGATGGCTCCGCACCGGGAAGCACCGGATATTCAAAGACCTGCCTGGCGTAGATTTCCTGCGCCTCCCGCGAGGCCAGGAATTCCATCAGCTTCAGCGCATTGTCTTTGTTGGGGGCGTATTTCGTCAGCGCCATGCCGGAGATATTCACATGCGTGCCGCGATCGCCCGCATTTGGGAAAATCACCCGCACCGATCCGGCCCATTCCTTTTCTTCCGGCTCGCGATCATTGGTCAGCATCAGGCCGACATAATAGGTGTTGCCGAGCGCGATATCGCATTCACCGGAAAAGATCGATTTCGCCTGGCTGCGGTCGGTTCCATCAGGCTTGCGAGCAAGATTGTTCTTCAGGCCGGTCAGCCATGCGCGGGTATAATCGACGCCGTGATGGGCGATCATCGAGGCGATCAGCGCGATATTATAGGAATGCTGGCCGTCGCGAATGCAGATCTTGCCCTTCCATTTCGGATCGGCAAGCTCCTCATAGGTAATCTCCTTCTGGGTCACCCTTTCCTTCGACGCATAGACCACCCGGCCGCGCGTGGTGAGCCCAAACCATTCGCCCTCGGGATCGCGCAGATTGGCGGGGATATCCTTTTCGATGACGGGATCGTTGAGGACCGGCTGGGTAACCTTGCCCTCCTTCGCCTCGACGAGACGGGCGATATCGACCGTTAGCAACACATCCGCAGGTGAATTGACGCCCTCGGCCTGAATGCGTTCCACCAGCCCCTTGTCGAGAAAAAGCACATTCGCCTCTATCCCGGTTTCCTTCGTGAAAGCATCGAGCAGCGGCTGGATCAATTCAGGCTGGCGATAGGAATAGACGTTAACCTCCCCCTCCGCCAAAGCGACGGGCGCGGCGACAAGGATCGTCAACCCTGAAAAAACGGCAGCGGAAAAGTATGATTTCAAGCTTGCCATTATGAACGCCTCCATTACATTCGGATTCTTGACTTGTTTGTTCATGAATCATCCGGACGGTCAACAACGCTGTTCGAGAAATATCGGATGGGTACCAGTTTTTTCAGTTTTTGGAATTGTTCTAAACTGAAAAAGAGACTATATAACTCCACATTGAGAGTTAGGAGACCAGCATGCGCTTGACCAAACAGACCAACTATGCCGTTCGCATGTTGATGTATTGCGCCGCAAATGACGGCCATCTGAGCCGCATTCCCGAGATTGCCAGGGCTTATGGCGTTTCGGAGCTGTTCCTGTTCAAAATCCTGCAGCCGCTCAACAAGGCAGGTCTGGTGGAGACCGTGCGCGGCCGCAACGGCGGCGTGCGTCTTGGCAAACCCGCCGACAAGATCAGCCTGTTCGACGTGGTGAAGGTTACTGAAGACAGCTTCGCCATGGCCGAGTGCTTTGAGGATGGTGCGGTGGAATGTCCGCTTGTAGATAGCTGCGGCCTCAACTCGGCGCTTCGCAAGGCACTTAATGCCTTTTTTGACGTTCTGGCGGAATACTCAATCGATGATCTCGTCAAGGCGCGGCCCCAGATCAACTTCCTCCTGGGCCTGGACACGGAAATGCCGAAGGTCGCTCCCCTTCCGGCTGCCTGATCATCCCATTGTCCCATCGGGAATTGCCATAGCCCGTGCCCTGTAGGCCACGGGCTTTTCTTATGTAAATAAGCAAGAAATGTAATATTTCTGGTCCTGCGTGTTGACGTCATGAACGGAAGCGGCGCATTTGGTCGCGAGCTTTTTCAAGCAAACACTCAGCGTCGCAATGATCATCAAGCCTGAACTCCATACATTCGCGCTCACCGCGCTCGTCGGCAGCATTGGTGCGCTGCTCGCCAGTCTCATCGATATCCCGGCGCCTTTTCTTTCCGGCCCGGCGCTTGCCGTGACGATTACGGGACTGGCCGGTGTAAGGCTTGGTATTCCCGCCTTTATCCGCAACGCCTGTTTCGTCGTCGTCGGCATTTCGATGGGAACGAGCGTGACGCCGTCCGTGATCCACGCCGCAAAGACCTGGCCCCTGAGTTTCGTCGTCGTGCTCGCCGCCGTCGTCATCATGCTCTATGTCGCCTACTGGATTCTGCATTACGGCTTCGGTTACGACCGGACGACAGCGATGCTAGGCGCCTCTCCCGGTCATCTCAGCTATATCATCAGCCTCGGCGCCGAAACGAAAAGCGACCTTGCGACCGTCAGCATCGTGCAAAGCGTGCGGGTGCTGGCGCTGACGCTTTCCGTGCCGCTGATCGTCGAATATTTCGATCTTGTCAGCAGGGAACCGCTTGTGGCCAACCCGCCAATGGGCCTTTTTACGCTGGCGCTGACCATCGGTGCATCGCTTCTGACCGGCTGGCTCTTCCTGCGCTGGAAGTTTCCGGCCGCCCTGCTGCTTGGCGGTGTCGCCATTTCCATAGGCACCCATATTACCGGCCTTACCGAAGGCGGTGTTCCCACCTGGCTCAGCCTGCCCGTCTATGTGCTTATCGGCTGCCTGATCGGCACGCGCTTTTCGAATGTCTCACTGATGGACGTGCGGAAAGGCTTTCTGGCGGGCTTCGTCGTCACCATCGCCGTGATGGTTATCGCTGGCAGCATTGCCTGGATGATTTCCGGTGTGACCGGCGTTCCTCTCAATGCCGTCATGATCGCCTATTCGCCGGGCGGTCTGGAAACCATGGCGGCGATGGCGGTGATGATGCATGCCGATACCGCCTATGTCGGTTCCCATCACGTCATCCGGCTCTTGTTTCTGTCCGTTCTCATGCCGCTCGTCATGGGCAGGGATGCGCGCAAACGTGACGGCGAAACCTGACTATCGGCGTCCAGCCGCAGCCATTGACGCAAAAAAAGCAGATGGCATGCAACCATTTTTCCTTCCGGCTGTTTATGTTGGGCCGCAATTGCGGCGGCGATCTTTCGCCTGTTTGCAGGCTGACCCACCGGAGGAACATTCATGAACCGCTTGATGACGTTGACGGGCGCCGGACTTGCGCTTGCCCTTTCTGTTTCCATCGCGCAGGCGCAGGTGGTCGTGTCGTCCAAGATCGACACGGAAGGCGGTGTTCTCGGAAACATCATCCTCGCCGTTCTCAATCAGAACAAGATCGAAACGACGGATCGCATCCAGCTCGGCGCGACGCCGGTTGTGCGAAAAGCGATCACAGCCGGCGAGATCGACATTTATCCGGAATATACCGGCAACGCCGCCTTCTTTTTCTCCAAGGCGGACGATCCGCTCTGGAAAGATGCAGCCAAGGCCTATGAAGAAGCAAAAACACTCGACTTCGACGCCAACAAGATCGTCTGGCTGACACCATCTCCGGCCAACAACACCTGGGCTATTGCGCTGCGCAAGGATGTCGCCGACAAGAACAATCTCAAGACGCTTTCCGACTTCGGCAAATATGTTGCCGATGGTGGCGAGGTGGTCCTTGCCGCTTCTTCCGAATTCGTCAATTCCGCCGCTGCGCTGCCTTCATTTCAGACCACCTATGGCTTCACCATGAAGCCTGACCAGTTGATCACGCTTTCCGGCGGCGACACTGCGGCCACGATCGCCGCCGCCGCCAACCAGACGAACAACGCCAATGCTGCCATGGTCTATGGCACGGATGGCGGCATCGCGCCTTCAGGTCTCGTGGTGCTGGAGGATGACAAACATGTGCAGCCGGTCTATCAGCCAGCGCCGATCATTCGCGAAGAGGCTTTGAAAAAGCACCCGAATATCGAAGAGTTGCTGAAACCCGTGTTCGAAAAACTCGATCTGGCAACCCTGCAGGACCTGAATGCGCGCGTGCAGGTGGGGGGTGAACAGGCCAAGACCGTAGCCATCGACTTCCTGACAAAGAACGGCTTCGTCAAGTAACCGCTCGCGACGCCGGAGCGGGTTGCGGGAGCCGGTACGTTCCCATGATCCGGTCCGAATCAAGAGTAGGCGAGACAAAAGGCAGGGGAGCAGGATTTGACGAAGTGGCCTGACAAAGTGGGCGTGGTGATTTCGTCCCTGCTTCTTTATGCGCTTTTTGCGTCGCCTTTCATGACATTGCGTGCCAACCGGATCGTTCAGGGCGAGACACGCACGGTCTTCGAAGCGCTTCCGGGTTCAGCTGCAACTCTTCTCGTCACCATCGTTCTTGTTACAGTCTTCATCGCCTTTTTCCGCTTTCCCACGCGATTGAAACTCGCAGCCGCGCTGGTCGGTCTTGCGGCACTGGCGGTTTTCATCGGGCAGGCGGCATCTTTTCTCACGCCAGAGGGTAACAGTTTTGCCCGCGTTTCGCCCGCAAGCGGCTTCTGGTTGATGTTTGCCGGTCTGGCTCTGCTCGCTACGGATTGTATTGCGCGTCTTGAGCCGAAGCCCGCTGCCCGGATTTTGTTGCTGCTGGCCGCCATCGCCGCACTCGCGGCCGTGCTGACAAGCGGCCTCTGGAACGACCTCTCCATCATCAAGGAATATACCGGCCGGGCCGATACGTTCTGGACCGAGGCTTTGCGGCACGTGGAACTTGCCATAGGCTCGCTGATCGCGGCGACCGTAGTGGGTATTCCCCTGGGGATACTCTGTTACAGGGTCGAGTGGTTGCGCGCGGGTGTACTGAATGGCCTCAATATCGTCCAGACCATCCCTTCCATCGCCCTTTTCGGCCTTTTGATCGCCCCGCTGGGGTGGATCGCAGCCACTGTGCCGGGCGCCGCGAAAATCGGCATCGCCGGCATCGGCATGGCGCCCGCTTTCGTGGCGTTGTTTCTCTATTCGCTGCTGCCGGTCGTTTCCAACACTGTGGTCGGTCTTTCGGGCGTTTCGCAGGCGGTCCGGGAAGCGGCGCGCGGGCTTGGCATGACGCCGGTGCAACGGTTGCTGCGGGTGGAATTTCCGCTGGCCATGCCGGTCATCCTCACCGGCATCCGCATCGTACTGGTGCAGAATATCGGCCTGGCGACGATAGCCGCCCTGATCGGCGGCGGCGGTTTTGGCGTTTTCGTATTTCAGGGCATCGGGCAGACAGCGATGGACCTCGTGCTGCTTGGCACCGTACCGACCGTCCTTCTCGGCTTTGCCGCAGCAATAACACTCGACGCCCTCATCGACAGCAATCTCTTCAGCGCAGGCGGAAGGCAAAAGGCATGATCGAAATCGACACCATCACGAAGCGATATGGCGATGCAGCCGTCGTTGATCAGGTATCGTTGACTGTCGCGCCGCGCACCGTCACCGTCATCGTCGGCACCTCCGGCTCGGGAAAAACCACCCTGCTGCGCATGATAAACCGGCTGGTGGAGCCCACCTCCGGCACGATCCGTATCGACGGTGAGGATGTCAGCGCCATACCCGGCTTCAAGCTGCGCCGCCAGATCGGCTACGCCATTCAGGGCCATGGCCTTTTTCCACACCGGACGGTGGCCGAAAATATTGCGACTGTTCCGCAGTTGATCGGCTGGGATCGCAAGCGGATCGATGCGAAGATCGACGCGCTGATGCAGCTCTTCCAGCTCGATCCCGCGCTTTATGCCAACCGTTTCCCGCATGAACTGTCAGGCGGTCAGCAGCAGCGTGTCGGCGTGGCGCGTGCGCTGGCCGCCGAACCGAACATTCTCCTGATGGACGAACCCTTCGGCGCGCTGGACCCAGTGATCCGCGCCAAGGCCCAGAACGATCTTCTCGACATCCAGAAAAAGCTCGGCGTGACCGTCGTTCTCGTCACACACGATATGGACGAGGCTTTTCATCTGGCGGATCGTATCGCCGTGATGGACAAAGGCCGTATCGTCCAAGACTGCCCGCCGGCCGAATTGGTGCTGAAACCGGCGACGGATTTCGTGCGCACCATGATCGGTGAAAACGAACGGGCGCTGAAACTGCTATCCGTTCTCTCCGTTGCCGATGTCGTGGAGCCGGGAAATGCTAAGGGCGAACCGCTCACCGAACATACAAGCCAGCGCGACGCCCTGTCGGCGATGTTATGGGCGGGTTGCGATGCCTTGCCGGTCGTCGGGGACGATGGGCAACCCGCCGGCCGGGTGCGGCGTGATGTTCTCCTCCAGCGCGCCGCCGGAGCCCTATGAAAAACGCATTATCCTTCTTTGCTCTCGGGCTACTGCTACTGGCGCTGATCATCTTTCTGGCAGCGCCGCAGGTCTTCGCACCGGTGTTCCGCCCTCTCGTGCAGGCCAATGCACCCGCAATCTACACGCAGGCCAATCTGCTTTCCCTCACCCTGTCGCATCTAACTATCGTGGCGATTGCCACGGGCTTGGCCACGCTCACGGCGGGGGCCCTTGCGGTTCTCGTCACCCGGCCTTTTGGGGCGGATTTCCTGCCGCTGTCGCGCAGCATCGTTAATATCGGCCAAACCTTTCCGCCCGTGGCGGTGCTGGCGCTGGCCGTGCCGATGATCGGTTTTGGCGAAAAACCGACGCTCATTGCCCTGTTTCTCTACGCGCTTTTGCCGGTATTCGAAAATTCGCTGACGGGTCTTACGACCCTGCCCGCCACGGTGATGGACGCCGCGAGAGGAAGCGGCATGACCGGCTGGCAACGCCTTGTCAAAGTGGAGTTGCCGCTTGCCCTTCCAGCCATTCTCGCCGGCATCCGGCTTTCGGCGGTCATCAGCCTTTCGACCGCGACCATCGGCTCGACAGTCGCGGCGCGCACCCTCGGCGAAGTGATCATTGCTGGCCTGCAATCCAACAATCTGGCCTTCATTCTTCAGGGCGGGCTGATCGTTGCGGCGCTGGCGATCCTGATTCACGCGGCCTTTTCCGCCATGGAAAAGACTGCGGCGCGCAAAACCGGGCACTGACACAGGCAAGCCCCCGCATTTTTATATTCCCGATGCCTGCCGCACATGATAGGGGCTGACGGTCGAAACAGAAACATTCGAGGTGCGGGTGACACAGGCAATTGTCGTGATGGGAGTGAGCGGCTCCGGCAAGTCCACAGTCGCGGAAGCAGTGGCGGAGAAACTGGGCATTGCCTTCATAGAGGGCGACAAGCTGCACCCGAAATCCAATGTCGAAAAAATGTCCGAAGGTATTCCGCTGACGGACGAAGACCGTTGGCCCTGGCTCGATCTGATCGGCGCGGAACTGCGCAAGGGCAGCGAAAGCGATGGTGTCGTCGTTTCCTGCTCGGCGCTTAAGAAAATCTATCGCGACCGCCTTCGCAAGGCCACCGGCGGCCCGCTGGCTTTCGTTTATCTGGATGGCAGCCTGGAGCTTCTCAGCCGGCGCATGGGTGAGCGCAAGGGCCATTTCATGCCGCTTTCGCTGCTGCAGACCCAGCTTGCCACGCTGGAAGTGCCGACCGGCGAACCGGGCGTCGTAACCGTCAGCATCGATGCCACACCGGAGGATATTGCGAATAACGCACTTTCCGGTTTGAAGACGGTAACGTTCTAAAATCCGAGCCTGTCGCGCAGGCCGTACCACCATGCGCCAAGCACGGTCAGCGGCACCCGGAATGTCTTACCCCCGGGGAACGGATAGTTCGGCAGCGAGCTCCAGACATCGAAACGTTCGGCGTGGCCGGCAACGGCCTCGCCCAATATCTTGCCGAGCAGATGGGTTGTCGTAACACCGTGGCCGCTATCGCCATGCGAAAAATAGATATTGTCGGACAACCTGCCCATATGCGGGATGCGCGTGAGCGTCAGCGCAAAATTGCCGCTCCAGGCAAAGTCGATCTTCGTCTTTTCCAGTTGCGGAAAGGTCTTCAGCATATTCGGCCGGATCACACCCGTCAGATCGGCAGGATCGCTGCCGCCATAGCCGATGCCGCCGCCATAGAGCAGGCGGTTATCCGAGGTGCGGCGGTAATAATCGAGAATGTAATTGGCGTCCTCGACGCAATAATTGGCGGGCAGAAGCTCCTCGATCAGATCGGCATCAAGCGGCTCCGTCGCCATGACCTGGCTTGAGACCGGCATCATGCGGTCGCCGATTTCCGGCAAGAGTTTGCCGAGATAGGCGTTGCCGCAGACGAGGACATATTTCGCCTTCACGCTGCCCGTTGCCGTGCGCACGATGGGATTGACGCCCTGCTCCACCGCGATGACACGCGAATTTTCGAATATGCGGGCTCCAAGGCTTTCGGCAGCCGCCGCCTCGCCCTGCACCAGATTGAGCGGGTGGATATGGCCACCGAAGCGGTCGATCATGCCGCCAGCATAACGGTCGGTCTTCACATAGTGGCCGACATCCGCCCTGGAGACCATTTCGAGACCGCCATGACCGTGTTTTTCCCAATGGGCTTTGTGAGCTTCCATCTCGCGGATTTGTTTCGGTGTGAAGGCGGCAAAGAAACCGCCATCGACGAGATCGCAATCGATGGCGTAGTTGGCGATGCGGCTGCGGATGATCGCGCCGCCTTCAAGCGACATTTCGCCGAGTTTCACCGCCTTGTCATGCCCATAGCGACCGGCAATGGTTTCGAGATCACGGCTATAGCCGTTGACGATCTGACCGCCATTGCGCCCCGAAGCGCCGAAGCCGACGCGGACACCTTCCAGGACGATGACGGAATAGCCGCGTTCACTGAGTTCCAGCGCGGCGGAAATGCCGGTGAAGCCGCCACCGATGATGCAGACATCGGCGTCCAGCGCGCCTTCGAGTGTCGGCCGCACGGTTTTGACATTGGCGGAGGCCGCATACCATGACGATGTGTGGCCGGGATTGGGAATATTCGTTACCTCAGCCATTTCACACCGTCCTGATATAGGCGTCATATTCGACGTCGGTTACACGCAGGGAAAATTCGGAAAGCTCTTGCTGTTTGCAGGCGGAAAACAGCGTGCGGTACTTCTGGCCGAGCGTCGCATAGGCAAAGCTCGAGCGCGTGAAGCGCTGCAACGCGTAGTCCCAGTTGGTGGGCAGCGGCTCGTGATTGATCGCGTGGCTGTCGCCGGCAATCGCGCCGCCCGGCTGGCGCTTCTCCTTCATGCCTGCCAATGCGGCGCTCAGGATCATCGCGACAACGAGATAGGGGTTGGTATCAGCGCCCGCGACCCGATGTTCGATACGCGTCGCCGTCTTGCTGGCAACGATGACACGCACCGCCGCCGAGCGGTTGTCGATGCCCCAGGAGGCGTAGGTCGGCGCATGTTCGCTGGGGGTCAGGCGGCGGTAGGAATTGGCATGGGGGGCGAAGATCGCCATGCTTTCACCCATGTTTTCCAAGAGGCCGCCGACCGAATGCATCAAAGCATCCGACGGGCCGTTCTCCCCGGCATATATGTTCCTGCCGTCCCTGTCGAGAACGGAAAAATGCACGTGCATGCCGTTGCCGGCCTGCAACCCGTAAGGCTTGGCCATGAAGGTGGCGTCGAGGTCATGCCGCCGCGCCACGCCCTTGACGATGCGTTTCAGGAAGACGGCGAAATCGGCCGCCTGCAATGCATCCGGCACATGGTTGAGGTTGATCTCATATTGCCCGGGGCCGTTTTCCCGCAGCGTCGTATCGGCAAGGACGCCCTGTGCGCGGCAGGCCGTGGCAATATCATGGAAAACATCCTCGAAATCCTGTAATTCGGAAATCGACAGAACCTGTGTCTGGCCCGTGTGCCATCGGCCCTCGCGGCTGCGCGGCGGGCGGACAGGATCGAGCGCGGAGCGGACAGGATCGATCAGGTAAAATTCAAGTTCGGTCGCCACGACCGGCGTGAGGCCCGCCTTTTTATAGGCGCTTAGAACCTGCGCCAGAACATGGCGCGGATCGCCATAAAAGCCGGTCCCATCCGGATTTTTCATTGCCAGCAGAACCTGTGCCGTTGGGCGGCCAAGCCATGTCACCCGCGACAGCGTGCCTGGAACGGGGAAACAAAAACCGTCTGGATCGCCCGTGCCTTCCGCAAGACCTGCAGCATGCACATCTCGACCCCAGATATCCAGCGCATAGACCGACCGGGGAATGGCCATTCCTTTCTCAAGAACGTCAATTGCCCGTTCGCGCGGAATCCACTTGCCGCGCGGCACGCCGTTCGCATCTATGACGAAAGCTTCGAGAATTTCGATATCGGGATTATCGGCGAAAAATTTCTTTGCGTTTTCAATATCATCCATCATGCACCAGCAAGCCGTTTCCATCTCGTTTCATGCGCAGCGAGTTGCGCTAACGAAAGTCGTCCTGCTGCTGATAGATGAGAAACCTCGCCACCATGATGACGTTTCGCCCCTTTTCCCTTTGCACGCGACCATGTTACGTGGCCTGTCCCCGGAAGGCCAGCGGATTTAGCTATCAGGGATTGAACCTTTCCGGGCGATAGGCGTCGATGGCGATAACCGACGTTTCGCCAAGCATGGTTTCCGCCAGCACACGGCCGGTGATCGGCCCAAGTGTGAGGCCATGGTGGGCGTGCCCGAAAGCAAACCACAATGTTTTATGGCGCGGCGCCTTGCCGATGATCGGCATCATATCCGGCGTACAGGGCCGCGCTCCCATCCACGGCTCCGCATCCAGCCGGCCGCCGAGAGGAAAGACGGTACGCGCCACCCGCTCCGCCCGCTCGATCTGCACGGGAGATTTCGGCGCATCGCGTTCGGCGAATTCCGCGCCCGTCGTCAGGCGGATACCCTTGCGCATCGGCGCGAGGAAATAACCGCGCTCGGCGTCGATCAGCCAGTTATTGAGCTTCGCGCCCTCCTGTGGCGCATAATGCATGTGGTAACCGCGTTTCACACCGAGTGGAAAGCGATAACCCAGCCGTTCCGTGACGGTATCCGCCCAGGGGCCTAGCGCCACCACGGCATGTTCGGCCTCGACCGCGCCGGTTTCGGTGCGCACCGTCCAACCGCTCACCGTCTGGCTGAGGGTGGAGGCATCACCACGGACGAAACTTCCGCCAAGGCTCTCGAACAGCCGAACATAAGCGAGCGTCAGCGCATGCGGATCACGCACCGACCAGGGATCGTTCCATTTCAGGCCGCCGACGAAATCATGGCTGAGATGCGGTTCGGCTGCGGCAAGCTCCTCGGCGTCGAGTTTCGTATGGGAAATACCGTGGTCGCGCGCCAGACGCTCGGCGAAAGCAAAATCTGCATCCCGCCTTACGGCGGTCCTGTAGGCCTCCATCCAGCCGTTCTTGACGATCAGATCACCGGCTTTCGCTTCCTCGATCAGGATGTTGTGTTCCGAAACCGAATGCTCGATCAGCGGCGCATAGGCGCGGGCAATTGCCGCGTGGCGCGAGGCTGCGGAATTATACCAGTAGCGGCCGAGAAACGGCACGATCTTCGGCAGGGCGGAGAGGTGATAGCGAGCATCGATGCTGTTGTTCAGGGAATAGCGCAGCAGAAGGGCGAGATCCTGCGGGAAGGCATAAGGTACGACACCTTCTCTCTGGATCAGCCCGGCATTGCCGAAGGAGGTCTCCTCACCCGGCCCGCGCCGGTCGACCAGCACCACCGACTTACCCCTGCGGGCCAATTGCAGGGCGATGGAGACCCCGATGATCCCCGCACCCAAAACGATCACATCCGCTGCCATGGCAATCAATCCGTTTCCGCGTCACTGCCCCTCAACATGGGTCGGCATTTTCCGCGAAGCAACAGAAAAATCATCGTCTTAATGGAAAGGTGACGCGTCTTACTGGCTGACCGCTTTCGTTTTCACCGCCTCAATGTTGAAGGCGGCAGCCAGCAGCGCCTTGGTGTAGTCCTGCTGCGGATTGGCGAAAATCTCCGCCGCCGGGCCGCTCTCCACCACCCTGCCGTGGCGCATGACGATCAGGTCGTTGGCGAGCGCCTTCACCACCTTCAGGTCGTGGCTGATGAAAAGGTAGGCGAGTTCGTGCTTCGCCTGCAGATCGCGCAGCAGATCGACCACCTGCGCCTGCACGCTCATGTCGAGCGCAGAGGTCGGCTCGTCCAGCATGACGAAACGCGGTTTCAGCACCATGGCGCGGGCAATGGCGATACGCTGGCGCTGGCCGCCGGAAAATTCATGCGGATACCGCCAGCGGGTGGCCGGATCGAGACCGACCTCTTCCAGCGCTGTGGCGACACGCATATCGCGCTCATCGGCAGACAGAGACCGTTCATGCACCTTCAAGCCCTCGGCGACGATCTCGCCGACAGACATGCGCGGGCTGAGAGACCCATAAGGATCCTGAAACACCACCTGCAACCGGTTTCTGAGCGGTTTCATCATTTCATAGGAATAGTGGTCGATCGACTGGCCGATGAAGCTGATACGACCCTTAGATGCGATCAACCGCGAGAGCGCCAGCCCGAGCGTCGTCTTGCCGGAGCCGGATTCGCCCACAACGCCCACAGTCTGGCCGGCGCGAAGGGTGATATCTATGCCGTCCACCGCCTTCACATGATCCACCACCCGGCGCATCAGCCCCGCCTTGATGGGGAACCAGACCTTGATATCGTCACCCTGCATGACCACCGGTTTGGTTGCATCAGAATGGGGAGGCTCGCCCTTTGGCTCTGCCGCCAGAAGATGGCGCGTATAGGCGTGTTGCGGATCGGTAAACACCTGCTCCACCGTACCGGTCTCGACGATCTTGCCCTTGGTCATGACGCAGACGCGATCGGCAAATTTGCGGACGATGCCGAGATCGTGGGTGATGAACAGCATGGACATGCCGTGCTGCGTTTTCAGATCGCCGAGCAGCTCGAGAATCTGCGCCTGAACCGTCACGTCGAGCGCCGTCGTCGGTTCATCGGCGATCAGCAGTTTCGGCCGGTTGGCAAGCGCCATGGCAATCATCACGCGCTGCCGCTGGCCGCCGGACAATTCGTGCGGATAGGCCTTCAGGCGCTTTTCCGGCTCGCGGATACCCACCTGCAGCAGCAGTTCCAGCGTGCGCGCCCGCGCGTCCGCTCCGGCAATCGCCTGATGCAGCTCCAGAATCTCGCCGATCTGCCGCTCGATGGTGTGGAGCGGGTTGAGCGAGGTCATCGGCTCCTGAAAAATCATGGTGACGTCGTTGCCGCGCACGGCGCGCAGCGCGCGCTCCGGCAAAGTCAGCATATCCTTGCCGTCGAACAGGATTTTTCCCGAAGGATGGCTCGCTGCCGGATAGGGCAGCAATTTGAGAATGGAATTTGCCGTGACCGATTTGCCGGAACCGGACTCGCCGACGAGGGCGACGACCTCGCCCGGCATCAGATCGAAAGAGACATGATCGACGGCGATGCTCGTCGCGCCGCCCTGATGGAAGGCGACGGAGAGATCACGGACGGAGAGAAGCGGCTGGATATTTGTTTCCGTCATGGCGATCACCGGAACGTCTTGCGTGGATCGAAAGCGTCGCGCACCGCTTCACCCACGAAGATCAACAGCGAGAGCATGATGGACATGGTGAAAAACGCAGTGAGGCCGAGCCAGGGGGCCTGAAGGTTGTTCTTGCCTTGCGCGATCATCTCGCCCAGCGACGGCGACCCCGGCGGCATACCGAAGCCGAGGAAGTCGAGCGAGGTGAGCGTCGTGATCGACCCTGAGAGAATGAATGGCAGGAATGTCAGCGTCGCTACCATGGCGTTGGGCAGAAGATGGCGGAACATGATCGTCCAGTTGCCGACCCCAAGCGCGCGGGCGGCGCGGACATATTCGAAGTTTCTGGCGCGCAGGAATTCCGCGCGCACGATGCCGACGAAGCCGACCCATGAGAAGAGCAGCATGATGCCGAGCAGCACGAAGAAGCCCGGCGGCAGAATGGCTGCGATAATCAGCAGGATGTAGAGCACCGGCATGGACGACCAGATTTCAATGAAACGCTGCAAAAGCAGGTCCGTCCAGCCGCCGAAATAGCCTTGAATAGCGCCGGCGGTGACGCCGACAATGGCGGAAGCGATGGTCAGCGTCAGACCGAACAGCACGGAAATGCGGAACCCGTAGATCATTCGCGCGGTGACGTCGCGCGCCTGATTGTCGGTTCCGAGCCAGTTGAGATTGCCAAGCGTGCAGCCGGGATCGGCATCGCCCTGCGGGTAAGCCGAGCAGCGATCCTTTTTATCCATCAGCCAGAAGGGCGCAGTCGGCGCCGAATGGGGAATATTGGAATTGACCGTCTGATAGGAATAGCGAATCGGCGGCCAGATCATCCAGCCATTGGCGTTGATCTCATCCTGAATGAAGGAGGATTTGTAATCGGTCTGAGCCAGGAACCCGCCGAATTTTTCTTCCGGATAATCGACCATGACCGGCACCAGCAACTCGCCCTTGTAGGAAGCGAGAATGGGTTTGTCATTGGCGATGAATTCCGCAATGAGGCTCAGAAAAAACAGGACCAGGAACAGCCAGAAGGACCAGTAACCGCGCCGGTTTGCCTTGAAATTCTGCCAGCGGCGCTTGGTCGTGGGCGAAAACCACGGGCGCTTCGGCTTTGCCGGCATTTCCGTTTCGGCGGTATGGACAAGTGTCATCACACGTCCCTCCGCTCGAAATCGATGCGCGGATCGATCCATGTATAGATCAGGTCGGAAATGAGGCCGACGACGAGGCCCATCAGCGAGAAGATGAAGAGCGTGCCGAAGACGATCGGGTAATCGCGGTTGACGACCGAGAGATAACCGAGGCGACCGAGACCGTCGAGCGAGAAGATATTCTCGATCAGCAGCGATCCGGTGAAGAAGGCCGAGATGAAAGCGCCCGGAAAACCGGCGATCACGATCAGCATCGCATTGCGGAAGACATGCCCATAAAGAACCCTGCGTTCGGTGAGGCCCTTGGCGCGAGCGGTGATGACATATTGCTTCTTGATCTCGTCGATGAAGGAGTTCTTGGTCAGCAGCGTCGTTGTCGCGAAGGCCGAGAGCGACAGCGCGATCAGCGGCAGGGTCAGGTGCCAGAAATAGTCGATGATCTTCTGCCACCAGTTCAGTTCAGCGAAATTATCGGACACAAGGCCGCGCAGTGGGAACCAGTCGAAGAAGGACCCGCCGGCGAAGAGGACGATGAGCAGGATGCCGAAGAGGAAGCTTGGCACGGCATAACCGACGATGACAACGCCCGACGTCCAGACGTCGAAGGTCGAGCCGTCGGATACGGCCTTCTTGATGCCGAGCGGAATGGATATCATGTAAGAAATGATCAGAATCCAGAAGCCGAGCGAGGCCGAGACCGGCAGCTTGTCAATGATGAGATCGATCACCGAGGAATTGCGGAAGAAGCTGTCGCCGAAATCGAAGCGGATATAATTCCACATCATTTCGAGGAAACGGGTGAGCGGCGGCTTGTCGAAGCCGAACTGTTTTTCGAGCTTGGCGATCAGTTCCGGATCGAGACCCTGCGCACCACGGTATTTCGAACCGCTGTCATCGAAACCGCCGGACTGGCCCATAAGATCGCCGCCGCCCGATAGCCGGTCGGAGGCGCTGTCACCCTGCCCCGTCAATTGCGCGACGACCTGCTCCACCGGCCCGCCCGGCGCGAACTGGATGACGAGAAACGAAATGCCCATGATGCCGATGATGGTCGGGATCATCAGCGCCAGACGTCTGAGGATATAGGCGCCCATCAGCCTCTGCTCCCGGCCGATACGTCAGCGGTTTTCGTTTCTTTCAAAACCTGTCCCTTCCTGAAAGCGCTGCCTGCGCTTTGAGCGATTCGTCTCGCCCTATGTGAATCAAGCCTTCGCCATGAAAGCAAGGCCGGCGTCAGTTTCCGGCCTGGCTGGACCACCATGCCTCGGGAAAGCCGACGCCATATTGGGGCAGGTTTTCCGGACGGATGAGCGTGTTCCAGTAAGCGATGAACATCTCGCCGCGGTAAAATTGCGGGATGACATAGCTGTTCGCCAGCAACACGCGGTCAAGTGCGCGGGCGGCAGCCACCTGCTCATCTCGGTTGGGCGCGAATATGACCTTCCTGACCAACGCATCGACTGCCGGGTTCTTGATGCCGGCGAGGTTGTTCGAACCCTGCCGGTCGGCTGCCGCCGAACCCCAGAAATCCGCCTGCTCGTTTCCGGGATTGGCGGATGTCGCCCAGAGCTTGACAGTTACGTCGAAATCGAAGCTGCGGGTACGGTTGGTATATTGCGAGGCGTCGACCGTGCGGATCGTCGCATTGATACCGATTTTCTTCAGATTCTGGACATAGGGAAGAATGGTTCTTTCCATGCCGGAGGAATCGATCAGAAACTCCATATCGAGCGGCTGTCCGGTTTTCGCATTGACCATGCGGTTGCCGCGCAGCTCGTAGCCGGCTTCCTTCATCAGCTTGACCGCCTCGCGCAGATTGTCGCGCTGCTTGGCCGGATCACCCGCGACCGGATTGCGATATTCGGTTGTGAAAACCTCCGGCGGAACCTGATCCTTCAGTTCCTGAAGAATTTCCAGCTCGCGACCGGTCGGCAGGCCGGAAGAGGCCAGTTCACTGCCCATGAAGAAGCTGTTGATGCGCTGGAACTGGCCGTAAGCCAGCGTCCGGTTCAACTCCTCGAAATCGAACGCATAATTGAGCGCCTTGCGCAGTTTCGGGTTCTGGAACTTCTCCCTGCGCATGTTCGGCACGAAGGCCTGCATGATACCGACGGAGCGATAGATGTTCGGCAGCTCTTCCTTCTTGACGCGGCCTTCCTTGACGGCCGGAAAATCATAACCCGTAACCCATCGGCTGGAGGAGGCTTCCTGACGGAAATCGACGGTGCCGGACTTGAAGGCCTGGAATTCCACATCCTGATCGGCAAAGAAGGTGTAGGCGATGGTTTTGAAATTGTTCATCCCCACATTCACATTGACGTCCTTGCCCCAGTAGTCGTCGCGGCGTTCATAAGCGATTGTCGAACCGGGAGAGACTGAGGCAATCTTGTAGGGGCCGGAACCCATCACCGGTTCCAGCGTGCCGCGCGATATGTCGCGCGGCTTGCCATCCGCGCCGACGGCTTCCCACCAGTGCTTGGGAACGATCAGCAATTGCCCGACGATCTGCGGCAATTCACGATTGTTCTTCTCGTCGAAAGTGAAGGTAATGTCCCTTTCGCCGCTCACCTCCGCCTTGGTGACATGGGTGTAATAGGTCGCGAGCTGCGGGCTCAAATCCTTGGCTTTTTCGAAGCTGAAGACGACATCCTCCGGCGTCACCGGCTTGCCATCGGCCCATTTGGCCTCTGCACGCAGCCGGAAGGTGGCTTTCGAAATATCGTCTGGATAGCTTACTCCCTCGGCAAGAAGACCGTAGGAGGCCGACAGCTCCTCTTCGGTCGACTTCATCAATGTATCGAAAACCAGCGAAAGGCCGGTCGCCGCCTCGCCCTTGGCGAGCAGCGGATTGAGGGTATCGAAGGTGCCCGCCGTCGACAGGCGAAGGGTGCCGCCTTTCGGCGCCTTGGTATTCACATAGTCGAAATGATCGAAGCCATCGGGATGTTTCAGTTCCCCGACCGTCGAAATCCCCTTCCGCCATACATCGGTCGATTGTGCGGAGGCCGCCGCCGGTATCAGCAGGGCGGATGCCGCAAGAGCAATGAGGAGACGGGATTTCAGTGGTGCCAATATCATTGGGGGAATGTCCCTGTTTTCGCGTTTGTTGAAGAGAGCATAAAACAAAGATTGGCAAAAAACAGATGTACTGGCTCACAAGCTCTTTATCGGCGCCTTTATCCTTCCGCTTTGCAAGATGCAGGGCGAAACATGGTTTCAACAAAATCCCATTCCAGTTTATCTTGAGGGGAAGAGAATCATCTGATCGGACGGGCAAGACTTTATGACGGCGGGATCATCGAGAGTTTTCAAGGCGGCCTTGCTGGCGATTTCGGTCGTCTCCGCGTTGCAGTTGCAGATGGAAACTGCAGCGGCCGAGGACAGGCCGGCGAAAGAGGTGTTCGGGCATATGGCTCTGCCTTCCGCCACGGGCTCGCAGCCGATCGGCTCCTATGCCAAGGGCTGCCAGTCCGGCGCCATCGCCATGCCGACGGATGGTCCCGGCTGGCAGGCCATGCGCCTTTCCCGCAACCGGCGCTGGGGCCAGCCGCAGATGATTTCGTTCCTCGAGCAATTTTCGCAGGACGCCCAGAAGATCGGCTGGCCGGGCCTGCTGCTGGGCGATATTTCCCAGCCGCGCGGCGGGCCGATGCTGACCGGCCATGCGTCGCACCAGATCGGCCTCGATGTCGACATCTGGTGGCGGCCGATGCCGACCCCGCGGCTGAGCGTGGAGCAGCGCGAAACGGTGCCTTTCATCTCCATGCTGGACAAGAGCAAGTTCCTGACGGTCGATGACCGCAAGTGGTCACCCCTCAATGCCCGGCTGGTGATGATGGCGGCAAGCTATCCGCAGGTGGAGCGTGTCTTCGTCAACCCGGCCATCAAGCAGAAACTCTGCCAGACATGGACCGGCGACCGCACCTTCATGGGCAAGATCAGGCCGATCTACGGCCATGACGAGCATTTCCACATCCGTCTCGAATGCCCGCCCGGCGCGCCCAACTGCAAGCCGCAGGCGGCCGTGGGCAAAGGCGACGGCTGCGACAAGTCGCTTGCCTGGTGGTTCAGCAAGGAACCATGGGCGCCGCCGAAAAAGGACCCCAACGCCAAGCCGGTTAAACCGCGCCCGGTCATGGTTTCCGATCTGCCCTCGGCCTGCGCCGCCGTGGCTGCCGCTCCTTCCGCCAACCCCGAAGGCATTGCGGCTCAGGCCTATTCGCCTGCTCCAGCAACGCGCCAGCAAAGCGTGGAACAGGTCATTCAGGCAGCCCCCGCCCTACAGCCGCCTTCGGATATTCCGCTTCCTACCCAGCGCCCGACATTGAACTGAAACAGAAATGAGGCATTCAACAGCTTCCCTTTTCAAATGGCGGCAAGCTGTTATAGAAGGCTTCAAATCGATTTAATTCTTGATTGAACGGGCTGGGACCATGGAAGAACAACGCTGTATCGCGCTCATCGCTCACGACGAGAAAAAAGACGATATGGCGGATTTCGCCCGTCATCACCAGAAAGCGCTTGCCGGTTTCAGGATCGTCGCCACCGGCACCACCGGCGGAAGGGTACAGGAAGCGTGTCCGGGTCTTGAAGTCATCCGCCTCAAGAGCGGTCCGCTTGGCGGCGACCAGCAGATCGGCGCGATGATCGCCACAGGCGAGGTGGATATGCTGATCTTCTTCACCGACCCGCTGACGGCCATGCCGCATGATGTTGACGTGAAGGCGCTGACGCGGCTTGCTACGGTTTACGATATTCCCATGGCGCTCAACCGCGCTACCGCAGAAAATCTCATCGACTTCCACGTCGCCAACTGAACCTCCCAACATGGAACAGGCAATGCCGAAGACGTCCGATACCGAATATCTGTCCTTTCCAATCCTTCTTGGCGACATCGGCGGCACCAATGCCCGCTTTTCCATCCTGATCGATTCCTTTGCCGAACCGGTGCACCTCACCACGGTAAAGACGGCGGAATATCCTGCTATCGACGACGCCATCCAGCAGGCGGTTCTGGACAAGACCTCGCTTCAGCCGGTCTCGACGATTCTCGCGATTGCCGGCCCCATCGAAGGTGACGAGATTCCCCTCACCAACTGCCATTGGGTCGTCAAGCCGAAGGACATGCTCGCCAATCTCGGCCTGAAGGATGTCATCGTCATTAACGACTTCGAGGCGCAGGCTCTGGCGATCGCGGCCCTTGACGACGATAACCGCGACGCCATCGGCTCCGGCAAGAAAGACGTTTTGGCGTCGAGGGTCGTTCTTGGACCGGGCACGGGGCTCGGCGTTGCCGGGCTGGTCTATGCCCGCCACATGTGGTTCCCGGTGCCTGGCGAAGGCGGGCATATCGATATCGGCCCGAGAAGCGCGCGCGACTATGCGGTTTTCCCCCATATCGAAACCATCGAGGGCCGCGTCGCCGGCGAACAGATCCTGTGCGGACGCGGGTTGGTCAATCTTTATCGGGCCATCTGCAAAGCCGATGGCATCGAGCCTGTCTTTTCCGATCCGGCCGACATCACCTCGCAAGGGCTTTCGGGCCAGAACGCGCAGGCAAAAGAAACGCTGTCGCTGTTCAGCACCTATCTCGGCCGCGTGGCGGGCGACCTTGCGCTTATCTTCATGGCAAAGGGCGGTGTTTATCTGGCCGGCGGCATTTCGCAGAAGATCATTCCGGCACTGAAGAGCCCGGAATTCCGGACGGCGTTCGAGGACAAGGCGCCGCACAGCGCCCTGATGCGGACCATTTCGACATTCGTCGTCACCCATCCGCAGGCGGCGCTTTCCGGGCTTGCCACCTATGCCAGAACACCTGCGGATTTCGGTCTGGCGCTGGACGGGCGGCGCTGGAGGGCTTGATCGTTTCCAACGACCAGCCCTTTGTGATGCCTTGCGAAGCGGACAAGCGGTCTTTAACGTCGCCGTTGCAAACATCGATCGTCCGATAGCGGCGGGTTCCAATCCGCCCGACATGAAAAGTGAGTGAAAGCATGGGCAGCAGCGGCATGAAACTGGTGGTGGTCGGCGCGGCGGGCCGCATGGGACAGGCGCTGATCCGCCTCATTCACCAGACCCCCGGCGTCCAGCTGCATGCCGCAGTGGCGCGTGAAGGCTCAGCTTTTGTTGGCCGCGATGCCGGTGAGATCTCCGGTCTCGGCCCCATCGGCGTCGAAATCACCAGCGATCCCTTACAGGCATTCCTGCATGCCGAAGGCGTGATCGATTTTACCTCACCGGCAACCAGCGTCACCTTTGCCGGCCTCGCCGCGCAGGCCCGCATCGTGCACGTCATCGGCACGACCGGCTGCTCGCCGCAAGACGAGGAAAAGTTCAAGGCAGCGTCGCGCCATGCGCGCATCGTCAAGTCGGGGAATATGAGCCTCGGCGTCAACCTGCTCAGCGTTCTCACCCAGCAGGCGGCGCAGGCGCTGGATGCGCAGAACTGGGATATCGAAATTCTGGAAATGCACCACAAGCACAAGGTGGATGCGCCCTCGGGCACGGCGCTGCTGCTGGGCGAAGCGGCGGCGGCCGGCCGCAAGGTCGATCTTACCGCCTCTTCCGTGCGCGTGCGCGACGGACACACGGGCGCGCGTGAGACCGGCACCATCGGTTTTGCCACGTTGCGTGGCGGCTCGGTGATCGGTGAACATTCGGTGATTTTTGCTGGCGAAGGCGAGCGCGTCGAGCTTTCCCATTATGCCGGCGACCGCTCCATCTTCGCACGCGGCGCGATCACGGCAGCGGTCTGGGCCTTCGACAAGAAGCCCGGTTTCTATTCCATGCTGGATGTGCTCGGCCTTTCGCAGGCGGAATAAACCCGTATTCTAATTTTCCACCGTGAATTCGACCGTATCGGCAGAAAATCGGCTGACGGCATATTGCACAGGTACGCCATCCATATCGGTATTCAATGCCTGAGTGACAAGCAGGATGGCCCCGGGCGACAGTTCGAGATCGACCAGATCCTGCGTATCCGCGTGGATAGCAGAAATGACGGTGGAGATGCGCACATAGTCCGCCACGCCAAGTATCTTGAAAGCGGCGGTGATCGATCCGCTTTGCTGGTATGCTTCGCCTATTCCGGCAAAACGATCAGCCGGGAACCATGTGGTCGAACGGGATACAGGGCGGGTGTCCGCCTTGCGCAGGGTTTCCAGACGTATGACCGGCGTACCGGCAGTCAGTTGCAGCCGCGCTGCCAGATCGGCACTGGCCGGTTCGGTCGTGTGGGAAAGAAGTAGCGCCTCCATTTCCTTCACCTGATCGCCGATGCCTGCCGTGAAGCGCGTGCGCAGCGAAATCGGAAAACTCAGGCGCTCCTTGCGGGCGATCATCGTACCGCGCCCCTGCATCGGCTCGAGAATGCCTTCGCTGGCCAGTGCGGCAATGGCGCTTCGGACAGTATGACGGTTGACGCCGAATTTTTCGGCCAGCGTCATCTCGGGCGGCAACATGCCGGTTTCGTCGTGATCGCCAGCCGCAATCTCGCCCCTGATCCGGTCGGCGATCTGCCGCCAGAGCGCTACGCCGTTCTTTCTTTTCATCGCTGCCGCAGGGCTCATGTCACACGCTTGTCATTCATCGACGTTAATTGTAACTTATATTGTATAGTTGTCTATATCAATAGACATTAGAGGTCAAGCGATGAATAACGAAGCTGCGAATATACATGCAGAGAGGAAGCGAGTGGCGGCGCTTCTTGCCCGCGCCACCGTTCAGGAACTTGAGACGGTCTGGACCCGGCAGGATACCAGCCCGCAGACGGAAAACGTACGGGGGCCGGAAACCGGGCTCGTCATGGTCAAGGGCCGTATCGGCGGCGGCGGTGCGCCTTTTAATCTCGGCGAAACCACAGTCACCCGCGCGACCGTCAAGCTGGCCTCGGGAACCGTCGGTCATGCGCATGTTCTCGGCACTGGTCGCAAGAAGGCCTGGTACGCCGCCGTTTTCGACGCACTCTGGCAGGAAAGCCCAACCCGGGACTTCATCGAGACCGAGCTTCTTTCGCCGGTCGAAAAAAGACTGAGCGAGGAAAAGGAACGGAAAACAAGGGAAACCGCCGCCACGCGGGTCGATTTCTTCACCATGGTTAGAGGAGAGGATTGATGGGTGTGAAAGCCGAAGCATTGACGGGCGGCTTTTCCAGCGCCGTCTTCGATTCCCAGCGTATTTTCAAGAAGCTGATGGACGGCATGGCCCGTCCCGGCACACCGCAGACAATCGAAACGGCTGTCGCCCCGCCACTGCCGCTTGCCGCTGCCACCGGTGCGGTTCTGCTGGCGCTTTGCGACCACGATACGCCGGTCTGGCTGAGTGGTGCCTTGCGCAAGACTGCGGTGCCGGGCTGGATCGGATTTCACACCGGCGCGCCTGCGACGGAAGAAAAAGCGGCTGCGCATTTCGCCGTCATCGAAGCGGGCAGCGCCATCGCGTCCTTCGGCCTTTTCGCCCAGGGCAGTCAGGAATATCCCGACCGCTCGACGACACTCATCATCGAATTATCCGATCTGGATGGTGGACGGGAGTTGCTGCTCTCCGGGCCCGGCATCCGTCACGTCAACATCATCAGCCCTTCCGGCCTGCCGGATATTTTCCCGAGGCTTTGGGCAGAGAACAACGCCACCTTCCCGCGTGGCGTCGATGTCATCCTGACGGCTGGCGATAAATTCGTCTGCCTGCCGCGTACGACGCGCATCAAACCCGTGGAGGCATAAGATGTATGTTGCTGTCAAAGGCGGGGAGACCGCCATCGCCAACGCCCACCGGCTGCTGGCCGACCAGCGGCGCGGAGACCGCGACCTGCCCGCCATGAGCGTGGGGCAGATCGTTTCGCAGCTGTCTCTCGCCGTCGATCGGGTGATGGCGGAAGCCTCGCTCTACGACCAGTCGCTTGCGGCCCTTGCCGTCAAGCAGGCGCGCGGCGACATGATCGAAGCCATCTTCCTGCTGCGCGCCTATCGCACCACGCTGCCGCGCTTCGGCTATTCGGTGCCGGTGGATACCGCTGACATGGCGGTGCAGCGGCGTGTTTCCGCGACCTACAAGGATCTGCCCGGCGGGCAATTGCTGGGACCGACCTTCGACTACACCCACCGGCTGCTTGATCCCTCCCTCCTCGAAGACGGGGCCGTCGAAACCGCTACCCAGCGTGAAGGCGAGCCGGAATATGTCATGCGCGTTTCCGATATCCTCGCTCAGGAGGGGCTGATCGAAAGCGACGGCGACATGCCGGACGATCATATTGCCGGCGACCTGACACGGGAACCGATGGAGTTTCCCATGCCGCGTGACCTGCGCCTGCAATCGCTGGCGCGTGGCGATGAGGGTTTCCTTCTGGCCCTCGCCTATTCGACCCAGCGCGGTTACGGCCGCACACACCCCTTCGTCGGCGAAATCCGTATTGGCGAAGTAGAGGTCGAGCTTGATGTGCCGGAACTCGGCTTCTCCGTCTCGCTTGGCGATATCCAGGTCACCGAATGCCAGATGGTCAATCAGTTCAAGGGATCGGCGAAGGCACCGCCGCAATTCACCCGCGGCTACGGTCTGGTCTTTGGCCAGAGCGAACGAAAGGCGATGGCAATGTCGCTGGTTGATCGCGCGCTGCGCGCCGGCGAATTCGGCGAAGATGTCGTCGCGCCGGCACAGGACGAGGAGTTCGTCATTTCACACGCCGACAATGTGCAGGCGACGGGTTTCGTCGAGCATCTGAAATTGCCGCACTACGTGGATTTTCAGGCCGAACTCGGTCTGGTGCGAAAGATGCGCGCCGATTTCGAGGCGATCAACGCCAATGGCGCGGAATGGATGAGCGATGCGGCCGAATAGCTCAGCGGCTGTGCTGCTCGCCAAACCAGTAGGCGCAAAAGACGGTCGATGCTGCAAAGACAGCAAAGAACACGGCTGCAAGAATTCCAATCTCCATGAGCTTGTACTCCTTTTTTCACAAGGCTAACGCGCAATGCTTGAAGAAGTTTCATTTGACGACGGGCTGGCTGCCTACAACTTCGCCTATCTGGACGAACAGACCAAGCGAATGATCCGCCGGGCGATCCTGAAGGCCATCGCCATTCCCGGTTATCAGGTTCCCTTCGCTTCCCGCGAAATGCCCATGCCCTATGGCTGGGGCACCGGCGGTGTGCAGGTGACCGCCTCCATCCTCGGTCCTGATGATGTGCTGAAGGTGATCGACCAGGGCGCGGACGACACGACCAACGCCGTTTCCATCCGTGCCTTCTTCCAGAAGGTCGCGAATGTGGCGGTCACCACCCGCACGAAGGATGCAACGATCATCCAGACGCGGCACCGCATTCCGGAAGAGGAGCTGCATTCGGGCCAGGTTCTCGTTTATCAGGTTCCGATCCCCGAACCCCTGCGCTTCCTCGAGCCGCGCGAGACCGAGACCCGCGTCATGCATGCGCTTGAAGAATACGGCCTGATGCACGTCAAGCTTTATGAGGACATCGCCCGTAACGGCCGCATCTCCACCACCTATGCCTATCCGGTGAAGGTGGCCGGGCGCTACGTGATGGACCCCTCGCCCACGCCAAAATTCGACAATCCGAAAATGAACATGTCGGATGCATTGCAGCTGTTTGGCGCCGGGCGTGAAAAGCGCATCTATGCCGTGCCGCCCTATACCGATGTCGTTAGCCTCGACTTCGAAGATCACCCCTTCGAAATCCAGCGTTTCGACAAGCCCTGCGCGCTGTGCGGCGCGGAGAATGTCTATCTCGACGAGGTGGTGCTGGATGACAAGGGCGGGCGTATGTTCGTCTGCTCCGATACCGACCATTGCGAAGACCGCCGCGCCCATGGCCACAAAGGCCACCTGCTGGCGGATGTGAAGGAGGCCGCAGAATGAGCGACGCATCGCTTCTGAAAGTCCGGGACGTTTCCAAATATTATGGCGACCGCGCCGGCTGCCGCAACGTGTCCTTCGACCTCTATCCGGGCGAAGTGCTGGCGATCGTCGGTGAATCCGGTTCCGGCAAGACCACGTTGCTCAACTGCATTTCCACCCGGCTGATGCCCACCGCCGGCAGCGTGGAATATCGCATGCGCGACGGCTCGATGCGCGATCTCTACCATATGGGCGAGGCCGAACGGCGTTTTCTGATGCGCACCGACTGGGGGTTCGTGCACCAGAACCCGGCGGATGGACTGCGCATGGCGGTATCTGCCGGTGCCAATGTCGGCGAGCGGCTGATGGCGGTCGGCAACCGTCATTACGGCAACATCCGCCAATCGGCCAGTGAATGGCTGGAACGGGTGGAAATCGGCACCGACCGTATCGACGATCAGCCGCGCGCCTTTTCCGGCGGCATGCGCCAGCGCCTGCAGATCGCCCGCAACCTCGTCACATCGCCGCGCCTCGTCTTCATGGACGAACCGACCGGCGGCCTCGATGTCTCGGTACAGGCACGTCTGCTCGATCTGGTTCGCGGCCTCGTCAACGATCTCGGTCTTGCGGTCGTCGTGGTCACCCATGATCTCGCGGTGGCGCGACTTCTCTCTCACCGCATGATGGTGATGAAGGGTGGTGACGTCATCGAACATGGCCTCACCGACCGCGTGCTGGACGACCCGCGCGAGCCTTACACGCAATTGCTCGTTTCCTCCATCTTGCAGGTCTAGCCGCGCGATTCCGAAAAATGGTCCCCGGTTTTCGGACAAAATCACGCGCAGAAAGAAAGAACCCACCATGACGACGCCTCTCATCGTTTCGGAAGTCTTCAAAAGCTTCACCATGCATCTTCGCGACGGTATCGAGCTGCCAGTCGTTCGCGATGTCAATTTCTCCGTCTCTAGCGGCGAATGCGTCGTGCTCGGCGGCCCTTCGGGCATCGGCAAAAGCTCGATCCTGAAAATGCTCTATGGCAACTACGCCATCGACAGCGGGCAGATTCTCGTTCGTCATGAGGGCCAGGTCGTCGATATCGGCAATGCCTCGCCGCGCACGATCCTCGAAATACGCCACCGCACGATTGGTTATGTCAGCCAGTTCCTGCGCACCGTGCCACGCGTTCCAGCAATAGACGTCGTCGCCGAGCCGCTTTTTGCCCGCAAGGTTGCGGTCGAGGAGGCGCGCGAGCAGGCAGCGGCGCTGCTTTCGAAGCTCAACCTGCCGAAGGAATTATGGTCGCTGCCGCCGGCAACCTTTTCCGGCGGTGAGCAGCAGCGTGTGAATATCGCACGCGGTTTCATCACCGATCACGCCATCCTGCTTCTCGACGAACCCACCGCCTCACTGGATGCCGCCAATCGGCGGGTCGTCGTTGAGATGATCGCCGAAAAGAAGCGCAAGGGGACCGCCTTGCTTGGCATTTTCCATGACGAAGAAGTGCGCGAAGCCGTGGCCGACCGCATTCTCGACGTCTCGCAGTTCTCTCCGCGAAAGGCAGCGGCATGAGCGTCAAGGTCGGTCTCGAACCCGTCATCCACGAAAGTGCCCGCGTCACCAATTCCTCGATCGGCCGCTATACCGAAATTTCGGAGCGCTGCCGCCTTGAGGAGGTCGAGATGGACGATTACTCCTATGTCATGCAGGATGGCGCGATCTGGTGCGCCACCATCGGCAAATTCGTCAACATCGCCGCTTCCGTCCGCATCAACGCCACCAATCATCCGATGCAGCGGGCGACATTGCACCATTTCACCTATCGCGCCCGCAGCTACTGGGACGACGCCGAAGATGAAACAGATTTCTTCGCCGCCCGGCGTGCCAAACGGGTGGTGATCGGCCACGATGTCTGGATCGGCCACGGTGCGACCATCCTGCCCGGCGTCACGGTGGGGAACGGTGCAGTCGTCGGGGCCGGGGCGGTCGTTTCCAAAGATGTTGCGCCCTACACCATCGTCGGCGGCGTGCCCGCCCGGCTGATCCGCGAGCGTTTTACCGCGGAGCTTGGCAAGCGCATGGATGAACTGAATTGGTGGGATTGGGACCATGCGAGGCTGCGCAGCGCGCTGGATGATTTCCGCACACTCGCCGCCGAGGATTTCGTGGCGAAATATGGCGGGTAAACTCCCGCCTATACCGAAGCAATTGCAGTCCCGGGGTCATGTCCCGGGATTTCTGTTTGTCGGCTCCCGATATGCCACGCAGGATTTCCACCGCATGACAAGCCAGAAGAAAGGTTTGTCGGCGAACCCACGGGTGTCGTATCTGCGAATTATGTAATATTTTCTTCATCAAACTGACACTCACGCTTCACGCACCGCTGTTACGTCGAACCCCGTCAAAAGAAGATTGGACGGGGAAATGAGCTTTCACCTGAAGCAAGTCACGCGCCGTTTCGGCAACCACACTGCGGTCGATTCCGTAAATGTCGAGATACCGCAGGGTCAGATGGTCGGCGTGATCGGGCGCTCAGGTGCGGGAAAATCGACGCTGCTGCGCATGATCAATCGCCTCGTCGATCCGTCTTCGGGCTCCATTCATTTCAACGATACCGAAGTGTCTGCACTGAAGGGTGCTGCGCTCCGCAACTGGCAGCGCGACTGCGCCATGATCTTCCAGCAGTTCAATCTGGTGCCCCGCCTCGATGTGCTCACCAACGTCATGCTCGGCCGCCTCAACCACCGTTCAACGGCGCTCAGCCTTTTCAACATCTTCACCCATGAGGAGCGGCTGATGGCTATCGCCGCGCTCGAGCGGCTCGGCATCGAACATGTGGCGATGCAGGCGGCAGGCACGCTTTCCGGCGGCCAGCAGCAGCGCGTCGCCATTGCGCGTGCGTTGATGCAGTCTCCAAAGATGGTCCTGGCCGATGAACCGATCGCCTCCCTCGACCCCCTCAATGCCAAGATCGTGATGGACGCGCTGCGCGACATCAACGAGCGCGAAGGCATCACCGTCATCACCAACCTTCACACGCTGGATACGGCGCGCAATTATTGCGAACGCATCATCGGCATGTCGCAGGGCCGCGTCGTCTTCGATGGAACGCCCGCCGAGCTCACTGCTGCCGCCGTCACCGAAATCTACGGAACCGATTCGCAAGGCTCCGGCATCGACGAGACCATGACCTCGACCAGCATCAATATTCCCGGCGCGCAGCTTGCCGCGCGTCCGGTGCAGCAATCTGCCGGTCCCGAACCGCTCGCTCTCGCCGGGCTCTGAGGAACCGCTCAGCATCGTTTGCGCCCGCGTCAAGGGCCAATATTTCACAACAAACTCCGGCTCGCCGGGAAACAGGAGAAAGTCCATGTTGAAGAAAGTCCTTCTTTCGGCAGTCGCCCTTGGCGTTCTGGCCGGTTCCGCCATGGCTCAGGACGTCAAGGTTCTGCGCATCGGTCTCGACGGTTCCGAAAACGAAGCCGACCAGATCCGCAACACCAAGTGCGTTGCCGATGGCCTCAAGGCTGCAACCGGCGTTTCCGAAGTTCAGGTTTTCCCGTCGCCGGACTATAACGGCGTTATCCAGGGCCTGCTCGGCGGCACCATCGACATCGCTTCCATGGGCGCATCCTCCTACGCCAAGATCGCTCTGGCCGACCCGAAGGCTGTCGACCCGATCCTGACCACGGCCGGCGCTGACGGTTCGACCGGTTATTACACGATCATGGTTGCCCGTAAGGACAGCGGCATCAAGACGCTGGCAGACGCCAAGGGCAAGAAGATCGGCTTCGCCGACCCGGACTCCACCTCCGGCTTCCTCGTTCCGAACGTGGCCATCCCGAAGGAAACCGGTGTTCCGGTCAAGGAATACTTCTCCGAAACCGGCTTCGGCGGCGGCCATGAGAACCTCGTTCTCGCCGTTCTCGACAAGAAGTTCGACGTTGGCACCACCTTCGGTTCGGGCGTTGGCAAGTGGGAAGAAGGCTACACCGCCGGCAATCTCTACCAGATGGTCAAGAAGGGCAACCTCGACATGGACGATATCGTCGAAGTCTGGAAGTCGCCGCTGATCCCGAACGGTCCGCTGATGGTTACGAACAAGCTCGGCGACGCGATGAAGCAGAAGGTCGAAGACTTCTTCATGGAACTGCCGAAGAAGGATCTCGCATGCTTCCAGGGCTTCACCCAGGGCAAGAACACCGCCTACATCAAGGTCGATCCGTCCTTCTACCAGACGATCATCGACGCCCGTAAGTCCGTTATCGGCGGCTGATCCTCAGATCATATCCGGAAGCGGCGGTGCCCCACGGCGCCGCCGCTTTTGCCAATAAAGGAAAAGCGGCATGGCGACCACACTGCACAATGGTACCCTCTCGCCCGAGGGGTTGAGCGCATCGTCCAGGACGGTCATGCGCCATTATCAACAGCAGCTTGCGACACGACGAATCTATACCGTCATTTCGCTCGTGATCTTTCTCGTCATCCTCGCCGCCTCCCTGAATTTCGCCAATGCGGCCAATTCAGGCAAGTTTTTCGAGCGCCTGCCCTATTTCTTCGATTTCATGAAGACCTTCGTGCCCGATAGTCCGCTGGAAATCTTCCGGGCGATGTTCGACCTGCCGTCGCCCTATGCGGATGGTTCGCTGAAATATAACTACGTCGCGGATCGCGTTTACATCACCGACGGTTTCTACATCCCGCACTTCATCTACCAGCTGATCATCACGCTCAATATTGCGCTGGTCTCGACAATCATCGGCACGAGTTTCGCCTTCGTGCTCTGCTTCTTCGCCTCCACCAATCTCGTCGGCGCCGGGCTCGTGCGCTGGGTGGTTCGCCGGATTATGGAAGTGCTGCGCGCCTTTCCGGAAATCGTCGTCGCCGGGCTGCTGACCGCCATCCTCTCGATCGGACCGATCGCCGCCATTATTGCGATTTCGGTCCATACGATCGGTGCGCTGGGTAAGCTCTTCTTCGAAGTGGTGGAAAATGCCGATATGAAGCCGGACGAAGGCTTGCGTGCCGCCGGTGCCAACTGGCTGGAACGGGTGCGTTTCGCCATCGTGCCGCAGGTTCTGCCCAATTTCGTCTCCTATGCGCTGCTGCGCGCCGAAATCAACGTGCGCGCTTCCACCATCATCGGCGCTGTCGGCGGCGGTGGCATCGGCGAAGTCTTCCGCCTGTCGATCGGTAACGATCACGCGTCAAAGACCTATGCCATCATCATCCTTCTGCTGATCACCATCATTGCCGTCGACCAGTTTTCCAGCTGGCTGCGCCGCAGGCTGATCGGCCAACAATCCTTCGAATTCGGACGGGGAGCGGCCTGATGTCGTCCAGCTTCATTCTCAACACCGCCGACCGCGAAAGACTGACGGCTGCATATCCCGGCGTATTCAACCGCAGTTTCATGCAACGGTATGGCCTGCTCGTCGGCCTTCTTGCCGTCACCGCCTATCTCATTGGCTGCTTTTTCTTCTTCAATGTTGGACCGGCCTTCATGCAGGGGCGGTGGGATCGCGCTTCGAGCTATATTCAGGACTGGTACTCCTGGCGCGCCCAGCCGCGCCTGCGTTTCGAAGACGGCAAGGTTGAACCGCAATGGTCGAGCCGCGGACAATATCCGGTTGATGCAAAGATCGACTGGCTGCAGCCCCTGCCGGGTGGCGGTTACAGCGTCGTTTATAGGGGTATGGAAAACCGCCTCGACGTGACCCCGACTCAAGTGGATGTCTATATCGACGGCAGGAACTATCCAATTGTCATCAACGAAGACGGGGCTGTCGCACCACAGGGGATACCCGACGAAATCCAGCAGGACGGCAAGAAGGTCCTCGTCCATTATGGCTTTGCCGGTCAGGCAGAAATCCGTACCAGTCAGGTCTATGTCCAGCGCCGGTTCCTCGGATGGGCGAATTTCCTGTTCGACACCAAATCGGAATTCTGGGGCAAGGGTTATGGTGAGCTTGCGGCTCTCGCGCTCTGGGGAGAGCGGCTCGATCCCGCACGCTCCAATATCGGACATATGGTCGATGATTTCCTCGACAACAGCGTCTGGCAGCATGCCGATATTCTGTCCAAGCTGATGCAGACGCTGGTCATGGCCTTTGTGGGCACGCTGTTCGGCACGCTCGTCGCCCTGCCGCTCGCCTTCATCGCCGCCCGCAACATCACCGCCAACAGGGCAGCAAACTGGGGCATGAAACGTCTGTTCGACTTCCTGCGTTCCATCGACATGCTGATCTGGGCGCTGTTCTTCACCCGCAGCTTCGGTCCCGGACCGATCCCCGGCATTGCCGCGATCTTCTTCACCGATACCGGAGCGCTCGGCAAGGTCTATGCCGAGGCACTGGAAAATGTCGACGACAAGCAGCGCGAGGGCGTCAAGTCGGTCGGCGCATCCCCGATTGCAGTCAACCGCTTCGGTGTGTTGCCGCAGGTGTTACCGGTCTTCATTTCCCAATCACTGTATTTCTGGGAGAGCAACACCCGCTCCGCCACGATCATCGGCGCGGTGGGCGCCGGCGGCATCGGCCTGAAACTGCTAGAGGCGATGGGTACGAATGCCGACTGGGACAAGGTCGCTTATATGGTCCTGCTCATCCTCTTTGTCGTTTTCCTCTTCGACCACATCTCCAATTCTCTACGTTCGCGGCTGATCGGCAAAACACAACACTAAGTCTGAAGGGATGGAATGGCGAACGTCGTAACGATGTTCGTCCTCTCCGCGGAACACCCGCACAGTCCCGATTTATGCCGGTCGTCATCATCTCCGTCTGTGTCTTCAGCACATTCCGAAGCCTGCCGCATTTCCAATACGCTTTTTTCCCTCGGCATCATCATTCTGTCACGGAAACCAATTACCTCGCACTCCTGACCTTGCGGGAAGCCGGCGAGTCACGCCAAATAGCTTCTCATCCCTGGTCTCCCATGACACTGAAGAGTGCTTGCCGTGCGCTATGCCATCTATTTTTCTCCGGCTAAAGATCACCCGCTGACGGAGGCGGCGTCACGATGGCTGGGCCGCAACGCATTTTCCGGCACGCTGCATGACGACCACGACGACTATGCCGAGATCACGGAGGAGCCACGCCGTTACGGTTTCCACGCGACCCTGAAGGCTCCTTTCGAGCTTGCCGAAAAATACAGCGAAGCGGAACTGCTCACGGCCTTCGAAGATTTCGCGGCCAGCCAGTCCACCTTCGAAATTCCGCGCGTCGTCGTCGGTGCACTCGGGCCCTTTTTTGCACTGGTCCCGGACCGCACCTATCAGCCGCTGCAGGATTTTGCCGCCGAGATCGTCGATCATTTCGACCGGTTTCGCGCGCCCCTTTCAGAGACCGATATTGCCCGTCGGCGGCCACAGATGCTAACGGAGAGCCAGCGGCAGAATCTATCTCTCTGGGGTTATCCGCATGTCATGGATGATTTCCGTTTTCATATGACGCTGACCGGCCGCATCGACGAGAGCGAGCAGCCCGCCATGCACAAGGTGCTTTCGGCGCGGTTTTCCGAATTCACCGATCGACCCCTCAGCATTTCCGGCCTCGCCTTGTTCATTGAAGAAACGCGCGGCGCGCCATTTACCGTTCATAGCTGGCGCCCCCTTGGCCAGCCTCCAAAGAAAGATGCGACCCCATGACCGAGCACGCCCTTTCCAATGCCCGTATCGTTCTGGAAGACGATATTATTCTGGGCTCCGTCCTGATCCGTGACGGCAAGATCGCCGATATCAGCGCAGGCGCCTCCAAAACCGGCGAAGACCTGGAAGGTGATTATTTGATCCCGGGTCTGGTGGAACTGCATACCGACCATCTCGAGCAACATTATTCGCCGCGCCCCGGCGTGATCTGGGACAAAATCGCCGCCATTCAGGCCCATGACGCCCAGGTGGCAGCTTCCGGCATCACCACCGTATTCGACTGCCTGCGGCTCGGTTCGGATGAAGACGGCGGCTTCAAGAAGGGTGAAATGCGCGAAATGGCTGACGCCATCGAGGCCGCGGCCGATCAGAATCGCCTTCGTTCGGATCACCTGCTGCATCTGCGCTGTGAAGTCGCCTCCTCGGATGTACTAGAACATTTCGAAGACTTCGAAACCGATCCGCGCGTGCGGCTGATTTCCCTGATGGACCATTCCCCGGGGCAGCGCCAGTTCCAGTCGATGGATCAATATATATTCTATTACCAGAAGAAGCGCGGGCTGAGCGACGAGGCTTTCGCCGAGTTCGTGCGGCGCCGGCAGGCGGCGTCGGCCGAATATTCCGCCAAGCACCGCGATTATCTGGCCGCCCGCTGCGCCGAGCGCGGCATTACCGTAGCAAGCCATGACGACGCCACCGAAGCGCATGTCGGCGAGGCTATCGGCCACGGCGTGAAACTGGCGGAATTCCCCACCAGCGTCGAAGCCGCAAAAGCCTCGCACAGCGCCGGCATGAGCGTGCTGATGGGTGCCCCGAACATCGTTCGCGGCAAGTCCCACTCCGGCAACATAGCCGCCCGCGATCTTGCCGAGATCGGCGTTCTGGATGTTCTTTCTTCCGACTACGTGCCCTTCAGCCTACTCTTTGCGCCATTCCTGCTCGCCGATCAGGTGGAAGCCATCAGCCTGCCGGAAGCGCTGCGCATGGTCACCGCCACGCCGGCGCGCACCGTCGGCCTTCTTGATCGCGGTCGTATCGCGACGGGATTGCGGGCCGATCTGGTCCGGGTTCACCGCGAGGACGGTGTGCCGGTCGCCCGTTCCGTCTGGCGTCAGGGCAAGCGCGTGGCATGAACGATGATGGGCAGGATAATCGGCGCGAGCAATCGCCGGGTACGATGATCGTGGTTGTCGGCCCCAGTGGGGCCGGCAAGGATACGCTGATGGAGTACGCGGCAGCGCGATTGTGTGGACGGCCGGGCTTTCATTTCACCCGCCGCGTCATTACCCGCAGCGGCGATGCCGGAGGTGAAAACCACGATGCCGTTTCGATGCACGAGTTCAACCGGTTGGAAGATGCGGGCGCCTTCGCGGTATCCTGGCAGGCGCATGGGCTGAAATATGGCATCCCGGCCGCTGTCTACCATCATCTCAATGTGGGAGACGTGGTCATCGCCAACGGTTCACGTTCCGCCCTGCCGCAATTCGGAACCGCCTTTTCCCGTCTTAAGGTCGTGAATATCGTTGCCCGGCCGGATGTGCTGGCAAGGCGGCTGGAGCAGCGCGGGCGGGAAAGCCGGGACGATATTCTCCGGCGGCTGGAACGCAGCTCGCTGAACGTCAATGGAGATTTCGACGTTACGACCGTCGATAATAGCGGCGCTATCGAAGATGCCGGCCAAGCCATCATGCAGGTGCTGGAGCAAAGCGCAGACACCAATCGCACTTAAAATCCCGAAGCCGGGCTGCTCGACAAACGCTCTCTCAAAGCTTACCATCAGGCGACAATTTCCAAACATGGTACGCCAAGGCGAGGGATGCCCGAAAAGAGGGTCAGTGACGAGATAACTGTGGTGGCCGGTCTGGCTGCCGGCGTCAGCAATTATGCCCGGTCCCGGGGCATCGATATTGTGCCGATATGCGCGGCTTTGGACATTGATCCAGCCACATTCAGCAGCCTGACGGAACGCATCAGCCTCGATAGATTTTCCCGCCTGCTCGAAACCTGCGCACTGATTTCCGGCGACGACGCCTTCGGTCTGCAATGCGCCTCCACCTTTCCGGCGGGTGCATCCGGCGCGTTCGGATATGGGCTGATCAGCGCACCGACGGTACGGGCGTTCCTTCGTTTTCTTCAGGACCATGTTTATTACGCCACCAACAACAGCAATTTCACCATGGTAACGGATGCCACGCAGGTAACCCTGTCATGGTCCTTCGCGCCGGTTATCGCCAAACGCGATCAATATGTGGATTTGTCCCTTGCCGTCCTGGTGCAGCGTCTGCGTGATATTCTCGGAGACCGCATCAACCAGATAGAGATCGGTCTGGAGCGGCCGAAACCGAATAATATTCAGCTATTTAAAGAAAGAATGACCAGGCGCGTCAGTTTTTCCCAGCCGATCCATACCATGCGTCTTCCGATATCGCTTCTCGATGTGGTCAATCCGGTTGCGGATGAGCGGCTGTTCGAGTTGATGAACCTGCAGTGCCGCATGTTGCGACCGGAAACATCGGCGGATGCGACCCATTTCATTGATCAGGTAAAGCGGTACATGCAGATGCGCCTCTCGGATACCGAGCTTTCACTCGGTGAGATCGCTCCTTATTTCAACCTGTCGGAACGCAGTTTTCAACGGCGGCTCGCAGAGCTCGGCACCAATCTCAACGAGATAAAGGACGCCATTCGCAAAAATGCCGGTTTCAAGCTTCTCGTGGAAAGCGATCTTCCTGTCTCCGACATTAGTTACAGGCTCGGTTATTCGACGCCCGGTGCGTTTTCGCGTTCCGTCTCCCGCTGGTTCGGGGCGACCCCGACGGATATTCGCAAGAAACACGCGCATCATTCCGCCGGATAATACATGTTGACGGCATCAATATTTCGCAATGACGCATTAAGTTTAAGAAATATTTCGGCGACCATCGCAATATGTGCCGAAACATAACAGTAAAACGGAAAACTTGGCGCGCGATGTTATTCTATCGGTGAGGCATATCACCTATTAGAGCGCCGCATATCCCCAAGGCGTGACGAAAACATTCCAGGGCCTTGAAGCTGCATTTTCCGCAAGATCGATTTTGTCTCTGGCGATATCGGTGTCGCAGTTCCTCTCAATGCTCAAGAATAGAGCGGCCGCGCCGGGATCGGCTGGCTGGGAAGCCAGCTTTTATTGCGTAATTCCCAATGCCGGATGAAACCTATTGGCGAATTTAGCGTTTCTGTTCGCGTGTAGACAGAGCGGTAAACGAGCTGGTTTCGGGGAATGAATCATTGCCTGATCGTGCGTCGGAAAGGCCAATCTATTTTGAGGCTGAAAGAAAATGTCTTCAAATACACCGCATGAACATCGCCAAACGCGTGAAATTATCCTTTCGGAGCGTGAGCGGCATTATCTGGGTCTGGTCGCGAGGGGCAAGCATCCCTCCCATGTCGCCTTGATGACGGGTGCTGACGAGGCGGACGTAAAGGATACTCTTGAGCGCGTGCGACACAGGCTGGGTGCGGCCAATCTGCTGAACGCCGTCAGCATCGCATTGCTGCGCGGCCTGATCGAGCAAGAGGCATAGTCGCCGTTTATATTCAAGCTTACGCGAAACGTCTCCTTCCGTAAGCTGAAAACCGAATGAGCAGCTTTCTGCGTCAAAATCCTTCCATATCAGTGGCGGGATGGCGGACCAAAGCGGACCGGACATGATGCCCGGCCCTATCGACGCGAATGTAAAGCAGCCATGTACGGTTTGCCCGGCGGGTCATATTCGACCCGCCGGGTTTTTATCATCACATCAGAGCGATTGAATTTCGGCCAGAATATCGCTTTCGATCACGATGCCGCTTTCCAGTGCCTGTTTGCGAATCCCCTGACTGCGGCGGCCGGGCAGACGCACATTTTCCTGCTTTTCTATCTCGCCGGCGATAAGCGCCAGCCGCTCGGTAAAGGTCGCGCCGCCTGACGATACCGGGTCTATGGCGATGATCGTGTGGCCAAGAGAGGGTGGCGCTCCCTTGTCGTCCAGAAGCGAAGAAGCCTGGAATGCGAAGTTTCCGCCGGTAATCGCGGCGGCCATGATCTCCACCATCAATGCCAGCGCAGCGCCCTTGGCCTCGCCCGCGGGCACCATGGTTCCCTCTATTGCCTCTTCGGGATCGGTCGTCGGCCGGCCGTTTCGGTCGAGCGCCCAGTCGCCGGGTATCGCTTCACCCTTCTGGCGGGCGGCCATGATCTTCCCGCGAGCGACCTTGGAGAGCGCGAGATCGATGACCAGCGGATCGGCGCCGCTGACGGGCGTGGCGAAGGCGATTGGATTGGTTCCATAAAGCGGTTTGTTGCCGCCCCAGGGCGCCATGGATGCCGGCGCGTTGGCGAACATGAGTGCAACAAGGCCCATTTCGGCGATCCGCTCGACGGTCAGCGCCATAACGCCTGCATGATGGGAGCGGTGGATTGCGGCAAGCGCAATGCCCTGCTGCCGGGCCATTTCAGGCAATTCCTCGAGAGCGCAATCGATCGCCGGATAGGCATAACCGTGGTTGGCGTCAACCGAGAGTACGCCCGGCTTCACGCGGGTCGCTGCCGGACGCGCCTCGCCATCGACCTTTCCAACCCGCGCCTGCCGGACATAAACGGGGATACGGCGAAAACCGTGACCACCTTGACCGGCCGCCTCGGAGGCGACGAGTGCCTTTGCCACCGAACGGGCGTTTTGCGGCAGAACGCCGTTGCGCTCAAAGATAGAGGATACGAGATCCTCCGCCTCTGCGATTGAGAATTTCATTCCGGAATGCCTCTGCTCGTAAAGTCTCCAAGACCTACACCATCGAAAACATTCGCGAAATGTTATTCGCGCGCAAACCGCGCCGTACGCGCGGAATAGCGGGTGCGCCCCAAGCGGGACGGCCTAGCGGATGCTGATCGGCAGTGTGATCGTTTTGTTTGCGTCCGGAGGTGGAGCAGGCACAGGTGATGCGCTCTGAATCCATGCCGCAATCTGCTGGTCGATAGAGGAATCTCCCGTAGACTGCACAACGCTGACACCGCTGATGGCGCCAGCATCGTTGACCCGGAAGCGAACCGTCGCGGTCATAGCATCACTACGCAGAGACCGGGGCTTGCGCCGTTGAATATGCGAGCGGACCTTCGATCCCCATTTCGCCGGTGAGGCGGACGATGACGAGAAGAAGCCGGCGTTGCTGCGCGATGCCGCCGTCCGGTCGGACTGCTGCGCTTCAGCTTTTGCCGTTTCGCGAAAGTCCGAGGCCTGCTGCCGTTTGGGACGCTGGCGCTCGACCTTCTTTTTCTCTTCCGGCTCTTTCTTTTCCACCTTCTTTTCAACAGGTGGCGGCGGAGGACGCATGACGGGCAGAGGAACCTCGATATTGTCGAGTTCCGCCATCATCTGCTCCTGAACGGGATCGACCGGCTCGACGGGTTCGGGAATTTCCTGCGGTTCGACGATCTCCTCGACGGGCGGTTCGGGCAACTGCGCCGGCTCTGGCGGCGGCGTTTCCGCAACCGGCTCCGGTGGCGGCGGCGCTTCCGGAGCGGCTTCCTCCACCGGTTCGATGCTATCGCTCTTTACCTCTTCGGCGTCTTCGACATCCTGCGCCTGCGTCGTTTCTTCGGTGTGGACGGCTTCCGGTATCGCCGCCATTTCGATCATGATTGCGGCAGGTGGTGGCCCACCGGCATCCACCTCCTCGGGCTCCTGCATCAGATAATAGGCAAAACCGGCGTGAACGCCCAGCATGAGCAGCGCCGCGGCGGACCACAGCGTCACTTCCCCGAGACGGGAATGGCGGGCCTGCGGGTAGCCGTTTTCACTCATGGCGCGGTTCCCGGCGCTGCGGGTTGGCCAACGGTAGCGGGCTGCGATGCGGCAGCCGCGTTTTCCAGCCCTACAAGGGCGATCTTCAGATAGCCGGCATCTCTCAGCAGGTTCATGATTTCCATGAAGTGGCCGTAGTCGACGGCCTTGTCGGCCCGCAGGAAGATGCGCGTATCCTTCTTGCCGCCCGTCTGCCGGTCGATGGCGGCGGCCAATTCTTCGCGGGCAACCGCATCATTTCCCAGATTGAGCGACAGATCGTCCTTGACGGTCAGATAAAGCGGCTCTTCCGGGCGCTCCGCCGGTTTGGCAGTGGATGCCGGCAGATCGACATTCACATCGACGGTGGCGAGCGGCGCGGCCACCATGAAGATGATGAGCAAAACCAGCATCACGTCAATAAAGGGCGTGACATTGATCTCGTGGTTTTCGGAGAGATCGTCTCCGTTATTTTCGCGAATACCGCCAGCCATGGCCGATCACCGTCCAACCAGCGATACTGCGGGCTTGCTGGCGCTGCCCGGCGGAATGCGGCGGAAATCGAGGTCGCGGCTGACAAGGCGCTCCACGCCGGCTGCGGCATCCGCCAGCAGGTGGCGGTAACCGGTGATCGAGCGGGCGAAGACATTGTAGATGACGACAGCCGGAATAGCGGCGACAAGGCCGATGGCGGTGGCGAGCAGCGCTTCGGCAATGCCCGGCGCGACGACGGCAAGATTGGTCGTCTGCGATTCCGAAATGCTGATGAAGGAGTTCATGATGCCCCAGACGGTGCCGAACAGACCGACGAAGGGAGCAGTGGAACCGATGGTCGCCAGAACACCCGTCCCGCGCGACATGCGGCGGCCCGCATGGGTTTCGATACGCGAGAGCGCCGAAGAGACACGTTCCTTGATACCGCCGCCATCAGTATGGTCGACCACCGCATCGGAAAGCTGCATTTCATGGGTTGCCATGCGCAGCATCAAGGCTGCCGGACCGCCCTTCTTTTCAACCGCTTCGGTGGCCTCAGTCAGAGTTTTTGCCTTGCGAATGACCTTGAGCGTCGAGCCGGCGCGCACCCGAGCACCCGCAAGCTCGATAGACTTCGCGACCCAGACCGTCCAGGTGACCAGCGATGCGAAGGCAAGACCGATCATGACACCCTTCACGACCCAGTCGGCCGCCATAAACATGCCCCAGGGAGAAAGGTTGTGCGGGATATCCGCTCGATGTTCAGCGCTCGCGGGTTCGGTGCCGAGAGGCTCTATCGGGGTCGCGGCTTCATTCGGCGCGGTCGTCTGGCCCGTCTGTGCGGGTTGCTCGGTTTGCGCCGGCTGCGGCGCCAGGCCTTCGGCTCCCGGTGCGGTATTCGTCGCAGGCTGAGCGGGTGCAGACTGAACTGCTGCGGGCTGAGTTGACTGAGGCTGCGAGGGTGCGGTGGCAGCCGGCTGTCCCGGCGCCGTCGCGGAAGGCTGGACTGGCGCGGCGGCCGGAGCGCTCGGCGTTACAGGAGTTGTCGGCTGAACCGCTTCTGTTTGCGGTGCGGGCTGTGCCTGGGTTTCCGGTGCCGTCTGAGCGAAAACCGCGCCGGCACTCAAGCCGGCCAGCAAGGTGACAGCCATGGCAAGCGAGATATGCCTAGTTGTGTTTGCCTTGTTGAAGGATGCGGAAGAAGTTGAGGTCTCAGCTGACATAATTTTATCCCGGATTTCCGTCGATGAACTCATCCGCAGATTGACCGGTTCTTGAAAACCGGGGCCTTGAACGGATGCCGTCGTGAAAGCTTGACGTTCCGATAATAAACCTGAGTTCCTTTGGCAACTATTATATTGTCAAAAGACGACTCGTAAACTCTTCTTTACAAAAAATTGACCGATTGACGGCTTTCAGCTGTTCTGCGAGGGCGAAAACTGTGCGACGAGCGCATGGCGGTCACCAGGATAGGTGACACGGACGCGGGTGACATAATCCGCCCCATGCCACGTCCGTCGATCGATGACCAGACAGGCAGCACCGGAGGCAATACCAAGCGCCGCCGCATTTTTACGGTCGGCCGAAACAGCGCTGATGCGGTGTTCGGCAGCGCTCCAGGGCACCATTTTCAGCAGCCACGTCCCCGGCCCGATCTGTGAAAAATCCGCAGCTTCCGCATCCGGAACGGCGGTAACATTGATGATGCGTTCCTCAAGGCAAAAGGGAACGCCGCCAGCGAAATGCGTGCAGGTAAGTTCCAGGATCTGGGCGTCGGCAGCAAGCGCCATGGCCGCACCGTCTTTTTCCCCCGCAGGACGCAGCCGGCGTTTGTCGAGATGGTAACTGTAGACGAGACCCAGCGCCTGCACCTCCCGTTCAATATCGTGGATTTCCAGAACGGCGGATTGCGCATGGGGTTGGCGAACGAAAGTGCCAAGCCGGCGGCGTCTTTCGATGAGTCCGCGCTGCACCAATTCACCGAGAGCCTTGTTCACCGTCATGCGTGAACAGGCATATTGCCTGGTCATCTCATGTTCGAAGGGAATGCGATAACCCGGCGGCCATTCGCCCGACATGATGTGGCGCTCGACATCATTGCGGATGCGCTCATGCAACGATTTTTCTTGAAGATCGGCGCCAGCACTTCTCATCCCGATGCCTTTATCCTCCCCTTTCGCCTATCCATGGGCCGCAGCGGCAATCGCCTCACTGCGGATTTCCTCCGTAAGCTTCGCGCGCAGCTGCGAAAATTCCGGACTGGCCTTGATCGTGTAGTGACGCGGATGCGGCAGGTCGACCGGCGTGATCGACTTGATGCGACCCGGCCTTGCGGACATGGTCACCACACGCGACGCCATGAAGACCGCCTCTTCGATATCATGGGTGACGAAAATGACTGTCTTCTGCTCACGCTCCCATATGCCGAGCAGCAACTCCTGCATCAGACCGCGTGTCTGGTTGTCGAGAGCGCCGAAAGGCTCATCGAGCAGCAGAATTTTCGGGCCGTTCGCGAGCGCACGGGCAATGGCCGTTCTTTGCTGCATGCCGCCAGACAATTGTTTCGGCCAATGATTTTCGAAACCGCGCAGGCCGACCTTGTCGATATAGCTATCGACGATCTCCCATTTTTCCGTCTCGGCCACGCCGCGTTCGCGCAGGCCGAAGGCGACGTTTTCGCGGATCGTCAGCCAGGGAAACAGGGTGTAGGACTGGAACACCATCCCGCGATCCGCCCCCGGGCCCGTCACCGCCTTGCCGGACAGCAGGACTTCGCCGGTTGTCGGACGGTCGAGACCGGCGATGATGCGCAGCAAGGTGGATTTTCCGCATCCCGACGGGCCGAGGATGGTGACGAAATCATTGCGGGGGATTTCCAGATCGGTGGGCTGCAAGGCCAGTGTCGGCTGCCCGCCCTGCACGCCCGGAAAGGTGCGGCTGACGCCCTTGATAACGAGCTCGTTCATCAGGCAAGCCTCCAGGCGAAAAGCTTCCGGTTCAGCGATTTGAACGCGAAATCCGAAATAAGACCGATAATGCCGATGACGATGATGCCGAAGATGATCTGCCCGGTCGCCATCAGCGCCTGGCTGTTGATGATCATATAACCGATGCCCGAGGAGGCGCCGATCAGTTCCGCGACAATGACATAGGTCCAAGCCCAGCCGAGAACGAGACGGAGGATTTCCGCGATATCGGGCGCATTGGCAGGAATGAGAACACGGCGAACAACACCCCGATCCTTCGCACCCAGCGTATAGGCGGCCTCCACCAGATCACGCCGCGTGCCGGCGACAGCCACGGCCACCATCAGGATGATCTGGAAAACCGCGCCAATGAAGATCACCAGCAGCTTCTGCATCTCGCCGATGCCGGCCCAGAGAATGAGGAGCGGCACGAAAGCGGAAGCAGGCAGATAGCGCGCGAAGGAGACGAAAGGTTCCAGTAGCGCCTCAATGGGCTTATAGGCCCCCATGGCGATGCCGACCGGCACCGCGACGACCGAGGCCAGCACAAAACCGCCCACCACGCGCCAGATCGTCATGCCTATATCACTGGCAAACCCCTGATCGGTCAGCAGATAGATGCCGTCCTTCAGCATGGTGATGGGGTCAGCCAGAAAGGTCGGCGATACGAAACCGCCCAGCGTGGCAAAGCCCCAGGCGAAAAAAAACAGCACGAAGAACAGGATGCCGAGAGCAATTCTCGTGCTGTTCCTGATGGGTTGAAGAGGTTGCATCTGTCGCCTGTCCGGAAAACCGGCGCGGCACCTTTGCCGCGCCATTAGAACGCCATGCGCGTTTCGTGACGCACAATCGACGCACTCACCTGTCTTTGGCTGCTATATTCCCTGCAGGGAATGCGGCCGCCTTTTCTGTTACTTGATGAAGGACGTATCCGCGAGTGTCGAAAGATCGGGTTTCGACTTTATCACGCCGATTTCCAGCAGCAGATCCGCCGATTTTTCCGAGAATGTCTTGAATTCACCCTCGAAAAACTTCTGGTTGGCGGCCTTGTCCTGCCATTCGAGGAACTTTGCCGAAGCGGCAAAGGCCTCGCCGGTCTGCTTCACATCCGCCCCCATCGTCGCATAGGACTTTTCGGGATCGGCCTTGATGAGTTCGAGGGCCTGGAAATAGCTGTCCGCCAGGGCTTTCGCCGCCTGCGGATTGGCCTTCAGGAAATCCGGGGTGCAACCGAACGTATCCATGACGGCGGGATAATCCAGCGTCGTGGCAAGGATTTTACCCTTGTCAGGGGCGGCGCGGACAGTGGACAGATAGGGCTCGTAGGTCATGGCCGCGTCATTTTGACCGGCAACGAACGCCTGCGCGGCCGGCCCCGGTTCGAGGTTGACGACCTTGACGTCCTTCAGGGTGAGGCCGTTTTCCTTGAGGATCCAGGCAAGGAAGAAATAAGGCGAAGTGCCCGGCGCGGAAGCGGCAACCGTCTTGCCTTTCAGGTCTTCGACCTTTGCCACATCACTGCGCACGGCGATGCCATCGGCGCCATGCGATTTATCCATCTGGAAAATCTGGGTAGATTTCACGCCATTGGCGTTCCAGGCAATCCATGTTTCCACTGTGGTGGCTGCGCACTGGATGTCACCGGAAGCAAGAGCAAGATGGCGGCTCGCCTGCGGTATTTTCTTGATATCGACCTTGAGGCCATTCTTTTCGAAAATGCCGGCCTGTTTAGCGAGCGTCAGCGGCGCAAAACCGGTCCAGCCGGACATCCCGATCGTTACCGACGTCTCGGCATAGGCGGAAGCGGATGAAAAGAGCGCGGCGACTGTGGCGAGAACCCATGTTTTCTTCATGATCTGAACCCCTTTTGATTTATTTTTGTGCGATGTTGTTTTTCGCTTTATTTGAGGCATGGTAGGCAGGGATTTTGTATTTGTCTAGACAAAATAGAGGTTCCCGAGCGCCTCCAGAACGATTGCAAATGTACCGTCCGGCATTTTAGACATAGGATAACACGGCCCCATCCACAGGCCCGCCATTTTTCCATATCGAGCTCTCCATGACCAGACAAAGACGCCGCAGTATCATCAGGGCAAGGCGAACCGGAACCGGAATTGCGCTGGTTGCCGCCATTTCCTTCATCGCGGGCATGACGGATGCGGTGGGCCTGCATATTTCAGGTGACTTCGTGTCGTTCATGACCGGTAACACCACGCGCGCCGCAGTCTCGATGGAGGCTGGCCTCTATTCCCATGCCGCGAAGCTGCTTTTCGCAATCGTTGCCTTCGTGGCGGGCAATGCCGGCGGCATCGTGGTGGCGCATAAGTTCGACCGGCGCATCTTCGCCGTTCTGATGGCGGTGGGATTGCTGGTAACAATTGCCGCGCTGCTCGGCGGCGAGACGTCCGCTCTTGCGCAGTTTTACCTCGTCGTTTTCGCCATGGGCATGGTCAACGCCGCCGTTGAGCACATTGAGGGACTGCCGATCGGGCTTACCTATGTGACCGGCGCGCTTTCCCGCTTCGGCCGCGGCATCGGCCGCTTTCTTCTCGGCGAGCGGAGCCTCGACTGGGGCATTCAGATCGTGCCATGGCTTGGCATGATATGCGGCGCGATCTGCGGCGCCGTTCTCGCCGCCACGCTGCAATCGAATGCCCTTTGGGTGGTTGCGGCCACGGTTTTCACCGTCGCCATCGCCACCTTCATCATTCCGCGCTCGCTTCGCCAGCGCTACAATCAAAGGGTCAAAATCCGGCGAATTACGCCCTGAAAATCGTCGTCGTCACTTTCGCGAGATGGTGACGAATTTCGTGCCGCGGACCCGCACCGTCATCAGGCAGGGTTCCTTGTCGGTACGCTCGCAATAACGCGGATGCATCTTCAGCACGAAAACCATGTTGCCGAACCGCTTGATGAAATCATAACCGTAAATCCGGGCCGTCGCGATCATCAGATAGCCGCCCTCTTTCACCTGGACATAGAAATTATAGGGGCATCCCTCGTCGTCGCAGGCGCGGCCTTTTTCGCCGTCGCAATCCAGAACGCCATGATTGACAACGGCATCCATCAGCCCGTCATTGTTGATATCCAGCCGTGTAACGAAATCGTCGCCGAAAGCCGCCACCCTGCACTCGTTGCGGAAATGATCCTTCTCGTAAATCTCCGGATCGTTCACCAGCTGCTGCTGCGCCGCGAGCGCCACCGGGAACATCAAGAGAACCAGCGCCTGAAGAGCGGCAACGAGAGCGATTCGCACGGCATTTTCCTTTGCATCCGTTTGAGTTATGGATGTTGCGATCATCCGGGCGGCCAGCCTAGAGTTTAGTGCTTGCGCGACACTGACGTGTTCGCTGCCCGTGTTCCGGGAGGAACCTTTTCATGACACTTCTCGGTTTTCTCGATTATGCCGGCGTCGCCGTGTTTGCCGCAACCGGCGCACTCGCCGCCTCGCGCAAACAGCTGGATCTGATCGGCTTCCTGTTTTTCGCAGCCGCAACCGGCATCGGCGGCGGTACGGTGCGCGATCTGGTACTGGGCAGAACGCCAGTATTCTGGGTAATAAACCCCACCTATATTCTCGTCTGCGTCTCGGTCGCGGTTCTGCTGTTCTTCACCGCGCATCTTTTCGAATCCCGTTATCGCGTACTGATCTGGCTCGATGCCCTCGGCCTGTCCGCCTATTGCGTCATGGGAGCAGCCAAGGGCCTTGCCGCGAGCGGCTCGGCAACCGTCGCCATCGTCACAGGCGTTCTGACGGCGACATTCGGAGGGGTGCTGCGCGATATTATGGCCGGGGAGCCTTCCGTTCTGTTGCGCCCGGAAATCTATATCACCTGCGCGCTTCTGGGTTCCTCCACCTTCATTATCGTCTATTTCTTCGGCGCACCGCTTTATGCCGCATCCGCCGCGGGTTTCCTGACAGCCTTATCCGTGCGCTCCGGTGCGTTGCTGTTCGGCTGGACTTTCCCACCCTATAAGGCCAAGCCCGGCAGACGGCCGGAAGACGTGATGAAGTGACCTGTCGAAAGAGACGCTGAAAACAGAAATGGCGCCCTTCGGCGCCATTTTCATATCCGTCATCAGATAGAAGCGTCAGCCGCGCTTGCGGCGAAGGCGGATCACCACGTCCACATGGGCGATTTCCATGCCCTCGGGCGCTTCCGGCAAATTGTCGATCTGAAGATTGTTGACGGGAATATCGAGAACCTCGTTCTCACCTTCCACGAAGAAGTGATGGTGATCCGAGACGTTAGTATCGAAGTAGGTGCGCGCACCTTCGACGGCCAGAACTCGGATCAGGCCGGCTTCGGTAAACTGGTGCAGCGTGTTGTAGACCGTGGCGAGAGAAACGGGCACGCCAGCGGTGACCGCCTCGTCATGCAGCTCCTCGACCGTCAGGTGGCGATCACCCTTTGCGAAGAGAAGATCGCCCAAAGCAACGCGCTGGCGCGTGGGCCGCAGCCCCGAGCGCCGCAGCCTCGTTCCGATATCCAATGTGGCGTCAAATGCCATGCCATCCCATTCCAAACAGGGGTATGAAACCCGTCAATTGCAATAGCATATATCTTTTGCAGGGATTGCTTTCAATAGTTTCAGCGCCGCTGCGTGTCGCAAATGGCTGCAAACCGGCCATTCCTGCAAATTTCCTCTGGTTCCAGCCGGATGGTTCCTGTATGCGGACGGCATATTGAGGTAATGACTTCGGCAAAGAAGGTTCTGAAGACAAAGAATGGGGGCGAAACCGCCTCTGCCCTTGCAGCGCTTCATTTTGAACCTAACTTGCTCTAGTGAAGTCGATCAACACCAGTGATTGGGGAAGTGAAAGCGGTATGGCAACGAGGCAATCAAGTTACAATTACGAGGAGATCCTGTCCTGCGGTCGCGGCGAATTGTTCGGCCCGGGAAATGCACAGCTCCCATTGCCCCCCATGCTCATGGTCCATCGCATCACCGAAATTTCCGAAACCGGTGGCGCGTTCGATAAAGGTTTCATCCGCGCCGAATACGATGTCAGCCCCGACGACTGGTATTTCCCCTGCCATTTCCAGGGCAACCCGATCATGCCGGGCTGCCTCGGCCTTGACGGCATGTGGCAGCTGACCGGCTTCTTCCTCGGCTGGCTTGGCGAAGAAGGCCGCGGCATGGCGCTTTCCACCGGCGAAGTGAAATTCAAGGGCATGGTTCGCCCTCACACCAAGCTCCTGCAATATGGTATTGATTTCAAGCGCGTGATGCGCGGCCGTCTGGTGCTTGGCACCGCCGATGGCTGGCTGAAGGCGGATGGTGAAACCATTTATCAGGCATCGGATCTGCGGGTCGGCCTGTCCAAGGAAAAGTCTGCCTGAGGCAGACGAAATAATCGAGACAAACGCCGGACGGCCTTAAGTCGCCCAGCCGAAATCTAAAGAAAAGGTCCCTTTGATGAGACGAGTTGTTGTCACCGGCCTCGGTATTGTTTCCTCCATCGGCGGTGATGCCGCTGAGGTCACCGCGTCGCTGCGCAATGCCAAATCCGGCATTTCTTTTTCGCCGGATTTTGCCGAACACGGTTTCAAGTGCCAGGTCTGGGGCAAGCCGTCTCTGGACCCCACCGATCTGGTCGATCGTCGCGCCATGCGCTTCCTGTCGCAAGGCGGCGCTTGGAACCACGTCGCCATGAAGCAGGCAATCGCCGATTCCGGTCTCGAGGAGAGCGACATCAGCGGCAATGAGCGCACCGGCATCATCATGGGTTCGGGCGGTCCTTCCACCCGCACCATCGTTGAGGCCGCCGATATCACGCTGAAGAACAACAGCCCGAAGCGCATCGGTCCCTTTGCCGTGCCGAAGGCCATGTCCTCCACCGCTTCGGCCACGCTCGCGACCTGGTTCAAGATCCACGGTGTCAACTACTCCATCTCTTCGGCCTGCTCCACCTCGGCGCACTGCATTGGCAATGCCGCCGAAATGATCCAGTGGGGCAAGCAGGACGTGATGTTCGCCGGCGGCCACGAGGATCTCGACTGGTCGATGTCGAACCTTTTCGACGCCATGGGCGCGATGTCGTCCAAATACAACGAAACACCCGACGTCGCCTCGCGCGCCTATGACGTCAACCGCGACGGCTTCGTCATCGCCGGCGGTGCGGGCGTTCTGGTTCTGGAAGAGCTGGAGCATGCGAAGGCACGCGGTGCAAAAATCTATGCCGAAATTGTCGGTTATGGCGCGACCTCGGACGGTTACGACATGGTTGCCCCGTCAGGCGAAGGTGCGATCCGCTGCATGCGGCAGGCGCTTGCCACCGTGAAGGGCGACATTGACTACATCAATACCCACGGCACCTCGACGCCGGTCGGCGACAGCAAGGAAATCGGCGCGATCCGCGAAGTTTTCGGCGACAAGATCCCCCACATCCAGTCGACCAAGTCTCTCACCGGCCATTCGCTGGGTGCGGCCGGCGTGCAGGAATCGATCTACGGCCTCTTGATGATGCAGGAACGCTTCATCGGCGAGAGCGCGCATATTTCCGAGCTCGATCCGGAATTTGCGGGCGTTCCGATCGTTCGCAGCCGCATCGACAACGCCAAGATCGACACCATCCTTTCCAATTCCTTCGGCTTCGGCGGCACCAACGCCACGCTCGTCTTCCAGCGTCATAACGGATAATTGCCCATGAACGGCATCATGCAGGGTAAACGCGGCCTCATCATGGGCGTCGCAAATAATCATTCGATCGCCTGGGGTATCTCCAAGGCGCTTGCAGCACAGGGCGCGGAGCTGGCTTTCACCTATCAGGGGGAAGCGCTCGGCAAGCGCGTGAAACCGCTCGCCGCCGAACTCGGTTCCGATTTCATCGTGCCATGCGATGTCGAGGATATCGCCTCGGTCGACGCCTTGTTCGCGACCATCCGCGAAAAATGGGGCTCGCTGGATTTCATCGTCCATGCCATCGGCTTTTCCGACAAGAACGAGCTGAAAGGCCTCTACGCGGATACGACGCGCGAGAATTTCAGCCGCACCATGGTCATCTCCTGCTTCTCCTTCACGGAAATCGCCAAGCGCGCTGCTGAGTTGATGACCAATGGTGGCTCCATGCTGACGCTGACCTATAATGGTTCGCAGCGCGTCATTCCGAACTACAATGTCATGGGCGTCGCCAAGGCGGCTCTCGAGGCGTCCGTGCGTTATCTCGCCGCCGATTACGGCCCGCGCGATATCCGCGTCAACGCCATTTCGGCCGGCCCGGTCCGGACGCTGGCAGGTGCCGGCATCTCGGATGCACGCGCTATCTACGCGTGGAACCAGAAAAACGCACCGCTGCGGCGGACGGCTGACATCGACGATATCGGCGGGTCCGCACTTTATCTGCTGTCCAGCCTGTCGCGCGGCGTGACCGGCGAATGTCATTACGTGGATTGCGGTTACAATATCACCTCGACACCCACGCTTGAGGTTCTCTCCAAGGCAGACGCGGAATAAGCCTACCTTTCGCAATCAACAAAGCCCGGCCCTGTGCCGGGCTTTTTATGCGTCGTATCGATTTTGGAAATCACTAAAGTATAGTTTATCGAAGTAACTGATTTTAAACATCGGGTGGTTATGGTCCGCAACAAATTCAACGGTTGCGCTCGCCGCATATTCTTAGAGATCGATATCGCCTCATGCGACTGGCCAGACTGAAGCCATTGCTGGAAAAATTGGGAGTCTCGCGCGACGGGACAGCGGCTATCGAATTCGCGATACTCGCAATACCCTATTTCCTCGTCGTCTTTGCGATCATCGAGACCTTCGTCGCCTTGATGGCGGAACAGGTCGTCGCCAACGCCACCGAGACCATGGCGCGGCGTTTGCGCACAGGGCAAATCAGCAGCTCGATTTCGAAAGAGGATTTCCGCAAGAGTTTCTGCGACGAAGTTTCAGTGATGATTACCTGCTCGGATGAGATCGATAAAGAACAGAAGCTCTATATCGACCTTCGCTCCTTTGCCGCCTTCAAGGATATTCCGACCACGATACCGCTGAAGGCCTATGGCGAATATTACGATCTCGATACCGCTCAATTCGGCTTCACGCCGGGCGGGCCGGAAACCATCAACATGTTGCGTGTCTATTATCGCTGGCGTGTCGTTGCCGATATCATCCGGCCATATCTCACAAAAATACGTCCGGCCGATGGATCAATGCCCTCACATTTCCTCATCGTCGCGACAAATGCGTTCATGAATGAGAAATACATCACAGGCGGGGGCTCATGATGGCAGGGCTGGTGTCCGTTGCGGCAAACGGCAAACGACGCCTGGTGGCGCTCGTTTCACGCTTTGCCAAAGATCGCCGTGGCGTGGGCGCGGTGGAGTTCGCGATCCTCTTTCCGATATTGCTTGCGCTTTATCTAACCTCTTTCGAATTAACGATCGGATACAATACCTACAAGCGGGCAAGCACCGCCGCAGCCTCCATCAATGATCTGATATCGAAAACAGGTTCCGTCGATAAGACCTATCTCACGGGCATGCAGGACGTCGCAGCCGCCGTGTTTGCGCCCTACAGCACCAAGGGTCTGCAGCTGAAGATCAGCGGCATCAAGATCGACGCGCAAAAACAGGCGAAAATCACCTGGTCCTGGGATGAGAAAAATCAGAGACCCTATGCGGTGGGTTCACCGGTCGCCGTTCCGACGCGCCTGCTGGTGGAAAACAGCTTTCTCATCCACGTCGAACTTTCCATACCGCATGAATTGTTGATGTTCATGCCCGACATTGCCTCGTCCGGAGTAAAGTCGATCACGATCGGGCGGGAGTATTTCTTCAAGCAGCGCGACGCCGAGACCGTCTGCACCAATTGCTGAACCAATCGGTGCGTCAAGGCGGTCCCGTCATGGCAATCGTCAGTAGACGTCGCGCAGATAACGTTTTTCGCGCTTCAGCCGGTTCACATACTCGCTTGCCGCCTCGGCGGAGATGCCGGCCTCTTCGCTGACGATGCCACGCAAGGCATCGTCGACATCCTTCGCCATACGGGTCGCGTCGCCACAGACATAGAAAAAAGCACCCTCTTCAAGCCATTGATAGAGCGCCTTACCGTTCTGCCGCATGCGGGTCTGGACATAGATCTTTTCCGCCTGATCTCGTGAAAAGGCGAGGTCGAGACGGGTCAGAACGCCATCGCGACTCATGTCGCCAAGCTCGCTTTCATAGATGAAATCCGACTGCCGGTGCTGATCACCGAAAAACAGCCAGTTTTTGCCCTTTGCGCCTCTGGCTTGCCGTTCCTGCAAAAATGCCCGGAATGGCGCGATGCCCGTGCCCGGCCCTACCATGATAACAGGCGCATCATTGTCCTGCGGCACACGAAACGCCTTGTTCGGCGAGACGAAAATCCCGGCACTCTGCCCGGCCTCCACGCGGTCGGCGAGATAGGTGGAGCACACGCCCCCACGCTCACGGCCCTCGGCGCGATAACGCACGCTGGCGATGGTCAGATGCACGCTGTTTTTTGCAACCAGCGGGCTGGAGGAGATGGAATAGGCGCGATGTTGCAGCGGCTTCAGGAATGTCACGAATTCAGCAACATCAAATAGCGGCTTTTCGGCGAGATTGATGAGGTCGAGAATATCCTTGCTCCAGAGAAAGGCGGCGAGCTGCTCCCTGTCTCCGTTTGCGAGAATGTGGCTGAGTTCGTTATGCCCCGCCCGCTTGCCGATTTCGGCGACGAGTTCGCGCGAGGGCGTCGATATCTCGAACATGTTGAGAAGCGCATCGCCGACCGGACCGTCCAGCCCGGCGATTTGGCGGTCCGCAGCCGCTTCGAAGTGTTGCAGCAGCGCGCCGACCAGTTTCGGATCGTTCAGGGGCACGACGCCAAGAGCGTCACCCGCCTCATAGTCCAGACCGCTTTCGCCGAGGTCGAATTCGTAGTGGCGAATTTCCTTGGACGAGCCGGTACCGGACAGGCGACGATTGACGCTTACTTCAGCCGAATAGGGATTTTTGCGGCTCCAGCCCTGTTTTGCCCGCACGGGCGGCTCGGCGACATGGGGCATGGTGACAGATGCCGCATTGCCGCCATCGACAGCAACCGCGAGCGGCAGCGTCTCGCCGATCCATGCGGCGGCGGCGTCCTCGAAGTCGATATCGCAGTCGATACGCGTCTTCATACGCTTGCCACCGAGTTGTTCGAACCGCGTATCGATCAGCTTGCCCGCCTGGCAGAAGCCGTCATAGCCGGTATCGCCGAGCGCGAGGACGGCAAAATTCATCCCGTCCAGACGCGGCGCGCTGTCAGCGGTGAGCGCTTCCCAGAAAAGCTGAGCATTGTCAGGCATTTCACCTTCGCCATATGTCGAGGTGACGACAATGACGCGCTTCATGGCGCCGAGACCGTCCATCGAGACATCGTCCAACGCCGTCACCACCGGCTGCATGCCCTGCGCGCGGGCGGCGGCGGCGATATCCATCGCCAGCGCCTCAGCATTGCCGGTCTGGGTGCCGAAAAGAATATTCAGCATACTGGCCTCGGCATTCGGAGCGGCCGCAGCAACAGATGTCTCCATGCCGATGGCTGCACGGGAATGGAGCCCCGCCAGAAAACCGGAAAGCCATGCGCGCTGATCACCGTTGAAGGGCGCGTCCTCGGGAATATAAGGTATCTTCATCATGCTGCCCTATGGCTGGATGCGGTGGCGAGGTCTGGAATGGCGCGGGCTGCGAAAAGCTCCTCGAAGCCCGGCAGACGGCCGATCTTCTCGATGTTTTTCCGGTTCTGCTGAATGATCCAGCCATAGGTGCCGGGGCTGTCCACCGACAAGGTGTTCCTGCGCGCCAGCGCCTGCTTGTAATCGTCGAGACGTTTGGCGGCGATCATCACCGCGAGCTGTTGATCGCTATGGTCTGAAAGCGCCTCGCGGGCATATTTCAGCAGCCGCTGCATCAGCGCATAGTCTTCCGTAAGAATGAGATTGCGCACGGCTTTTTCAATAGCCGGGTCGGAAGGACCCGGCGCCGTCGGCACCCGCTGGAGGGCGATCGCCTGCGCCATGCTCAACACCGTGTAGTTATTGAGAAGCGCATACATCTCCTCCGTATCCGTCTCACTATGACCCGGCACCCTTCCGTTCAGGACGGCCTTGCGGTCGCGATAGGCGAGCTTGAACTTGCGCAGTTGATGGGCGGTAAGCGCGGATGCCAATTCCTCCAGCAGTTCCTTGCGGGGCTTCGCCTTCAGAATCTTGTCGCTATCCTGATAAAGCAGCAGGGCGCGTGGCATGCCATAGACGAAATTATGCTGTTCGCTTTCCCAGTTTTCCAGAAGCCATACCGCCTTGGCCGAGCCAGTCTCCGCGACATGCCAGGCCAGAAGCTGGTGCACAGCCTGATGATGGATCGCGGCCTGCTCATCCTCACCGGTGATCGAGCCGAGCAGGATGGAATCATGGCTGATCTTCTTCGGCAGATCGCCATAGGGATCATATTGATAAACGAAACCGCCGCTCATGCCGTTGCCGAAACCCTTGCCGAAGCTGCCAAGGTTCAGCACCGCGCCGTTGGTCATGTATTCGCAGGCGAAATCACCCACGCCTTCGACGACAGCGGTGGCACCGGAGTTACGCACTGCGAAACGGTCTCCCGCCTGCCCTTCCACGAAGGTGCGGCCGCCGGTGGCGCCGAACAGCGCGAAATTGCCGACCAGCACATTGCCGCCCGCCTCTTCGGATCCGCCGCCGGGTGAGCGCACGACGATGGTGCCGCCGCAGGCGCTTTTGCCGACACCGTCATTGCAGGTGCCGGTATGAACCATGACCATGCCGTCATTGCAGAAGGCGCCGAAGGACTGACCGGCCGAACCCGACGTCTCGATATGCACCGAACCCGCCTCCAGGAACCGGCGGCCACGGCTGTCCCGCTTCACGGCCGGAAGCGCATCCGCCTCTTCGTCGGAAAGCTCGTGGTTCAGCATGCGTTCAATATCGACGGCGAGCTGGCCGCCGACGCTCTTGCTGCAATTATTCAGGAAGCGATTGCCGCCCAGCTCGATTTTTTCCCGCTTGCTGTCCACCAGAGCCGAGCGCACGAGTTCGATGAAGGCATCGTCCAGCCCAAAATCCTTTTCCATATAGACAGGGCTGTCGATCTTCACCTCTTCGACCACGGCAAGCATTGCCTGGAGGTCAAGCTGGCCGACGCTTGCCGGGTGATCGAGGAGGTGAAGAAGATCGGAACGTCCGCGTGCTTCCCGCAGCGAGCGCAGCCCGAGTGCGGCCAGAATCTCACGCGTTTCATGGGCGATATTCATGAGATATTGCGCCAGCGCGCGCGGATCGCCGTTGAAAGCCTCCTGATTGGTGGTGAGACCGGCCGGGCACTTGATGTTGCAGTTCTTCGCCATGACGCATTTCAGCATCATCAGCGCCGTCGTGCCGAACTCGAAACTGTCGCCGCCGAGTAACGCCGACTTCACCACGTCGCTGGCCGTCTGGTGTGCGCCGGAACAACGCAGCAGCACCTTGGAGCGCAGGCCGGTGGCGCAGAGCGCCTGATGAACTTCCGCGATACCAATTTCCGCCGCGCGGCCGGTATATTTGAGGCTGGTGACGGCCGCCGCCCCCGTGCCGCCGGTATTGCCGGCGACATTGATGACATCGGCCCCCGCCTTGGCGACGCCGACCGCGATCGTGCCTATCCCTTCCGACGAGACGAGCTTGACGATGACGCGCACGCGCGCCGCCTTGGCGTCATGGATGAGCTGAGCCAAATCCTCGATGGAATAGGTATCGTGATGCGGCGGCGGCGAGACAAGCTCGACGCCCGGCGTGCCGCCACGCGCGGCGGCGATTTCCACCGTCACCTTGGGAGACGGCAACTGCCCGCCCTCGCCTGGCTTTGCGCCCTGACCGATCTTGATCTCGATCTCTTCCAGCATCGGATCGGCAAGATAACCGGCCCAGACGCCGAAGCGGCCGGAGGCGAACTGCTTGATGCGCGAGGCACGGATGGTGCCGTAGCGGGATATATGTTCGCCGCCCTCGCCCGAATTCGACATACCGCCGACCATGTTGGTGCCATGGGCAACCGCCTCATGGGCGGCGGCAACCAGCGCACCGTGGCTCATGGCGCCCGATGCCAGCGTCCTGGTGATCTCGCTCGCCTTTTGCACTGCCTCGAGCGCAATGCTGTCAGGTGCGGTGCGGATCAGCGACAGATAGGTGAAAGCTTCGCCCTTCGCCTGAACCAGAAGCGCGCCGCCCTCCAGCCAATGGCCGGCAATATCCTCACCGAAACGGTCGAGCAGCGACTGGCCGAGCGCGGCAAGCCGGGCAAGCTCGTGACCGTGCGGTCCGGTCAATTGCAGCCGGAACGCACCTTCGCCTGCATTTTCGCAGAGCAATCCGCGCACCATGAAGCTGTTGTTGCCACGTCTGGAAAAGCGCCCCATTTCGCGGCGGAAGTCCTCGGCCGAACCGGCAAAGGTCACATCGGCCGGCAATTCAAGAACATCACGAAGGGCTGCCGGACGGCGGGCCCTTTCTTCCGCCATCATGCGGGCAAACGCGCGGTAACCGGGCGTTACCTCGAATGCGTCGATCGCCTCCGGGGTCAGCCGGTCGAAGCTGTTGTGATAATAGGCCGCATCGTTGAGACCGAAGGCATCTTCCAGCCGGTTAAGCGGCAGCAGACGCAAGGCGTCCTCATTTTCGGTTCCCTTGTCGAAACCGATCTTTTCCTCGGTCATATCCACGAAACCGCGTACCGCCGTCGTGCCATAGGAATGGCCAGCACCTTCCGCACGCTCCTTGAAGAGACCGAGCAGCGGAATGTCGTTTTCACCCTTCACCGACAATGCTTTTCGATGCCAGTCGGCCACCGCCTGCGCGATGACGGCGAAGGTGACGCCGCCGACCGGGGTCTTCACATTGGGGAAATAACGCTTCAGGACGGGATCGTTGGTATCGAGGAAATTCGGCTCGAAGAACTCACCGCCGATGTAGCTTTCCGCCGTGCACAGGCCGACTTTGCCCATGGTCTTCATCAGCGACTTTTCAGCCGCCTTGGCGAAGCGCTTGAAGGCCTTGTCGGCGTCGGCACCGAATTTCTCCTCGGCACGGAACTGCACGCCGAGTGGGTAGACAGCCGAAGCCCCGAAGCCAAGGCCCGCCGCGATATGATGGGAGGACGAAAACTGCCCGCTTTCGACGATCAGGGAAACGCGCAGCCGCAGGCCTTCCTCAATCAGCCGCTGGTTGATGGCGGAGACGACCATAATCATCGGCAAAGCTGCGCGGCCCGCCGAAACATGCCGGTCGGTGACGACGGCAATGCCGCCTTCCTCCGCCGCGAAAGCCACGACGTCATCGCAAAGGCCGTCGATCGCCTGCCGGAGGGCCGCTTCATTGGCTTTCGCAGCATCAAAGATCGGCGTATAAAGCATTTCGAAACGGCGAACGGGCGTCTCCGACTGCTCGCGAATGCGCAGCATGTCGAGATGAGTCAGGATCGGGGAGTGCACGACGATCTGGCGGGCCTTCTTCGCACCGCTGTTCGGCTTCGCACCGAGGGCGACACGCAACGTCATGCCATCGGCCTCACGAATACTGTCGAGCGGCGGATTGGTGACCTGCGCGAAACGCTGTGAAAAATACTTCGCGACGCCGCCTTCCTGATCGGACAGCGCGTTGATGGCATTGCCATATCCCATCGCCGAAATTTTTTCCGCGCCGGAGGCCAGCATCGGGTCCATCAGGAACTTGAAGCTTTCCTGATTATGCGAATAGGCGACATAACGCTGGTGCCGTTCCAGATCGCCATTGTAACGTAGTGGCGAGCCCTGCTTTTCGGCGGGCACTTCCGGCAGATCGTCCAGCAGGACACGGGCTTCGCGCAGCAGAGATGAATAATCGCGGCGTGAGGCGAGAAGCTCCAACGCCTCGACGGTGGAAAAGGCACGCCGCTCGGCGTGGTCGTAATAAAGCATGCCGCCCGCCTCGATACGACCGCGGCGGATGACGCTTTCCGCCGGAAAGGCGATCTGCCCCGCCTCCGACATGACGCAGAGATAATCTTCCGTCTCGACGGTGCGTAAAGGGCGCAGGCCGAGGCGATCGAGACGGGCGCCGATGATGTTGCCGTCGCCGAAGATCAGCGCGGCCGGACCGTCATTCTTCTCCTCATAGAGCGAGAAATATTCCAGCATCGCCTTGACTCCCGGCGACAGGGTGTCGTCGTTTTCCCAGGCAGGCGGCATCATCGAGACCACGGCGGTGACGAGGTCGAGACCATCCTCCATCACCCGCGCCTGCAATGTCTGGTCCAGACGGCAGCTGTCCGACTGGCCCTTCGGCCTGACGATGCTGGCATTCTTCGCCAGCGCCACGGCCGCTTCAGACAGCCGGTTCTTCTTGTCGGTGTTGAGCTCACCATTATGCGCCATCAGGCGAAAGGGCTGCGCCATGGAGGGATGCGGATCGGTATTGGTGGAAAACCGCGTGTGGAAATACATCGTATGCACTTCATGGCGCGGATCGGTGAGGTCGCAGAAATAAGGCATGACCTCGTGCGAGTTCAGACGCCCTTTGAGCACCTGCGTGCGCGCGCTGAGCGACAGTGGGTAAAAACCGGCGAGATCAGGCACGGTATAGGCCAGCGCTTCGATGGCGAGCAGCGCCTTGTGGATACGCCAGTCGAATTCGGCAGGGGTGCCGCATTCGGCCGGAGCCGAAAAGACCCATTGCCGGATCGGCAACTGGTAACGGATGGCGGCAGGGCGGATGGCCGCGTCATTCACCGGCACGTCGCGGACGATGAGAGTCGAAAACCCCTGCTGCTGCAGCGCGCTGCCGATAATGCCAACCGCCTGTTCATGGAAAGACGGGTTCTGCGGCAGGAAAAAATTGCCGACGCCAAACCGGCCGGCCTGCAAGGTATCGTTGCCCGTCAGCTTCTGGAAAAAGGAGAGCGACAGATCCATCGACACGCCCGCACCGTCACCGACTCCTTCCGCCGACATGCCGCCGCGATGCGGCACGGCACAGAGAGCCTCGTGGCCGCGCTTCAGCACCTCATGTGTCTGCACGCCGTCCTTGCGGGTGATGAAACCGACGCCACAGCTGCTTTTTTCAAAAGCCGCATCGTAAAGGCCGAATTTTTGCTCCGTCACGCTCAAGGCACTCTCCTCTCGTTGCGCGTTTCGCGCGGCATCGCCGTCTTTCCCGAAACCCGGCGCGTCAGCCGGCACTCTGCGGGCGGAGCCGCAGGCGACCTGGCTGCTCCTCTTCTTCTGCTTATCGGCGTTTAATGGCGCGAACGGTCGTTTTGCGGCCGACAAACGGCGTGGCGGCGTTGGCCGCTTTCTCGCAAATAATGATCGTCGTCGTTCGCATCGCGTTCCCTGATGGCCGGCTTTCCGGCGGTGAGGCACACTGAATTACGTCAGTATTGCTTACATAATATTTCATGATCGACTGAGTCAAGATTAAAATCGACCTGGCGCAATAAAAAAACAAAAACGCCGCGAAATCCGACAGGATTCCGCGGCGCGATGGGTGCAGGGATTTTTAAATTGCCCAGATCACTCCGATGGCATGTCCAGCGTGCGGCTGAACCAGAGGGCGATCAGCGTGCAGAGCGCACCCGACATCAGGTAAATGCCGACGGCGAAAAGACCGAATTTAGACGAAAATCCGAGCGCGACGAGCGGTGCGAAACCGGCGCCGATCAGCCAGGAAATATCCGAGGTGAGCGATGCGCCGGTATAGCGGTACTCACGGCTGAAGCGGGAAGCAAGCGCGCCGCCCGCCTGACCGAAGGACAGGCCAAGCAGAGAAAAGCCGATCAGGACGAAGAGATAGCGGCCAATATCGCCCGAACTCAGGAGAACGGGTGCCACGAGGCTGAAGAGCCCGATCAGCACGGCCGCAACAGCCAGAAGCTTCCGCCGGCCGATCCGGTCGGCCAGAATGCCCGAAACCACGATCATGCCGCCGGCGATGATGGCGCTGACGAATTGCACGAACAGGAAGTCCGACACACGCTGGCTGGTGTTGAGCGAAACCCAACTCAGCGGAAAGACCGTGACGAGATGGAAGAGCGCAAAGCTCGCCAGCGGCACGAAGGCACCCGTGACCACCACCGGAAACTGTGAACGTAGCATCTTGAACATGGGGCGCGGTTCCAGTTCGTGCTGCTCCAGCATGGCCTGGAATTCCGGCGTCACGATCATGCGAAGGCGGGCAAAGAGCGCGAGAACATTCAGCGCTAGCGCCACGAAGAACGGGAAACGCCAGCCCCAGGCGAGGAATTCCGCATTGGAAAGCTGCGTCACGAAGACGATGAAGAAGGCGCTGGCGAGACCGAACCCCATGGCCGCACCGATCTGAGGCATCATGGCGTACCATCCGCGCTGCTTCTGCGGTGCATTCATGGCGAGCAGCGAGACGAGACCGTCCCATGCGCCGCCCAGACCAAGACCCTGACCGATACGGAATACAGCCAGCATGACCGGCGCGAGCATGCCCGCTTCCGCATAGGACGGAAGGAAGCTGATCGCCATCGTGGAACCACAGAGCGTGAAGAGGGCAGCCATCAACTTAACGGCGCGCCCGAACTTTCGGTCTATCTGGAGGAAGATCAGCGAACCGATCGGCCTTGCGATAAAGGCCAATGAGAAAACCGCGAAGGAATAGAGCGTGGCCGTTAGCGGATCGACGAAGGAAAAGAAGACGTGGGGGAAAACGAGCGCGGAGGCGATGGCGTAGATGAAAAAGTCAAAAAACTCCGTCATTCTCGCGAGAATGACTGCAATCGTGATGCGATCCGGATCGACCTTGACGGGACCGGCCCCATGTCCGTTCGCTTCCGGCGCCTGCCCAAAGGATGGAGCAGCATTCGTATAACTCATAATATCCCTCCTGCGTCATGGACGAACCATTTCCTGTAACGCGCCGGCTCCTCATCCGTTGCGTTACGATGCGACGGATTGTCACACGCACCCTACGTAACGTCAATTGAAGTTTGGCAATAAAAGGTTGCCCAGTCAGCCGACCATGCGATAATGCACGGGCTCCGTCCTAAACGCAGCACTGCCCGAGACATGGTGCATCGCGAAGGTTTCGCTGCACCGCGACAATATACCTCATTCTAAAAATGATGTTCGGCAATTATTCGCGGCATAATCCAAACTGTACGAGTTCAAAGAACGTGCGCACGATCAAAAAAATCCTATCCGCCCTTCTGGCAATCCCGGCTCTGCTGCTGCTCAGCGGCTGCAACCTCGTCGTCATGAACCCTTCGGGCGACATCGCGATCCAGCAGCGCGATCTTATCATAACGTCCACGGTTCTGATGCTGCTGATCATCGTCCCGGTCATTGCCCTGACGCTGTTCTTCGCATGGAAGTATCGCGAATCAGGGAAGGCTGAGGATTACGATCCCGAGTGGCACCACTCCACCCGCCTGGAAATGGTGATCTGGTCGGCTCCGGTCGCCATCATCCTGATGCTCGGCACCGTGACCTGGATTTCAACGCACCGTCTCGACCCCTATCGCCCGCTGGAGCGTATCGACGAGAACCGCCAGGTGACCGCCGAAACCAAGCCTATCACGGTAGAAGTGGTGGCCATGGACTGGAAGTGGCTGTTCTTCTATCCCGACCTCGGCATTGGCAGCGTCAATGAATTCGCCGCTCCGGTCGATGTTCCCATCAATTTCAAGATCACCGGCACGACGGCGATGAACTCCTTCTTCGTTCCCGCGCTCGCCGGCCAGATCTACGCCATGGGCGGCATGCAGACGAAGCTGCACGCGGTCATCAACAAGGAAGGCGTTTATGACGGCTTCTCGGCCAATTTCTCCGGCCCCGGTTTCTCGCACATGCGCTTCAAGTTCCATGGCCTGAGCCAGCAGGGCTTCGATCAGTGGGTGGCGAAGGCGAAAGAAAGCGGCAAGGGCTTCGGCCGTCAGGAATATCTGGAATTCGCCAAGCCTTCCGAACGCGAACCGGTACAATATTTCGCTTCGGTCGATCCCGAACTCTACAGCGCCATCCTCAACCGCTGCGTCGAGCCGAACAAGCTCTGCATGCGTGACATGATGCATATCGACGCCAATGGCGGCGGCGGCAAGGAAGGCATCGACATCGCCAAGGCGCTGAATTCCGTCGTCTGCACGCCGCTTGCGCCCTTTGGCGTCGCCAGCGGCCCCCAATCCACTCCGGCTGCGCTCGAAGGCCAGACTTTCGAACCTGCGGCGCTGCCGGAAACGAAACAAGTCGCTGGCTGACGGATACGTCCCGGCATTATGCGGCGCGGCCAATGGCTGCGCCGATCTTATGTCTTAGAATCGCAAGAGGCTAAAAATGATCGTCAATTCCGATCAAACGTCGTTCCTGTTCGGGAAGCTGACATGGGAGTCCATCCCGCTTCACGAGCCCATTCTTGTCGCGACCTTCGCGGCCGTGGCTCTGGGCGGTATCGCCGTCGTCGGCGCCCTCACCTATTTCCGCCTCTGGGGCTATCTCTGGAACGAATGGTTCACGAGCATCGATCACAAGAAGATCGGTATCATGTACATCATTCTGGCGCTGGTCATGCTGCTGCGCGGTTTCGCCGATGCGATCATGATGCGCGTCCAGCAGGCGATCGCGTCGGGCGGATCGGAGGGTTACCTTCCGCCGCACCATTACGATCAGATCTTCACGGCCCACGGCGTCATCATGATCTTCTTCATGGCCATGCCGATGATCACGGGTCTGATGAACTTCGTCGTACCGCTACAGATCGGCGCCCGCGACGTTTCGTTCCCTTTCCTCAACAACTTCTCGTTCTGGATGACCACGGCCGGCGCCGTCATCACCATGATCTCGCTGTTCATCGGTGAATATGCGCAGACCGGCTGGCTGGCCTATCCGCCGCTCTCCGGCATCGATGGAAGCCCCGGGGTCGGGGTCGATTATTATATCTGGGGCCTGCAGATCGCCGGTGTGGGAACGACGCTATCGGGCATCAACCTGATCGTGACCATCATCAAGATGCGCGCGCCTGGCATGACCATGATGCGCCTGCCGATCTTCGTGTGGACATCGCTGTGTTCGAACATCCTGATCGTGGCATCCTTCCCGATCCTGACTGGCACGCTGGCACTTCTCACCCTCGACCGTTACGTTGGCACCAATTTCTTCACCAACGATCTCGGCGGCAATCCGATGATGTATGTCAACCTCATCTGGATCTGGGGCCATCCCGAAGTTTACATCCTGGTGCTGCCCGCATTCGGCGTATTCTCGGAAATCGTTGCCACGTTCTCCCGCAAGCGCCTCTTCGGTTATGCCTCGATGGTTTATGCGACGGGTGTCATCACCATCCTTGCCTACATCGTGTGGCTGCACCATTTCTTCACCATGGGGTCCGGCGCGAGCGTCAACGCTTTCTTCGGCATCACCACAATGATCATTTCGATCCCGACCGGCGCGAAGATCTTCAACTGGCTCTTCACCATGTATAAGGGCCGCATCAATTTCGACGTTCCGATGCTCTGGACGATCGGCTTCATGATCACCTTCGTCATCGGCGGCATGACCGGCGTTCTTCTTGCCGTTCCGCCGGCGGATTTCGTGCTGCACAACTCGCTGTTCCTCATCGCCCACTTCCACAACACCATCATCGGTGGCGTCGTGTTCGGTGTGCTTGCGGGCATCGTTTACTGGTTCCCGAAAGCCTTCGGTTACCGGCTCGATCCGTTCTGGGGCAAGCTGTCCTTCTGGTTCTGGTTCATCGGTTTCTATTTCGCCTTCATGCCGCTCTACATTCTCGGCCTGATGGGCATCACCCGCCGTCTCAGCCAGTTCGAGGACAACTCGCTACAGATCTGGTTCGTGATCGCAGCCTTCGGTGCCTTCCTGATTGCGCTCGGCATCGCCTCCTTCATCATCCAGCTCATCGTCAGCTACCTGAAGCGCGACCAGCTGCGTGACGTGACCGGCGACCCCTATAATGGCCGTACGCTGGAATGGTCGACGTCTTCGCCGCCGCCCGCCTACAACTTCGCCTTCACGCCGGTCATTCACGACGTGGATGCCTGGGCGGACATGAAGAAGCGCGGTTACAGCCGTCCGCAGGAAGGGTTCATCCCAATCCATATGCCGAAGAACACCGGCGCAGGCGTCATCATCAGCGCCATCAGCGTCGTCCTCGGCTTCGCCCTGGTGTGGCATATCTGGTGGCTTGCCGCCCTTTCGATGCTCGCCATCATTGCAGTCTCGATTGCCCACACCTTCAACTACAACCGCGAATACTACATTCCGGCTTCCGACGTTTCGACTGTCGAGGCTGAGCGTACAAAGCTGCTTGCAGAACAGGCGTAACGAATATGGCTCATGCACCTGCACAAAGCGCCAGCGGCGCTGAACCACCGGTCTTTTACCTGAAGGAAGACCACCACCCGGAGAACGGCACGTCGCTGGGCTTCTGGCTCTACCTGATGAGCGACTGCCTCATCTTCGCGACGCTGTTTGCCACCTATGCCGTTGTCGGCCGCAGCTATGCGGCCGGTCCTTCGGGTGCGGACCTGTTTGATCTCAAGCTGGTCGCCATCAATACCGGCTTCCTGCTTTTCTCCTCCATCACCTATGGCTTTGCCATGCTGGAAATGGAAAAGCAGAAGGTAAAAACAACGCTGATATGGCTTGGCGTGACCGGCCTCTTCGGCCTCGCCTTCCTTGCCGTCGAACTTTACGAGTTCCACCACCTGATCGCGGAAGGTGCGGGCCCGCAGCGTTCGGCGTTCCTGTCGGCCTTCTTCGCGCTGGTCGGCACGCACGGCCTGCACGTCACCTTCGGCATCATCTGGCTCGTCACGCTGATGTTCCAGGTCGGCAAACATGGCCTCATCGCGGCGAACAAGCGCCGCCTTATGTGCCTGTCGATGTTCTGGCACTTCCTTGACGTCATCTGGATCGGCGTCTTCTCCTTCGTTTACCTCATGGGAGTTCTTTGATGAGTTCCGAAGCACACGCACATCACGACGCGCATGGCGACGACCATCATCACCATGATGGTGCTAGCCACGGCACCTTCAAGAGCTACATGATCGGCTTCGTCCTGTCGGTCATCCTGACGGCGATCCCCTTCTGGCTGGTCATGGGCGACGTTCTTGAAAACAAGACCCTGCTGGTCATCGCCATCATGGGTCTCGGCGTCATCCAGATCTTCGTTCACATGATCTACTTCCTGCACATGGACACCAAGTCAGAAGGCGGCTGGACCTTCATGGCGCTGATCTTCACCGTCGTGGTGCTCCTGATCACGCTCTCCGGCTCGCTCTGGGTCATGTACAACATGAACAAGAACATGATGCCGCTGCACATTGAGGATGTGAAAAACCTGCCCTGAGCAGCATAGACCAACGGCCTGCCGGGTTTCCGGCGGGCCGCTTTCGCGCCAACACATAACCCCATGAATCGTGGTGCGATTTATGGGGTTATTTGCTGGAGGATGCCCCGGTGGACGCCAGATGGTCTTTGCCGCTCGCCGCGGCTTCCCAAGGACTGTGACATGAGTGAAACCACACCAAATAACCGGCGAATCCGCCCTGCTGCGATCGTCGTCCTGCTCCTGACCATTGTCCTGACGGGGCTGCTGCTGGCGCTTGGCACATGGCAGGTCAAACGCCTTTCCTGGAAGCTCGATCTCATCGAGCGCGTCGAAGCCCGCGTCCATGCCGATCCCGTCGACGCCCCTGACGCCAAAGAATGGCCGGCGCTCGGCGATCCGGCGGAATACGAATATCGCCGTGTGAAACTGTCCGGCACCTTCCTCAATGACAGGGAGGTTCAGGTCTATACGGTCACGGATCTCGGGCCCGGTTACTGGGTGATGACGCCGCTCCAGCGCGACGATGGCTCCAGCATCATCGTCAATCGCGGCTTCGTGCCGTCCGACAGGCGCGACCCATCCTCCCGCCAGGAAGGCGAACCGGCCGGAAACGTCGAGATCGTCGGGCTGATGCGCGCGCCCGAAACCGGCGGGCTTTTCCTGCGCACCAACGATCCGGCAAATGGCCGCTGGTATTCCCGAAACATTCCGCAAATCTCGCAGGCATCCGGCCTGTCCGATGTCGCGCCGTTCTATGTCGACGCCGATGCGACACCCAATCCGGGCGGCCTGCCGGTCGGCGGCAAGACCATGCTCACCTTTCCCAACAACCACCTCTCCTATGCCGTTACGTGGTATATTCTGGCGGCGATGGTGGTGGCCGCAGGGTGGTATGTCCTGCGCAACCTCAACGCCCCCAAACCGAAACGGGACGAGGACTAAGCAGCCGGTTTTACCGGATGGTTCATAAAAGCACTTCCTTCTTCACGTTTTGCTGATCTATAACGACAGTTCGGCCTGACATTGCCCGTCGGCGCATTTTGTTTCGGTGAGTTATGGCAAGAGCATTTCTTCTCGTTCTGGATTCCTTTGGCGTCGGCGGCGCACCCGACGCGGAGCGCTATGGCGATCTTGGCGCAAACACACTCGGCCATATCGCGGAATTCTGTGCAGCGGGCGCTGCCGATAAAGCGGGACTTCGCGCCGGTCCGTTGAAGCTGCCGAACATGTGTTCGCTCGGCCTACTGGAAATCGCCAGACAGGCAAGCGGCGACATTCCCGCCGGCATGGAACCGCCGGAGCGCATTTTCGGCCTGCACGGTTCCGCCAGCGAAATCTCCAAAGGCAAGGACACACCTTCCGGTCACTGGGAGATCGCCGGTACACCCGTCACCTTCGACTGGGGATATTTCCCGACGCAAGGCGATGCATTTCCGCCTGAACTGGTGGAAGCGATCTGCAGGCAAGCCGATATTCCGGGCATTCTCGGCAATTGCCATGCTTCCGGCACCGAGATCATCGCTGCGCTCGGAGAAGAACATATCGGGACCGGTAAACCGATCTGCTACACCTCCTCCGATTCCGTTTTCCAGATAGCCGCGCACGAAACGCATTTCGGTCTGGAGCGGCTCATCTCGCTCTGCGAGACGGTGCGCAAGCTGCTCGATCCGCTGAATATCGGCCGCGTCATCGCCCGCCCCTTCATCGGCGAAACGGTCGCGACCTTCGAGCGCACCGGCAACCGCCGCGATTTCTCCGTTCTGCCGCCTGAACCGACCCTGCTCGACAGACTTGTGGAGGCCGGCCGAAAAGTGCACGCCATCGGCAAGATCGGCGACATCTACGCCCATCAGGGTGTGACGCGCGTCATCAAGGCAAATGGCAACAGCGCCCTGATGGATGCGACGTTGCAGGCTATCGATGAGGCCGAAAACGGCGATCTCGTCTTCACCAATTTCGTCGATTTCGACATGCTTTACGGCCATCGTCGCGACGTTGCCGGTTACGCCGCCGCCCTTGAGGCCTTCGATGCGCGAATCCCCGAAATCCATCGCAAGATGGCACCGGGTGACATCGCCCTTCTGACCGCCGATCACGGCTGCGACCCCACCTGGCGGGGCACGGACCATACACGCGAACGGGTGCCGATCATGGCATTCGGGCCGGGAATCCGGTCCCGCGATGTCGGCATCCGCTCAAGCTACGCCGATATCGGCGAAAGCATCGCCCACCATCTTGGCATCGAGGCCGGTTCTCACGGCAGGAGCTTCATTTGACATCGCATTTGCTGAAAGCGGAAATTCACTGCCACATCGAAGGTGCGGCTCCGCCCGCCCTTGTCGCTAAACAGGCGGAGAAATACGGCATAGACACCAGCGGTTTTCTGCGGGACGGCCAATATGTATGGTCGGATTTTGCGGAATTCATCCAGTGCTACGATGCGGTGGCGCAGGTGTTCAAGTCCGATGAGGACTATGCGGTCCTGACGGAAACCTATCTGACGGAACTGGCGCAAGCCAATACGATCTACAGCGAATTGATCATCTCGCCGGATCATGGCGACCGCATCGGCCTTGGCGCCGACGCTTATCTTGCCGGCATTGCCGAGGGCATCTGCATTGCCAAGGTAAAGACCGGAATCGAAACCCGCATCATCGTCACCGGTGAACGCCACTTCGGTCCGGAACGGGTGATCGCCGCGGCCGAATATGCGGCGCGCGCCCGGCATCCGCTGGTAACGGGTTTCAACATGGCCGGCGAGGAGCGCATGGGCCGCGTCGCCGATTATGCGCGTGCTTTCGACATCGCCCGCGATGCCGGCCTTGGGCTGACCATTCATGCCGGTGAGGTCTGCGGACCGGAAAGCGTTGCCGACGCACTCGATCTCGTCAAACCGTCGCGTATCGGCCACGGCGTGCGCGCCGTTGAAGATGCCGCTCTCATCTCCCGTCTGGTCGAGACGGGAACGGTTCTCGAAGTCTGCCCCGGCTCGAATATCGCGCTCGGCGTCTATCCCGATTTCGCCAGCCACCCGCTGAAAGCTCTGAACGATGCCGGCGTGCGTGTCTGCATCAGTTCCGACGACCCGCCGTTCTTCTTCACCTCGCTTGCGCGGGAATATGCGCTCGCTGCGGAGACTTTCGGTTTCAGCGATGCCGAGATCAACCGCATGACCCGCACCGCGCTGGAATGCGCCTTTGTGGACGAAGCCACCCGCGCACGGCTGCTCGCACGGATCGATCAGTCCTGAGCTGTTGTTGACAGGGTAAAACCGCGAAGAAGGCTTGCGAAAAACGAGCTTTCGGTGAATTACAGGGCATAAGATAAAAGGAAGGCCAGTTTCATGGACGGCGTCACAGTCATCGAACATCCGCTGGTGCGGCACAAACTCACCATCATGCGCAAGAAGGAAACTTCCACGGCCGGCTTCCGCCGTCTGCTGAGGGAAATTTCGACGCTGCTCTGCTATGAAGTGACGCGCGACCTTGAGATGACGATGGAAACCATCGATACGCCGCTCGAAACCATTCAGGCACCGGTGCTCGAAGGCAAGAAGCTGGTTTTTGCTTCCATTCTGCGCGCTGGCAATGGCCTCCTGGAAGGCATGCTCGAGCTCGTGCCTTCGGCGCGTGTTTCCCATATCGGCGTTTATCGCGATCATGACACGCTGGAAGCTGTCGAATATTACTTCAAGGCTCCGGAAAGCCTCGATGCGCGCCTGATCATCGTTGTCGATCCAATGCTGGCAACCGGAAACTCCTCCATCGCCGCCGTTGAAAAGCTGAAGGAGCGCGGTGCGAAGAACATCCGTTTCCTGTGTCTGCTGGCGGCGCCCGAAGGCATCAAGAACTTCCGTGAAGCGCATCCCGATGTGCATATCTATACCGCCGCCATCGACAGCCATCTGAACGAGAAGGGTTATATCGTTCCCGGCCTCGGCGATGCTGGCGACCGCATGTACGGTACCAAATAACACCGTTCATCATTACTTAACCGTTTGAGCCATTCGCCGCACGCAACGCGGCGGATGGCTTTTTCTTTTAAGATTTCAGCATGTTTTGCGTCTATTCTCGGCAAGGATAACCCCGCCCTTTGAGGAGATACGACTTGCTGGCGCGCGCGATTTTCCTGCTTGTTGGCATTTCCCTCGGCGCAACGCAAATTCCGGCGCTGGTGGAAAAATTTCAGCCGCGCCCGGAAGCAGGCGCCGAGAAAGCGGAAGCCAGACCCGAGGCGGCCAAACCGGCGTCCGTTTCCCTTGGCGGCGTCAATCTGAAAGCCGATGCTCGCGGCCACTTCAATGCCGCCTTCCGCATCAACGGCAAATCCTTCGACGGCCTTGTCGATACCGGCGCTTCCATGGTCGCCATCAACGAGACGATTGCGCGCCGACTCGGTTACGGGGTCAACAGCCTCGATTTTAAGTATGCGATTTCAACGGCCAACGGCCAGACCATGGCCGCCTATGTGAAGCTCGACCGGGTGGAAATCGGCGCTATCCGGGTTCAGAATGTCGACGCCATGGTGCTGAAGGACAATGCGCTTAGCAACATGCTGATCGGCATGAGCTTCCTCAAGCAATTGTCATCATTCAAGGTATCGGGCGGCGAAATGCGGCTGGTCAGGTGATCCTCTCAAGAACCACGTTGCCGATCTCTGTCGCAGCGTCATCAATCCCGTAACAAGCCGCAATCATTTCGGCGGCGTGTTCCGCTTCTTCTTTAGAGGCAGCATGGACTATCGCGACAGGCTCGCCCTTTTCCACTTTTGTGCCGAGCGGCAGGATGTCAGAAATACCGACGGCAGCGTCAACGGTATCCGACGGCTTTCTTCTACCGCCGCCAAGCTCCACAACCACCATACCGAGATCGCGGGTCGCGCAGGATGAGAGCCAACCGCTGCGCGGAGCCGAAACCGGGAGAGTGACCGGCGCGGACGGCAGGTAATGGGACGGGCGTACAACGAAATCCGAAGGCCCGCCGAGTGCTGAAACCATCCGCGCAAAGACCTCCATGGCCCGGCCGGAGGAAAGAGCGGCCAGCGCCAGCGCCTCGCCTTCATCAAGCGTAGTCGCGCTCCCGGCCTGCGCCAGCATTTCAGCAGCGAAGGCGAGCACGACCTTTTCGAGACGGGTTCCCGCTTTGCGACCAGCCAGAAAATCCAGGCAATTAACGATCTCGACCGCATTACCGGCTGCATCGCCAAGCGGCTGGTTCATGTCGGTTACCAGCGCCGTCGTCGGCAGGCCCGCGCCATTCGCCACATCGACCAACGCGCGAGCCAGATTGCGGGCATCCTCCACATTCTGCATGAAGGCGCCGTTGCCCACCTTCACATCCAGAACCAGCGTCTGCAGCCCGGCCGCAAGCTTTTTCGACAGGATGGAGGCCGTGATCAGCGGTATGGAATCCACCGTCGCGGTCACATCGCGAATGGCATAGAGGCGTTTATCGGCGGGAGCGAGGTCACCCGTCTGGCCGATGATGGCGCAGCCGACCGTCTTTACCGTCCGGCGAAACAACATCTCGTCCGGCGTGACGTTGTAACCGGGGATCGCTTCCAGCTTGTCCAGCGTGCCGCCGGTATGGCCAAGGCCCCTGCCGGAAATCATCGGCACGGCAAGACCGCAGGCGGCAACGATGGGCGCGAGCATCAGGGAGACATTATCGCCGATGCCGCCGGTGGAGTGCTTGTCCGCCACCGGCCTGCCGAGATCGCTCCAGGACAGGACCTCACCGCTGTCGCGCATCGCCAGTGTCAGCGCCACCATCTCATCCCGGCTCATGCCGCGGAAGAACACCGCCATGGCAAAGGCAGCCGCCTGCCCTTCCGAGATGCCGTCTTTTGAAAGCGCCTCTATGAAAGCGGCAATCTCCCGAGGCTCAAGTGACAGGCCATCGCGTTTGCGCCGGATGATTTCCTGCGGGATCAAGCTCAATACCCGCTGGCGGCCCTGGCGGGCTCGCCGCCGGCCAGCACGTTCAGCACATCATCGAGAACACCCGACGCGCCGAAACGGAAGGTGGACGGCATGGCCCAGTTGGGCGCCATGATGGTTTCCGCAAGCCTCAAGTAAAGCGTGGCGTCCTCCACTGTGCCGATGCCGCCGGCGGGCTTGAAACCCACCTTCTGCCGGCTGTCGCGGATCGCCTGCAACATGATGTCGGCGGCCTCCAGCGTGGCATTGATGGCAACCTTGCCAGTCGAGGTCTTGATGAAATCGGCCCCTTCGGCAATGGCGAGTTCCGATGCGCGACGGATGAGCGCCTTGTCCTTCAACTCGCCGGTTTCAAGAATAACCTTGAGCAACACAGGTGCCGCGCAGGCCTTGCGAACGGCAGCCACCATGTTCGAAACCGCCGTTTCATCGCCTGCTATGAACTTTCGATAGGGAATGACCAGATCGATTTCGTCAGCGCCGTCGCGGATCGCCGCCTCGGTTTCCGCAACCACAGCTGCGATGTCGAGATCGCCCGAAGGAAAATTGACGACCGTGGCGATGCGGATAGCATGGTCTTTTCCGAAAGCAGCACGGGCCTGCGCCACGAAGCGCGGCCAGATGCAGATTGCGGCCGTATTGCCGTATTCCGTATGGGCCCGCTGGCATAGAGCGGCGATCTGCTCGGGCGTGCAATCTTCCTTGAGATTGGTCAGGTCCAGCAAGGACAAAGTGAGGGCAGCCGCTTCGCGCGGACGCTGGAGTTCCATGGTCACGCTCCTCCTGCGATCATTTCCTTTAGGATGGCGGCAAGCCTCTTGCCACCCACGGGAGCCATATCCTTGGTTTCTTCATGGCTCAGTTCCGCACCGGTCATGCCGGCACCGTAATTGGTAATAACCGATGCGGCGGCAACGCGCATCCCGAAAAAGCGGGCAAGGATGACTTCCGGCACGGTGGACATGCCGACGGCATCCGCCCCCAGCAGCCGCGCCATGCGGATTTCCGCCGGCGTTTCGAAGCTCGGGCCGGAAAACCACATATAGACGCCGCCAAACAATGGCACCGTCGCGCGGATGGCGGCGTTGCGCATGGCAAGCATCAGATCAGGATCGTAAGCAGTGGTCATGCCGACGAAGCGACGGTCGCTTTCTTCACCGATCAGCGGGTTCATGCCGGAATAGTTGATGTGATCGGTGATCTGCATGACTGAACCGGGCGGCATATCCTGCCTGACCGAGCCTGCCGAATTGGTGAGGATGAGCGACTGCACGCCGAGACCAGCCAGCGCTTCGATGACAACCCGCATCGCGGACGGATCGCCCTTTTCGTAAAAGTGCACCCGACCGGAGAGCATCATGACCGGCTCACCACCGAGATAACCGGCCACCAGCTCGCCCGCATGGCCGGAAACACCGCTTGCGGGAAAACCGGGAAGCTCGGCATAGGGCACGCGGATCGGATCGCTGACCTCTTCCACCAAAGAACCCAAACCCGAGCCGAGGACGATGGCTACGCGCGGCATTAGGCCGTTCAGGCGCTCCACCAGAATATCGATCAGCGTATCCGGCATCAGGGCAGCTCTGTCTTGAAGCTGAAGGGCAAAAGCTCTTCCATGGTCATGACCTTCTGGACGCCAGTTTCGTCGCACAGATAGACTCGCGTTTCCGGCGTGGCAAATTCGGCGATCTTCTGCCGGCATCCGCCGCAAGGCGGGCAGAGAGCCAGCTTTTCAGCAATGACAGCGATCTCGCTGATCTTCTTTGCCCCACCCATGATCATGGCGCTGATCGCAGAAGGTTCGGCGCACCAGCCCTGCGGAAAAGAGAGGTTCTCGATATTGGCGCCCTTGTAAATCTTCCCGTCTTCCGCGCGGATCGCCGCGCCGACCGGAAATTTGGAATAAGGCGCGTGCGCAAAGGCCATGGCCTCCACCGCCGCCTCGAACAGCGCATGGGATTTTGGATCGGAGGACATGGATTTAACGCTCCTTTGCATAGGCAACGCCACCGGCCTTGGGGGGCTTGGCGACGCCGATGAAACCGGCAAGCAGAATGCAGGTCAGAATATAGGGCATGGCCTGGAAAATCTGCACCGGCACTTCGCCGATACCGGGCACGGATTTGCCCTGCATGAAGTTAGCGAAGGCGTCCAGAAAACCGAATAGCAGGCAGGCGAACATGACCGGCACCGGCTTCCATTTCGCGAAGATCAGCGCTGCCAGCGCGATATAGCCCTTGCCCGCCGACATGTTGGCGATGAAGGCCGCCGATTGCGCAACGGCAAGATAGGCACCTGAGAAACCGCAGAGAAAGCCGGCGACGATGACCGCGCGGTAACGCATCCACGTCACCGAAATGCCCGCCGTATCGACGGCACCCGGGTTTTCACCGACAGCGCGCAGTCGCAGGCCGAAACGGGTGCGGTAAAGCACCCACCAGGACAGCGGTACCGCCAGAAATGCCAGATAGGTGAGGATATTGTTGCCGGAAATGACATTGGCGTAGAGCGGGCCGATGAAAGGCACTTCGCGCATCGCATCCGCGCCGGGCAGGATGATCGGCGCAAAACGGCCCTCTGCCGACAATTGCGGCGTGCGGCCGCCCTGTCCGAACCACGCCTGCCCCAGAACCACCGTCAGACCGGCGGCGATGAAGTTGAGTGCCACGCCGGATACGATCTGGTTGCCACGGTTAGTGATGACGGCAAAACCATGGGTCAGCGAGAACAGAATGGAGATGGTGATGCCCGCCAGCAGACCGGCCCAGGGATTGGCCGTGATATAGGCCACACAGGCGGAAGCGAAGGCCGCCGCCAGCATCTTGCCTTCAAGGCCGATATCGAACACGCCAGCGCGCTCGGAAAAGAGCCCAGCGAGCGCGGTGAAGAGCAGCGGGATAGTGAGACGGACGGTCGAGCCGAGGATGCTGACCAGCATATCGAAAAAATCCATATCAACTCACCCCTTTGCCAAACGCTGGTAGATGCGCACAACCGCCGGCCGGTACATATATTCCAATGCGCCTGCGAAAAGGATCACCAGACCCTGGATGACAACGATCATCTCACGGGTGATGTTCGGCATCTCGAAAGAAAGATCCGCACCGCCCTGATAGAGAATACCGAACAGCAATGCCGAAAAGATGATGCCAAGCGGATGGCTTCGCCCCATCAGCGACACAGCGATACCGACGAAACCCGCACCGCCGACGAATTCCACCTGCAGGCGGGCGGAAGCGCCCATGACCGGGTTCAGCGCCATCATGCCCGCCAGACCGCCGGAAATCAGCATGGCGATGATGACAGTGCGCGCATAGGGAATGCCGGCATAGACGGCGGCCGACGGGCTGATGCCGAGCGTGCGCATCTCATAACCGAGCTTGGTGCGCCAGATCAGAACCCAGACAAGGAAACACATGACCAGCGCGATGATGAAGGAGACGTTGAATGGCGCCGGCCCGAGCTTGAGGCCGAACAGCGCCATCAGCCAGTCAAGCTTCGGCAATTGCCCGCCCGGCAGAAAGGTGCGTGTTTCCGGCGCCATTTTGCCCGGCACGATCAGCACATTCACCAGCAGATAGACCATCAGCGCAGCCGCGATGAAGTTGAACATGATGGTGGTGATGACAACGTGGCTGCCGCGTTTCGCCTGCAGCCAAGCCGGAATGAAGGCCCAGGCCGCGCCGAAAACCGCAGCGCCGATGACGGCGAAAGGCATCGTCACATACCACGGCACGTAACGGTCGAGCGCCAGCGCCACCAGCGCGGCACCCAGACCGCCAATATAGGCCTGACCTTCGGAGCCGATATTGAACAGGCCGGCATGGAAAGCCACGGCGACGGAGAGACCGGTGAAGATGAAGCTCGTCGTGTAGAACAGCGTGAAGCCGATGGCGTCGCCGCGGCCGAGCGCTCCTTCGATGAGAAGGCGGAGCGCCGCCAGCGGGTTTTCCCCGATCGACCAGACAACGAGGCCGGAAATCAGGAAGGCGGTGACGACGTTCAGCAACGGCAACAGGCCATAGCTGATCCAGTTTGGTAAGGGAACGGAAGCGGTGCTCATTCATGCCTCATGCGGCGATGCCGGCCATCATCAGGCCCAGCGTCTGTTCTTCGGCTTCCGCCGTTTTCTCTCCAACGATACGGCCGGCGAACATGACCATGATCCGGTCCGAAAGGGAACGGATTTCATCAAGTTCGACCGAAACCAGCAAAATCGCCTTGCCGGCATCGCGCATTTCGATAATGCGGCGATGGATGAATTCGATGGCGCCAATGTCCACGCCGCGGGTCGGCTGGCCGATGATCAGCATCTTCGGGTCGCGTTCGATTTCGCGGGCGACGACGATCTTCTGCTGATTGCCGCCGGAAAAATTGGCGGTCTTCAGCTGCGGGTTCGGCGGGCGGATATCGTATTTCTCGATCTTTTCGACCGCATCCTTGCGGATCGCCTCGGGGTTGAGGAAGGGCCCTTTGCCGTATCGCTCATCATGGTGATAACCGAGGATGGAGTTTTCATATTCCTCGAATTTCAGCACCAGCCCCATATGGTGGCGGTCCTCCGGGATATGCGCGAGGCCGAGCCTGCGCAAAATTGCCGGATCGGGGCGGTCCACCTTCCGGCCATCCACCCATATCTCGCCCGAATAGGGCTTGCGGATCCCGGCTATGGCTTCGAGCAATTCCGACTGGCCATTGCCCGCCACACCGGCAATGCCGACGATTTCACCGGCGCGGACATCAAGAGAGACATCATCCACCATGGTGACGCCACGGTTGTCCTTGACAGTCAGATTGCGGATAGAGAGCAGAACATCGCCCGGCGTCGTCTCACCCTTCTCCACCCGGAGCAGCACGCGGCGACCGACCATCAGCTCAGCCAGTTCCTCGACGCTGGTTTCGGACGTCTTGCGGGTTGCCACCATTTCGCCGCGGCGCATGACGGAGACGGAATCCGTGATCGCCATGATCTCGCGCAGCTTGTGGGTGATGAGAATGACGGTCTTGCCCTGCTCACGCAGAACGCCGAGGATCTTGAACAGGTGATCCGCCTCAGCCGGCGTCAGAACGCCGGTCGGCTCATCGAGGATCAGGATTTCGGCGCCGCGATACATGGCCTTGAGGATTTCGACGCGCTGTTGCAGGCCGACCGGCAGTTCCTCGATCACCGCATCCGGATCGACTTCCAGCCCGTAATCGTCCTCGAGGCGCTTTAGCTCCCTGCGGGCCGCCGCCCGCCCCTTGGCAAGCGATGCGCCGCCTTCTGCACCGAGCATAACGTTTTCCAGCACGGTGAAATTTTCCACCAGCATGAAGTGCTGATGCACCATGCCGATGCCGGCATTGATGGCCGCCTGGCTGTCACGGATCGCGACGGGCGCGCCATTCACCCGGATTTCACCGGCATCCGCCTGGTAAAAACCGTAAAGGATCGACATCAGGGTCGACTTCCCGGCACCGTTTTCCCCGATGATGCCGTGTATCGTACCCTTGGCAACGGTCAGGTTGATATTCTTATTGGCGTGAACGGCACCGAATTTCTTGTCGATGCCCACGAGTTCGATTGCTGGGTCCATACTCAAACCGAAACCTTTCCGAAGGCTGGATATGAAAAGGGCGCAAGATGAAAAACATCATGCGCCCCAGTCAGATATCATATCATTTCGGGCAGGAATTGTCCGCCATATAGTCATGGACCTTGACGGCGCCGGAGATGATATCGGCCTTCGCCTTGTCCACGGCGGCGGTCATTTCCGGCGTGATGAGCGCCTTGTTGTTGTCGTCGAGGGCATAGGCCACGCCATCTTCCTTGACGCCGAGCGCAACGATGCCGGGGGTGAACTTGTCGTCCTTGGCATCCTTGTAGGCGTTATAGACAGCCAGATCGACCCGCTTGACCATCGAGGTCAGAACGGAACCCGGATGCAGATGGTTCTGGTTGGAGTCGACGCCGATGGAGAGCTTCTTGTTATCGGCGGCAGTCTGCAGAACGCCGAGACCAGTCGCACCGGCTGCCGCATAGATCACGTCAGCGCCCTGATCGATCTGGTTCTTGGTGAGTTCACCGCCGCGCACCGGATCGTTCCAGGCTGCACCTGTCGTTCCGGTCATGTTCTGGAAGACTTCGATCTTGTCGTTTGCCGCCTTTGCACCCTGGGCGTAACCACAGGCGAACTTGCGGATCAGCGGAATATCCATGCCGCCGATGAAGCCGACCTTGCCGGTCTTGGAGGCCATGCCGGCCAGAAGACCGACGAGGTAGGAACCTTCATGCTCCTTGTAGACCACGGAGCGGACATTCGGCAGCTCAACGACGGAATCGACGATCACGAACTTGGTGTCGGGGAATTCGGCTGCGACCTTTTCCATGGCCGAGGTCCAGGCGAAAGAAACGGCCACGACCGGGTTGAAGCCCTTGCTGGCGAAGTTGCGGATGGCCTGTTCGCCCTGCGTGTCGCTGGTCGGTTCGAAGTCACGGAAATCGATGCCCGTTTCCGCCTTGAACTTTTCAGCGCCGGCCGCAGCGGCCTCGTTGAACGACTTGTCGAACTTGCCGCCCGTGCCATAGACCAGCGCCGGCTTGATATCGGCAGCCAGCGCGGAAGCCGACATTGCGGCAAGCGCAAAAAGCGTCAGAAGGGATTTTTTCATTGTGCAGCCCTGTTGTTGCAATTGATATTTTAAGGGTCCTCCCGCAATCCCGTTTACCGGGAATGTCTGCGGAACCGCCAGCCGTTATCCCGGCTGTGCTTGCCTCATATCCTTGCATGGCTCAATGAAAAATTCATCCGGTTTTTTTGACCCGGTGGAAAAACTTTATTCTGGCGCTTTTTTGGTCTTTCCACCGGAGCGACTTGCAAAAAAACTAGTCGATATTGCAGCTTACGCCGGTTCCCCTCAGGCCGCAGTAGCCACCGGGGTTCTTGGCAAGATATTGCTGGTGATAGTCCTCGGCGTAATAAAACGTTTCAAGCGGCCCGATCTCGGTGGTGATGGTAGCGCCATGACCGGCATCGTTGAGGGCCTCCTGAAAGGCATCCCGCCCCTTCTGCGCCTGCTGCAACTGCCCTTCCGTCGTCGCGTAGATGGCGGAACGGTAGGTCGTGCCAACATCGTTGCCCTGCCGCATCCCTTGAGTCGGATCATGCTCCTCGAAGAATATCTTCAGCAGGCCCGAAAGCGAGATAACCGCCGGATCGTATACAACCTTGACCACTTCGGCGTGGCCCGTCTGGCCGGTCGTCGTCTCCTGATAGGTGGGGTTGCGGGTGAAGCCGCCGGCATAACCAACCGCCGTCACCCAGACACCCGGCGTTTTCCAAAACAACCGTTCCGCACCCCAAAAGCAGCCCATGCCGAGATAAATGGTTTCAAGTCCCTCAGGATAAGGCCCCTTCAAGGGCCGGCCATTGACGAAATGGGCTTCCGGCACCGCAAGCGCCTCTTCACGGCCGGGCAAGGCGGTTTCTTTAGTCGGCATCGTGGTTTTTTTTGAAAGCGTATCGAACAGGAACATTCGGTCCTCCATGCGGCAAGTCCGCCGCTTTTCATGGTTCACGTCTGCGGGCGCATCCTTTCGACAGACACAAAGTCAGGCCGATAAACGCCTCATCGCCTTGTGTTTCCTGTAACCCGCCATCCAGCAGAGCAGCGAAAGCGCCAGGGAAACGGCAAATGCGGGCACCGCCGACAGGGCATTTTCAATGAAGCGCCACGCTTCAGGGTGAATATAGTGAGCCATGGCCGCTTCCACCATGGTGCGGGAAGCAGGAAGAAGATAGTTCCAGACGGACAGGACGCCAGCGATGTTGACCGAGGATGTGGAAACCGAGCGGATCGAGTCGAGCACGCCCAGAAAAACCGCAGCAACGAGGAAAAGAAAGCTCAAAAACCGCAAAAAAGCTTTCATCAGAGACACCTCGCTTACGATCTGTCGGTCAGACAGACATATTTTCAAATCTATAATGCATCGATAAAGGCGGGAAAACCGGTTTGCAATCGCATCGGAACACAGGAAATTGCCGACATTTCAAAAAACTGTCAGATTCGTGTTGATCCCTGCGAATTCATCGGTATATATCGCGCCGTTCCAGTGATTTGCATTCTTCAAAACATGCAGATTTGAAAAAGGACAGGTGGCCGAGTGGTTTAAGGCGCACGCCTGGAACGCGTGTGTGCGTGAAAGCGTACCGTGGGTTCGAATCCCACCCTGTCCGCCATTTCACCCCACCCCGATACCGTTAAAATCCAGTCTCAACGGGTCGTTCGCCGCGATGCCGACCGGCAACGCCGCGTAGAGCCCGAGCCGCGTTTTCCCGCTTCCGCAAGCAGTGATGGCTATGCTTCTGCACAGACAGGGGTTTCTTGCGCTTTTTTGCTGCGCTTCCCCCTGTCTTGCGCCTTGCAGCAGGAAAAATCGCTCCTTATATACGCCGCATAACAGCAGCGAAGGCTGCAAATCCAAGTCAAGGAGTTGCCACAAGAATGCCTCACGGGGTTCCGGCAGCTCGCTTCAAGGAGAGAAGAGCATGGCAAAAGTAATCGGTATCGACCTTGGCACGACCAATTCCTGCGTCGCAGTGATGGACGGCAAGGACACGAAAGTAATTGAAAACGCGGAAGGCGCGCGCACCACGCCGTCCATGGTGGCATTTTCCGACGATGGCGAACGCCTTGTCGGCCAGCCGGCCAAGCGCCAGGCGGTCACCAACCCGACCAACACCCTGTTTGCGGTCAAGCGCCTGATCGGCCGCCGTTATGAAGACCCGACCGTCGAGAAGGACAAGGCTCTTGTTCCCTTCGAGATCGTCAAGGGTGACAATGGCGACGCATGGGTGAAGGCGCAGGACAAGCCCTATTCCCCTTCGCAGATTTCCGCGATGATCCTTCAGAAGATGAAGGAAACGGCTGAATCTTATCTCGGTGAAAAGGTCGAGAAGGCCGTTATCACCGTTCCCGCCTACTTCAACGATGCGCAGCGCCAGGCAACCAAGGATGCCGGCCGCATTGCAGGTCTCGACGTCCTGCGTATCATCAACGAGCCGACTGCGGCAGCACTCGCTTACGGCCTCGACAAGAAGGACGGCAAGACCATCGCGGTTTACGACCTTGGCGGCGGTACCTTCGATATTTCCGTCCTGGAAATCGGCGATGGCGTCTTCGAAGTGAAGTCCACCAACGGCGATACCTTCCTTGGCGGTGAAGACTTCGACATGCGTCTGGTCGAATATCTGGCTGGCGAGTTCAAGAAGGATCAGGGTATCGACCTGAAGAACGACAAGCTCGCTCTGCAGCGCCTCAAGGAAGCTGCCGAAAAGGCAAAGATCGAACTTTCCTCCTCGCAGCAGACCGAAATCAACCTGCCGTTCATCACGGCCGATGCTTCCGGTCCGAAGCACCTGACGCTGAAGCTGACCCGCGCCAAATTCGAAAGCCTGGTTGACGATCTGGTGCAGCGCACCGTCGCACCGTGTAAGGCAGCGCTCAAGGATGCCGGCGTTTCCGCTTCCGAGATCGACGAAGTCGTTCTCGTCGGTGGCATGAGCCGCATGCCAAAGGTCCAGGAAGTCGTCAAGCAGCTGTTCGGCAAGGAGCCGCACAAGGGCGTGAACCCGGATGAAGTGGTCGCCATGGGCGCCGCCATTCAGGCTGGCGTTCTGCAGGGCGACGTCAAGGACGTTCTGCTGCTCGATGTGACCCCGCTGTCGCTCGGCATCGAAACGCTGGGTGGCGTTTTCACCCGTCTGATCGATCGCAACACGACGATCCCGACCAAGAAGAGCCAGACCTTCTCGACCGCCGAAGACAACCAGTCGGCCGTGACCATCCGCGTCTCGCAGGGTGAGCGCGAAATGGCGCAGGACAACAAGCTGCTCGGCCAGTTCGACCTCGTCGGCCTGCCGCCGGCACCGCGTGGCGTTCCGCAGATCGAAGTGACCTTCGATATCGACGCCAACGGCATCGTGCAGGTTTCGGCGAAAGACAAGGGCACCGGCAAGGAACAGCAGATCCGCATCCAGGCCTCCGGAGGTCTCTCCGACGCCGACATCGAAAAGATGGTGAAGGACGCCGAAGCCAATGCCGAGGCCGACAAGAAGCGTCGTGCGGGTGTGGAAGCCAAGAACCAGGCCGAAAGCCTCATCCACTCCACCGAAAAGTCGGTGAAGGAATATGGCGACAAGGTTTCCGAAACTGACCGCAAGGCTATCGAAGACGCCATTGCCAGCCTGAAGACCGCCGTCGAAGCCGCTGAGCCGGATGCAGACGACATTCAGGCCAAGACCCAGACCCTCATGGAAGTTTCCATGAAGCTTGGTCAGGCCATCTACGAAGCGCAGCAGGCCGAGGCCGGCGATGCTTCCGAAGAAGGCAAGGACGACGTCGTCGACGCCGACTATGAAGAAATCAAGGACGACAAGAAGTCCGCTTAATCGCGTGACTTTCCGTCTCCTGACAATTTATGCAAGACATCCGGCTGCCGACGTGCAGCCGGAAATCCATTTGCGAGGCTTGTTAACTGAATGGCGAAAGCAGACTTTTACGAAACACTTGGCGTCAGCAAGACTGCGGACGAAAAAGAGCTGAAAAGCGCCTTCCGCAAACTCGCGATGAAATACCATCCGGACAAGAACCCGGACGATGCCGATTCCGAACGGAAATTCAAGGAAATCAACGAAGCATACGAGACGTTGAAGGACCCTCAGAAACGAGCGGCCTATGACCGTTTCGGCCACGCCGCATTTGAAAATGGCGGCATGGGCGGCGGCGGCATGGGTGGCGGCGGTTTCGCCAATGGCGGCTTCTCCGACATCTTCGAGGACATCTTCGGCGAGATGATGGGTGGTGGCCGTGCGCGCCGCTCTTCCGGCGGGCGCGAACGCGGCGCCGATCTTCGCTACAACATGGAAATCACGCTGGAAGAGGCCTTCACCGGCAAGACGGCGCAGATCAGGGTTCCTACCTCGATCACCTGTGATGTCTGTTCGGGCTCTGGCGCCAAACCAGGTACACAGCCGAAGACCTGCGCTACCTGTCAGGGTTCCGGCCGCGTGCGCGCAGCACAGGGCTTCTTCTCGGTGGAACGCACCTGCCCCACCTGCCATGGCCGCGGGCAGACGATCTCCGATCCGTGCGGCAAGTGCCATGGTCAGGGCCGTGTAACGGAAGAGCGCTCGCTCTCGGTCAACATTCCCTCGGGCATTGAAGACGGCACCCGCATTCGCTTGCAGGGGGAAGGCGAAGCTGGCATGCGCGGCGGTCCGGCGGGCGATCTTTACATCTTCCTGTCCGTGCGTCCGCATGAATTCTTCCAGCGCGACGGCGCCGACCTTTATTGCACCGTGCCGATCTCCATGACGACGGCGGCGCTCGGCGGCACTTTCGATGTCACGACGCTCGACGGCACCAAATCGCGGGTTACGGTTCCGGAAGGAACCCAGCCGGGCAAGCAGTTCCGTCTGAAGGGCAAGGGTATGCCGGTGCTGCGTTCAGCGCAGACGGGCGACCTTTATATCCAGATTCAGATCGAGACGCCGCAGAAACTCAGCAAGCGGCAGCGCGAGCTGTTGCAGGAATTCGAGCAGCTCTCCTCCAAGGAGAATAATCCGGAATCGACGGGCTTCTTTGCCCGGATGAAGGAATTCTTCGACGGCTGATCGCTGCCGCTTCCCCGCTTTTAGAACGCCGCCGCCATCAGGGACTGGCGGCGTTTTCGTTTCTGGCTCAACCGGAAAAGCCGCCCTCTTCCAGATATTGCCGCTCCTCCGGTGTCGTTTCTCGCAACAATATCTTGTTACGATGCGGAAAGCGGCCGAAACGCTCGATGATATCGCGATGTTCTTCGGCATGGTGAAGATAAAGCCCGCCAAGCGGATAGTTCAGGACGCAGGCACGCTGCTGGGCCTCGATATCTTCGGCATGGGAAAAGGGCAGATAGAAGAACACCCGCAAATCCTCACTCACCGCCTGATCATGCCCGCTGTGGATGGCCTCATCGGCAAAAAGCCGCGCCAGAGGATCGGTCGCATACATGTGCGCGGTGCCGCGAAAGCAGTTGCGCGGAAACTGATCCAGCAGAAGCATCAGCGCGAGGCTGCTTTCCGCGTCCTCCAGCCAGTTGTCCAATTCACGTCTTGCGGCCGCAAAATGGGCGTCGCGGAAACGGTCGTGAAAGCGGTTATCGAAGGCGGCGTCCTTGTCGAACCACTTCTCCGGTCCGGCCTTCTTCCAGAAATCGACGATATCGGCGGCTAGCTCGGCGGTGTCGTTTTTCATTGGCTCTTCCCTGTCAATAATGCGGCGGCCGGGTAATTGCAGGCGCGTCCAGCGATTGCTCTTCGAGGCTCAGAAACCTCTCCGTCAGGCGGTCCAGCTTGGCACGGGTCTGCTCCACCACCTTCCACTGCTCCGCCAGCTGATCAGAGAGTTCTTCTATCACCTTCGCCTGATGCGCGGCCGTTTCCTCGAGTATGATGATGCGTTTTTCGGTTTCCGACGTCATATCGACCTCTCTTTCCAGCCCTTCCTTGGGCGTAAAAGCTTGGGAGTCAACCATATGTCGCTTTGGTGAAGCAAATTCGTCATGGCGATCCGGAAACGAAAAAAGCCGGCGGTGTTTCCATCGCCGGCATCCGAGTCTTTGGCATTCCTCAGTCTTCTTCTACGAAAACCTCTTCGCGTTTCTTCTTCACGCTGGGCAGAAAGACGACGATCAGCACGGCCAACGCGATGAAAAGCAGGGTGGCGCTGATCGGCCGGGTGAAGAAGGTCGATGGATCGCCACGCGACAGAATCATGGCGCGCCGCAGGTTCTCCTCCAGCAGCGGACCGAGCACGAAGCCCAGCAGCAACGGTGCAGGTTCGCAGCGCAGTTTCACCAGCACATAGCCAATGAAGCCGAAGAAGGCGACGGCATACAGATCGAAGACGTTGGAATTGACGCTGTAGACCCCGATGGCGCAGAAGGCCATGATGATGGGGAACAGCACATAATAAGGCACCGTCAGAAGCTTCACCCACAGCCCGATCAGGGGCAGGTTCAGGATGACGAGCATCAGGTTGCCGATCCACATGGAGGCGATGATGCCCCAGAACAGCGCCGGCTGTTCGGTCGCAACGTTCGGACCCGGCACGATACCCTGGATGATCATCGCGCCAATCATCAGCGCCATGACCGGATTGGCGGGAATGCCAAGCGTGAGCAGCGGGATGAAGGAGGTCTGCGCACCCGCGTTGTTTGCGGATTCCGGACCGGCCACCCCGGCCACCGCGCCATGCCCGAATTCTTTCGGGTTCTTGGAGACGCGTTTTTCAACCGTATAGGATGCAAATGCCGCAAGGATGGCACCACCACCCGGCAGAATACCTAGTGCCGAACCGATGACAGTGCCGCGCAACACCGGACCGATCATGGCCTTGAAGTCCTCCTTCGACGGCATCAGGCTGCTGACTTTGGCGATCAGCACAGAGCGGGTCCGCTCGTTTTCGAGATTGCGCAGGATCTCGGCGATACCGAAGACGCCAACGGCCACAGCCACAAAGTTCAGACCGTCGGCATACTCGCGAATACCGAGAGTGAAGCGCGGCGTGCCGCTGTAAATATCCGTGCCGACCAGACCGAGCAGCAGGCCGAGCACGACCATGGCCAGAGCCTTGACGATGGAGCCATGGGCGAGCGCAATGGATGAGACGAGGCCCACGACCATCAGCGAGAAATATTCTGCCGCGCCGAACTCCAGCGCTATCGCCGTCAAGGGCGGCGCGAAGATCGCCACAAGGAAGGTGGATACCGTGCCGGCAAAGAACGAGCCGATGGCGGCGATGGCAAGAGCAGCCCCCGCCTTGCCCTTGCGCGCCATCTGATAGCCATCGATGGCGGTAACGGCAGAGGAGGATTCGCCGGGCATGTTGATCAGGATGGCCGTGGTCGAGCCGCCATATTGCGCGCCGTAATAAATGCCGGCGAGCATGATCAGCGACGAGACCGGTTCGAGCTGGAAGGTAATCGGCAGCAGCATGGCGATGGTCGCCGTCGCACCGATGCCGGGCAGCACGCCGATCAAAGTGCCGAGCAACACGCCGATAAGGCAGAAGAACAGGTTTGCCAGCGAAGAAGCCGTGACGAAACCGAGAGCGAGATTATCGAGCAAATCCATCACGGCACCTCAAAATTTAAGCCAGGGACCGAAGCGCTGGAACGGCAGGCCGAGACCGTAGTTAAAAACAGCGACGGAAAAGACCGTGATCGCAGCGGAAAGAATGACCGCCATGACCGGGCTCATCTTGTGCGAGGCGAAGGAAGCGATGAGGGCGCTGAAAAAAAGTGCCGGAACGAAACCGAGACCCCGGACAGTGAGGCCGAAGAAGATCGGGGCGGGCAGAATGAAAAATATCCCCCGCCAGGCAATCGCGCCGATAGCCTCACCCTGTATGCGCGTGGACCGTATGAATATCACCCCACCGAGCAGGACCAGAATGATCGCCAAAACAAGCGGGAAATAGCCGGGTCCCATTCGGAATGCGCTCCCAATCTCCAGCCCATAGGACTGCAGGGCAAAAAATGCGCCAAGCCCAATAAAAATTGCCCCGCAGACTGCTTCGGCAGGGTCAATAAAAAACGACTTCATGAAAGATGCCCCTCCACTGCGGCCGGCAACCCACCGTCCCGCGCGTTAAATCGATGGCAAAAAGCCGGCGGCATGACGCCGCCGGTAATTCTTTCAGCCATCAGTCGGCATATTGGCCGGCAGCTTCGATCACCGGCTTCCAGCGGGCGATTTCGCTTTCAAGCTTGGCCTTCAGCGCCGCAGGCGTCGCATCGCTTTCAGAGGAAGGCGTGGTGCCGAGTTCAGCAAAACGAGCTACGACATTCTCGTCCTTCAGCGCGGCCTGCAGCGATTTGGAGAGCTTTTCGTTGATTTCGGCAGACGTGCCCTTCGGCGTATAGATGCCGTGCCAGATACCTACTTCGAGCTTCGGCAGGCCTGCTTCGACAACCGTCGGCACATCCGGAAGCACGTCCAGCCGCTTGGCCGTGGTTACGGCATAGGCTTTCACGGTTCCGCCCTGAATCTGCTTGGTGGTGTTGGTGGTCTGGTCGCACATGATGTCGACCTGGCCGCCGAGAAGATCGGTCATGGCCGGACCTGTGCCCTTATAGGGAACGGTGACAAGCGGTGTCTCTATGGCGCTCATGAACAGCATGCCGCACAGATGCGAGGCGGCGCCGATGCCGGCATTGGCGACGGTCACCTTGTCCTTGTTCGCCTTGGCATAGTCGATCAGACTTTTCAGATCCGTCGTCTCGAGGGTCTTGCGCGACAGGATGGTCATCGGCACTTCGGTGACCAGACCGACATATTCAAAGGCGTTCAGCGTGTCATAGGCGAGCTTGCGGTAGAGCGTGGCGCTGGTCGCCATGCCGATATGGTGGAGAAGAACGGTATAACCGTCCGGATCGGCCGACGCCACGCGACCAGCACCCAGCGTGCCGCCTGCGCCGCCGACATTTTCGACGATGATCTGCTGGCCGAGGTCCTTCGACATGGATTCAGCGACAAGACGCGCGACCGTATCCGTGGGGCCGCCAGCGGAAAAGGGCACGACCATGGTGATATTGCGCTCTGGATAGTTCTGAGCGGATGCGGACAGCGCAAAAAGGGAAACGGCAGCGGCAGCAGCAAGGCCGGTGACTGTCTTCAGTATTTTCATCGATTCCTCCCGGATGAAAATGTTCGCCACTTCAGCCGCGCATGCTCCTCCATGGCGACCGGGGTGAGATATTTGCGATCCGGGATCACCGTTCAGCAATGGCGGTCTTGTCGTGCGGTGCGCTTTTATTGCCATCCCGGACGGCAATGGGTGGATTTCTACCCATAAGGAATGATCTATGGGTGGAAATCCACCCATCAGACCTCGGTCATGTGCCGGTGCAGGCCGTATTTCTGCATTTTTTCGTAGAGCGTTTTGCGCGAAATGCCGAGATTTTCATAAACGGATTTCAGATTTCCGCCGTGCACGGCGATTGCGTGTGCGATCAGGCTTTTTTCATAAGCCGCAACCCGTGTGGCAAGGGCCGCTTTTCCGTCATCATGAAACGGCAGGGAGGCTTCGGACACATCGCTTTCCAGACCGAGAACGAAACGGTCTGCCGCATTGCGCAGTTCACGCACGTTGCCCGGCCACTCACGCAGGGAGACGACCGAAAGCAGACTTTGCGGCACCTCCATGTCTTCCCGCCCGTAGCGGGCAGCAGCTTCCCGCACGAGATGCAGGAAAAGTAACGGTATATCTGCGCTGCGCTGCGAGAGCGACGGCACGAGAAGTGTCGCCACGTTGAGCCGATAAAGAAGATCCGCACGGAACCGACCGGCCGCGACTTCCTGTTCCAGATCGACCTTGCTGGTGGCGATAAAACGGACATCGAGTTCGACCGTTTCATTCGAGCCGAGACGGGTAATCACCCGTTCCTGCAAGACACGCAGGAAGCGGCCCTGCAATTCGAAGGGCATGGAGCCGATCTCATCCAGCAATATGGTGCCGCCGCGAGCATGTTCGAACTTGCCGTAGCGCGGGCGCAGCGCACCGGGGAAGGCGCCTGCCTCATGACCGAACAACTCGCTTTCGATCAACGTCTGCGGAAGGGCGGCGCAATTGATCGCCACGAATGGCCGGTTGGCCCTGGCGCTGATATCGTGAAGCGCGCGCGCCACGACCTCCTTGCCGGCGCCCGTGTCACCGACGATCAGCGTATCGGCGTCCGTCGCACCGATAGCGCGGATACGATACCGCAGATCGACCATGATCTGGGTTCTGCCGGGCAGACGTGTTTCGAGATCGTCATGCTTGCCTGCCACCGCCTTGAGACGGCGGTTTTCCAGCACCAGCGCCCGCCGATCATTGGCCCTTTTTATGATGCCGGCGAGATATTGCGGCGTGAACGGCTTTTCGATGAAATCATAAGCGCCGTTGCGCATGGCGTTGACCGCGAGCTGCACATCGCCATGGCCTGTCATCAGGATGACAGGTATCTCCGCATCAAGCTCCCGCACCTTCTGCAGCAGCGTCATACCATCCATGCCGGGCATCCGGATATCGCTAACCACCACGCCGTCGAAGCTGTAGCCGATGAGTTCGAGCGCATGTTCGGCGCTTGCGAGCATGGTGACGTCACAGCCTGAGAGCTCCAGCGCCTGCGCCGTGGAAAAGCGCAGCTCTTCCTCATCATCGATCAATAGAACCCGCGACATGGTCATTCCGCAGCCGCCTCCACGCGCCACGCGGCGGCTGGCAATTCGATCTCGAACTCCGCCCCGCCGTCTTCATGGTTTCTGACGCGCAGCTGGCCGCCGAAATCCTTGATGATATTATAGGATATGGACAGGCCAAGACCGAGGCCGCGCCCCACGCCCTTGGTGGTGAAGAAGGGATCGAAAATGCGTTCTGAAATCGCCGCCGGCACGCCCGGACCGCGATCAAGAATGAAAATCGACACCGACTGGCCGTGCTGCACGGCCCGCAGCGCAATGCGGCGTTCCTCGCGTCCCTCCACCGCATCGGCAGCATTGGAGATGATGTTGACGAGCACCTGCTGCAGCCGCACCGGGCCGGCTTTCACGGCAAGCGGAACCCGACCGAGATCCACATCCAGCACCGCATCGGCGGCCTTCAGCCGCGCGCCGACGATTTCGAGCGTATCGCGAAGGACAGCTTCGAGACTTACCGCGGCCGTTTTTTCATTGGGTTTACGGGCGAAATTCCTGAGATGTTTGCTGATGGAGGCCATACGGTCGATAAGGCCCGAAATGCGCCTGAGGTTTTCTGTCACCTCCTCCAGCCGTCCCCGTTCCACGAGAAGCGAGGCGTTTTCGGCATAATTCTTGGCGGCTGCGAGCGGCTGGTTGAACTCATGCGACAACGCCGCCGACATCTGGCCGAGCGCTGCGAGCTTGCCCGCCTGCACCAGCTCGTTCTGCATCTTGCGCAACTGTTTTTCCGTCTGGCGGCGCTCTGCGACTTCGTGTTCGATCTCCTGATTGACCCGCGCCAGATCGGCGGTGCGCTCCTCCACCCGGCGTTCCAGCTCCGCCTGCGCCTCCGCCTGATGGGTCAGGCGTTCGCGCAGACGACGACGCCTTTGCAGCATGGCGGCGATCAGCGCGGCAGCAAGACACAGGCAGAGGATGATGGCTATCATCGCCGTCTTCACCTGCGTTCGGAGGGAACCCGTGTCCATCAGCACACTGACTGTCCAGCCCGCGTCGGGCATCGGCTGCGACAGGACCATATATTCCCTTTCACCGTCATTTTGGGTGATTGTCATCAGTTGATGGGAGCCAAAGTTGCCGTTTTTCACCGGCAACTCCTTCAGCGTTGCATTGGCGTAGCGGCGAGAAGTCTCCGTGCGCGCCAGCCTCTCGGGCGTCAGCGGCATCAGGCCGGAATAAAGCCATTGCGGCGTTCCAGTCATGAAGATGATGCCTTCCGGGTCCGATACCAGAATTCGGTTCTCGCCATTGCCGAAGGAGGCTTCTATGCCTTCAATGTCGACCTTAAAGACGATGACGCCCTTGATCTCCTCATTAAAAAGGATGGGCGCCGAAAAATAATAGCCACGCTTGTGGGACGTGGTGCCAAGCGCGAAGAACCGCGACTGGAAACCTTTGGCGGCGTCCTGAAAATAGGGACGGTAGCTGAAATTCTCACCGACGAAGCTGGTTGGACCATCATAGTTGCTGGCGGCGATTGTCTCCCCATCCAGCGTGATGATGTAAATATCGGAGGATTCCAGCAGGGTGTTGATGGATTTGAGATAGACATTGGCGCGCTGGCGCAGTTCGGCATCCTTGGGATGTGCGACCAGTTCCTCAATGTCGTCATGATCGGCGATCAGAGCCGGCAGCGGCTCGTAGCGGCTCAAAAGCCCGCCGAGGGCGGAAACGGCCAGCCGCAGAGTGGTGCGGCCCTGATCGGACATTTCGCCGAAATAGCTTTCCGCAATAATGCCGCCACCTCTGGTCACGGCGCCATAACCGAGACCGAGGCTGAGAAGCATCAACAAAATCCAGCGATATTTCACCGAAGCTCCCCGCCTTTTGCAGGCATCGAAACCTGCTCTCTCTAAAAGAGTGTAGGAGGAGTGGCCGAATTTTCCAAGTGAGCGGAAAAGACAGCAGAACGGCCCTCAAAACAAAAAACCGGCCACGGGGGCCGGTTTTTGCATAGATGCTTTTAGAAAAGCTTATGCGCTTTCCTTCGGCGTCAGAACCTGACGGCCGCGATACATACCGGTCTTCAGATCGATATGGTGCGGACGGCGCAGTTCGCCGGAGTTCTTGTCTTCAACGTAGGTTGCAGACTTGAGACCGTCAGCCGAGCGGCGCATACCGCGCTTGGACGGGCTTGTTTTTCTTTTTGGTACAGCCATTTTTGTTACTCCACTTAAGCGGCGAAACAACGGAACCGGCCAGAACCAAAGGCCGAATGTCGGATGTCTCGATATCGGAAATTTGGCGCGCTTATACATGCCCAAACGGGCTTTGACCAGCCCTGATGCGCATTTTTTCCGATTCAGGGAAATCAGCGCGGCAGGCCTGTCTCAGATATCGGAAATCACAGGCGCGGGTTTATCGAAAACAACGAGTTCCTTGAAGTGGTTCATATCCTTGAATTCACAGAAAGCTGGCGGTCGCATCTCTATGACCGGCGCGGCAGCGCGCAGTTTTTCAAGTTCTTCATCCAGCATGGCCTGCCAGCGCGGCAGGGTTTCCGGCTCGAACCAGCTGATGATGTAAGACAGGGTGATGTGAAATTCGTAGGTTTCATGATCCGGGTGGCGATAGCCGAACAACTTGGCAAATTCATCCCGCCAGAGAGCCACGATCCGGTCATCCTCGGCCGTAGCACCCTTCATGACAAGGCCCGTCGGGCGCAGGCCCGTCACCTGCATGTTGAATGCCGGCAGGGCCGGAAAGGCGAAGAGCCGGTCGCGATAATAATCGGTCATCACGTCAATCGGCGTATCGAGAGGAATGTTTTCCGGCCAGTAGGGCAAGGCGCGGCGGAACTCGATGATGCCCTGAAACACGGTCATATGCAGGCTGGAAATCGGCGTGAAGGCAAGCTGCGACGCCTCCGGCATGTCCAGAAAGCGCTGGCGGGTTGCGATGATCGCTTTTTCGGTCTGCGATCCGCTGGCGAGATGGCTTACAACGGTATTGCCGGGCTCCGGCAGAAACTCGCCATCCGCATTGAAGCGGCTGCCGAGATGGCGCGGCGGCTGATCGTGGTTGGCGACGGAAATATAGTCGAGATCTTTCGAGACCAGCGGGGCGTGCATGGGAAACTCCTTGTGAAACGTTTCCCCTAGTCCCCGCACGCGACAAAGTAATGACATCCGCCGCTCATTGACCGATCAATGCGCCTCATCCCAATTGTCCGCCGCGCGGGCGTCCACTTTCAGCGGCACCCTCATGGAAATCGCCGGCATGGCCGCATTTTCCATGACGGAGACGACGACCGGCAGGGTCTTTTCGATTTCCGCTTCCTCGACTTCGAAGATGAGTTCGTCATGCACCTGCAAAAGCATGCGGGCGGAAAGCTTTTCCGCCTCCAGCGCCGGCTCGATGCGGACCATGGCCCGGCGGATGATATCGGCGGCCGAGCCCTGGATCGGCGCGTTGATGGCCGCGCGCTCATTGAAGGCTTTTACCGAAGGATTGGAGGAGCGGATTTCCGGATAATGGGCGCGGCGGCCAAAAATCGTCTCGACATAGCCGTTTTCGCGCGCGAAGGCTTTGGTCGCTTCCATGTAATCGCGAATGCCGGGAAAACGCTCGAAATATTTCTTGATATAGTCGCCTGCTTCGGAGCGGGCGATACCAAGCTGATTGGCGAGACCGAAGGCGGATATGCCGTAGATGATGCCGAAATTGATCGCCTTGGCGCGGCGGCGCACTTCCGACGGCATGCCTTCAACCGGCACGCCGAACATTTCCGATGCCGTCATGGCATGAATGTCGATGCCGTTTTCAAAGGCGTTCCGAAGCTGCGGAATATCGGCGACATGGGCAAGCACGCGCAGTTCGATCTGGCTGTAGTCGGCCGACAGAAGCTTGTGACCGGGCGTGGAAATGAAAGCCGTGCGAATCTTGCGGCCTTCCGCTGTGCGAACCGGGATGTTCTGAAGGTTCGGCTCCGAGGAGGACAGGCGTCCCGTGGTGGTGGAGGCGAGCGCATAGGACGTATGCACCCGCTTCGTCCCGGGATGGATATATCCCGGCAGCGCATCTGTATAGGTCGATTTCAACTTCGTCAGCTGCCGCCAGTCGACGATCTTGCGCGGCAGTTCGGCACCTTCCGCTGCCAGATCTTCCAGAACCTGCGCCGATGTTGACCATTGGCCGGTCTTGGTTTTCGAGCCGCCGGGCAGACCCATCCTGCCGAACAGAATATCGCCGAGCTGCTTTGGCGATCCGATGTTGAAGCGCTCGCCCGCCAGCTCGTAGATTTCCTCTTCGAAGGATGCGGCCTTCTGGGCGAGTTCGCCGGAAAGGCGCGAGAGAATCTGCCGGTCCACGGTGATGCCGCGCTCTTCCATATGCGCCAAAACCGGCACGAGGGGACGTTCCAGCCGCTCATAAACCTTGGTCAGCCGTTCCGAGACAAGCCTCGGCTTCAGCGCCATCCAGAGCCGCAGGGTCACATCGGCATCTTCCGCAGCATAAGCGGTGGCCTTGTCGATATCGACAAAATCGAAGGTGACACTCGACTTACCCGATCCCGCAACGTCCTTATAGGCGATCGGCGTGTGGCCGAGCCAGCGTTCGGACAGCGAATCCATGCCGTGCGTGGCCTTGCCGGCCTCGAGAACATAAGAAATCAGCATCGTGTCGTCGAAGCTCCGCATGACGACGCCATGGCGCTTCATCAGCAGATAGTCATATTTCAGGTTCTGCGCGACCTTCAGAACGGCTTCGTCTTCGAGCAGGCCCTTCAGACGCGCCAGCGCCTCGGCAAAGGGCACCTGCCCTTCGGCCAGTTTGATGCCGTCGCTGAAAAGATCGCCGCCGGAACCGGTCTTGTGCGTCAAGGGAACATAGGCGGCCCGGATATCGGTGCCCGTGGCATCCTTGCCGTTATCGGCAATGGCCAGAGAAAAACCGACAAGTGCCGCCTGCATCGGGTCGAGCGAGGTCGTTTCCGTATCGAAGGCGACGACGCCTGTCTCCCGGGCCGCCGCGATCCAGCGGTCGAGCGTGTCAAGGTCCCTGATCGTCAGATAGGCGGTCGTATCGATCTTGGCGGCGGAAAAAAGCGCCTGTCGCGCTGTGGCGAGATCAGCGGGCGCGCTACCCTCCCCCGTTACTTTCCTTGCCGGAGCGGCAGGCGAAGCCGAAGCGCCAGCGGCGCTAGTGGCCACTTCGCCAGCGTTCACGGCAGCGGCTGGCGCATCGAGATCGGGACCATGGGCTTCGGCGCCCCATTGTACCGGCACATTGGCGGGATCGATGGCGGAAGCGTCGGTTTCGGTCGCCTCGGCAACCCGGCGTGTTAGCGTCGTGAACTCCATCGCCTTCAGGAAGGCGATCAGTTTCGGGCCGTTCTGTGGTTCGAGCACCAGCGCTTCGAGAGACTGATCCAGCGGCACATCGGTTCTGAGTGCCACGAGCTGTCTGGAAAGGCGGGCAAGCTCCGCATTGGCGATGATATTTTCCCGGCGCTTCTGCTGCTTGATTTCGCCTGCCCGCGCCAGCAGTGTATCGAGATCGCCGTATTCCTCCAGCAATTGTGCCGCCGTCTTCGGGCCGATGCCAGGAATGCCAGGAACATTGTCAGTCGAATCGCCCGTCATTGCCTGCAGGTCGATCATCTTTTCCGGGCCTACGCCCCACTTCTCGACAACGTCCGGAACGCCGATCTGCTTGTCCTTCATGGCGTCGTACATATGTACATTAGCCGTGACGAGCTGCATCAGATCCTTGTCGGAGGAGATGATGGTGACATCGGCTCCGATCGCCTCGGCCTGCCGGGCATAGGTGGCGATGATATCGTCCGCCTCGAAGCCTTCCGTCTCAATGCAGGGAAGGTTAAAGGCGCGCGTCGCCTCACGGATCAGGCCGAATTGCGGCACCAGATCTTCCGGCGGCGCGGTGCGGTTGGCCTTGTAGAGATCGTAAAGTTCGTTGCGGAAGGTCTTCGACGAATAGTCGAAAATCACCGCAAAATGCGTCGGAGTCACACCGACATCGGTGTTGCGGGCATCCTTCAGAAGCTTCCACAACATGTTGCAGAAGCCCGAGACGGCGTTGACCGGCAGCCCGTCCGACTTGCGGTTCAGCGGCGGAATTGCATGGAAGGCCCGGAAAATGAAACCGGAACCGTCAACGAGGAAGAGATGATCGCCTTTTTTCATGGGTAGCATGGATAGCGCGGGGCCGTTTTGGCGTCTACCGAAACTTCGCGCAACGCACCGGAAAGAGCGGGGAATGAGGCGGTAGCATAGGCCTGCAAAATTCACCTGAACGTTACCGATTTGTAATCCGACTTTCCCTTGAAAAGCCGCATTTGGAGACACATTTCTCAGTGGACGGCGCCTGATCACGCCGTAGTCTGATAGCTGGCTCGTCCCCCGCCGCGTCAGACCGGACAAAGGCCTTTCCCCCTCTCCGGGCCTTTGTCCTCCAATATGACCGCCATGGCCGACCCCTCCCGGCCATGGCGGTTTTGTTTTATGCACTATTTCGGTCTGGCTTAAACATATCATGCGATATATATCGCGCTATCGAATTGCCGGGCTGAGCCGGCCGATGCTTTATGGGCGGAAGAATGGGTTTTTCCCGGGACGAATCGGCAATCTATCTCGCTTCGAGAATGGCGCGGGAATTCACCATGGCGCTGCAGAAAAGAGCCGCCGCTCTGGGTTTCTCGCCCGGGCAATTCCCCATCCTCATCGAACTCTGGCATGAGGACGGCCTGACGCAGCGGCAATTGCTGGATCGGATCGATGTCGAACAGGCGACGCTCGCCAATACGCTCTCGCGCATGGAGCGCGATGGGCTGATCGTCCGCAAATCCCATCCAAGCGACCGCCGTGCCCAGATCATCGAACTGACCCAGCGCGGCAGGGATCTGGAAGCCAACGCCATTGCCGCCTCCGAAGCCACCGAAGATGCGTTGCTCAAGGATTTCCGGCGTTTCGAGAGGCAGCTTCTGCTGGAATATATGCGCCGGGCGATCGAAAGCGCCAAAAAAGCGAAATAGCATTTACAGCCCGAAACCGCTTCGCACTTTCCCTGAACTGCTCTATCGTTCCGGCGGCCGCACGTTTGCCGATTCACGACGCGCCGGCCCCCTTGTTTCCCGCGATGCGCGATGCCCGGATGTTTCGTCTTATCGCCGGGTCACGACAGACATGACAGGATCATCGATGACAGACGTTTCCCCCATTCTTTCCACCGCCGACGACAATCTCACCTCGAGCCTCGAGCGGCTGTTCGAACTCGTGCGCATCCCCTCGATTTCGACGGACCCCGCCTACAAGGCGGAATGCCGCAAGGCGGCGGAATGGCTAGTCAGAACGCTTTCGGCGCTCGGCTTTACGGCTTCCGTCCGGGATACGGCCGGCCACCCCATGGTCGTTGCGCATCACGATGCAGCCACCGAGGATGCACCGCATGTGCTTTTTTACGGCCATTATGACGTCCAGCCGGTCGATCCGCTCGAGCTGTGGGAAAACGATCCGTTCGAACCCGCCGTCAAGGATATCGGCGCCGGCCGGCAGGTGATTACCGGACGCGGAACGGCGGACGACAAGGGCCAGCTGATGACCTTCGTGGAAGCCTGCCGAGCGTACAAGGCTGTCAATGGCGGCCTGCCGGTGCGCGTTACCATTCTTTTTGAAGGCGAAGAAGAATCCGGCTCGCCGTCACTGAAGCCATTCCTCGAGGCCAATGCGCAGGAGTTGAAGGCCGATTATGCGCTGGTCTGCGATACCGGCATGTGGGACCGGGATACGCCCGCCATTGCCGCAGCCCTTCGCGGCCTGGTTGGTGAAGAGATCATCATTACTGCGGCTGATCGCGATCTGCATTCCGGCCTTTTTGGCGGCGCCGCCGCAAACCCGATCCACATCCTCACCGATATCCTTGCCGGACTGCATGACGAGACGGGCCGCGTGACGCTTGCCGGTTTTTATGACGGTGTGGAAGAAACCCCTGCCAACATCAAGGCCTCCTGGGAAACGCTTGGCCGCACGGCGGAAGCCTTCCTCGGTGAAGTCGGCCTTTCTGTTCCCTCGGGCGAAAAGGGCCGTTCCGTGCTGGAGCAGACCTGGGCGCGCCCGACGGCCGAAGTCAACGGCATCATCGGCGGTTATACCGGCGACGGCTTCAAGACCGTGATCGCCGCGAAAGCCTCCGCCAAGGTGTCGTTCCGCCTCGTCGGCGAGCAGAACCCTGCAGCCATTCGCGACAGCTTCCGGGCCTATGTGCGATCCAAGATTCCGGCCGATTGCTCCGTGGAGTTCCACGAACATGGCGCATCACCGGCCATCCAGCTGTCCTACGATTCGCCCGTGCTCACCAAAGCCAAGAATGCGCTTTCGGAAGAGTGGCCAAAACCCGCCGTTGTCATCGGCATGGGCGGCTCGATCCCGATCGTCGGCGATTTCCAGACGATGCTGGGCATGGATTCGCTGCTTGTCGGCTTCGGCCTGACGGACGACCGCATTCACTCGCCGAATGAAAAATACGATCTGCAGTCCTTCCACAAGGGCATCCGCTCCTGGATCCGCATTCTGGACGCGCTCGCGGCAAAATGACAAAAAAAGAGGAAGCGCCGGTTACCCGGCGCTTCCTCCCTTTCCGTTTGCTCATCGCAAAAACAAAAAGGCCGGGCAAGCCCGACCTTTCCATCCGTTTTCCGTCAATGCCAGTACATCCGTGGTCAAAGCGTTCAACGGTGATGTTCCAGAGCGTGTCCACTTCCATGGCCGCCGCATTTCACCATCAGGATCGGCTGCTTCGGTTAATCTTTGGTTAACGCGATAACAGCGGCACTTTCGAAATGCCCGTCCGACAGCTCTCATCTGAAACACTGTTGAACCCTATATTGGTATGCACTCGCGCCTTTTCAAGGCCCGCCCGTTCGCCGCGCCCTTCAAAAGAAAAAGGCCGGAGAAATCCGGCCTTTCCATTCATGCGAGTGACCCTTTCGGGCCAAAGCGCGTATCAGGCAGCAACGAGGTTGCCTGCGGACATCTTGCCCGAGCGGCGGTCCTGCATCAGCTCGTAGGAGAGCTTCTGGCCGTCGTTGAGGGCGGTGAGGCCCGCACGCTCAACAGCGGAGATGTGAACGAATACGTCCTGCGAACCGTCGTCAGGCTGAATGAAGCCGTAGCCCTTGGTTGCGTTGAACCACTTTACTGTACCAGTCGCCATAACGATTTCCTTCCGTTGGCAATTGTATTTGCACTGCAAGCAGTGCGGACTTGGGTCGAATTTGAAGGAAAAGATCGTCGTGAGCGTCTAAAAAGACGCCGAAGCTCTGGTCGTCAAACAAATATCGATGGCGAAGTACCTAGGTGGGAAGGGGCTGAAAGTCAAGTTTCTTTGAACACGGCCAACTGGTCAGGGTTAAGTAGGGGCCAGACCATGAACGCAAAAACCCGGCGCGGGAGGAGGTGCGCCGGGTTCTTGAAACTGACTGACAATTGGGAGGAGGAGTATTGTCAGTCCAATCGGGCGACGCTGGGAGGAGGAGTGCGTCGCTTCGATGATTTGAAGATACAGTATACCAGCTTAAAAAACAGACGTTTCATCGCAGCGCAGCATTGCGCATATTGCATAGCTATTCCGGGGCGACTTGAAGCTTCTCCGCGTAACGCCTAATAAACACGCATGTCTATCGAATCCGTCAGAGCTTTTTTCACCGAAAAGTCACCCGAGGTTGCCGTGATTGAAACGGAAACGAGTTCGGCGACAGTCGCTTTGGCCGCCGAAGCGCATGGTGTCGACCCTGACCAGATTGCGAAGACCATTTGCCTGAAGGCGGGTGAAATCATTCTTCTCGTCGTCGCCGCCGGCACGAAGCGGCTCGACAACCGCAAATTCCGCGATCATTTCGGCGTAAAGCCGCGCATGCTCGACCCGGAAGAGGTTGTTGCCGTAACCAGCCATCCCATCGGCGGCGTGTGCCCTTTCGGCCTGCCTTCTCGGCTTCCGGTGTTTTGCGACATATCGCTGAAAAACTATCGCGAGGTGGTTCCCGCGGCCGGTGCCACCAATGCGGCGGTGAAGATTTCGCCGGAGGTTATGGCCGAATTGACTGGAGCGGAATGGGTCGACGTCTGCCAATGACGCCGATGTGATCCGGCCAAGACTTAACCCCGCCTTAAATTGCCGCATTTAAACTCTTCATCCTGGATTAAGAATCGCGCAGGCATAGACGCCTTAAACCCGAACGGGATGTGCACGGTTTCGCAAATAGGAGCGACTTCGGCTGGATGGCAGGCAAAGGTAAATCACGCGAACGGGTAGAACCCTCCTTCGGGGATTTCCACGAGTCCGGCGATGACCTGCGTCTTGACGCCAGCGAGCGCATTGGCGGAACCACAAAACAGCAGGCCAAAAACCCGAAGCCGGCATCCAGTCGCACCACCTCCCGCAAGAAAGAAAAGCGCAGCAGCAATTCCGGTCGCGGCGTCATGGGCTTCATCCGCTCCCTCTTCTACTGGTGCATCGTGCTAGGCATCTGGGGCGGAATCGGCGTTGCCGGGCTTGTCCTTTATTATGGTGCGCGCATGCCGAGCGCCAGCAGCTGGTCCATTCCCGAACGTCCGCCGAATGTGAAGATCGTTTCGGTCAACGGCAGCGTGCTTGCCAATCGCGGCACGACCGGCGGCGAGGCGCTCGCGCTGGAAGATATGTCGCCCTATATTCCGCAGGCCGTTATGGCGATCGAGGATCGGCGGTTTTATTCGCATTTCGGGGTCGATCCGCTGGGCCTCGGACGCGCCATCGTCACGAATGTGCTGACGGGGCGAGCCGTGCAGGGTGGCTCGACTCTGACGCAACAGCTCGCGAAAAACCTGTTCCTTTCGCCGGACAGGACGCTGGAACGCAAGGTTCAGGAAGTGCTGCTGTCCTTCTGGCTGGAACACAAGTTCACCAAGGACCAGATTCTCGCGATGTATCTCAATCGCGTCTATTTCGGCTCCAACGCCTATGGCGTCGAGGCGGCGTCTAGGCGCTACTTCAACAAATCCGCGCGCGACGTCAATCTGGGCGAGGCGGCTATGCTCGCCGGGCTTCTCAAAGCCCCCTCACGCCTTTCACCGGCGCGCGATCCGCAGGCGGCGGAAGAACGGGCGCAGGTCGTGCTGCAATCCATGCGCGATGTCGGCTTCATTACCGATGACGAAATCAAGACCGCCATGTCGCAGCCCCCGACCAAGGCGAAACGTTTCTGGTCGGGCGCCGAGCATTACGCCGCCGATATGGTGCTGGAAGAAGTGCGCAGCCTGGTCGGCGAGGTCAAGCAGGACATCGTTGTCGATACCACCATCGACCCCAATCTCGAACGCGACGCCGAGAAGTCGCTTACCCATGTGCTGCAAGGTGACGGCAAGAAGCAGGGCGCTTCGCAGGCGGCGCTGGTTTCCATCGATGGTACGGGTGCGATCCGCGCGGTCGTCGGTGGAGCGGATTATGCGGAAAGCCAGTTCAACCGCGCCGTGAAGGCAAAACGGCAACCCGGCTCGGCCTTCAAGCCCTTCGTTTACGTCGCCGCCCTCGAATCGGGGCTTACCCCCTACACGATCCGCAATGACGCGCCGGTACGCATCGGCAACTGGACACCGGAAAATTACGAGAAGAAATATCGCGGCGAAGTCACGCTCGCCACTGCGCTTGCCAATTCGCTGAACACGATCGCCGCACAGCTGGTGATGGAAGTCGGCCCGGAACGGGTGACACAGGTGGCCCATCGCATGGGCATCGAATCCGAGCTGCAGAACAATGCTTCCATCGCGCTCGGCACCTCGGAAGTGTCGCTGATGGAGCTGACGGCCTCCTATGCTCCCTTCATGAATGGTGGCTACAAGGCGACACCACATATCGTCAAACGCATCACCGATGCCGACGGCAAGGTGCTTTACGAAAACAAATACGACAATCCGCCGCGTGTGCTGAGCGAAGACATCGCCGCGACCATGAACGGCATGTTGTCGCGCGTCATCACCGAAGGCACCGGCAAGGCCGCGCGCCTTCAAGGCTGGCAGGCGGCTGGAAAGTCGGGCACGACCCAGTCCTTCCGCGACGCCCTTTTTGTCGGGTATACAAGCAACCTGACCACAGGTGTCTGGTTCGGCAATGACGACGGCACATCAATGAAGAAGGTCACCGGCGGCGGCCTTCCCGCAAAGGCCTGGAAAGATTTCATGACCGCCGCCCATTCGGGGCTGTCGCCTTCGCCGCTCTTCGGCCTCGGTGCATCGGGTGTTCCGCCGCTCGGGGAAATGCAGCAACCGGCGCCGGAAAGCGCGCCCTCCACCATCGGCGATATCATTTCCAATGCGCTCGGCGGCGGGACTGCGGATAACCATGCCTACCCCCAGGCCCCGGTTGCGCCAAACCCAAATCAGCCGGGCGTGCCGATGCCGCCGGCAAATATCCCTTCCCGCGATATCGAACCCGGCTATTCAGCCGGCAACGGGCCTGTGCCACCCGCCGAAATCGGCGATCAGAGGCCATCCCGACCGAAGCAGACGACCCTGCTCGATATTCTCATGGGAAACTAACGATTTAGAACACGCGGCAGGCGCTGGTCGCGGGGTCGATGGCAATGTCGCCATCGCTGCAGAAAACTCCCGATTTTACAGGGTTTGGTTCCATGCCACAGGCCCTCTCCGCAGCCACGAGCGGAGAGGATGCTCGCCCTTACAACATCCGCGTGCAGTCGCATTAACCGTAGATTGCCATTTGCGCCAGAGCGGTTACATTTCGCATGACTTTTTACGGTAAATGAATTATTAATCCTTCATATAAATTAATTTTCTTCTATCAAAATAACTTTTCAGGGCTCTATATTATGCTGGGTACTAAAGGCTCATCGCATGCCGTTTTTTACGGTGCCTCCTATTCCGCAGCCACAACTTTCGAATCGCCGGAAACGCAACCTTCCTCTTCGGAAAAAACCGTCTCCGCATTTTTGCGCGGCCAGTTCGCGCTCAAAAGAACGATGGATATTGCAGGGGCGTCCATCGCCCTTGTCGCGCTCGCGCCGGTGTTGCTCACCGTCGCAGTGATGGTCAAACTCGACAGCAAGGGGCCGGTCCTGTTTTCGCAGGTCCGCTGGGGTATGAACGGGCGGAAAATCCGTGTCTATAAATTCCGCTCCATGAGAACCGACCTTTGTGATGCCACCGGTGTGGCGCAGACGGTGAAGAACGATCCCAGAATAACCCGGATCGGCGCAATTCTTCGCCGCACCAATATCGATGAACTGCCGCAGCTTCTGAATGTGCTGAAAGGCGATATGTCACTGGTCGGGCCTCGCTGCCATGCCATCGGCATGCTGGCGGCCGGTCGTCTTTATGAAGAGCTTGTGCCACACTACCATATGCGGCACAGGGTGCGGCCGGGCATTACCGGCCTTGCCCAGATGCGAGGATTGCGCGGCCCGACGGATCGCAGCGACAAGGCCCGCGCCCGAATCGTCTCCGATCTTTATTACGTCGACAATTTTTCGATCTGGCTGGATATCAAGATCATGGTCGGAACGGTGATTTCCGAATTGCGCGGCGGCAAGGGTTTCTGATTTTCACGAGTCATTCGTCCAGGCGTAAAAAACGAAAGCCCGGCAGCGATGCCGGGCTTTTATCATTGAACATCATGGCGATCAGTTCATCGGTGCGGGCGCTGCATTCGGATCCGGAAGCGGTGCCGGGTTTGCCGACAGCGAGCGCAGATAAGCGATGAGATCGGCTCTTTCGGTTTCCTTCTTCACGCCTGCAAAGCCCATGGCCGTGCCGGGAACGTGTTTCTTCGGAGCTTCGAGGAAGTAGTTGAGATGATCGTAATCCCAGTGAACGGAACCGCCTTTGGAGAAATCCTTCATCCCTGCGGAATAGCTGAAACCTTCGTGGCTGGCGATCGGCCGGTTAACGATATCGAAGAGATTGGGGCCGACCTTGTTTGCACCACCACTCTCTCCGGTATGACAGCTCGTACATTTCTTGAAGACCGTCTCGCCCTTGGCGGCATCGGCGCTCGCAAGCAATTGCGCGATCGGCGTCGCGGCTGCCGCGGCTTCTCCGCCGGCTGCTTCGCCGCCACCCTCTGCCGCAGCAATGGCGTAACCTTCCTTCTCGGGCGCCGGCGCATGAAAAATGCCCTCAGAGGCAATCGACACCGACATCAGAACGAAAACCGTGCCCAGCAACGCCCCAACGCCCATATTAACATAAGAATTCATCTATATGCGCTCCCTCGCATCCGCTCCATATAACCGGGCATCTTGAAATTACTCGAAAGCTATGGCTTTTGCACAGCCTGCGCAACTTGAATAATGGTCCCCACACCGTGACGTTTTGACACTTTTCGGGCGGGATTTGAAGGGTGTCGGATGAAGAATCGGGATTTCGAGAAAGCTGTCGTCCTCATACCGGCGCGGATGGCATCCACGCGCCTGCCGGGCAAGCCGCTCGCCGACATTGGCGGCAAGCCAATGATCGTGCAGGTGGCCCTTCGGGCGCGCGAGGCCGGCGCCGAACGAATCGTCGTTGCGGTCGATGACGAGCAGGTATTTTCCGCCGTTCAGAATGCCGGTTTTGACGTGATGATGACACGCGACGACCACCAGTCCGGCTCGGACCGCATTTTCGAGGCACTGCAAAAGGCCGACCCCTATGGCAAGGCGGAATATGTCATCAATGTCCAGGGCGATCTTCCGACCATCGAGGCGGAGACGATCCGCTCTTCGCTGCGTCCGCTGGAAAATGCCGCCGTCGATATTGCGACACTGACGGTCGAAATCGCCGACGAGGAAGAAAAAACCAATCCGAACGTCGTGAAAGTCGTTGGCAGCCCGCTTTCCGACACACGGCTGCGGGCGCTTTATTTTACCCGCACCACCGCCCCTTACGGCGATGGCCCGCTTTATCATCATATCGGGCTTTACACCTATCGCCGTGCAGCACTTGAGACATTCGTCAGCCTGCCGCCTTCGCCGCTGGAAAAGCGCGAAAGGCTGGAACAGCTGCGCGCGCTGGAAGCGGGCATGCGCATCGATGCGGAAATCGTCAGTTCCGTGCCGCTCGGTGTCGACACGCCGCACGATCTGGAAAAAGCCCGCAAAATCCTCGCAAGCAGAACTCTCTAACGGAAAGTCCCATGACCTTGAGCACAAATCGCATTGCCTTCCAGGGCGAATTCGGTGCGAATTCCGATATGGCCTGCCGTGACATGTTCCCGGATATGGAACCCTTGCCTTGCCCGACATTCGAGGACGCCTTCAACGCCATTGAAAACGGCGAAGCCGATCTCGGCATGATCCCGATTGAAAACACGCTTGCCGGCCGCGTTGCGGATATTCATCACCTGCTGCCGGAATCGCGCCTGCACATCATCGGCGAATATTTCATGCCGATCCGCTTTCAGCTGATGGTGATGCCGGGGGTGAAAAAGGAAGAGATCCGAACCGTCCACAGCCACATTCACGCGCTGGGCCAATGCCGGAAAATCATCCGCTCGAACGGCTGGAAGCCCGTCATCGCCGGCGATACGGCGGGCTCCGCGAGACTGGTATCTGAAAAGGGCGACCGCAGCATGGCAGCCCTTGCGCCGCGCCTTGCCGCCAGCCTCTACGGCCTCGATATTCTCGCTGAAAACGTCGAGGATTCGGAAAACAACGTCACGCGTTTCGTTGTGCTTTCCCGTGATGAAAACTGGGCCAAGCGTCAATCGAGCGACGAAATCGTCGTCACCACCTTCGTTTTCAATGTTCGCAATATTCCGGCCGCGCTCTACAAGGCCATGGGCGGTTTCGCGACGAACGGCATCAACATGACGAAGCTCGAAAGCTACCAGCTCGGCGGTAAATTCGTGGCGACGCAGTTTTATGCCGATATTGAAGGCCACCCCGATGACGAGCCGGTGCGGCATGCGCTGGACGAGCTGCGCTTTTTCTCGGAAAAAGTCCGCATTCTCGGTGTCTACAAGGGCCATGCGATGCGCGGCAAGCTCCACCAGGGTTGAGCCTGCCGAACGCGATTATTTCGTCCATTCCACCCAGTCGCGCATCAGCCGGTGCGCGATGGCGCCGCCGGGAGGCGCGGAAAAGCCCTCACCCGTTGCAGTCTCCAGCATCTTTGCGACGTCCGCCCGTGTGAACCAGCGGCAATCCTCCAGTTCGATCTCATCGCGGGCAATATCGAAAGACAGCGCCTCTGCATAACAGCCGATCATCAGCGTATGCGGCATCGGCCAGGGCTGCGACGCGTGATAACGCACGCGACCGACTTCAACACCGGATTCCTCATGCGTTTCGCGGCGGACGGCCTGCTCGATGGTTTCGCCCGGCTCCACAAAACCGGCAAGGCACGAATACATGCCCGGTGCAAAATGCGCACCGCGGCCAAGCAGGCAGAGATCACGCTCGATATTGATCGTCATCATGATAACGACAGGATCGGTGCGGGGAAAAATCATGTGGTTGCAGGCGGCGCAGATACGCTTGTAGCCACCGATGCGCAGCTCCATGGCACCGCCGCACTTACCGCAAAATCGATTGTCGGCGTTCCAGTGGGTGAGGCTGACGGCCTGGGCAACCTCGCTCAGCAATTCCTCATCGAGAAGATGATCGCGATAAAGGGTACGGGCGTCGGCGAGTTTATAGTGGCTCGCGAGCTCATCCTCGGCCACGGCGACCGGCACCGCAATTCTCGGCTCGCCGGTTTCGCGATATCCGAGCAGCACGGCATTGTCGAAATCCGGCTGCAACTCGGCCAACTCATAGGCGGAAAACAGGGGATCGATGACCTGCTCGTCATGTTTCAGAACAAGCCGGTTGCCCGAAAAGGCAAAAATATGGGTGCCGTCAACTTTCAGAGCCTCGGCAACACATTCCTCGGTCCGCTTTTCAGCGAAACGGTCGAGAGCGTTTTTGGAAAAGGCCGTCAGCAGGCTTGCTTCGGGATGCGGGGCAGTGGATTCAAAAATTTTCATTGACATCATCAGAGCGCGCCGGAGATTTTTTTCATCAAAGTTTCCTTTTCGCCCGCGGCATAGGGCACAGGCTTTCCGTGACCCCAGATGGGATCCGGCCAGCAGGTGTCGCCTTCGTTGCGGGCGATAATATGGACATGCAGCTGCCGGACGATATTGCCCAACGCCCCGACATTGATCTTGGTGGCTCCGGTAACTTCTTTCAAGGCGGAGGCGACGAGATTGGTCTCGAATGTCAGCACGGCCTGATCAAGCGGGGTGAGATCGAACAATTCGCTGACGCCGTCCCGCTGCGGCACCAGCACCAGCCAGGGCCAGCGTTTGTCGTTTTGCAAACGCAGCTCACATAGTCCCAAACGCGTCACAAGCACGCTGTCGCGCGCCAGTCTCTCGTCCAGCCGGAATGTCTCCAAGGCGTCCTCCATGTTTGTTTTCATTGTGATAGCAGTTTTTTGAAGGCTTGGCTTGCATTTGCTTTCGATATTGCCGATATGTGGCCCGGGAGGTTGGTGGTGGACGAGCCACTCGCCAACCGGGTCAGGTCCGGAAGGAAGCAGCCCTAACGAGCCCGGCACGGGTCGCCGTGCCAGCCTCCCACCTTTTTTAAAAGACGTGCTCAGCTTTCGCCGGGCCAGTTCAGCGCCCCAAGATAACTGGCAAAACAAACTGGCGAGGCGATGAGCGACACCGTACCCCCCACATCAAGCGAATCCCAGGTCGGGACCGGCTACCGGGTACTGGCGCGCAAATATCGCCCCAAGGATTTTTCCGATCTGATGGTCGGCCAGGAACCGATGGTCCGCACGCTGACCAATGCGTTCGAGACCGGGCGCATCGCGCAGGCCTATATGCTGACCGGCGTTCGCGGCGTGGGCAAGACGACCACGGCCCGCATTCTCGCCCGCGCGCTGAATTACAAGACCGACACCATCGACAAGCCGACCATCGACCTTCGCATTCCCGGCGAACATTGTCAGGCGATCATGGAAGGCCGGCATGTCGACGTGATCGAGATGGACGCCGCCTCCCATACCGGCATCGACGATATTCGCGAGATCATCGAACAGGTTCGCTATCGCCCGGTTTCGGCGCGCTACAAGGTCTATATCATCGACGAAGTGCACATGCTGTCGACGCAGGCTTTCAACGGTCTTCTGAAGACCTTGGAAGAGCCGCCGGAACATGTGAAATTCATCTTTGCGACCACCGAAATCCGCAAGGTGCCGATCACCGTTCTATCGCGCTGCCAGCGCTTCGATCTGCGTCGCATCAGCGCCGCCGATCTCGTCGGACTGTTCACCGCCATCGCGGGCAAGGAGGGTTTCGAAGCCGATCCGCAGGCGCTGTCGATGATCGCCCGCGCCGCCGAAGGTTCCGCGCGTGACGGCCTTTCCCTGCTCGATCAGGCGATTGCCCACGGCGGCGGCCGTGTGGAGGCCGAAGCGGTGCGCGGCATGCTCGGCCTTGCCGACCGGGCGCGCATTGTCGATCTCTTCCAGCATGTCGTCAAAGGCGATGTTGCGGCAGCCCTTTCGGAATTCAACGGACAATATGAGGCGGGCGCGAACCCCGTCGTCGTATTGAACGATCTTGCCGATTTCACCCATCTCGTTACCCGCATGAAATATGTGCCTGACGCGGCGGAAGACCCGTCGCTTTCCGAGATCGAGCGCGTGCGTGGCGCGGAGCTTGCCGAAACCATCGCGGTGACGGCGCTGTCGCGCATCTGGCAGATGCTGCTGAAGGGCATTCCTGAAACGGAAAACGCCTCACGCCCGGCGGGTGCCGCTGAAATGGTGCTGATTCGGCTTTCGCATGCCGCCAACCTGCCGGCACCGGAAGATGCGGCGCGGCGCCTGCTTGAGCTTTCCAGCGGTGACGGCGGTTACGCCAATGGCGCACCTTCCGGCGGTGGCAATGGCGGCGGCGCGCGTGCCTATTCGTCGGCGCAGACCGTGGCAGCGGCAAGACCTGCAGACTTTGCCGCCCCGAGGCAGGCGGGCCCGCAGCCCTCCACCATGCTACGCGCTGTTCCAGATAGCCGGCCGCAGGAGATGCAGGTCGCGACCCCGAAAACCGAAGAGCGGCCGGAGCCGAAGGTTCCCGTCAATTCGGTGCAGGATATTGCCGATCTCTGCCAGAAAAACCGCGATCCCGTTATGCGGGCGAAGGTACGCAACTTCGTGCGGCTGGTGCGGCTGGAGCCTGGCCGGCTCGATATGCGCCTCGGCGAAGGTGCGCCCGGCTCGCTACCCGGTGAACTTGGCGTCAAGCTGAAGGAATGGACCGGTATCCACTGGATCGTCAGCCTCAGCAAGGAGCAAGGTGAGCCGACCTTGGTCGAGGCGGAAGGCAATGCCCGCGATGCCCGCCTGGTCGATGCGCGTCAGGACCCTGATGTTGCCGCGATCCTGGCGCAGTTTCCCGGCGCAAAGATCACCGACGTGCGTATCCGCGCGGCGATACAGGATGAGGCGGAGGACATCACCCCGCCATCGGTTGCCGAATCGAGCGAAGGAGACATCCTTCCCGGCGACGACATCGAGTTTTAAACAAGAAGAACAGGAGATTGGCACATGCGCGACATCATGGGTATGATGGGCAAGGTCAAGGAAATGCAGTCCAAGATGGAGAAGGTGCAGCAGGAAATTGCCGCCCTCGAAATCGAAGGCCGGGCCGGTGGCGGTCTGGTGACCGTCATTTTGAACGGCAAGGGCGAAATGCGCGGCCTGAAAATCGATCCTTCGCTGTTTAAAGAAGACGAGGTCGAAATCCTTGAGGACCTTATTGTTGCCGCCCATAAAGACGCCAAAGAAAAGGGCGAAGCGCAGGCTCAGGAAAAGATGGCCGATCTGACCGCAGGTCTGCCGCTACCGCCTGGCATGAAGCTGCCTTTTTAAGATATTCCAACTGAAGAGGATGGCGTTGAGCCTTCGCCATCCTCGCGACGCGACCTTAAGATTCCAGCATCGCACGAAACCGGCTTGCGAGCGGTGTTTCAAGATAGGCCGCGCGTTCGGCTTCGTTGAGTTGCATGGGACGGAAGCGCTGCAGGATAGTCGGTATCGGCAGTTTCGTTCCCGAATAGGGTTCGAACATCACCTCCTCACCGGCCGCAAGCATTCCACCTTTCAGCACCCGGCAATAAAAACCCGGCTGGCCCGCCTCTCGGAAACGCGGGGCAAAATCGGGATCGCCGATGCGGGCCGACAGCGTGGCGCAGGGGATGCGGGCAGCGGTCACCTCCAGCACGATGTCGTTGGCCGTAAACCTGTCGCCCACATGCAATCTCGCGCTGTCGACACCATCAAGCACGAGGTTCTCGCCGAAAAATCCGGGTTCAACCGTAAAACCCAGGGTGCTCGACCAAAACTCGAGATCGACGGAGCCCATGACGTAAATCGCCTGATCCGGCCCGCCATGGTGTTTGCGATTGCACACGGCGTCGCTGACAATGCCTTCCGCGTCGACCATGACCGGGCCATTCACGGCATGTTTAAAGATGCCCGTCTTCGTCGTCTTTCCCGGCAGGCTTTTTGCCTCGCCCCGACACACCGCCCTGATTTTCATCGACTGCCCTTCAAGCTTCATGATTCCCGTTCCCCGATTTATGCAGTAGAAAGCGCTCATGGCAAAACGAGTCACCGGTCCCGAAATTGAAAAACTGATCCAGCTTCTGGCAAAAGTGCCGGGGCTTGGGCCCCGCTCGGCACGGCGGGCGGCGTTGCATCTCATCAAAAAGAAGGAACAGCTCCTCGGGCCGCTCGGCCATGCCATGGGCGAAGCCTATGACAAGGTGAAGATCTGCTCCTGCTGCGGCAATGTCGATACCATCGATCCCTGCACCGTCTGCGCCGACGACCGGCGCGACCAGTCCGTCATCATCGTGGTGGAAGACGTGTCTGACCTCTGGGCGCTGGAGCGGGCGGGCGCGATGAACACCGCCTACCACGTTCTGGGCGGCACGCTGTCGCCGCTCGACGGTGTTGGGCCCGAGGACCTGAATATCAAGGGCCTGATCGACCGTGTGAGCGCCGGCGGCATTCGCGAGCTCATCATCGCCGTTAATGCGACGGTGGAGGGGCAGGCAACCGCTCACTACATCACCGACCGCCTCTCCGACCTCGGCATCAAGATCACGAGGCTCGCACATGGCGTGCCTGTGGGCGGCGAGCTTGATTATCTCGACGAGGGCACATTGACCGCGGCGCTTCGGGCGCGAACGACGATCTGAGGCCTACCTCCCTCCCGTCATTCAAAGAGGAGACCGAATGCGAAACCATTTTGCCCCGAAGGTACTGGCTGCACTTCTTTCCGTTTTTTCAGCAACGACGGCCTTGGCGCAGTCGGCGCCGACAGGAGCAGCGGCAGCCCGATATGACGCCGAATTTAATGCCTGGCTGAAAAAGGAAATCTGGCCGGAAGCCCGCAAGGCCGGCATTTCGCAAAAGACTCTTGAAGCCACGCTCAGCGGCCTCTCCATCAGCTGGAACCTGCCCGATCTCGTCATTCCCGGCCAGAAGCCGCCAAAGGAGCAGAGCCAGACCCAGGCGGAGTTCTCCTCGCCCGGCGCCTATTTCTCCGAAAAGCGGCTGCAGGGACTTGCCGGTACTGGCCGTTCGCTTGCGGCAACGCATGCGGCGACGCTGCGCAGGATAGAGGCGAAATATGTTGTGCCTGGCGAGATCGTCGTTGCGATCTGGGGCCGCGAATCCGGTTTCGGCCGGGCGAAACTGCCGCATTCCGTGGTCGATGTGCTGGCCACGAAAGCCTATATGTCGACCCGCAAGGAGATGTTCCGCGCCGAGCTGATCGACGCGCTGAAGATCGTCGAAAACGGCGATATAGCGGCTTCACGCATGATGGGTTCCTGGGCCGGCGCGCTTGGCCAGCCGCAGTTCATGCCATCAAGCTATCTGAAATATGCCGTGGATTTCGATGGTGATGGCCACCGCGATATCTGGAATTCCGTGCCGGATGCACTAGCATCCATAGCGAACTATCTTTCCAAGCGTGGCTGGCAGCGCAATCGCGACTGGGGTTTCGAAGTCTCCATCCCCGCCAATGTCTCCTGCGCGCAGGAAGGCCCTGATCTGGCCCGGCCGGTGGCCGACTGGGCGAAGATGGGCATTACCCGCATTTCCGGAAAAGCCTTTCCTGCCAATGACCTGACCGCCGATGGAATGATGCTGGTGCCGGCCGGGCGGCATGGGCCGGAATTTGTGGTGACGCCGAATTTCTACGTCATCAAGGAATATAATAATTCCGATCTCTACGCGCTCTTCATCGGCAATCTCGCCGATCGCATCGCCCATGGCGCAGGGCCGTTCAAGGGGGAATGGGGCAATGTCGGGTCGATGCTGCGCTCCGACGTGTTGGCCATGCAGAAGGCGCTGGTCGCCAAGGGTTACGATGTCGGCAAGGCGGACGGGCTGGCGGGTTTCAAGACGCGCCGCTCACTCGGCGACTGGCAGTCGAAAAACGGCCTCACACCGACATGTTTTCCCGATGCCACGCTGAAGGCGAAGCTGAAATAATCCGCCGCCGGCCCATCGTCTCTCAATGCTGGTCGGTATGCGGCTTGTGGAAGATATCGTCGGTCGGCGGAATGGTCTGCCGTTCGATCATCCGGTGCACCCGCGGCCGCGTCTTGCCGCGGTGAAGCTCCAGCAGCCGGTCCCAGGCCTCGGCATCCGCCTGGGTACGGCGGTGGTTGTGACGAACATATTCCACCCATGTCGGCACATGGTAACTTTCCGTCCAGATGTCGGGGTTTTCGAGATCGCGCATCAGGTTCCAGTTCCGTGCGCCATCGCGCAGACGGATGCGGCGGCGTTCCGCCATCAGCGGCAGGAATTCGCCGAGATCTTCGTCATGGATTTCATAATCAATGAGAATGGCGATCGGGCCGCTGCGCGGCTTGACGTCCAGTCTCAGCGGCGGCTCCACAAAACGATTGAGTGGATCGAGATTGAGCGAGGCGAAGGCCGGCATGGCGAGCTTGAGGCCGACGAGAACGCCGAGCAGCATCAAAACGCACGAACAGAGAAGTGAATAGGAAATGCCGTAATCTTCCGCCAACTCGCCCCACAGCCAGCTGCCTACCGCAATGCCGCCGAAGGTCAGCGTCTGATAAAGCGACAGTGCCCGGCCCACCACCCAGCGTGGGGTGGAGAGCTGGACGATGGTGTTGAAGAGCGACAGGGCCAGCACCCAGCAGGCACCGGCAATGGTCAGTACAATCGACGTGATGATGGCGCTCGTGCTGACCGCCGTTACGCCAGCGCTGAAAGCGAAGCCTAAAAAGGCGACGCGCACGATCCATTCGCTCGACAGGACTTCGCGCAATCTGGCGCTGATAAGGGCTCCACCAATCGCGCCGACGCCGAAAGCGCCAAGCATGACACCGTAGGTCAGCGGGCCGCCCTCGACCAGATCACGGGCGACAATGGGCATCAGGGCAAGGATGGCGCTGGCGGAAAGACCGAAGAGAAAACCCCGCACCAGCACCTTGCCGATATTGGGCGACATCGCCACATACCGCATGCCGGCGGAGATGGCGGCCAGAAGCTGCTCACGCGGCAGGGTTGAGGCATATTTGGGCGGTTGCCAGCGAAATAGTGCGTAGATCAGGGTGAAATAGCTCAGCGCATTCACGAAAAAAGCGGCAGCGGCACCCGCGGCGGCGACGATGATACCACCGATGGCCGGGCCGACACTGCGGGTGATGTTGAAGCCGACGCTGTTCAGCGTCACGGCGGCGGGCAGATCCTCACGCGGCACCATTTCGCCGACCGACGCCTGCCAAGAGGGATTGTTGAGCGCCGTGCCGCAACCGATCATGAAGGTGAAGAACAGCAACAGCCAGGGCGTGAGCCAGCCAGACCAGGCAAAGACGGTGAGCAGCACGGAGGCCGTCAGCATCAGCAGCTGCGCCGAAATCATAATGCGGCGGCGGTCGAAGCTATCGGCCAGCGCGCCTGAAATCAGTGAGAACAGCATGATCGGCAAAGAGGTGGAGGCCTGAACCAGCGCGATCATGTTTTCCGAACTCGAAAGCGAGGTCATCATCCATGCGGCACCCACCGCCTGGATCAGTCCGCCAAAGTTCGAGGCAAGGCTGGCGATCCAGATTCGTCTGTAAGTCAAATGCCTTAAAGGCGCGAGTGGCGATTTACGGTCAGGCACGCTCTGTCCACTTGATGCAACTGCGATTTGTCAAACGGCAACTATAGACAGCGCCGGCGATCATGCCAGCCTTTCCGGCATGGTAAGGGTGAAAATGTGGCGGGACCGTTACTGAAACGCAGACGCCTGCGAAAACCTTGCAATCCTGCCCCAATAGGTCTATATGACCTTTGAAATTCTTGATCGCTTGATGAAGAGTGGGGCCGCAAGGCTCCGCTCTTTTTCGTTAGGCGAACCGGAAACCACGGGCTGACTGCCCGATGAACATCAAAGACCGGAAGGCCAGATGGCAGACACCGCACAAGAACCGCGACTGATAACCGAAACAGGCATCGACCAGCGCATTGCCGAGATCATCGAGCCTGTTCTGACGGGCATGGGCTATCTTCTGGTGCGCGTGCGGCTCTCCAACCAGAACGGCATGACGCTGCAGGTGATGGCCGAGCGCGAAGACGGAACCATGACCGTTCAGGACTGCGAAGCCATTTCGATGGCGATTTCACCGGTTCTTGATGTGGAAGATCCGGTCGATAAAGCGTATCATCTCGAAGTTTCCTCGCCCGGTATCGACCGGCCGATGGTTCGCAAATCGGATTTCACCCGCTGGCAGGGCCATCTGGTGAAGGTCGAAACCTCCATTCTGGTCGAGAACCGCAAGCGGTTTCGCGGCAAGATCGTTGAGGTTGATGCTGACGGTTTCAAGCTGGAACGCGACCAGATCGCTTATGGCGAAGAGCCGACAGTCATTGTTCCGTTCACCGCGCTTTCGGATGCGAAGCTCATTCTGACGGACGACCTTATTCGTGATGCGCTGCGGGCAGACAAGGCGGCAAAGGCCGCCGCCGCAAACCAGAACGACGAAAACGAAGCAGACGAAGACTAATTCCAACGTAAAGCCCGGGAAACGGGCGATCCCCGCAATTATGCGACTTACGGAGATAAAAAAATGGCAGTGAGTGCTAACCGGCTTGAGCTTCTGCAGATCGCCGATGCTGTGGCGCGCGAAAAGGTCATCGACCGCGAAATCGTGCTTGCCGCAATGGCCGACGCTATCCAGAAAGCCGCCCGCTCGCGCTATGGTTCGGAAACCAACATCCGCGCCGACATCAACTCCAAGACCGGCGAAATCCGCCTGCAGCGTCTTCTGGAAGTTGTCGAAGCGGCTGAGGACTATTCGACCCAGATCCCGCTGGAGCTCGCCCGCGACCGCAACCCCGACGCCAAGCTCGGCGACTTCATCGCCGATCCGCTGCCGCCGATGGACTTCGGCCGTATCGCCGCCCAGTCCGCCAAGCAGGTGATCGTGCAGAAGGTACGTGAAGCCGAGCGCGACCGTCAGTATGACGAATTCAAGGACCGTATCGGCGAAATCGTCAACGGCACCGTCAAGCGCGTCGAATACGGCAATGTCATCGTCGATCTCGGCCGTGGCGAAGGCATCATCCGTCGCGACGAGATGATCCCGCGCGAAAACATGCGTTATGGCGACCGTGTGCGCGCCTATGTCTACGACGTTCGCCGCGAACAGCGTGGCCCGCAGATTTTCCTGTCGCGTACGCATCCGCAATTCATGGTGAAGCTCTTCACCATGGAAGTCCCGGAAATCTACGACGGCATCATCCAGATCAAGTCGGTTGCCCGTGACCCCGGTTCGCGCGCCAAGATCGCCGTCATCTCGAACGATAGCTCGATCGATCCGGTCGGCGCCTGCGTCGGTATGCGCGGTTCGCGCGTCCAGGCCGTTGTCGGCGAACTTCAGGGTGAGAAGATCGACATAATTCCGTGGAGCCAGGAGCCGGCGTCCTTCATCGTCAACGCCCTGCAGCCGGCGGAAGTCGCCAAGGTCGTTCTGGATGAAGAATCCGAGCGTATCGAAGTGGTTGTTCCCGACGAGCAGCTGTCGCTCGCCATCGGCCGCCGCGGTCAGAACGTGCGTCTGGCATCGCAGCTGACCGGCTGGGATATCGACATCATGACCGAGCAGGAAGAATCCGAGCGTCGCCAGAAGGAATTCAACGAGCGCACGGCCCTCTTCATGGAAGCCCTCGACGTCGACGAAATGGTCGGCCAGGTTCTGGCTTCGGAAGGCTTCGCGCAGGTTGAAGAACTCGCTTATGTCGATCTCGACGAAATTACCTCGATCGATGGCTTCGATGAAGACACCGCCGATGAAATCCAGACCCGCGCCCGCGAATATCTGGAGCGCCTGGAAGCCGAAATGGATGCCAAGCGCAAGGAACTCGGCGTTTCCGACGAGCTGCGCCAGATCGATGGCCTGACTTCGCAGATGATGGTTGCGCTCGGTGAAGACGGCATCAAGACCATCGAGGACTTTGCCGGCTGTGCAGCGGACGATCTGGTTGGCTGGAGCGAGCGCAAGGACGGCGAGACGAAGAAGTTCGAAGGCATCTTCTCCAAGCTCGACGTTTCGCGCGTCGAGGCCGAAAACATGGTGGTGCAGGCTCGCCTTCTGGCAGGCTGGATCACCGCCGAAGAGCTCGCTTCCGAACAGGAAGCCGATGCGGAAGCTGCCGAGGAGGCGGATACCGCCGAACAGGAATGACATCGCAGGCGCATGAGCCGGACGATCTGCCCGAAACGGATGACGACGGGCGGATCAAGGGCGACGTCAATGGACGTATGTGCATTGTGACACGGCAGAGCGGATCGCCGGATGAGCTGATCCGCTTCGTCGCAGGACCGGACGGCACCGTCGTGCCGGACCTGAAACGCCAATTGCCGGGGCGCGGTTGCTGGGTGACACCCGAGCGCGCCCTGATCGAGAAGGCCATCGCGAAGAAGCTCTTCGCGCGGGCTCTCAAACGCGACGTCAAGGCCGGGGCCGAGCTTCTTACTCTTCTCGACCGGCTGATGGCGCAGCATGTGGCTGGTATGATGAATATGGCGCGCAAGGCGGGCCAGTTCATCAGCGGCGCGACGAAAGTCGATGCTGCCGTCCGGTCCGGGAACGCGATTGCCGTGTTTCACGCGACCGATGCTGCGGCCGATGGCGTCAGAAAACTGGACCAGGCCCGCAAGGCCTGGGCGCTCGGCAGCGATGCCGGCAATGAAATTCCGTCCTTCCGGCTCTTTAGCGAAGCCGAAATGGACGAGTTGATGGGCCAGAATGCTTTTATCCATGCCTGCGCGCTTGCAGGGCAGGCGGGTGAGGGTGTAGTGAAGCGCGCAACGATGCTTGAGCAGTACCGCCTTGGCGGCCAATCTCAGGCGGAACGCGACGCTGCCCGGACAGAACAATGACGCGGTTAACCGACATCAACGGTCGCCGCGTTCCGATGCAGCAATTGAACGACGAGGCCTGATGGACGTCATCCGGTTCTCGTCCGAAGGAACGGGAACGGAATGACCGACAACAACGACGACAAGACACTTAACGCACAGCCTAAGAAGACTCTCACCCTCAAGCCGGGCGGGATGAATCAGGGCACCGTGCGGCAGGATATGGGTCGAGGTCGCACGAACGCGGTTGTCGTGGAAACACGCAAGCGCCGCCCCCTGCGTCCGGAAGACGAGAAGCAGGTTCATTCGACCGCAGCGCCCGCTCCGAAGCCGGCCGCCCCTGCCCCCGCGGCAGCACCGCGTCCGCAGGCTCCGCAGCCGCGCATCCACCAGCCCAGCGGCCAGCAGCAGCGTCCAGGTTCCTCCCAGTCGCAGCAGCGTCCCGGCTCGTCCGCACCGCAGCAGCGCCAGCCTGAGCGTCCGCGCGGGAACGTCCTGCACGATCTGTCCGCAGGCGAGATGGAAGCCCGCCGCCGCGCGCTGATGGAAGCGCAGGCTCGTGACGTGATCGAAGCCAAGCAGCGGGCCGAAGACGAAGCCCGCCGCAAGGTCGAGGAAGAACGCCGCATTGCCGCCGAGAAGGAAGAAGCTGCGCGCCGTGCCGCCGAGGAAGCCGAAGCCGCCAAGGTGGCGGCAAGCCAGCCGGCCGTGGAAGCGAAATCCGAACAGGCCGCTGAAAAGCCGGTAGTCGCCACTCAGCCGGCGCCGCGCTCGGATGCTCGCCCTCAGTCCGCCGCTGCCGCACCTGGTCGCGCAACCACGGAAACCGTCGCTCCGCGTGGGCGTCGCACCGATGGCGACGATGAGGACGATCGCGGTGCACGCCGTGGTAACCTGCCGGTCCGTGGCAAGGTTGCAGCACCTGCACCTGCGAAGCCCGCCGCCCGCCTGAAGACCGAAGAAGAACGCCGTCGCGGCAAACTTACGGTCACCTCGTCCAATCTGGATGAAGACGGCACACCGCGCGGCCGCTCCATGGCATCCATGCGCCGCCGTCAAGAGAAATTCCGCCGCAGCCAGATGCAGGAAACCCGTGAAAAGGTTATGCGCGAAGTGATCCTGCCGGAAACCATTACCATTCAGGAACTGTCACAGCGCATGTCCGAACGCGCCGTCGACGTCATCAAGTTCCTGATGAAGGAAGGCCAGATGATGAAGCCGGGCGACGTAATCGACGCCGATCTGGCCGAACTGATCGCGGTCGAATTCGGCCATACCGTCAAGCGCGTTTCCGAATCCGACGTCGAAGAAGGCATCTTCAACCAGACGGACGATGAAGGCGAAATGGTTTCCCGCCCGCCCGTCGTCACCATCATGGGTCACGTCGACCACGGCAAGACCTCGCTGCTCGACGCCATCCGTCAGGCGAATGTGGTTGCCGGTGAAGCCGGTGGCATCACCCAGCATATCGGTGCTTATCAGGTCGAGAAGAACGGCCAGAAGATCACCTTCATCGACACCCCCGGCCACGCCGCCTTCACGGCCATGCGTGCCCGTGGTGCACAGGCGACGGATATTGCCGTTCTGGTGGTCGCCGCAGACGACAGCGTCATGCCGCAGACGATCGAATCCATCAACCATGCCAAGGCGGCGGGTGTTCCGATCGTCGTTGCGATCAACAAGATCGACAAGCACGAGGCAAACCCTGAGAAGGTTCGTCAGCAGCTCCTGCAGCACGAAGTCTTCGTGGAATCGATGGGCGGTGAAGTGCTTGACGTGGAAGTGTCGGCCAAGAAACTGCTTGGTCTCGACAAACTGCTCGAAGCGATCCTGCTGCAGGCTGAAATTCTCGACCTCAAGGCAGATCCGAACCGTACCGCGGAAGGCACCGTCATCGAAGCGGAACTCGACCGCGGCCGCGGCGCCGTCGCTACAGTTCTCGTGCAGAAGGGCACGCTGAAGCCCGGTCAGATCATCGTGGCCGGTGACCAGTGGGGCCGCGTTCGCGCCCTCGTCAACGACAAGGGCGAACACGTCAAGGAAGCCGGTCCGGCTATGCCTGTCGAGATTCTCGGTCTTTCCGGCACGCCATCTGCCGGTGACCGTTTCGCGGTTGTCGAAAACGAAAGCCGTGCTCGCGAGATTTCCGAGTACCGCCAGCGTCTGGCACGCGACAAGGCTGTCGCCCGTCAGACGGGCCAGCGCGGTTCGCTGGAACAGATGATGAGCCAGTTGCAGACTTCGGGAATGAAGGAATTCCCGCTGGTCATCAAGGCCGACGTGCAGGGCTCGGTCGAAGCCATTATCGCTTCGCTCGACAAGCTCGGCACCGACGAGGTCCGCGCTCGTATCGTTCACTCGGGCGCTGGTGCCATCACGGAATCGGATATCTCGCTTGCCGAGGCCTCCAACGCCGCGATCATCGGCTTCAACGTTCGCGCCAACGCACAGGCCCGTACGGCCTCCGAACGCGCCGGTATCGAAATCCGCTACTACAACATCATCTACGATCTGGTGGATGACGTGAAGGCGGCGATGTCGGGCCTGCTTTCGCCGGAACGTCGCGAGACCTTCCTCGGCAATGCCGAAATCCTCGAGGTGTTCAACATCACGAAGGTCGGCAAGGTCGCGGGTTGCCGCGTCGTCGAAGGCAAGGTGGAGCGTGGTGCAGGTGTTCGTCTGGTTCGCGACAACGTCGTCATCCACGAAGGCAAGCTCAAGACCCTCAAGCGCTTCAAGGACGAAGTGGCAGAAGTGCCGGTCGGTCAGGAATGCGGTATGGCCTTCGAAAACTACGAAGACATCCGCGCCGGCGACACCATCGAGTGCTTCCGCGTCGAACACATCACGAGAACGCTCTAAAGCATTTCCAGGAAAAGTGGATCCCCGGTTTTCCGTCCGGAAATGCGATAGAACAAAGAGCGTTCTCGCCGCAAAACAGGACTTTACTGTCGGGCGCCGGCTTAACCGGCGCTCGCTCCGTTTGAGGCATAACCCATGGCAAAAGCTACATCATCGGCCCCTTCCCAACGCATGCTGCGCGTTGGCGAACAGGTGCGCGCCGCCCTGACACAAATTCTCCAGCGCGGCGAAGTCCGCGACGATCTGATCGAAAGCACCGTCATTTCCATTTCGGAAGTGCGAATGTCTCCCGATCTCAAGATCGCTACCGCCTACGTGACGCCGCTTGGCGTTGCCGATCACACCGACATCATCACGGCACTCAACCGCCACGCCAAGTTCATGCGTGGTCGCCTCGGTCCGCAGCTTCGGCAGATGAAATACATGCCGGAACTGCGTTTCCGCGACGATACGAGTTTCGACAATTACCAGAAGATCGACGCGCTCCTGCGCTCACCCGAAGTGCAGCGCGATCTTGGGCCTTCAAACGAAAAAGACGACGAACAGAACTGAAGCATGTCCAAACCACGCAAACAGCAGAACCGCAAACCCAAGGGCCGTCCGATTTCGGGCTGGCTGATCCTCGACAAACCGCTCGATTTCGGCTCCACCGAGGCCGTTTCCAAGATCAAGTGGCTGTTCAACGCCCAGAAGGCCGGCCATGCCGGCACGCTCGATCCGCTCGCGTCCGGCATGCTGCCGATCGCGCTCGGTGACGCCACCAAGACGGTGCCTTACGTCATGGACGGCCGGAAGATCTACGAATTCACCGTGACCTGGGGCGAGCAACGCGCGACCGACGATCTGGAAGGCGAGGTGGTCGATTCCTCTGATCGGCGCCCGGACGAACAGGCAATCCGCGATATTCTACCCCATTATACCGGCGTGATCATGCAGACTCCGCCGCAATTTTCCGCCATCAAGATCGCCGGCGAGCGTGCCTATGATCTGGCGCGAGACGGCGAGACCGTGGAAATTCCCGCACGCGAGGTGGAAATCCATCGCCTGACGCTGCTGGCCTGCCCCGATGCCGATACAGCGCATTTTGAAGTGGAGTGCGGCAAGGGCACCTATGTGCGGGCGCTGGCGCGCGACATGGGCCGCGATCTCGGCTGTTTCGGCCATATCTCGGAACTGCGCCGCACCATGGTCGCACCCTTCGGCGAAGAGATGATGGTGCCGCTCGAAACGCTGACGGCACTGGAAGCCATGGAAGACCGCGACGAGCGGTTGGAAGCGCTGGATGCCTATCTGATCGATACGGCGGAGGCGCTTTCCGCCCTTCCCCGCCTCATCATCAACGACGACCAGGCGCACCGGCTGAAGATGGGCAACCCCATCTTGCTGCGCGGGCGCGACGCGCCCGCCAACCATCCGGAAGCCTATGCCACTGCGCATGGCAAGCTCGTCGCCATCGGCGAGATCGGCGAAGGCGAGTTCCGGCCGAAGCGGGTTTTCGGCTGAGCCGGGCGGCGCAGGCGGGAATCAATCGCCTCTTTCCATTGCACCCGGAATAGTTTATAGGCAGCGCCAGCTTAGGCTTTGCCTGCGCTACTGAATGGCCAGAGCTGGACGACATCCCGGCTCTTTGGCGTCCCATTTTTCCTTAAAATAGAAAGGATCGTCCGATGTCGATTACTGCAGAGCGCAAAGCCGCCCTCATCAAGGAATATGCCACGAAGGAAGGCGACACCGGTTCTCCGGAAGTTCAGGTCGCTATCCTGACCGAGCGGATCAACAACCTGACCGGTCACTTCAAGGACCACAAGAAGGACAACCACTCCCGTCGTGGCCTTCTGACGCTGGTTTCGAGCCGTCGTTCGCTTCTCGACTATCTGAAGAAGAAGGACGAAGCCCGTTACTCCAAGCTGATCGGTGCTCTCGGCATTCGCCGCTAATAACTTCTCCGGCGGGTTTCGCAACGATGCCCGCCGGTTTTTATATCCGGTCTTTTGAGGCCGCATGAATTTCCGGGCGCTTACCGCTGATGTGGCCCCCGGACGATAAGGGTGACCCGGATGGGCCGGTGCCGCCTTTTTCAACCGCAGACCTGTCATGGGGCAGGATTGCCGGATGCTTGCTTGTCGAAAGCCTCCCGCTGTCTTGCCCGTGATTGCGTCACCGCGCTGCCACCGCCGGCACGATACCGGTGCGGCAGCCACAACCAAGGACAAGATATGTTCAATCAACACTCCGTGGAAATCGAATGGGCAGGCCGCCCGCTGAAGCTCGAGACCGGCAAGGTTGCCCGTCAGGCTGACGGCGCCGTCATCGCAACCTACGGCGAGACGATGGTTCTCGCGACTGTGGTTTCCGCAAAGTCTCCGAAGCCAGGCCAGGACTTCTTCCCGCTCACCGTCAACTACCAGGAAAAGACCTACGCAGCCGGCAAGATCCCCGGCGGCTACTTCAAGCGCGAAGGCCGCCCGAGCGAAAACGAGACCCTCGTTTCGCGCCTGATCGACCGCCCGATCCGCCCGCTCTTCCCTGAAGGCTACAAGAACGACACGCAGGTCGTCGTCACCGTTATCCAGCACGATCTGGAAAACAATCCGGACGTCCTATCGATGGTTGCGGCTTCCGCAGCGCTGACGCTCTCTGGCGTTCCCTTCATGGGCCCGGTTGGCGGCGCGCGCGTTGGCTACATCAACGGTGAATATGTCCTTAACCCGCATCTGGACGAAATGGACGAGTCTGTTCTCGATCTCGTCGTTGCCGGTACGCAGGACGCCGTTTTGATGGTTGAGTCCGAGGCCAAGGAACTCAACGAAGAAATCATGCTCGGCGCCGTCATGTTCGGTCATCGCGGCTTCCAGCCGGTTATCGACGCGATCATCAAGCTCGCCGAAGTTGCCGCCAAGGAACCGCGCGAATTCGAACCGGAAGATTTTTCCGCTCTCGAAAACGAAATGCTCGGTCTTGCTGAAACCGAACTGCGCGCCGCCTACAAGATCACCGAAAAGGCCGCCCGTTACGCCGCCGTCGACGCCGTCAAGGCCAAGGTGAAGGCACACTTCCTGCCGGAAGAAGGCGAAGCCAAGTACACGCCGGAAGAAATCGGCGCTGTCTTCAAGCACCTTCAGGCCAAGATCGTTCGCTGGAACGTTCTGGACACCAAGAGCCGCATCGACGGCCGCGACCTGTCGACCGTTCGTCCGATCGTTTCGGAAGTTGGCCTGCTGCCGCGTACCCACGGTTCGGCGCTGTTCACCCGCGGCGAGACCCAGGCGATCGTTGTTGCGACCCTCGGCACCGGCGAAGACGAGCAGTATGTCGACAGCCTCACCGGCATGTACAAGGAACGCTTCCTGCTGCACTATAACTTCCCGCCCTACTCGGTCGGCGAAACAGGCCGCATGGGTTCCCCGGGCCGTCGCGAAATCGGTCACGGCAAGCTCGCATGGCGCGCTATCCGCCCGATGCTGCCGACTGCAGAGCAGTTCCCATACACGCTACGCGTTGTTTCCGAAATCACCGAGTCCAACGGCTCCTCGTCGATGGCAACCGTTTGCGGCACCTCGCTTGCACTGATGGACGCCGGCGTTCCGCTGGCAAAGCCGGTTGCCGGTATCGCCATGGGCCTGATCCTCGAAGGCGAGCGCTTTGCGGTTCTCTCCGATATCCTCGGTGACGAAGACCACCTCGGCGACATGGACTTCAAGGTCGCAGGTACGGCCGACGGCATCACCTCGCTTCAGATGGACATCAAGATCGCCGGTATCACCGAAGAGATCATGAAGATCGCTCTCGAGCAGGCACAGGGTGGCCGCAAGCACATTCTCGGCGAAATGGCCAACGCCATCACCGAGAGCCGCGGCCAGCTCGGCGAATTTGCACCGCGCATCGAAGTCATGAACATTCCGGTCGACAAGATCCGTGAAGTCATCGGCTCCGGCGGCAAGGTCATTCGCGAAATCGTCGAAAAGACCGGCGCGAAGATCAACATCGAAGACGACGGCACCGTCAAGATCGCCTCTTCTTCCGGCAAGGAAATCGAAGCGGCCCGCAAGTGGATCCACTCGATCGTTGCGGAACCGGAAGTCGGCGCCATCTATGAAGGCACTGTTGTCAAGACCGCTGACTTCGGCGCTTTCGTCAACTTCTTCGGCGCGCGTGACGGCCTCGTCCACATCTCGCAGCTCGCTTCCGAGCGTGTTGCCAAGACCTCCGACGTCGTCAAGGAAGGCGACAAGGTCTGGGTCAAGCTGATGGGCTTCGACGAGCGCGGCAAGGTTCGCCTGTCCATGAAGGTTGTCGACCAGGCGACCGGCAAGGAAGTCGTTGCAGACAAGAAGAAGGAAGACGGCGAAGCCGCTGCCGAATAAGGCAGCCCCGCCAGACCCTATCGAGGCGCGGGTTTTGCCCGCGCCTTTTTTCTATTTGACCTTGAGGATGCTCCCATGAGCCGTGACGCCGTGAAAACCCTTTTCCACCCCTTTGCCTCGGACATGCTTTCCATGCCGAAGGAGGGCGAACGCGTTCTGTTTCTGGGAGCGGAAGCCGGTCCGCGGCTGGATGGATTCGACGCGGAGATCGTCGCGGTTCAACATCTACGTCCGCTTTATCGTGCTCTGCAGGCTCAAGGCGCAGAAGTGACTCCTGATATTTCGGGCGAAGATTACGATGTGGCTCTGCTGCTTTGCGGCAAACATCGCGGCGAGAATGAAAACCGCGTCGCCGAAGCGCTTTCGCGCGTAAAGGCCGGCGGCCTCATCGTCGCAGCCGGATCGAAAGAAGACGGTATCGTGACGCTGCGCAAGACGCTGACGAAACTTGGCATCGAAGCGGAATCGACACCAAAATACCATGGCGTCGCGCTCTGGTTCAAACGACCGGACGATGTTGCGGCCGTCGTATCGAAGCTCGCCCAGAGGCCGGTAACGGTTGAAGGCCGCTTCACCGCCCTCCCCGGCATGTTTTCCCATGACCGCGTGGATGACGGCTCGGAACTGCTCGCATCGCGCCTGCCGACCGATTTTGACGGCAACGCCGCCGATTTCGGCGCGGGCTGGGGTTACCTCTCCGTCATGCTGGCCGAGAAATCGCCGCGCACGGCCCGTATCGATCTGTTCGAAGCAGACTGGAACGCGCTGGAATTTGCAAAGACCAATCTTCTCGAAAACAATCCGCGGCTGACGGCGCGCTTCTTCTGGCAGGATCTGGCAAACGAGCCGCCGAAGGAAAAATACGACCTCATCATCATGAACCCGCCTTTCCATGCGGCGGGACAGGCAGCAGAACCTGCCCTCGGTCAGGCCTTCATCAAGGCTGCCGCCGGCGCGCTGCGCAGCGGCGGCAAGCTGCTGATGGTCGCCAATCGCGGCATGCCCTATGAGCCGGTGCTCGCGGCTGAATTCCGCACCAGCACTGAAGTGTGCCGCAACGCCCGCTTCAAGATTCTGAGCGCCCAGAAATAATCAAGGCCGCGGAATAATCAGCTCAACAGCCATGCCCATAGCGACACGGAAAGAACGCCGGTCGCTGTGGAAATGCTGATGGTGGAGGCGGCAACGCTGTGGCCGATGCCGAAGCGGTTGGCGATAAGCCAGGCATTCACCCCCGTCGGCACCGACGAGGTGAGCACGAGCGCCGCCGTCCATTCCCGGCTGAGACCGAGCGCATGACCCATTGCCCACACACAGGCGGGCAGCAGCAGGAGCTTGAACACCGTCATGGTGACGGCAATACCCATATTGCCGCGAATGGTGTATTTGGTCAGCGCCATGCCGAGCGAAATAAGCGCCGCCGGCCCCGCCATAGACGCGATCTGATCGACCACGGTTTTCAGAATGGGCGTTAATGCGACGCCGGAGACATTGGTCGAAAGCCCGATGACAAGGCCGATCACCAGCGGATTGGTGATGAGATTGCGGCCCACCTGCCTGAACACCGCAGCCATGCTGCGCCTTTCGCCGCCGACCGCCTTGTGTGTGGCGTTTTCCATGAGGATCGTGCCGGCGATCATCATCACCGGCAGGTGAATGGCGAGCAGGATGGAGAGAGCCACCAGCCCCTCATCGCCAACGGAGCGTCCGACCAACGGCAGGCCGATGAAGATATTGTTCGCAAATGCTGAGGAAATGCCGGCAATGACGGCAATGCGCATATCCTGCCTGAAGACATAACGGGTGACGATATGCCCGACCGTCCAGGTGACGGTCACGCCGGCGAAATAGGTGATCCAGAGCCGGAACGGCGATGCGCCGTGAAAATTCGCTTCCGCAAGCGTGCGGAAGATCAATGTCGGCACCGCGATCTTGAACACGAAGTCGCTGAGAATATCGCCGGCATCGGCCCTGAACAGACCCGCCTTGACGGTGAGCCACCCGATAAGGATGAGAATGAAAATCGGGGCGACATTCGCGGCAACGGCAGACATGGAGGGAAAGCTTTCGCGGCTTTTGCGGGAGATAATCCGCTTTAGAGCGTTTTCCACGGGAATGGAATCGCGAAAACGCTCCCACTCTTTGTTTTCTCCACATGGCGCCCAAGAAAGACAAAACTCTTGAGCCGCTTTGGGTAGAAAGCTCATCTTGGCCCGTAAAATCCGCAAGGCCTAACGTTACTAAAAAAGAAAAAGCGGGGTCACCCCCGCCTTTTATGTCCGTTATATGCCGCCAGTACATCCGTGGCGGAGATAACGGTTGAGCCAGAAGACCATCATGTCTTCCATTCCGGTATGCATTCACACACCTTTTGCTCTGACAAATGAAATAACCTACCTACATTACAAGCAGATGACGCGTTTTCGCTCCTCGCGCGGAACCGCATATTTTCTGTTTGGGCTTTTCTTGCCGCCAGAAATGTTTAAGACCTTTCGAAAAATACGCACACCCCGTGCGAAACGGATAGGGCCTATGACGAAATTCGACGTACTGACTGTCGGCAATGCCATCGTCGACATCATTTCCCGCTGCGACGATCGCTTTCTCAACGACAATGCCATTACCAAAGGCGCAATGAACCTCATCGATGCGGAACGGGCGGAGCTGCTTTATTCGCTGATGGGGCCGGCTCTCGAAGCCTCCGGCGGCAGTGCTGGCAACACGGCGGCGGGCGTGGCGAATTTCGGCGGCAGAGCCGCCTATTTCGGCAAGGTGGCCGAAGACCAGCTCGGGGAAATTTTCCAGCACGATATTCGCGCACAGGGTGTTTATTTCGAAACCAAGCCGGAAGGCACGTTCCCGCCGACCGCCCGCTCAATGATCTTCGTGACCGAAGACGGCGAGCGTTCGATGAACACCTATCTCGGCGCCTGTGTCGATCTCGGCCCGGAAGACGTGGAAGAAGATGTGGTGGCTGAGACAAAGGTAACCTATTTCGAAGGTTACCTGTGGGACCCGCCGCGCGCCAAGGACGCCATTCGCGAATGCGCCCGCATTGCGCATGAGAATGGCCGTGAAGTCTCCATGACGCTTTCTGACAGCTTTTGTGTCGGCCGCTATCGCGACGAATTCCTCGACCTGATGCGTTCCGGTACTGTGGACATTGTTTTCGCCAACAAGCAGGAAGCGCTTTCGCTTTACGAAACCGACGACTTCGAGCTTGCACTGACCAGAATCGCCGCCGACTGCAAGATCGCCGCGGTGACGATGAGCGAGGAAGGCGCCGTCATCCTGCGCGGAACGGAACGTGTGAAGGTTGAAGCCTATCCGGTGCATGACGTTGTCGACACGACGGGCGCCGGCGATCTTTTCGCCGCCGGTTTCCTCTTCGGCTATACGCAGGACCGTTCGCTTGAAGATTGCGGCAAGCTTGGCTGCCTTGCGGCTGCCGCCGTCATTCAGCAGATCGGCCCGCGCCCCATGTCATCGCTCAAGGCGCTCGGTGAGAAGCACAGCCTTATTTAAAGGCTTCGCCCGGGTAAGCGCCCCAGATTTCGCCCTGCGAAACCCAGCCCGAGGCCTGACCGGCCTCGGCGCGGCACCAGTCGCCATTGCATTCGCCGATCCTGAAGACGACGCCCGGCTCAAGCCGCGCCACAACGGCAGCGCCCGACTGCGCCTCGCGGCGCATGTTCACGTAAACTTCCTTGCCCTTGCCACGCATCCACGGGGCCGCAACGGCCGTTCGCTCACCGGAGAGCAGGGCCTGATTGACCCAGCCTTCCGTACCATCGGCATCGCGGATGCGCCGCCAGTTTTCATATTCCTGGATGATTTCGACCGGCATTCCCGATTTCAAATACATCCAGGACACGGCATAATCCGTACTCGGGCCGATGCGCATATTGACGCGCTTTGATTTCAGGCTGACAAAACGCGGCAGCGGCAGGCCGCTTGCGCCTTTGGCGGCGCCCTGCGCCATGACTTCGGTTGCCGCACCGAAGAGGCCCAAAGACAATGCAATGCAAACGATAGAAACCACACTGCGCATGCCCATTTCCGTTTCCCGCCTTCTGCAAACCGGATGATATCTAAGGAGGCTCGTTTCCACATGCCTCAAGCTTCAGCGAGTTTTGTTTGTCTTCGCCGGTGGGTCTGGTAGAAACGCCCTGATTGAAAGAAATTATCGCTCTTTCTGGTTAATGACTTCTGAACAAGGCAGCGGCAAACGATGACCCACAAGAAGAGACCGACAGTCTATATAACCCGCAAATTGCCTGACGTCGTCGAAACCAGAATGCGCGAACTCTTCGATGCCGAACTGAATATAGACGATACGCCGCGCAGCGAGACGGAGCTTGTCGCCGCCATGCAAAGGGTAGACGTGCTCGTGCCCACCGTTACCGACCGCATCACCGCGGCGATGATTGAGCAGGCAGGACCGCAACTGAAACTCATCGCCAGCTTCTCCAACGGTATCGACCATGTGGATGTGGATGCCGCGGCCCGAAAGGGCATTACCGTCACCAACACGCCCAATGTGCTGACTGAGGACAGCGCCGACATCACCATGGCTCTCGTGCTCGCCGTGCCGCGCCGCATGATCGAAGGCACGCGGGTGCTTGCCAATGGCGCGGACGAGTGGCTCGGCTGGTCGCCGACATGGATGCTGGGACGGCGCATTTCCGGCAAGCGCATCGGCATTGTCGGGATGGGCCGCATCGGAACGGCGGTGGCACGGCGCGCCAAGGCCTTTGGCCTCTCCATTCATTATCACAATCGCAAACGCGTCAATCCGGCAACGGAAGCAGAGCTTGAAGCGACCTATTGGGACAGTCTCGACCAGATGCTGGCGCGGGTGGATATCGTCTCCGTCAATTGCCCCTCGACGCCCGCGACCTATCACCTGATCTCGGCCCGGCGGCTGGCCCTGATGCAGCCCACCAGCTACATCGTCAATACCGCGCGCGGCGATATTATCGACGAGGCGGCGATGATCCAGTGCCTGCGCGAAGACAAGATCGCAGGCGCCGGTCTCGATGTCTATGAGAACGAGCCTGCCGTAAACCCCAAGCTCATCAAGCTGGCCAAGGAAGGCAAGGTCGTGCTGCTTCCGCATATGGGCTCTGCAACAATCGAGGGCCGTATCGAGATGGGTGACAAGGTCATCATCAACATCCGCACGCTATTCGACGGCCACCGTCCGCCGAACCGGGTGCTGCCGGGGCGGAACTGAGCCGGTTCAGCCGAGGAATTTGGTCATTTCGATCGAGGTCGTGCGATTATAGCCGGCATGGGCGTTTTCGGCGGTCTTGACGAAACCCCAGGCGGCGAATTTGGTATGATTAGCGATAAGCTCGATGCGAGTTTCCAGCCGCAGCGCCGGTAACGCCAATTCGCGGGCGAGCGCTTCGGCCTGCTCCAGCAGCATCCCGCCTATACCCTTTCCCTGCGCTTTGGGGGAAACACAGAGTTTGCCGACATAAAGACAGGCCGGCGGCTCCGGTCGGCAAAATAGGCAACCGACAATCTCATCGCCATCAAGCGCCACGAAAGCGATCTCCGCCCTCGCCTTCTCGGCAAGATTTTCCAGCGTCAGGCGATGAGCCGAAGACGGCGGGTCGATGACGCCATCCATATAAGCGAAGGAGGACACGATAAGCGCCAGCAATTCCTGCCAGCGATCGAACTCCTCCCCGATCCTGACAATCTCCGTCATGGTTTTTTCCCTCCTGGACGCCGCTTGTATCGCACGGTTTCGAAACGGGCCGACAGGGCGTCATAGAGGAGCAGGCGGCCGATCAACGGCTCTCCGGCACCGGTGATAACCTTGATCGCCTCCATGGCCATAAGCGTACCGATAACCCCCGTCAGCGCGCCGACAATGCCTGTTTCCGCGCAACTGGGAATGAGGCCCTGCGGCGGCGGTTCCGGAAACAGGTCACGATAGCCGGGCAGCCGAGCGCCCTCGGTATCTGTCTCATAGGGTTTCAGCACCGTCACCGAACCATCAAAACGGCCGACAGCTCCCGTTACCAATGGTCTTTTCGCAGCCTCCGCGGCATCGGCGGCCGTATAACGCGTATCGAAATTATCCGAGCCGTCTATAAGGAGATCGAAGGATTGCAGATGGTCATGCGCCCAGACCTGCGAAAAGCGCTCTTCATAAACAAGCGTTCGAACATGCGGATTGAGCCGGGCGACGGCCTTGCGCGCGCTCTCCGTCTTCAACTCCCCAATCGTACCGGTATCGTGGATGACCTGTCGCTGCAGATTGGACAGGGAAACCACATCGTCATCGATCATGCCGAGCGTGCCGACGCCGGCAGCGGCAAGATAATGCAGCACAGGAGCGCCGAGACCGCCGGCCCCGATAACCAGCACGCGCGCCGCCTTCAGCCGCTGCTGGCCCACGCCGCCGATTTCCGGCAACAGGATATGGCGCTTGTAACGTTCAATTTCTTCCGGGCTCAGCGGGTCCATGCCGTACTCCATTTCTCTGCCGTCATGCCGTGATGCCCCCATGGGAGACATTAAAGAACTGTGCCCGCTCGCCGAGAGCGGAGAACATGGCCGCATCCGTTCCGGTCATGAAACTCTGACCGCCCAGTGCGTGGATGAGATCGAACAGGGCGGCCCGCCTGCCCTCGTCCAGATGGGCGGCAATTTCGTCCAGCAATAGAACCGGCGCATAACCGGTCATATTGGCTGTCAACTGCGCATGGGCAAGCACCAGCCCCACCAACAACGCTTTTTGCTCTCCGGTCGAACAGCGTTCGGCTTCCATGTCCTTTTCCGCGTGGCGCACGAAAAGATCGACACGGTGCGGCCCCTCCAGCGTGCGGCCTGCGGCCGCGTCCCGATACCTGCCGTCCCGCAGCATAAGACCATATTCGTCTTCCAGATCGACAGCCGGACGGTTGAGCCTGTCATCCATAAAGCCGGCAAGCGACAGCGCCGCGGATGGGAAGGCTGCATTGCCAGCCCTTCCTTCGATCAAGGTCTTCAGCAGGCCGAGCATTTCATAACGGGCGACCGCCATGGAGATGCCGAGTTCCGCCATCTGTTTTTCAATGCCATCCAGCCAGACCGGATCAAAACGGCCTTCCGAAAGCAGGCGGTTGCGGCCACGCATGGCCTTTTCGAAATCGCTTGCGCGCCGGCCGTGACCCGGATCGAGCGACAGGACCAGCCGGTCGAGAAAACGCCGGCGGTCCGATGACGAACCGGTAAAGAGGCCATCCATGGCAGGCGTCAGCCACAGAACCCGCAAATGGTCGGTCAATTCATCGACGGACTTCACCGGCGTGCCGTTCAGCCGCAGGCGACGCGATACCACCTCGCCATCACCTTCGATCCCGGTGCCGATCGCGACCTCACCATCCATGCCCTCGACATCGGCGAAGATCGAAAACCCGGTTGCCTCTGCACCCACGCGGGTGACGTCGGACAGGACGGCACGGCGCAGGCCACGTCCCGGCGAAAGAAACGAAACCGCCTCCAGAAGGTTGGTCTTGCCGGAACCGTTGTCACCGGTCAGCACCACGTGGCGCCCATCAAGCACAAGTGCGGCGGCCGCATAATTGCGGAAGTCCGTGAGTTTAAGTCGGGAAAGCGACACCTTGTTCGTCATCTTTACGGCCTAAAACGAAGCTGGCCGGATGGCAAGGTGGCGAATGCCCGAGCCCATCGACGAGCGTCAAAACCACGCGAATTATTCAGTAGTGGCAACTTTTTTAGCGGGCAGCTATTTATGGACTTTCGTTGTCACCGGTAACCCGTCCATGCGCCTCATTCTTTCTTTCGTTCTTATGATCAGCCTTCTGTCATCCTGCGCCGGACGGCCGGGAGCGGATGTGCTGCAAGCCGTCAATACAAGGGCGAAGGACGCTAAAATCGTTACGGCCTATGTGGCGAGTACGCGTGAAAAAAGCGAAGAGGCAAAAAAGGGGTTCAGCGCCCTTCGCGCGGCCGAGCCGAATTATGCCCGCTTCGATATTTCGATACCACCGACCCACAAGAGTGGAAAAATCGAATGGTCGACTGGAAAACCGGATGCCAAGAAGGATTTCGTCGTCACACAGGCGCAGATGCTGGATAGGGCGAGTTTCAACAGCGACCTCGGCGATATTACGCGATCCCGCAAGCAGATCGCGCTTTTTGTGCACGGTTATAACTACAGCTATCAGGAGGCGCTTTTCCGCGCCGCGCAGATGGCTGCCGATGCCAATCTCGATGGCGTACCTTTGGTTTTTTCCTGGCCATCGCAGGCCAATGTCACAGGCTATGTCGCAGACAAGGAATCGGCGACTTATTCGCGCGATGCCCTTGCCAATCTGCTGACCGATCTCACGCGCCACTCTTCGCGCAGGAACATCGTCGTCTTCGGCCATAGTATGGGCGGTTGGCTGGTCATGGAAGCGTTGCGACAGTTGCGCTTCGAGGGCAGAAACGACGTCATCGCAAAGCTGCAGGTGGTTCTGGCCGCCCCAGATATCGATGCCGATGTCTTCCGCAAGCAGATCGACGTGGTTGGACGCCTAAACCCACCACTCACAGTCCTCGTGTCCAAGGACGACCGCGCCCTGAAAGCGTCTTCTATATTGGGCGCAGACGTGACACGGATTGGCGCACTGGATGTCACCGATCCAAAGGTCCAGGAAGCCGCCCTGAAAGAAGGGGTTCAGTTCGTGGATATCTCCAACCTCAAGGCATCTGACCCGCTCAACCATGACCGCTATGCCGCGCTGGCGTCGCTGGTGCCGCAGCTGGAAGCAAGCCGGAACGGCAACGGCCAAAATGGCATAGGCCGCGCAGGCGCCTTCGTGTTCGATGCGATCGGCGCCACCGTCGCCAGCCCCTTCCGCCTTGCGAGCCAGGTGGTGAACCCGCAATAGCCTTGTGGGTTCACACAGAATTCCCGGCTTCAGAAATCCCAGTCTTCATCCTCGGTGGCGACCGCCTTGCCAATGACATAGGACGAACCGGAGCCTGAGAAGAAGTCGTGATTTTCATCGGCATTGGGCGAGAGCGCCGAGAGAATCGCCGGGTTGACCCGGCAGGCCTCGGCCGGAAACAGCGCCTCATAACCCAGATTCATCAGGGCCTTGTTGGCGTTGTAATGCAGGAACTGCTTGACGTCCTCGGTCAGGCCGACGCCGTCATAGAGGTCTTCGGTATATTTCGCTTCATTGTCGTAAAGTTCGAGCAGGAGATCGAAGGCGAAATCCTTGATCTCCTGGCTCTGCGTTTCGCCGAGACGCTCCACCGCCCGCTGAAACTTGTAGCCGATATAATAGCCATGCACGGCCTCATCGCGGATGATGAGGCGAATGAGGTCCGCCGTGTTGGTGAGCTTGGCGCGGCTTGACCAGAACATCGGCAGGTAGAAGCCGGAATAGAACAGGAAGCTTTCCAGAAAGACGCTGGCGATCTTTTTCTTCAGCGGATCGCCGCTGTCATATTCCCGCATGATGATCGCGGACTTGCGTTGCAGAAACTCGTTTTCCTCCGACCAGCGATAGGCGTCGTCAACGTCAGGCGTGGAGCACAGAGTCGAGAAAATCGACGAATAGGAACGGGCGTGCACCGCCTCCATGAAGGAGATATTCGAAAGCACGGCCTCCTCATGCGGCGTCGCCGAATCCGGCATCAGGCGCACGGCGCCGACGCCGTTCTGAATAGTGTCCAGCAATGTCAGCCCGGTGAAGACACGGATCGTCAGTTTCTGCTCTTCCGGCTTCAACGTCCCCCAGGAGGGGATATCGTTGGAGAGCGGCACCTTTTCCGGTAGCCAGAAATTCGAGGTCAGGCGGTTCCAGACTTCAAGGTCCTTGTCGTCCTCAATGCGGTTCCAGTTGACCGCGCGGATACGGGACGCGGGTTTTACGGCGATATTCATTCTTTTGTCCCTCAAATCAGAGCGTGCAGGAAACGCAGCCCTGAACCTGCGTGCCTTCCAGCGCCATCTGGCGCAACCGAATGTAGTAGATGGTCTTGATGCCCTTCTTCCAGGCGTAGATCTGCGCCCGGTTGATATCGCGCGTCGTGGCCGTATCGCGGAAGAATAGCGTCAGCGACAGACCCTGATCGACATGCTGGGTGGCCGCCGCATAGGTGTCGATGATCTTTTCCGGGCCGATCTCATAGGCATCCTGATAATATTCGAGATTATCGTTCGAGAGATAGGAAGCCGGGTAATAAACTCGGCCGATCTTGCCCTCTTTACGGATCTCGATTTTCGAGACGATGGGATGAATGGAGGAGGTGGAGTGGTTGATATAGGAGATCGAACCCGTTGGCGGTACGGCCTGCAGGTTCTGGTTATAGAGGCCTGATGCCATAACCTCCTGCTTCAGTGCCTTCCAGTCGTCCTGTGTCGGAATGGCAATGCCGGCCTTTTCGAAGAGCTCACGGACCTTTTCCGTCGCGGGCAGCCATTCCCTGTCGGTATATTTGTCGAAATAGTCGCCCGAGGCATATTTGGAGTTCTCAAAGCCCTTGAAGCTCTGGCCCCTTTCCACGGCAAGGCGGTTACTGGCGCGGATGGCGTGATAGGTCACGGTGTAAAAATAGATATTGGTGAAATCGACGCCTTCTTCGGAACCATAGAAAATGCGCTCGCGCGCCAGATAACCGTGCAGGTTCATCTGGCCGAGGCCGATAGCGTGGCTCGCATCATTGCCCTTTTCCACCGAGGGAACGGAGGAAATGTGGCTCATATCCGATACCGCCGTCAGCGCCCGGATGGAGGTCTCGATGGTCTTGCCGAAATCGGCCGAATCCATTGCCGCAGCAATGTTGAGCGAGCCGAGATTGCAGGAAATATCCTTGCCCATTTGGCTATAGGAGAGATCGGCGTTGAACTCGCTCGCTTCGCTGACCTGCAGGATTTCCGAGCAGAGATTGCTCATGCTGATACGGCCGGCAATCGGATTGGCGCGGTTCACCGTATCTTCGAACATGATGTAGGGGTAACCGCTCTCGAACTGGATTTCGGCGATCACCTGGAAGAATTCGCGCGCCTTGATCTTCCTCTTACGGATGCGGCTGTCGGCTACCATTTCATGGTATTTTTCGGTGACCGAGATTTCGGTGAAAGGCACGCCATAGATCCGCTCCACATCATAGGGCGAAAACAGATACATATCCTCATTATTGCGGGCGAGTTCGAAGGTGATATCGGGGATCACCACGCCGAGCGACAGCGTCTTGATGCGGATTTTCTCGTCGGCATTTTCACGCTTGGTATCGAGGAAGCGCATGATATCCGGGTGGTGGGCGTGCAGATAGACCGCGCCGGCACCCTGGCGCGCGCCAAGCTGGTTGGCATAGGAAAAGCTGTCTTCCAGCAGCTTCATCACGGGAATGACGCCGGATGACTGGTTTTCGATCTGCTTGATCGGCGCGCCGGCCTCGCGAATATTGGTCAAGGACAGGGCCACGCCGCCGCCGCGCTTGGAAAGCTGCAACGCCGAATTGATGGAGCGGCCGATGCTTTCCATATTGTCTTCCACACGCAGCAGAAAACACGAGACCAGCTCGCCGCGGCTCTTCTTGCCGGCGTTGAGGAATGTTGGGGTTGCCGGCTGGAAGCGGCCGGAAATGATCTCATCGACCAGATTGCGGGCAAGCTGCTCATCACCGCGCGCAAGGGCCAGCGCCACCATGCAGACGCGATCCTCGTAACGCTCGAGGTAACGTTTTCCGTCGAAAGTCTTCAGCGTGTAGGAGGTATAATATTTGAACGCCCCAAGAAATGTCGGAAAGCGGAATTTCCGGGCATAGGCTTCGTCATAGAGGTCGCGAACGAAATTGAAGGAGTACTGGTCCAGTACCTCCTGCTCGTAATATCCTTCCGCCACCAGATAATCGAGCTTTTCCCTGAGATTATGGAAAAACACAGTGTTCTGGTTGACGTGCTGGAGAAAATATTGCCGGGCAGCCAGGCGATCCTTGTCGAGCTGGATTTTCCCGTTCTCGTCATAAAGGTTCAACATCGCGTTCAGCGCGTGGTAGTCCAGAGCCGCATCAACCGGTTTCTGGCTTGCGGCTACGGGCTGTTTGGCATCCTTGCGCAGCGCGCTTGAGGTCAGCGTGTCCAAAATCGTTCCAATCCATGTTTGACGTTGGCGACATCTTCTTCCGTGCCGAGAAGCTCGAAACGATAGAGAAACGGCACAGCGCATTTACGCGAGACGATATCTCCGGCGGATGCGAAAGCTGCGCCAAAATTCGTGTTGCCCGCCGCTATGACGCCGCGAATGAGATTTCGGTTGGAGGGCTCGTTCAAAAACCGGATGACCGGTTTCGGCACGGCCCCTTTTGTACCCCCACCCCCATAGGTGGGGGTGACGAGCACATAGGGCTCGGACACGTGGGGAACATCTTCCTCAACGCCAAGCGGCAGGCGAAACAATCGCCGTCCCAGTTTCAGAAGGAAACGATGGGTGTTTTCAGAACGGCTGGAATAATAGACGATCAGGCCCATCGCCCTGCCGCCTCAGCTGATCGCGCCGATCATATCCGGCCGGAAACCCGCCCAATGGCGTTCGCCGGCAACGACCACCGGAACCTGCATGTAACCGAGGCCACGAACATGATCGAGCGCGTCAGCATCTTCGGAAATATCGATGATCTCATAGGGAACGCCGATGCGGTCGAGGGCGCGGTAAGTGGCAGTGCATTGGACGCAGGCCGGCTTGCTGTAAACGGTGACGGTCATAATTTCCTCTCTCGAAGCCGGTTTCGGACACGGCTCAACATTGCCGATTGCAATCACAATCGGGCGGCGATGGATCTTTCATTAGGGTGGGCATGCGCAGCTTTTAGCCGCGTAAAATCACTGTCTACGCCGACGAGCGCAGCAACTCAAACAAATGCACTGGCATGACTTCACCCCGAAGCTTGTTCTGGAGGGGGCAGAAAAGGGCGCACGCAAATCATTTGCGTCAGACACCTTCCTCCGGACACCCCGCCCGTGGACGTTTGCGCTCAAGGCAGGTCTCCTGACTTGCGGGTCACAACATCTATTCCAGCCTTCCCGGTGCGCTAAGCTCCAGTGACCCAAATCGGAACGATGCTCGCCGCTTACAGTTGCGGGGGCAGTTTCGGCCTTGCTTCGCCCTGATGGCGTCACGCACCGAATTCCCGTCTTAGCTCCCAATCCTTGCGAATCGGAAGAACCTCGAACACCACATATAGTATATGAGGAATTTTTTGCGTCAATGAATAGACACAGGAAAGCCCTACCCTGTGGATCAAAAAGATTCAACACGTGGTTAACAACGGCTTAACAGCACATGCGTGCCGCCGCTCAAAGAGAGAAAAGCGTTAATCTATTCCCAGATATCGATGCGAATATCGGCGGGACGGGCGTTTTCGATCACCCTTTTTCCGTTGGGAAGATCGTTTTCGAACAGTTTGGCGTGGATTTGAGTGGCATCGAGGCCATAACCCTGCCATCTGTTGCGCAGTCTCTCTTCAAGCACCGCGACGGATGGACCCACAAAAATAGTGAGATCGAAGCTGCCGGCCAGTGTCGTCCAGGGCGCCTCGTTGAGCAGCAGATAATTGCCTTCGGCAAGGATCAGGCGCGTGTCCGGCGCAATCGCTCGGGCAGAGGCAATGGCGATTTCGCGGGAGCGGTCGAAAACCGGGACAAGAACTTCCTGGCCCCCCTTACGAACGGCGGAGACGATATCAAGGAAACCGCGCACGTCGAATGTTTCGGGCGCGCCCTTTCGCGGCAGCAGCCCCCGTTCTTCAAGAATGCCATTGTCCATATGGAAGCCGTCCATGGGCAGGACGGCGGCCGTTTCGCCTCGTGCGAGCAAAGCATCACAAAGCGCATCTGCCAGCGTGGATTTGCCGGCCCCAGGGGGACCGGCAATGGCGACGATAAAACGGGATTTACCTTCTGCCCGCCGAAGAACATCCTCGGCGATCGTTTCAAGCTTCAGCGTCATGCGGCAAGCGTTTCCTTCGGCGCTTCCTTGGCACCGGTCATGAAGGCGACGGCATCCGACATCGAATAGTCCTTCGGATTGATGACGCACAGGCGCTTGCCTAGCCGGTGGATATGGATGCGATCCGCGACCTCGAAGACATGCGGCATGTTATGCGAGATCAGGACGATCGGCAGGCCGCGGGAGCGCACGTCGAGGATAAGCTCCAGAACACGTCGGCTTTCCTTGACACCAAGTGCCGCCGTCGGTTCGTCGAGGATGACGACCTTGGAGCCAAAGGCTGCCGCACGCGCCACCGCCACACCCTGACGCTGACCGCCGGAAAGGGTTTCCACCGCCTGATTGATGTTCTGGATCGTCATCAGGCCGAGTTCCGACAGTTTCTCGCGGGCGAATTTTTCCATGGCCGGGCGGTCCAGCGCCCGGAACAAACTGCCCTGAATGCCGGATTTACGGATTTCCCGCCCGAGAAACATATTGTCGGCTATGGAAAGCGCCGGCGAAAGCGCGAGGTTCTGATAGACCGTCTCGATGCCGGCCTTTCGCGCCTCGATTGGCGAGCGGAACTGGACGGGCTGGCCTTCCAGTCTGATCTCCCCTTCATCGGGTGTCACGGCACCGGAAATCGCCTTGATGAGAGAGGATTTGCCGGCGCCGTTGTCGCCGATCACGGCCAGGATTTCTCCGGGATAGAGATCGAAATCGGCATGGTCGAGGGCGGTCACACGACCATAGCGCTTGACGAGACTGCGTGCTGTGAGAATGGGTTCTTTTGCCATCAGCCTGCTACCTTTCTGATCCACTGGTCGATTGCTACAGCCATGATGATGAGGACGCCGATCAAGAGATAGGTCCATTGCGGATCTGTTCCGATAAGCCGGAGGCCGAGCGAAAAGACGCCGACGATCAACGCACCGAAAATCATACCCATAATCGAGCCGCGCCCGCCGAACAGCGAAAGGCCGCCGATAACCACCGCAGTGATGGATTCGATATTGGCGAATTGGCCAGCCGTCGGTGAAACCGAGCCGATGCGCCCGATCAAGGCCCAGCCGGCAAAGGCGCATATGAGGCCGGACAGGGTGTAAACGGTCGTCAGCATGCGCTTTACGTTGACACCGGCAAGTTCGGCGGCATCCGGATCGTCACCCACCGCATAAAGATGGCGACCCCAGGCGGTGCGATTCAGCACGTACCAAAGCAGGGCGACGAGCAGGACCATGGCGATGACGCCATAGGTGAAGACCGCACTGCCGAAGCGGACGCTGCTACCGAAAACTTGCAGGATAGGCGCTTGCTGGGCAATGTCCTGGGCGCGGATTGTTTCGTTGGCGGAGTAGAGAAAATTGGTGGCCAGCACGATCTGCCACATGCCGAGCGTGACGATGAAGGGAGGCAGCCGCATGCGCGACACCAGAATACCGTTGATGAAACCGCAAAATGCGCCGACGGCAAGGCCACAGAGAATGGCGAATTCCGCCGGCAAGCCGTAACGGAAGGTGAACTGCCCCATGATGACGGAGGACAGGACCATGATCGCGCCAACCGACAGATCGATGCCCGCCGTCAGGATGACCAGCGACTGCGCCGCGCCGACAATACCGACGATGGCGACCTGCTGCAAAATAAGGGTCAGCGTGAAGGCCGAGAAAAACTTGCCGCCGAGAAGCAGGCCGAAAACTATCAGCGACAGCACCAAAACGATAAGCGGAACGGCCGCCGGGCTGGAATGGAGAAAGTGCTGCAGTTTTTCCAGCACACTCTTGTCGTGCGTATCGAAAGCGGCGACCTGCGTCGAACTTCCCGAAAGCACCTTTTCAAATTCATTATGCGGCTGAGGCCGCACCGGTTGATCGCTCATGGATTTTCCTCCCGATCGCTCTATCGCACCCGCCCTGACGCCGGGGTCCTATCTCCAAAGAGAATGACGCGTAGATTTCAAAGTGTTGTGAAGCGGCCCTTATCATCCCCGCAGGACGCGTGACGCGCTCGTTTGTTCCTTTGTCCGATCCCCCGGATCGTGCCTGATATTCATTCGGTCCAAGGGCGGGGGCACGAATGCCCCCGCGGGTTTCAACGGCGAGGCATCAGCCCCAGCACTTGTTGAGACCTTCCTTCGTATCGATCGAATCGAGGCCCTTGACCGGCTTGTCGGTCACCAGAGTCACGCCGGTATCGACGAAGTTCTTGCCTTCGGTCGGCTTCGGCTTTTCACCCGTGTCGGCAAACTTCTTGACGGCTTCGACGCCGAGAGCCGCCATCAGCAGCGGGTATTGCTGCGAGGTCGCGCCGATCACGCCTTCCGCCACGTTCTTGACGCCCGGGCAACCGCCGTCGACAGAAACGATCAGAACATCCTTTTCACGGCCGACCGCTTTCAGCGCCTCATAAGCACCGGCTGCTGCGGGCTCGTTGATGGTGTGGACGACATTGATAGTCGGATCCTTCTGCAGCAGATTTTCCATCGCAGCGCGGCCGCCTTCTTCGTTACCATTGGTGACGTCATGGCCAACGATGCGCGGATCGTCCTCGTCGCCGATCTTGTTGATGTCCTTCACGTCGATGCCAAAGCCCTTCATGAAGCCCTGGTTGCGCAGCACGTCCACTGTCGGCTGGGAGGGGGTGAGGTTGAGGAAGGCGATTTTCGCATCCTTGGCCTTGTCGCCAAGCGTACCGGCAGCCCATTTGCCGATCAGTTCACCGGCAAGAAGATTGTCGGTGGCGAAGGTGGAATCGGCAGCATCAACGGGTTCGAGTGGCGTATCGAGGGCAATGACCAGAAGGCCGGCATCACGCGCCTTCTGTACTGCTGGAACGATGCCCTTGGTATCCGATGCCGTAATCAGGATACCCTTGGCACCATCGGCAATGCAGGTTTCGATGGCGGCCACTTGGCTTTCGGAATCGCCATCGATCTTCCCGGCATAGGATTTCAGCGTCACGCCAAGTTCCTTGGCCTTGGCGGTCGCGCCTTCTTTCATCTTGACAAAAAAGGGATTGGTATCGGTTTTGGTGATGAGGCAAACCGAGGTATCGGCCGCAGACGCAACGGACGCGAAAGAAACGCCAAGCGCAAGCGCGCCCAGAAGAGCGGAAACAGTGGTCTTCATGAGATCCTCCCAATGGATATTTGAGCACCGTGACGGTTACCCGACGATCCCGTCTCCTCCGAGATCGACGACCGTTGGCTCAGATGGAACCACCAAAGGAAACGCCTGTCAATAAATAAATCCGATTGAATTATTAATTCTCTATGGCATTCTAATGTGCGGCAGGGAGGAATATCGCCACGTCGTTTAACGTTGCGATAGCACGATTGCCATAAAGCCTGCTGTATCGGTCGCGGCGGATATTGCGGGCGGGAGGATGACATTATGAGACAATCTGTCGAGACGGCGCCCCCGGCGGCGCCCACCACCATGGATATCAGCGGCGGCGCCAATCAGGTCGGCGTGCGCGCTTATAATGAGCGGCTCGTGCTGTCTCTCGTTCGTCGCCACGGCGGACTGTCAAAAGCTGAGATATCAAGACTTTGCGGCCTTTCAGCACAGACCGTCTCGGTTATCATGCGCTCACTTGAAAAGGACGGGCTTCTCATTCGCGGTGAAAGACTGCGCGGCAAAGTCGGCCAGCCATCGACGCCGATGCGGCTTAATCCCGACGCCGTTTTTTCTTTCGGTGTGAAGATCGGCCGACGCAGCGTCGATCTCGTGCTGATGGATTTTGTCGGCCGGATCAGGCTCAAGCTGCGCAGAACCTACCCCTACCCCCTGCCGGAATGGATATTGCCGTTCGTGATCGACGGCATAACGGAACTCGAATCGAAGCTTTCCCCTGCGGAGCGGGAAAAAATTGCCGGCGTCGGCGTCGCCGCTCCATTTGAATTGTGGAACTGGGCGCAGGAAGTGGGTGCACCGCAGATTGAAATGGAGCGGTGGCGGGGCGTCGATATCCGGTCGGAAATTGCTGAAAACGTCAGCTATCCGGTTTTTCTGCAGAATGACGCCACCAGCGCCTGCGGCGCCGAACTGGTTTTTGGTGCAGGCCAGCACTATCCGGATTTTCTTTACGTCTTCATCGGCTCTTTCATAGGCGGCGGCGTCGTTTTGAATTCAGCGCTGTTTTCCGGAAAGACGGGAACGGCCGGCGCCATCGGCCCCCTGCCGGTGCAGGGGCAGGATGGCAATACCGTCCAGCTTCTGAAAATCGCGTCGATCTTCGTTCTGGAAAACATGTTGCGCGAAAAGGGCATCGATCCGCGACCCCTGTGGTTTTCCCCGGACGAGTGGATCGATTTCGGCGAACCGCTGGAAAGCTGGATCAGGAAAACCGCCGCGGCGCTGGCGCAGGCCGTCATTGCCGCAGCCTCCATCATCGATTTTTCAAGCGTCATCATCGATGGCGGTTTTCCCGACTGGGTCAGAACAAGGATTGTCGCCGCCACCCGCCTTGCTCTTAAACACCACGATCTGCAGGGCGTCACGGTGCCTGACATCATCGAAGGCGCGGTCGGTAGCCAGGCGCGGGCAATCGGCGGCGCCAGCTTGCCCCTATTTTCGCGCTATCTCATCGATCAGAACGTTCTGTTCAAGGACACGACCGGCTGAGCCTTCGCAGCGCTCTGCGGTTTTATTACTCGGCTATTAATTTGGATATCTGCCGGTCATTCGCCAGCGGCATGCTGCATGATCGCCGCCAGAAAGGCAGGTCCGTATCGCTCGAGCTTGGTATCTCCGACGCCGGGAATCCCAGCCATTTCCTGCGCCGAGGCCGGTTTTGCCGCCGCAAGTTCGATGAGGGTCTTGTCGTGGAAAATCACATAGGGCGGAACGTTCTGTGCCCGGGCAATTTCCATGCGCTTCGCACGCAGCGCCTCAAAAAGACTGCGATCGGATTCCGGCAAGACCGTCGATACCGCGTTGCGGGGCGTCTGTTGCCTTGCGGAACGGGGAGCGGATGGTATCCTCAGCATCAATGCCGGTTTTTCGCGCAGGAACCGTCGTCCATCATCTGAGATGGACAGGCCGCCATGTCCGGACAAATCCACTTCAATCATGCGTAACGCAACCAGCTGACGCAGGATGGCGCGCCACGTGCGGTTGTCGTGCTCCTTCCCTATCCCGTAGGTGGTAATGCGGTCATGGCCGAAGCGGGAAATCCGCTCGTCCTCGACACCCAGCAATACGCGGATGACATAGGCCTGGCCAAAACGTTCACCCGTGCGATAAATACAGGACAGAAGTTTCTGCGCGGCGATGGCCCCGTCAAACAGGTCCGGCGGCTCGGCGCAGGTATCGCAATTGCCGCAGGGCTCGCACCGGTCGCCGAAATAGGAGAGCAGAACCTGCCGGCGGCAACTGGCCGTTTCTGCGAGGCCGAGCAGCGCATCGAGCTTCTGGCGCTCCATATATTTGCGTTGGTCCGCGGCATCAGATTCTTCGATGAAACGATTGCGCAGGGCAATATCTTCATAGCCATAGAGCATGAGCACGTCCGACGGCAAACCATCACGACCGGCTCGGCCTGTTTCCTGATAATAGGCCTCGATACTGCCGGGCAGGTCGACATGCACCACGAAGCGCACATCCGGCTTGTCTATACCCATGCCGAAAGCGACGGTCGCGACGATGATGACCGCCTCGCCGTGCTGGAAACGGGTCTGGTTTTCCTCACGGGCGGCCTTGTCCATGCCGGCGTGATAGGGCAACGCATCGCGCCCCTCCTCCCGCAGCCATGCCGCCGTTTCGTCCACCTTGCGTTTGGAAAGGCAATAGACGATACCGCTCTCACCGTCGCGATCCTTCAAAAAGCGCTTCAGCTGCGCGCGCGGATTGTCCTTTTCCATGATCGCATAGCGGATATTAGGCCGGTCGAACCCAGCAATGAAGGCATCGTGTTCTTCAATCCCCAGGTGACCGAGAATTTCGGCGCGCGTGGGTTCGTCGGCCGTCGCCGTCAGCGCCATGCGCGGCGTATCGGGAAAACGCTCGATCAGCGTGTCGAGCTGGCGGTAGGGCGGCCGGAAATCATGCCCCCATTGCGACAGGCAATGGGCCTCGTCGATGGCGATCAACGACAGGTCGATGGATTGCAATGCATCGAGTACATCCGGCTTGAGCAGGGTTTCCGGCGCGGCATAAAGAATATCGACCTTGCCGGCCCGCATGTCTCGCCATAGCGCGCGCCGCTCTTCCGGGGAAAGATCGGAATTGAGGGCTTCGGCCCGCACCCCGGCCTGACGCAGGGCAGCGACTTGATCGACCATCAGTGCGATGAGCGGCGAGACGATCAACCCCATGCCATTACGAGCAAGCGCCGGGATCTGGTAACAAAGCGACTTCCCACCGCCCGTCGGCATTAAAACGAAGGCATTGTTTCCCGCCACTACATGCCGAATGATGTCGGCCTGCCTTCCACGAAACGCATCGTATCCATAGACGGTCTTGAGGATATGCAAGGGATCAGCGGTCACGGCAGTTTTTATCCGAAGTGGAAAGATTGTGCATCATCACGGTTTTGCAGCCCATGGCAATGCCGAAGATGGATTTGGCCGTGGCAGTAGATAGCGTGATTGATTTTTTACCAGACACAACGAAAGCAAAAAAGGCTCCGCGTTTCCTCGGAGCCCTTTGATAGTCATGTAAATTTTGGTTGCGGGGGCAGGATTTGAACCTGCGGCCTTCAGGTTATGAGCCTGACGAGCTACCGGGCTGCTCCACCCCGCGTTACCAGCGTAAATCCCTATG